>NZ_JBHJYK010000026.1:111426-135561 GCF_042269865.1 Streptomyces sp. NPDC055966
CGTCAGCGCGGCCGCGGCCCCGCCCACCCCCGGACCGCCCCGCACACACCGGGGCGTGGCCGGGACTTCCGTCCCGGCAACGCCGTCTCGGCGTGCGTCAGCCCCAGAACTCGGCGAGTTGACGGGCCAGGGGCAGGCCCTGGTTATAACCGGCCCGAGCGGCGGGCTGACGGGTCGACAGATCCATCAGGTTGGTGCCGAAGTAGACGTTGCGGGACTCGTCGTCCGGCAGGATGCATTCAACCCTGCTGCCGCCTGCGCGCAGTTCCTCCGCCTGCGCGTCGAGCTGCATGCCCCACTCCAGCGGGTGCCGTGTCCTGCCGCCCAGGGGCGACAGCACCAGCACCCGCCCGTATCCGGCCGCGAGATCAGCGTTCTCGTTGCGCCGGTAGCCGCCGTCGATGTACCGGTTGTCGCCGATGGCGTAGGGAGGGACACCGAAGCCGTTGGCACAGCTGGCGGCGACGGCGTCCGCCAGGTCGACGCCACTGTGGCGGTCGAACAGGACCGGCTCACCGGTGTGGGCGTCGACAGCCACGATCCCCACCGTTCGCTCCGGCCAGTCCTGGCTGGGCAGCCGACCCGCGACGGTGGCCCGCCACCGGGCCTGCGCGGAGCCGTCCGACGCCGCATCCGCTTCGAGCGCCGCCGCACCCATCCGGCGGCGCATGTCGGCCGCATCCTCGGCGGCGCCGATGATGGCGGCTGTCCGCTCCATGTGGCCTGCGGCCGGCCCGATCGGAGGACGCCCACCGCCGGATCCGGCCGGACCGGGCCGGTGCTGGGGCGCAGTGGCCAGGACGGCGCAGAGTAGCTCGGTCGGAGACACAGCCGTCACCTGGGCGGCGGCCGTCGATCCGGCCGAAGTCCCGATGATCAGATCAGCCTGGGTCACATCCAACCCGGCCTCGAACAGACCGGCGATCACGCCGATCAACCACGCATTGCCTGCCGCCCCGCCACCACCGAGGACTACCGCCCGCTCACCAGCGGCGCGCACCCGCACGGTGGCGTCGATCGTCGAAGTGGGGGGCACGCTTGAGAAAGAATCAATGTGCATGGGAGTCGCCTTTCGCGAATTGCCTGGCGAGCACTCCCGGTGGCGACTACCTAAGCCGCGCGATCGTGGGCTGCAGGGGAGCACCCAATTACGGACACTGCGGTCATGGTGCTCACCTCCTGCTGCTAGATCACGATCGGAACGACGGTAACACGCCGAAGAAGCGGCGTGCAATCGACACCACCACACCGGCCCAGGACTTCAGCGTAGGTCAGATGACGTCCGGTTTGTGATCATCCGAGGCCGAGGAGTGCAAGTGGGCGGCGGGGGTCGCGGGCGTTGCGCCGGAGGCCGGCGGCGACGCTGACGGCCCCGGCGAGTTTCAGGGCACCGATGGCGAGGTTGCGGCAGGTGGCCATGGCGCGGGGTGCGTTGCGGGTCCGCAACTGGGAGGCGTCCTCGGCGAAGGTGGTGTCGCGGACGTGGTGCAGGGCCTCGACCTGCCAGTGTTCCTTGACCAGTTGCGCGAGCCGGGCGGGCGAGGCCTGCTCGGCCGAGAGACTGGTGACTGCGTAGACGGTCTTGACCGTGGTCTTGCGGTCGGTGCGCCGCCTCTTGATCTGGATGGCCTGCTGAGCTCCGGGGAACAGCGGGTTGTTCACGGTGCAGACCTTGATCCGGCGGATCTCCGAGCGGCCGTGGCCGACGCCGTGGGTCCGCCCCTGCAGCGGGATGTCCTTCCAGGGAAGGGACTTGAGCTGCTTGCGGAGCTCCCTCGTGTTGCCCCTGACGATCACGATGTAGTGGGCCTGCCGCCCAAGCAGATAGGCGGCATGCTCGCGCTGGGTGCGCAGGGCGTCGGCGGTGACGACCATGCCGGCCAGGTCGGCGACGGTCTCCAGCAGTGGCCGAAAGCGGGTGATCTCGATGGTCTTGTCGCCGACGTCGAGCCGGGCCAGGACCAGGCCGGTGGTGTGTTCTAGGGCGACGAGCAGATGAATCTTCCGCCCGCCCGCTTTCGCGGCGCCCCGCAGGCTCTTGCCGTCCACGGACAGCGCGCGCAGTCCGGACGGCTTTGGGTGACGGTCCGCGAGCCAATGCGCAACCGCCCGGTGCAGGGCGTCGCCGTCGATTCGGGCCAGCAGCCGGCGCACAGCGGACTCCGAGGGCAGTTGCCGCGCGGGCAGCACCGGGTCGGGGCGGACGCCGAGCTGCCCGAGCACGTGAGCTGGCGTGTCGGCGATCCACTCGCCCGCTGCCAGCAGCGAGGTCGCCCCGGCCAGCACCGCGCATGCGGTCAGAGCCAGGACGATGGCCGGGCCGTGCCGTACACCGCGCGGATCGCGCGGGTCCGGCACCTCGGCCAGCCGTTCCAACGGGCCCAAAATCTCCCCAGAGCCGGCCTGCTGCTGATCACGGAGCCGGCCAAGAACAGGTGGGATCGGAGCTGTTACGCGGGCAGGCACGGTCTTCCAGTTGGATCACGGGGCGTTGACAGCTCCATGATCTTGGAGACCGTGCCTGCTTCCGTTCCTGATCTGCCCCCACCCGACACACCGCTACGAACCGGACGTCACCCGACTACGCCGAAGCCCTGCAACCAGGTCCCCCAGCACGGCAGCACCTACGAGCAGCCGCCGCTGCCGTACTCCATGGGCGGCGGTGAGACCTGGTCCCATGCCAAGCTGCTGGCCTCGGGGGAGTACACCGGCGACGGCAAGGGCGACCTGATCGTGGTCTGGACCGACGGCGAGGTCACCCTGTACACCGGCGACGGCAACGGCGGCTTCACCGGCGAGCGCCAACTGGCTGCACGCCACGGCATCTTCCAGAACGCCAAGTCCATGACCGGTGGGGACTTCGCCGGCGGCAGCGGCTCGGACCTGCTGGTGGTGTTCGACTCCGGTGAGGTCAGGCTCTTCCCCGACGTCGGCACCAAGGGTCTGGACGGCGGGATCAAACTGGCCGACGCCGGTGCCATCTGGAGCCATGCCGATCAGATCACCGGGGGCAGCTTCGGCACCGCGACGTACGTCAGCGACCTGCTGGTGTGCTGGAGCGACGGCGAAGTCACCGACTGCACCGCCGTCAGCGACAAGGGTTTCGGCACCGAACACCAGCTGGAGAAGCCGAAGAGTGCCTGGAAGGACGCCACTTTGGTGACTGCGGGTGACTTCACCGGCGGCAACAACTGGGACACCCTGGTGCGCTGGTCCGACGGACATGTCTCCCAGTTCCAGGACACCGGCCCCGGCGGCACCGGCACGGAGATCCAGATGGCTCCGGCCGGCAGCATCTGGTCCCGCGACTCGGTGATGACGGCGGGCAGCTACGACTCCAACGGCTGGCCGGACGACCTGCTCGTCCGCTGATCCGACGGCGAGACCACCATGTACACACACCGGAGCCACCTTCGGCACCGAGCACATGCTCGTTTCCCCGAAGTAACCCTCCCACCACCTGCCCCACACCGCGGGCGGATCCGGGTGACCGAACCCACCGCGCCACCCGGATCCCCTGCAGGTCCACCCCCGCCGCTCGTTCCTACCGGCCTACGTCCAGCGCATCCCGATCGCGGACAGCTGCTCGTGTCCAGGAGCGGTGTTTTTGATCAAAGGCAGGTGTTCTGGCCTGGGCTGATCAGTTTGGTGTGCTGCTGGACTACTAAGCGACCGCCGTCCTTTGCGCAGTGCGCGTCGAGTCCTGGTGATGCTCACAGATCCTCTCCGTGGACCGCCGGGACGTATGACGAACCCGAGCTGAGGGGGTGGGGCCAGGCCCCCTGGAAGCACGGATGCTGACCGGATGGGAGGGCCGATGGAGATCAGCGAGGCTCTGGCCATGACGAAGAGCATCCGCAACGCCTCACTCCTCGCCGCCACCGCCGTCCTCCTTGTCCTGACCGCTCCGGTCAGGGCCTCAGCCAGTGTCGACGGCCCGCTGCACTGGGCCAGGTGTGAGGGCACTGGCCTCGACCCCCGACAGGAGTGCGCGACCCTCGCAGTGCCGATGGACTACGCCGACCCGAACGGTCCGAAGATCGACCTGGCGCTCTTGCGTATCCGCAGCGAGAAGGCGTCGGCGCGCCGAGGAGCCCTGCTGCTCATCCCCGGCGGGCCGGGCGGCGACAGCCTCGACGAACCGTCCAGCAAGGGGCAGAAGCTTCCTCAGGCCGTGCGGGACCAGTACGACCTGATCGGGTTCGCGCCGCGCGGCAACGCGCCGTCCACCGCGGTTGACTGCGGGGTCGACCACGGCGACCTCGCCTTGACGGCGCTGCGGCCCTGGCCCGACGCCGACGGATCGGTCACCGGGAACATGGCCACCGCCCGGCGCATGGCGGACGCGTGCGCCCGCAACGGCGGCGCGTTGATACGACACATCAGCACGGTAGACAACGCCCGTGACGTCGACCGTATCCGGGCCGCGCTGGGCGAGCGCCGTCTGTCGGCGTGGGGCGTCTCGTACGGGACATACGTCGGCGCGGTCTACGCCCAGCTGTTCCCGCAGCGCACCAACCGCGTCGTCCTCGACAGCAACGGCAACCCCGACCCGGTCAGGGCGGAGCGCGCCTGGCTCGCCGCGTTCGAGGTGGGCGCCGAGGACAACTTCCCCGTGTTCGCCAAGTGGGCGTCCGCGCCACGCAATCCGTACCGGCTGGCCGGCACGGCCGCCGAGGTGCGCCCGCTCTTCCTCCGCCTCGCCGCCCGCCTGGACCGCGCCCCGATCCCATGGCCCGGCGCCAACCCGGCCGAGCTGAACGGCAACGTCCTGCGCCAGACCATGCTGAACAGCTTCTACGACCCCGACGACTACCCCGGTCTGGCTCAGCTGATCCTGGCTGCGCGCGAGGGCACGGTCCCGCCCGCACCACAGTCGCCCCCGGACACCGTGCTGCAGAACCTCACCGGCGTGGCCGCCGCCACCATTTGCAACGACGTCGCCTGGGACCGGTCAACCACTCTTTACCAGAAGGCCGTTGACGAGAGCCGCGCCAAGTACCCCCTGACCGCGGGCATGCCTCGCAACGCAATGGTCTGCGCCGCCTGGCCGTGGCGGCCGGAACATGCGCCGGTGCGGATCACCGACCGCGGACCGGTCGGCCGGATCATGCTTGTCCAGAACGAGCGCGATGTGGCGACCCCACTGAGCGGCGCCCTCAAGCTCCGTACCGCCCTGGGCCGCCGTGCCGTCATGGTCACCGTCAACTCCACCGGTCACGAGGCCTACCTGGCCAACGGCAACGCCTGCGGAGACGAGACGGTGTCGCGGTTCCTGGCCACCGGCCGGCAGCCCGGGGCGGACGTCTACTGCGAGTGAGCGCACGCTGCCGCAGCGCCGAGTCCGCCTTCCCCGCCGCCGGAGCGCTCTGCGCGCTGTCCCTGCCGCTCCTGCTGACGGTACGGATGCGGTCCCTCGGGTCGGGGGACGCGGAGCGGCCGGGGCCCGGCATCGCGCGGCGGCACCTGCTCGACGGGTTGCGCTACATCCGGCGCCACCAACTCATCGGCCCGCTCGTCGCCGCCGACGCCATCTGCGAACTCGGGCTCATCGGCATCCTCGACGTTGGCATGGTGCTCCTCAACGCCGAGCGCGGCCGAGGCTCTTCCGGCTTCGGCTGGATCGTCGCAGCTTCAGCGCAGGAGCAGCGGCCGGCGCCGCGCTGCTCGCGATCGCCGGTCGGCTGCACCCGTGCCAGAACCGGCGCACCTGCAACGAGATCACCAATCGCAGGCTCACCACCGGGCGTTCAGCCAGCCGGCGTGTCCAGCGAGAGTGGATGCGACGCCCTGGACAACCACAGTCCGGACAAGATGGCGTCCAGCCGCAGGCCGACGCCTCGACGACCACCCCCTCTGCGGCGACACAGACCGCCGTGACACGCACATCGATCCCGGGAAACAGCACATCCTCGACCCCCACAACCCTCATATCTGGGCAATCCCCACGAGAAACGTTCCCGCACTCGGGCCATGACCTGGGGATTCACGGCATCGCGGCCAGAACCACTAGCGTGATCGTCCACACGGGACTGACACTGCCTGCCGGTGATGACCGCTTCGGGTACGACCGTGCGCGACTGAGTGTGCTGGTCGGCTGGTTGACCCCGAGGCGTGGGCCCGAATGCTGTGGACGGTGCGGCCGAACCGGTGGCATCGTCAGCGATCGTGACTGAGCACGGTTTCCTGGCGTTGACGCCGCAGTACACCACGACTTCCGAACTGCTCTCGACGTCGGCGTATCGGCGGGGGATGGATGTAGAAGTACTTCCCGCCCACGGTGGTGCGGGCACAGCCACGGAGAGGCGTGGTGGTCACTGCTATGGCGGCCCCGCTTTTGCGGCACGCGTCGTGGATGCCCTTGACGTCGCGCTCTTGGAGCCGTCTGACGACTGGCTGGCCACACTGCCCTACGAGTACACGGGACGGCGGATCGCCATGGCGACGCTGGGCGAGGCGCGCAGTCTGTCCCGGCCGGCGTTCGTCAAGCCACCCAGTGACAAAAGCTTCCCGGCCGCCGTCTACGCCAGCGGGAGTTGCCTCCCGACGGGGCCTGAGCTGTCACTGGACGTGCCGGTACAGATCAGCGACGTGGTGACCTGGGCAGCGGAGTTTCGCCTGTACCTCCTGGACGGCGAGGTCCGCACGGGTTCGCAGTACGCCACCTTCGGCCGTCTCGAGACTGAGCGGTTGGACGGGCACCGGTATGAGGACGCTGTCCTGGAGTTCGCGGACGATCTCCTGGCCACGAGCGGCGGTGGCCTGCCCAGCGCGGTGGTGGTGGACATCGGACTCCTGGCCACACCTGAGCACGGCGCCGCCGACCAGTGGGCGGTGGTCGAGGCGAACATGGCGTGGTTCAGCAATTGCTATGCCGCGGATCCTGACCGGGTCCTGGACGTCGTCCTGCGCTCAGCCGGTCCGCGGACACAGATAGCCGAGCGAGACCGCCCGTTCTGCCAGAACATCGAGGACGCTCACCTGGCCGGCTGAAATGCCGGCAATGCGGCGTCTACTGCTTGCGGCATACCTGCAGCGGGCGGCGCACGGTCCGCCGCTTCCTCGCAGCGCCCTCGATGAGCAGAACTCGCCACTCGCGGCCTACGGGGCTTTCCTGGGAACTGGTGGCGGGCGCGCTTGAGGTGTTCCGTTGTGCTGCGGTGGAACTGCTCGGCGGGTACGAGGGCCGTGATGAGGGCCTTCTGGTCGTCTGGACCGGTACCGTGCCAGGCGAGGTGGCGTCTTCCGCCGCCCGGTTGGGGTTCGTGACGCGGCAGGGCTCCTGGTCGTTCGGTTGATGATCTCACTCATCAACTCCCGGACGCAGGAGCCCTGTTGGTCTCGCGTTGGTCAGATGCTTACCCGGAAAGCGTCAGGTCCCTGACAATGGCGCCCTGGAGCGGGAGCATCGCAGCGTCACTCACACGTCACCGCCGAGATCCACCGGATGCTCCTTATGGAGTGCGGCCTTGGCTCCGCGACCGGAGCTGACCAGGGCTGCTGTGGAAGCGGCAGTGGTGACGGCGAGTATGGGCATCGTCACCAGATGGGCTGCGTAAACGGTATTCATGGTCAATGCTGCGGCGCAGGCGATGGCTGTCGTCGTTACGGCGAGTGCCACGGCAACCCCGGACAGGGCAAGCAGCCGCAGGACCTTGACAGATGGCCGGCACCGGGTGACGACGACGGCCGGTGTCACCGCCATGGTGATGAGGAACGCTGCAGGCCCAAGTACCGCCAAGGCCCCGATCAGATAGGAGATCCGGTCGATCGGGTCGATGGAGGCGAACGCCAGGAGCAGCGGCGCGATCAGCCATGTGGGCAGCGTCGGGAGGAGAACCACCAGCGGGCGCCACGCGGTCCGGTTGCCGGTTCTGGAGGTTTCCGCGAGCAGGGCGAGACCGCCGGCCAACAGGATGAGCCCAGTGCCGTACATGGCGTACTGCGCAACGTCGAGCAGTCGCCACACCAGGTCCGGAGCCAGCCCGGGTTCCTCGGACAGGACGAAGTGCAGCATCGGCAGGGCATACAGTGCGGCACACCAGGTGACCCAGGTGGTGGCGACGCTTGCCTGCATGCGGCGGCGGCGCCGTTCGGCGGACTCTTCGGGCATCACCGGGTGAAGCCATGCCCGCAGCGCGCCGACAAGGAGGTCCGCGACGGCGCGAGGGCCGGCGCCGGTGTCCTCGACCAGTGCTTCTAGTTCGCGACCGTAGCGCTCCCGGAACGAGGGAGGGTATGCCCGCAAGGCCACCCGGGCCGCCATGTTGATCACGCGTTTGCCACCCCCAGCCGGGTCAGTCCGGTGCGTGCGAAGCGGGCCATCGCCCGGAGCCTGTCGTCGAGCACGGTCTGGCCTTCCGCGGTGATGCGGTAGGGCCGCCGGCGCTCGTCCTCGTCCAGCGGCGCGACCAGGCCGCTTTCCTCCAGCCGCGCGATGGCGGCATACAGCGTGCCCGGCCCCAGCCTGATGGACGTCTGCTCCTCGACATCCTTGGTGATCGCGTAGCCGTGCTTGGGGCCGTCGGCCAGGCTGGCCAGGATCAGCAACGCGGGTTCGGCCCATCCGACGCGGTCCCGTTGACGCGGCATCAGGCACCTCCTTCATCCCTAGCGGCTACTACGTTATACGATACTGCGTCGTACGTAGTATTAGTCGAATCCGGCAAGACCCGGGCGCGATGAATCTCGCTACCCCCCGCCCACCGTGGAGGCCGCGCTGACCAGCGGCAGATCCACCTGGCCCCCGGCGTGCCGCCTCAGTGAAACCCTTCTCGTCCTGAGACTCGGGGCTGATGGCGCAGGCCTGGTGGGGGTACGTGACGTGGCAGGGCTCCTGGTCGTTCGGCTGGTGATCTCACTCATCAACGCCCGGATGCAGGAGCCCGGTTGGTCCCGCATCGAGCCATGCTCGACATCCCGCATGAGGTAGTCGAGTACGTCTCCTGGCTCATCTGCGCCCGAAGGCGTGAACTGCGCTCGCGCTGGCGGCGACTGAGCTGCTTCCAGCAGGCCGCCCTCGTGCTGGTGCACCTGCTCTGCCCGGGCGGATCCACGACCTCACGGCCGCTCGCGCTAACGGAGTGATCCAAGCGTGCCTGACCAGGCAGATCCTGGTGCTCGCCGACCGCGCGAACCGCGGGGCCGGCGCAAAGGTCCGCACCCCCTACTATGGCCGCGACCTACCCGAGAAGTACGCCCAGTTCAACGGGGACCACGCCCAGCTGCGGGCACCCGGCGAGCGAGTCTTCGCGCGTTCAAAGCGATGGTGGATCTTCCGCAAGGCCCGCTGCAGCCCGAACCGGATCAACCGGACCGTCGCCGCCGTTCACACCATCGAGACCGCCCGGCGATCAGGATGAGAAAGCTTCAGTGCCTGCGACGTCTCGTCGGGACCCATACCGAACGCCGGCGGCCCCACACCCACGAACGGATCCAGAGTCCATTGCTGCCGTTCGTCGTCCGCCAGCACATGCCACCACTCGAACATGACCACGGAGACTACGGCAGCGCCACGGACCCAGGGCCACCGGCCGCAAGTCCCGCCGGACGGGCTCTGGTCAAGGGCGGTCTTCAGGCGGCGCCAGGCTTCGACGACCCAGCGGTGGACGCCGAGTCCTGAGCCGTGATCGGTACCCCGGCGGGCGATGACCGGGCGGATGCCCAGTCCGCGCAGGTCGCGGCGGTGGATGTCGTAGTCATAGCCGCGGTCGGCGTACAGCGCGCCGGGGCGTCGGCGGGGGCACCCGCGGTTGCCCTTGACCGGTGGTACGGCGTTGACCAGGGGCATGAGCTGGGTGACGGCATGGCGGTTGCCGCCGGTCAGGGTGGCGGCGAGCGGGATGCCGTGCGCCTCGGTGATCACGTGGTGCTTCTGCCGGTCCTGCCCCGGTCCACCGGAGACGGCCCGGTCTTCGCGCCGCCCTTCATCGCCCGCAGGCGCGAGCCGTCCACTGCGGCCCGGGAGAAGTCCGGTTTGCCGGCCGGCCGTAACTCGGCGAGCAGCAACTCGTGCGAGGCCTGCCACACCCCGGCCTCATGCCAGTCACGCAGCCTGCGCCAGCACGTACTCCCTGAGCCGTGTCCCAGCTCCTGCGGAAGGAACTTCCAGGGGCCCCGTGTACAGGACGAAAAGGATCCCGCTGGGCACCCGCCGGTCATCCAGCCGCTTGCGCCACGGATACCGGGCATGCCGCTCTACCACAGGCGACAGCGAGGTCCATCGGGGTCACCAGGCCAGGGGGGAGGCGCCGAGCGGCTCGGCGGAACGGTCGAGGTGCGGGCGCAGGGTCGAGTACGCGATGCGCGTGGGCAGGTAGCTGACTTCGCCGAACGGCCCGTGAACGGTGGCCAGTTCACCGGTGGCGCGCATCAGGTCGGGGGCGGGCAACGCGGCGACGTCGGCCCGTGGGAACAGTCCGAGGTCCTGCACCCACATGCAGACCTTGGCCAGGTCGACGTGCACCCGCCAGCTGCCGCCCTCGCTCGCCCGGCGGCGCAGCGCCTCGATCACCCCGGCCGCGCCGAGGATCGCCGCGAGGTAGTCGTTGAGGAGGTAGGTCGGCGGCAGCCGCGGACCGTCGAAGGAGCCCTCCTCGGCGGAGAACCCGCTGGCCGCACAGGCGAGTTGGTCGAAGCCGCCGCGCCGCGACCAGGGGCCGGTCATGCCCCAGCCGTGGTAGTCCAGCACCACCAGACCGGGCCGCTGCTCGAACAGGGCCTGGGGTCCGAACCCCTTGGTGTCCAGGTTGAGGTAGTTGCTGACATACACGTCCGCCTCGGCGAGCACCCGCCGGAAGGCCGCGGCCTGCACGGGGTCGAGCAGGTCACAGAAGGCGGCGCGCTTGCCGATGCCGGTCTCGATGATCATCCCGTTGGGGTCGGGGTGCGTGGGCGAGGAGACGTGCAGTACGTCGGCGCCCAGCTCGGCGGAGATCCGCGAGGCCATCGGGCCCGCGATGACGTGCGAGTTGTCCAGCACTCGCAGCCCGGTCAGCGGCAGGGCCGGCGGCAGCTCCCCGGCGGCCGGGAAGGGCTCGGGCGCGCTCTCACCCGCCTTGTCCAGGTGGATCAGCGGCTGGCCGTCCAGCAGTTGCCCCTGCGGGTGGGCTCGCCACTCCTGCTGCGTGCGTACGGCGACCGCGGTGCCGCCGCGCGAGCAGATCGCCTCCTCAAGCTCGAAAGCGTCCCAGTGGGCGATCGCGTCCGCCATGCGCTGCCGGTCGGGCGGGCAGTCCAGCACCTCGCAGGCGATGTCGCGCAACTCCGGGTAGGAGAGCAGCACATAGATGTAGCGGCCGTCGCCGGCGCGGTAGAAGTCGCTGTTTCCCAACAGGTTGGGGTCCTCGCCCAGCTCGCTCACGGGCACGCCGCTCACCCGCGTGAGGAAGACCGCCATCAGCTGGTGGATCGCGGACTCGGCGGAGACCGTCACGTCCTGGACGTCCCCGCCCCTCTCCCGCCACAGCGCCGATGCCTCGGTGCCGAGCGCCGCGAGAGCGGCGGCGCAGGCTTCGCCGATGCGGTGCACGGAGGGGGTCAGCGGGTCGGCGCCGGTGATGGTCACCTTCCCGCCGGCCTCCTCACCGGTGATGCCGAGCTGGTGGTAGAGGCCCTGCAGTGCGTCGTAGGAGGTCGTGGTCTCGGTCGCGCTCTCGGTCATGGCCCTCGTCCTTCCGTAGTGGCCGGGTTGGTATTTCCATGACAGCAGCGGGAATTTGCGGGCGTCCAATACCAATGGCAGCGGGCGGCGATATGTGATGCCCTATATAGCTGGTCTGACCTGCTGTCATATCCGGTTCCCTATCGGCTTCCCGGTCAGTCGGTATTGGACGCGACCTGAGGTGCGGGACTTTCCTGGAAGGCGTCGCAACGGCCGAAATGACTACCGTGAAAGGAATGCTATGAATGGAATGCTCTCCGGGGTCCGTGTCGTCGAACTGGGCAGCGTGATCATGGTTCCGTACGCCGGCCAGCAGCTCGGCGACCTGGGCGCGGACATCATCAAGGTCGAGCCCCCCGGCGGAGACATGACCCGCCACTACCCACCGGCCCGCCACCCCGGAATGGGCGGCGCCGGCTTCAATCTCAACCGCAACAAGCGCAGTGCGGTCATCGACCTCAAGGCGCCGAACGGCCGCGACGCGCTGGTCGCCCTGATCCGTACGGCGGACGTGTTCCTCACCAACGTCCGCCCGCAGGCCCTGGCCCGGCTCCGGCTCGGGTACGAGGAGCTGCGGGCCGTTAACCCCCACTTGGTGTACGTCAACGCACAGGGCTTCCGCGCGGACTCCGCGCTCGGCACCCACGCCGCGTACGACGACATCATCCAGGCGGTCTCCGGGCTGGTGTGGCTCAACCAGCGGGCGGGCGGCGAACCGCGGTTCGTGCCCAGCCTGATCGCCGACAAGATCTGCGGACTGCAGATCAGCCAGTCCGTACTCGCCGCCCTGCTGCACCGCGAGCGCGGCGGCAGCGGTCAGCACATCGAGGTGCCGATGGCCGACACCATGCTCGCCTTCAATCTGGTCGAACACCTGGCCGGGGCGGTCATGGAAGGCGAGTTCGGCGCGCCGCGCTCGCTCAGCCGCACCCGGCGGGCGCAGCGTACAGCGGACGGCTGGATGTGCATCCTGCCGCACAGCGACCGCAACTGGCGGGACTTCTGCACCTTCGCCGGCCGCCCCGAGTTCGCCGCCGATCCGCGGTTCGCCGACCGCGCGCTGCGGGCCCGCAACGCCGACGAGATGTACCCGGTGCTGGACGAGATGACGGTGACTCGCACCTCCGCCGAGTGGCAGGAGTTCTGCGACAGTGCCGGCGTCCCCGCCTCGCCCGTGCACAGCCTGGAGTCGGCTGTCGCCACCGCCTACGCCCGCGAGGGCGGCCTGCTGGCCGAGGCCGAGCACCCCACCGAAGGCAGGTACCGCTCGATCGCCCGTCCGGTGCGCTACTCCGCCGACCCCGCACCGACCGTGCGCCCCTGCCCCGCCCTCGGCGAGCACACCGACGAAGTGCTCCGCGAGGCCGGTTTCGACCCCGCCCTGCTGAACAAGGAGTAGTTCCATGACCACGACCACCGACACCCTGCAACTGCGCCGGCAGGTGCGGGACTTCCTCGCCGAGGAGCGCGCCCGCGGCACCGTGCTCGGCCGCCCCGACTCCTGGCTGACCGGCTGGGACCCGGAGTTCAGCCGCCGGCTCGCCGGGCGCGGCTGGGTCGGCATGGCGCTGCCGCCCGAGTACGGGGGCGGCGGGCGCGGATTCGCCGCCCGCGTCGTCGTGATCGAGGAGTTGCTCGCCGCCGGGGCTCCCGTCTCCGCGCACTGGGTCGCCGACCGCCAGGCCGGACCCTCGATCCTGACCCACGGCACCGAGGAGCAGAAGCAGCGGTTCCTGCCCGCCATCGCCGCCGGGCGCTGCTTCTTCTCCATCGGCATGAGCGAGCAGGAGGCCGGCTCCGACCTGGCCAATGTGCAGACCCGCGCCGAGCGCGTGCCGGGCGGCTGGCGGCTGACGGGTACGAAGAAATGGACCGGCGGCGCGCACGTCAACGACTACGCGATCGTGCTGGCCCGTACCAGTGAGCACGAGGACCGGCACCAGGGGCTCGGCCAGTTCATCGTGGACCTGCGCGCCCCCGGCGTACGCACCGAGCCGATCCACCTGCTCACCGGCGAGCACACCTTCAACTGGTTCCACCTCGACGGCGTCGAGGTCCCCGACGGCATGCTGCTCGGCCAGGAGGGCGACGGCTGGAAACAGGTCACCGGCGAGCTGGCCTTCGAACGCAGCGGGCCCGAGCGTTACCTCTCCACCTTCCCGCTGCTGATCTCGCTGACCCGCGAGCTGCGCCGGAGCGCAGCTACCCCCGACCAGCAGGCCCGGCTCGGCGCCCTGCTCGCCCGGGTCTTCGCGGTACGGCAGCTCTCGCTGGGCGTCGCCGACGCGCTGGACGCGGGCCGCCCGGCCGACGTGCAGGCCGCGCTGGTCAAGGACCTGGGCACGCGCCTGGAGGGCGAACTCGTCCACGAGGTACGGCGCATCCTGCCTGTCACCGCCGATACCGGGGCCACACCCGGGTCGTACCCCCACCACCTCGCCTACGCGCTGCTGCACAGCCCCGGCTACACCCTGCGCGGCGGCACCAACGAGATTCTTCGCGGCATCATCACCCGCGGTCTGGAGCAGCAGTCATGACCACCACCCTTGCCACCCGCGTCACCGCCCTGCGTGAGGCGGGCCGCCTCGCTGAGCCCGGCCCGTTCGGCGAGGCCGTGCTCGGGCACCTCGAACTCACGCTCCCTGAGGCCTCGCTGACTGTCGCGCTAGCCGACGGCCTCACCCTCGCGTACGCCCACCCTGCCGTCACCCGGGTCGGCCCGGCCGGCACCTCGGGCGAGGACGCCGCCCTGCGCGTCTCGGGCACGCTGCCCCGGGTGCCGTACGGCGCCACGTCCACCGTCATCGTACTGACCGAGGGTCCGGGCGGGCCCGTACTGTTCCCGGTCGACCCGGCCCGTACCACCGTCGTCCCCGGCACCAACCTCGCCGGCGAGCCCCGCGACACCCTCCACCTGCACGACTACGCGGTGTCCGCCGCCGACGTCCGCCCCCTCGCCCCGGGCGAGCTCGCCGAGGCCGGACTCCGCGCCGCTCTCGCCCGCGCCGCGCTGATCGCGGGCGCCGCCGAGCGCTGCGTCGAGCTGACCGTCCGGCACACCACCACCCGCACCCAGTTCGGCCGCCCGCTCAGCCGCTTCCAGGCCGTCAAGCAGGAGGAGGCTCGCCTGATCGAGGAGTCCGCACTGATCCGCGCCGCGGTGGACGCCGCCGCCCGCGAGCTGTCGCTGGTCGGCGTGGCTGCCGCCAAGGCGCAAGCCTCCGCCTCGGTCGCCGAGATCGCCCGCATCGCCCACCAGCTGCACGGCGCCATCGGCTTCACCGAACTCGGCGAACTACGGTTCGCCACCACCCGGTTGTGGTCCTGGCGCGACGAGGAGGGCGACGAGTCGTACTGGGCCACCCGGCTGGGCCGCGAGGCGCTCGCCGCGGACGACGTCTGGGCGCTGCTCGCCGTCTGATCCACGCGTCACCCGGACCCCGGCCGACCGGGCCGGGGTCCGTACTTCCGCCGCCTGCCCACCCACCACCCGATCTACGCTCACCTCATGGATCTCACGCCCCGCCTGCTGGAACAGTTCACCGTACTGGCCGAGGAGAAGCACTTCGGCCGCGCGGCAAGCCGTTTGATGATGAGTCAGCCCCCCCTCAGTCAGGCGGTCCAGCGCCTGGAGAGGATCATCGGCACCCGTCTGCTCGACCGGAGCAGTCAGGGCGTCAGCCTCACCCCCGCCGGTGAGGCCTTCGCGGCCGACGCCCGACGGATACTGGAGGCGCAGGAGTCCGCCCTCGCCCGCGCCCGCCGGATCGCCTCCGGCGAGGAGGGCGAGCTGCGCGTCGGCTTCGTCAACAGCCTTGGCCACTGGCACCTGCCGCGCCTGCTCGCCGACGCCGCCGAGCAACTGCCGGGCCTGCGCCTGCACCTGCGGCAGGGATCCACCGCCGCGCTGATCGAGCTCGTCCGCAGCGGCACCGTGGACCTCGCGCTGGTACGCCAGCCCACGTTCGACGACGACTTGACCGTCCACCGGCTCACCGAGGAACGCCTCGCCGCCGCCCTGCCCGCAGCTCACCATCTCGCCGGGGCCAACCGCCTCTCCCTCGCCGACCTGCGCGAGGAGTCCTTCGCCCTCGCCGGCGACGGGCCACTCCTGCAACTGGCCCAGCGCGTGCTACTGGCCTGTGACCGCGCGGGCTTCGTCCCCACCGTCCGTGCGCACGCCGACGACCTGCCGGGCCTGCTCAGCTACGCCGCCTCCGGCCTGTGCGTCACCCTCGCCCCCGAGCACACCGCCGCGCTCTCCTTCCCGGGCGTGCGCTTCCTCCCGCTCACTGACGAGGCTCCCGAACTCACCACCACCATCGCGGCCCTGCACCGGCCCGGCGCCGACCCGGCCGTACGCTCGCTGCTGGCCCTCGCAGCCGCCTCGCTCGCAGGTTAGCCGCTGGCTCACGCAAATCGGGGCATGGTTCACTCTGCGGTCGTGACGAGGGGGCAGAAGCGTTGTGAGGTTTCTCCAAGGCCGGGTAGTTTCTCACGCCCTTTCTGCGAACAAAGATGTCGCCGGAGCACAGCCCACGCGCCGGCTCAGATCGCGAAGGCCCTTCGTGCTGGGTGCATGCCGGAGGCCGGGGAACGCCCAGGTCATCTTGTCCCAGACCCGGCGGTATCCGACCTCGGGGAACAGACACATCGCGAGCAGGAAGCGCACGCCAACCCCGAGGGAAGATCCCGCAGCCGCTGCTGGACCGTACCAGCTGCTCCGCCGGGCCATGGTGGAGGCAGCCGAATCACGCCCTCCTGGTTTGCGCGCAGGAGGTCACCGAGCAGGACATCGGGGCGATCGTCCGCAGAGTCCTGTCCGCGTTGGCGCCTCCACGCCGTCCCCGCGTCAGCACCCGCACGGTGAAGTCGCCCATCTCCCGCTATGGCGAACGAAAAAGCACGGCCACTGCGCTCGCATTCCCGGTCGCCTCCAGCGCCACCTGGTCGTCCGGACGCAGCTGTGCGGCGAACTCCCGCAGCGCCTCCGTCCGGCACCCCACCCGGCCCCAGTCCGTGACGCGTCCGTCCTCGACCACCGCGACCTGAGCGAAGTCGCGGTGAATATCCAACCCGATGAACCGTCCCATCATCCGTCTCCATGTCTCGACATGAACCTGGTACGGGGATCAGCTGGGCGAAACGACACCTACGGAATCGCGCTCACGACGCAGCCAGGCAAGTCGCAGGGGCGGCCATCTACTAAGGCGGGCTCACAGCCCATCGTTCAAGATCGGCCTGCCCATGCTGATTCCCCGGGCGCCCCTTGTCCTGACGGTCGCACCGTGCAACCGGGCCGAAGTCCGGTCACCAGGACGCAGACAGCGGCGCCCACAGATTTCATACCTGGTACGAATCCCATCGAGTCCACGTTCGCCACCGTCCGTCTGCGCACGAAGGTCACCGAGGGCGTCGGCAGCGCGGTCGCCGCCCTCGCCTTGGTCTCCAAACTCGTTGAGTCCGCTCAGCAGCGGTGGCGAGCGGTGAACGCACCCCACCTCGTCGCCCTCGTCCGCGCCGGAGCCCGGTTCGAACGCGGACACCTCGTCGAGCGCCCCAAGGCTCACGCAGCCTGACTCACCGGGTGCTGCGGTCAGTGCGCCGAGCCCGGAGTTCCAACGATCAGTGACAGATCGCCCAGGTGCGCGAGCAGCACATCCACGCATGCCCGCGGGTTCAGGATCTCGGGGTGCAGGACGGCGCTGAGGCTGAGCCCGTCCAGGAGCGCCGTGAGCCGCTCGGACTCAAGGTCGAGGTCGAGGCCAGGGCGCAGGGTGCCCGCTGCGTCCAGCCGGGTGAGCACGCGGCGCATCAGCCATCTCGTGCCTTCGGCGGCTTGGCGTGACAGGTCGCCGAAGGCCGGGTTGGTGCGGGCAGCGGTGTTGAAGTCCAGGAAGACGGTGACCTCGGCGCGGCGTTGCTCGTCGAGCGGCAGTAGCTCGGCCAGGAACCCGGCTGCGAGCTGGAGTTGTTCGGGGCGGGGGTGGCCTTCCAGGTCTCCGATTCGCTCGACGTGTTCGAGCAGACGACTGCTGGCCCGGTCGAGCATCGACTGCATCGCAAAGCGCATCAGGTCCTGCTGGCTGGCGAAGTAGTGGCGCAGGGAGCCGATGTTGAGCTGGGCTTCGTCGGCGACGGCTCGCAGCGAGGTGCGATGCAGACCTTCACGGACGACGACTCGGAACAGCGCGTCGACGACGAGGCGACGGCGAGCGTCCGGGTCTACGTGCTTGGGCATGCAGCCTTTCTATCACGGCTGTGATACAACGGTTGTATCACAGACGTGATACAACGGGTGGAGGCTTCTTCGTGGAGACGTATCTCAATCTCATGCTCATCAGGTTCGGCGTGGTCGTGGGCGGTCTGGTGGTGCTGGCGCTGCTGGTCTTCGCCATCGCTGTGACTCTCAAGCGCAAGGGCAGACTCGACGACGTACGACAGTATGCAGACCCCGTAGTGAAGGCCGGCCTGCGTGCTGCTGCCCGACGGCTTGAGGGCGGGAAGAACGGGGCGTCCTGGTCGCGGCGACAGGATGGCCGATGATGAACAGCCTCGGAGCGGAGTCGTCGGAACTCCTTCACCACCTGCTGCTGGACCGCGCGATCAAGGTCGTCATCGTGGTCGCAGCCCTGGGCATTCTGGCGCTTGGGATGACGGTGATCTGGCGGAGGGCCGGGCGTTCAAAGAAGCGGCTCGACTGACCGACGACACCAACCGATCCACAGCTATGGACTATTCCTCCAGCAGGCGGCGGTGATCCGCCAGTTGAGTTCGCCGCCGGTGCGGTCCTGAAGCCCTTCGGGCAGGTCGTCCATGCCGTCCTGGAGGATGGGTGCAGCTCTTCTGCAGGGGAGCTGTGACCTGCGTGGATTGGGCTCGTGCGAACACTGGGCGGTGCTCCCACGACCGAACGGGTCATGGGAGCAGCACCGCGCGAAATCCCCGGTTATGTCGGCTACTCCCGTGGTTGAGCACCCTGTTTCCGGAGAGAGGGTGCCGACAGCGGGCGCACAGTCTCAGATTTTCTCCCCGTAGTGGACCGCGCCCTGCCAGTCCACGACCACGACCGGCTCGTCGCTGACCACCCAGGCGTCGTGGCCGGAGGGCAGCACGGTGAGGTCACCCGGCTTCGCGTCGAACTCGGTCCCGTCGGCCATGCGGATGCGGATCGTCCCGGACACGTGGTACTGGAAGTGCGGAGCCTCGCACCACTCCGTGCCGGCCACGGGTTTGACGTCCTTCGACCAGCGCCAGCCCGGCTCCAGCACCAAGCGGCCGACCGCACCGCCGCCCACGTTGATGATCTCCGCACGACCGTTGGGGAAGGTGCGGACCTCGTCCGGGGCCGAGAAATCCAGGTGCTCGGGCCGCGCCGGCGCAGTCGCCTCCTGCGTCTCCGCACCCTGGGTCTCCTCGTCCCATGCCTGCAAGCTCGTCTGCGTGGTGATCCGCCCGTGCCGCAGGTCCAGCATCGAGGTCGACAGAACCTTCGTACCGTCCGGGTACCGGCACTGCTCCAGGTACGCCGCGTGGCTACCATCGGCGGAGACCACGACCTGCCCCAGGCGATGCTCCATGTCCCGGCTGCACACGTCCTCGAGGAACTCGCCGATTGCGGCCGTGCCGGCGATCTCATGCGGGTGACTCGGCTGGTCGCGATGATCCACCATGGTCACCCGCGCATCCTCCGCGTACAGGCCCCGCAGGGCCGAGGCGTCACGATCCTCAATCCCGCGGCGCAGCGTTTCGATGTCGAACATCGGACTGCTTTGCGTAGTACTCATTCGCTGCCACCTCTGATTCCGGCAGTCCTTCCGATCTCAGGCGTCGGCGGCTCTCGGGCGTCTCCGGCGGCCGATCCCTCGCCTTGGTGTTTCTCCTTACGACGCTCCTCCTGCCGACAAGACGCCGCAACCAGGCCTGTGCTCGCCCTCTCAGACCGAAGGTCGGTCCCTGACAACAGGGCCAGGGCCGCCTGCCGGCAGCAAGGGCGGCGCTCGGGTGGAGCTGGCCAAGACGGTCGAGGTGGTGCTGCTCGGTCTGGGGGACGGCGTCACTCGGGTCCAGCGCAAGCAGTACACGGCCTACCGGCGGCTGCGGAACTCAGCCCGTGTGTCTGCGCGCTGCAGCAGACCAAGCGGCGCACGCCGGGGCGGGCAGGTGCCACCGAGGGCCTGCGACGCACCGCCGTCATCGGCAGCGGCGGGGCGGGCCTCACCGCCGCGTACATCCCGACCCCGATCCGCGAAGAGATCGGCATCACGCACCGCACGTGGCTGGAACCGATCCGCAGCCGGCTCCTTGCCAGAGGCCTGACCCTCGACGAACTCGTCCCCCGCTCCGGCTACTTCAAGACACGTCTGTCGGAACTCCTGCGTGGCAAGGGCTACTACCCCGGCTGGGAGATCACCTACAGCCTGGTGAAAGGCCTGGACTTACCACCGTGGCCGCTGCGCCGGCTGTGGACCGTGGCCGCCCGTGAGGCGGAGAAGAACACGATCTGGATCGAGAACGGCATCCGCGCCGTGCAGCCGCTGGGCCCTGAGTGGCCGCCCGTCGCCCACCGCGGCTTTACCCAGGCCATGCGCCCTCCCTGCAGCGCCTACGCCGGGGCTTTCCTCCAGACCGAGGACCGCACCCGCCGCGCGGTCGGGGAGACCTTCGATCTCCTGTGGCTCACCTGGGACGCCGCGACCGCAAGCCCCTACACCCCGCGTCACGCCTGACAGATGCTGCGCTCGCGGGTCATGGCACGGGCGGACCAGAGGGACGGGCACCCCGATCTGAGGCACGCGGCGTTCTGCACCACCGCCCCGGCCGGCATCACCGACCTGACCGAGCGCATAGCCCATATCGACACGATGGCCCGCTTCTTCAACGCGGTTGCCCGGCTGCCCCAGGACCAGATGGACGTCATCGTCCTGCGCCACCTGTGCGAGGTCCACCCCGACGCCGTGCCCGGCATCGTCGGGCTGACGCCCGCCATGACCCACAGCCTGGACCGCCACGCCCGAGGGCCCCTGAAAGGCCTCCAGCTCCCCGCCGACACCCTGGAGTGATCACCCCGGCCATGAGCATCATCGACGACCTTCTCGCCCAGTGCCGGCTGCTGCCCGATCCGCAAATCCCTCCCGACGTCGTCCCGTAAGACGTGCGTTGTTACCCGACAGTGGTCTCACGTCCGCGGCGTGGGCACTGAGAGCCTGGCACGCCAGGTCTTCGGCGGCATGCTCCAGGTGGCGCGGCGTCTGGTTGGGATTGTCCCAGACGGCCGGGAGGCGCCGGCCGGGAGGCGGAATGCAGTAGCGGTGGCCCAGGTCGCTGGTGAGCGCGGCCCGGGCGGCGGGCGACAGGAGGTTCTCGCTCGCCACGAGGTTGGCCGTGGTGAGCGGGCGCTGCTCATGGAAGTCGATGAGCTGAAGGATCTGCTGGATCGGAACAGGGCGCATCTTGGGCATGCTGTCGGCCTCTCAGTGCGATTCCCGGGTGGGTACCACCGTCCATCGACGGTGTTGACACAGTTCCGGCCGCGGGCTCACGACGCCCGGCCACAGATGCTCGTGCGGCTGTCGGCGCGAAGAGGGGACGCGGCGGTACGGACTACGGATACTCGGACCGGATCTGCGTGGAGAGCAGGGAATGCGACGTGCGGCTGATTCAGCGCCGGGCCGGAGCGGCTTACTACCCGGAGCGGTTGCTCGGCGCGAGGATCATCAGCACGGTCGGCCGCGGGCGCCTGCTGTACGTGACGGACGTTCCTGTCGCCGACGCCGAGGAGCAGGTCGGCTACTACCTTTCGCTCACCGGCGTCCGCCCGGCGGCGATGCGGAGGGTTGAGCTGGCGAGTGTTGAGGACCCGTCTTGGCGATGGCTCAGCCACAAGCTCCTGGACCCCGCGCGTGCGCAGGAACGATCGAGTGGAGCACCACGGACGGCTACAGGTGCGCAGCGTCGTCAACCTGACCATCGACCGCACCGTCCTCAACGACGCGACCGTGTCCGGCTACGTGACCGAGGGCTTGTTCAAGGGGCACGGCTTCAGCGGCACGTTCTCGACGAGTCTGTTCGGCGGCGCGGGCAAGTGCACCATCGGCGCCCCGTTCGGCGGTGTGAAGGAGGCCGCGTTCACCGGCGAGTACAGCAACGACTGACGCTGCTGCAGTCGGCGTGAGCCGCCGCGACGACTTCGGGGGAACGCCTGGCCCTTTTCGAGCTCGGCGAGTGCCCGGCAGATGCTGGCCAAGGTAGAGATCTGGTCCTTGCGTTCGCCGGTCGGGAATCGGCCCGGGAGCCGCGCCGCCGAGCGCTGGGAGGAGTTCTCGGTGCTGTCCGTCGTGGTCGGCGTGGTGGAGGTCGGCCCTGTTCACCCGCCCATGCGTGCGGATCATGTCAGCCCAGCCTTCGTTCCCAGGTTGCGGCGCAGCGCGTTCTTGTCTGTCTTGCCGGTGGGCGTCAGAGGCATCGCGGCCAGCCATCGCACTATCGCCGGTCGGTGGGCCGGGGCAAGGGCATCCACCACCATCTGGCACGCCTCGGCCGCCGTCTCCTGGCGGGGTGAGTGGCCCGGTGAGGGGACGAGGAACGCGACGATCTCTTCGCCGGTCGTCGGGCTGTCACGGCCGACGACGGCAGCCTCGGCTACGGCCGGGTGACGGGTGAGGGCGGCCTCGATGGGGCCGCTGTAGATGTTGCGGCCCTCCACGATGATCATGTCCTTGAGACGGTCGACGATGTGCAGGTAGCCGTCGGCGTCCAGGCGGCCGATGTCACCGGTGCGCAGCCAGCCGTCGTCGAAGACCTCGGCGTCGAGGTCGGGGCGGTTCCAGTAGCCGGCCATCATCGCCGGGGACTGGACCCACACCTCCCCGGCCCGGCTGGCCGGCAGCGGCTTGCGTTCGTGGTCGCGGATCGTGACGTCGACGCCGGGCACGGGACGACCAGCCGAGGCGAGCAGGCTCGGTTTCCCGTCCAGGGCGGCGGCATGGTCGTCGGGCGTCAGCCGGGCGATCACGCCGGTCTCGTTCGTGCCGTAGCCCTGGCGGAACGCGGCGGTGGGAAAACGGCCGAGAGCTTCGGCGAGCCGTTCCGGGTGGATCCGGGAGTTGCCGTAGCTGATCGACACCAGCTCACGGATGCCGTCCCTGGTGTCGGGGTGCTCGAGCAGCCGGTAGATCTGGGTCGGAGTGAGGTAGGTCGCGGCGACCTCGGCACGGCGGCACGCGGCGGCGAACTCCTCGGGCGAGAACTCCGGCATGATCTCCACTCGCCGCCCCGACAGGAGGTGCTCCAGGCAGCGTCCGCCGGCGCGTTGCGCCAGCGAGGTCGCCGAGACGAACACCAGCTCGGCAAGGCCGCTGTCCTTGCGGGCCCACGCGGTCCGCGCACCCAGGGCGCTAAACCGGGACGCCACGCCCTTGGGCAGGCCGGTGGTGCCGCTGGTGTACATGACCCGGGCGATGTCGTCGTCTTCCGCGTGCACAGGCATGGGGTCCGCGCTCTGGGAGCCGGCCCGCTCCAGCAGTTCCGTCAAAGGGAGGGTGGGCGTTTTGACGGCGGGGACCGGGCCGTCGTGCACCACCAGTGCCGGATTGCAGTCGCGCAGGATGTGGGCCAGGGCGTGGGTGTCGGGGGCAATCACCACCGTGGTGATCCGAGCCCCCAGGACGTGGGCGGCCAGGCGAACCAGCAGCGCCTCCGGCCGGTTGCCGCTCACGCACGCGATGCCCGTCCCGCGCCGGACGCCGAGGTCGTGCGTGGCCCGGGCGAGCCGGTAGGCCGTGTCCCTGACCATGCCGAAGGACAGCTCTGTCCCCTGGAAGACGATGGCAGGCCGGTCCGCGTACCGGTCGAACGCCTCAAACAGGCTGGTGACGTACTGGGCGGGCAACCGCGCCACCTCCCGAGTCCAGGGGGACAGACTGTCCACCAGCTTCACACATCGGAAAGAACCGCCCGGGGATCTGTAGAGGACTTCAGGCGGCAGACATCGGTCGGCGAACCAACACCCGGACAACGACGGACCTTGCCCGCACCGCGGGCGCCGTAGTTCGTGACCCTGGTCTGAACGATACCGATCCGGATGGAGGTGGCGTCCTTGCGAATGTCGGTGGCAACCACCGCCGCCCTCGAACGCCACGCCCCCACCAGTGACCAGCCGGGCCCGTCGCCACCACCTGCCACGAACTCCTATGCCTGCCCGGGCTTTTGGGACGATAGAACTGGTTCCTCTCGTACACCTTTTGTGCCGCTGGTAGGGCCCGCATCGTCTGGCAGCACCGATGCATCCGATCGCTGCAGGGCCGCTCCCCGCCGTCACCGGCGTCTCTGGGACCGGACTGCCAACCAGCTTCTGCCCGGCTGCTGTGACAGCCGAAGCGGAAGATTTCAAGTCCAGTGAGACGGTCGTGACGCTATGAGGTTTGTGGTGCGGGTTCCCTGCGCTTGGCCGGGTCGTTGATCCATGCCTGCTG
>NZ_JBHJYK010000027.1:0-131276 GCF_042269865.1 Streptomyces sp. NPDC055966
CCGGATGACCGGGAAACCGTCATGTCCGGTTCGGCGGGAGGCCGCGCGGAACAGGACCTGCCCCGGCGGGCACCTCACCGCGCGGCCGACCCAACCTCCTGGCTCCATGGCTTCCACCGCCTGCGCATCCGCTGGGAACGACGTGATGACCTCCATGAAACCTTCCTCGGCCTCACCACCTGCCTCATCACCCACCGTCACGTCCAGCGACTTCGTTAGGATCTCTTAGGAAACCAGGGTCATGTGGCATGTCGTGCACGAGCCTCCCCAGGAGCTGTCTCCCTCCGTTGTCGAGCCGCCGCTCGCAACGACCTGGTGTGTTGCGGCGGGACCAGGAGCCGTGGCCGAGGCGAGGGCCATCATGGCGCAGGTGAGGGCGGCGAGAACGAAGCGGCGCAGAACCATTGTTAAGCTTCCTTAGGTGGCGTGAGCGGCCCGGATCCCCGCAGAGCGAATCCCCGGAACGTGACTGAATGGCTTCAGCCTGTCGGCTCGGCGGGAACATGGCCATACGGGACACGCCTCACCAAGTTGCCTGGCATGAAGGCGAGCCGGACCCAAGGGGGGACATAGTGTGCGATTCCTCTGGCAATGTGCCGTCCGGACAACTCGGAGTGCATGAAACCGCCTTGTACGGGTGGGTGTTGGAGCAGCGGAGTGCGGACGTGGAACGTGCCGCAGAGCACCTGGGCCTCCCGGTCGGCGCAGTGTCCGCTGCCCTGGCGAATCTGACCTCAATGCGTCTGGTCATTCCCGACGGGACTACTCCGTCGGGAGCCAGGGCGGTGGACCCGGATGCGGCCAAGGCCGCGCTAGCCAGGCCGCTTTGGGATTCCATCCGCTATCAGCAGGATCAGTTGGAGCGCTTGGAGCAGGGGTTCGGCGTCCTCCGTGACCGCTTCTTGCGTCGCTGTGACCATGAGGCGCTCTCCGCCGTAGAGACCATACCCAGCATGGAGGAGGTGCGAGCGGCACTCAACCGTGCCTCCGCGGAATGCCAGAAGGAGATGCTGAGCAGTCAGCCGGGCGGCACCCGCGTACCGGAGGCCATGCAGGAGGCCCTGAGTCGCGACATAGCCATGCTTGACCGTGGTGTCCGTATACGCACGCTCTATCACCACACCGCGCGATTCAACGGCCCCAGCCAGGCGTACGTCGCTGCCGTCGGCGCACGTGGTGCCGAGTACCGCACTGCGCATGAACTGTTCGGTCGCATCATCGTCTTCGACCGGGAGGTGGCTTTTATCCCCGACCATCGCGGGACGTGGGGAGCTGTGGTGATCCGTGAACCGTCCATAGTCGCCTACCTGTGCGAGGTCTTCGAGCAGACCTGGACCCACGCCACGCCTTTCGCCGATGCCGGGCAGGACGGTTTGGAGCAGGTCGCCAAGGACTTGGACCAAACCATCCTGCGCCTGTTGGGGTCCGGTCTGAAGGACGAGTCAATCGCCCGGCGCCTCGGGATCTCCCTGCGCACCACGCGGCGGCACATCGCTGACATCTTGGAGACACTGGGAGCCGAAAGCCGGTTCCAGGCAGGCGTGCTGGCGGCCAACGCCGGCTTGATGAACGCCGACTGCGCACCTGGTGGGGAAGACGAGCAGGCCGCCGGGCTCTGACGGTTCTGCCGCACCGCCCAGACTTCGGTGCCGCGAATCCGTGACTGGTCCGCGAGGAGCGCCGCACACGACACTGGAGGTCTACGGATCTTCGCGTCGACACGCTGTAGTTCCCGGCCTCGACGGGCGATTCGGCCTGCCGTGCATGTGGGTGGCGACGCGGGGGCAGCACGGGCGGAGGGGCAGAATGAACAGCGATCCAGACGCGGCGGCGCTGGACTCGGAACTCGACGGTTTCGTCAGGGAAATCGCGTTGTCCGTCTCCATTCATCGCGATCGCAGCCCTGCCATGGTGTGGCCAGAACACGAACCCGTGGCCCTGCTGACGGGACTCGCCGATGTGGCGGCCGCCCGCCTGGAACTCCTGTCCGGACGCTGGTGGAACGTATTGTCAGCAGGTCCCGAGGCCACTGTGCTGGCCGACCGGCTTCAGGCCGCGCTGGGCCGCCTGGTACGTGCCGACTACGCGGCGGCTCCGTCCTGGCAGGACAGCAGTGAGCTGAACGTGGACGGTGAAGCCTTGCTCCTTCCGCTGCGAGGCGGCTACGACTTCACTGTCTTCCCGCCGGCTGCCGCAGGGCGGCTTGGGGAGTCGCCGGCCGGTTCGACGACTCCCCTGCGGCTGCGTCTGCACACCGCCGAAGTCCTCTACGCACCGACGGGGTGGCGCTTGTCGGTCTCCGGCGGCACCACGGCCGCTGTGCTGCTGGTGCTGCACCTGACGGCACCCGGCGCCTGAGGCGAGGACTCCGGGGACCGGCGGCGGGATGGGGAGGCGGGTGCCGAGTGTTCATGTCAGCGCCGGGTGTGAAGGACGGGCCCAGAGGTCAGGCCGTGGTCACGGTGCGGGGCGGCAGCCGGACTTGCCGCTCACAGTGATCACGGCCACCTTTCTGATCTGCCGCCGGACCTTGTCGGGGCTTGCGGGCCCCGATCGCCTCCTTCGCAGCGACACCGCCGGTCGTGGGCTGCGGCCTCTCGCGTCCTGGTCACACCGTTCGGTGTGGCCACAAGGTGCCTCTGCTCCGAAGCCGGGATCCGAGCGAGAGGTTCTGCGGCGAGAGGTCCGGGCATTGGCGGCGCCACTGCGGGCTGCCTGCCGGGAGGGATCAGCTCTCTTTCGCAGCCAGGTGCCTGGCCATTGTCATCAGGCCAGGGTCTGGGTGTGCGGCGCTCTCCTTTCGCAGGCTGTCACGGGCAGATGCGACCAGGCCTTCTGCGGTGGTCTGTTGCAACTCGCCGGTCAGACGGCCGATGAGAACACGGGCTTGATCGATCAGATCTGCGTCGTCGAGCGGACGCGGTAGTGGCCGGTGTCTCGCGGAGATCAGGCGCAGCAACTCCTTGTGCAGATGCGATCCGCCGATCTCCCGGACGGTGAACGACAGATGGGCGGACAGGCCGCGGGACCCGGTGGCGCAGTGTGCGAACCCTCTTGGGATGTACAGCACTTCACCGGTCTGCAGGGGCGTGGTCAGCAGCACCGGACCCGGGTCCGAGACCGGGCCTGGGTGCCAGTTCCCGTCGGCGGTTCCGGGGTGGATCTGCCAGTCCTTGCTGCCGTTGACCTGGAGCACGAACACGTCAGCGTCGTCACGGTGGACGCGCAGCCCCTGCCGGCCAGGAGGGGTGACGAAGAAGAACGCCTCTGTCTTGCGGCTGAGTTCCCGGCCGAACCGGTCGGCCAGTTCGGCGGTCGCGCTGTGCCACTGGTCGACGCATCGCAGGAGTAGCGTCGCCCCCTCAGACAGCAGCTCTCGCACCTTTGTGGCGTCCGCGAAGCCGTTGTGCGCCGTCTGGTTGACGGTACGTGAGGTGCAGTAGTCATCCTCGGGAATCATCCGGTCCGGGCGCGTCATCTCCAGGTAGGGCGTGCGCAGCAGGCCCTCCTGGAGCATCGTGTCCACGGAGCCGAGCGTCAGGGGCGGGACGAGCGGTGCTGCCGGGTGGAAAACGCCTGGTTGCCGACGCCAGAAGCACGCCAGAAATGTCTCGGCGTCGCCGACCCACCGGGCTAGTTCGGGCGAGGGTGCAGTGCGGTCGGTGTCCGTGATCGTCACGTAGAACTCCACTTGTTCTCGTCGTCGTTCGGCGGTGGGGGAACTCAGAGCAGAAAGTCCCTGCCGGTCCGCCTCGATCGGCTGTCCTGGAATCGCAGGCCCACCATGGCGAGCACGCACCACAGGGCGCCGACCAGGGCTTCGCCGGACGCGGTGGCGAGCACCGGACCGTGCCCGGAGTTCAGTGCACGCAGCGCGGCGATGCCGTGCGACAGCGGTAGCGCGGCGCCGACCACGGCTCGCATCCCGCCGCCGGGCACCGGCGAGAGCACCCCGCTGAGCGCGAGGACGAGGTAGGTGGCCAGATTGGTCAGGAAGACGTCGGCCCGGCCGTTCATGGCCAGGACGGCGATGGTGAAACCGAATGCGCTGCTACTGAGGACCATCAGCGTGTACAGGGGCAGGGCTGCGGGCAGCGTGCGCAGCATCCGTCCGTCTCCGGCCACGAGAGCGGCGACCGGGGCTGCCACCAGTACCGCTGTCAGCGCTTCCGCCGCGTACACCGCCCAGCGCGCGGCTACCAGGCCCGGCAGCGGGAGAGCTGTCATCCGAAGCCGGTACAGCGTGCCCTGCACCTGCTCGTTGATGAGTACATCGGGCGCTTTGTTGACAGTGGCGGTGACCATCGCGAACGCCGACGCGCCGACGCCGGCGGCCGACGCACCGGCCGGGCCGCCCACCGCCCGGCCGAGTGCGGTGAGGAAGAGGACCTGCAGGATGGTCCGCGGCAGAACGGCGGCGAGAAGCACTCCGGGTGGATACTCCACCAGGTACTCGCGCAGGCCGAGCCGAGCTGTGCGGGCGAATGCGCTCGCGAGCACCGGAAGGTCAGAAGATTTCAAGGGTGCCCTCCCTGCGGGCGCGGTGCAGAACGCGGATGAAGGCCAGCCGTGCCGCGACGGTGTAGCAGAGGCCCGTCGTCAGAAGGCCTGCCCAGGCCGCCCCGTCCACTGGTCCGGTCATCGCACCCGCCAGCAGCACGTAGGCCCAGTGCAGGCTCAGCGCGTCGGCCGGCGGGCGCAGCACAGGGGGCAGCATGCTGAGCGGCACGAGCAGGCCGCCCATGAGGACGACCGGATAGACCAGGGTCTCGGCGATCCTGATCGCCGACCGGGTGAGCAGAAACAGGCAGGAGACCAGCAGGCCGAGAGGCAGAGTACTGACCAGTGCGGCCGCCAGCGCGGCGGCGAAGAGCGCGGGTCGCTCGACCGCGAGCGGGTGCCCCTCGAGGGCCGAGGTCGCCACGATCGAGATCGCCGTCATGCTCGCCGACAGTGCCACCGATGCCACCGACTTGCCGACCAGCACGGGGCCGAGACCGCCAGGACGGGAGCAGATCGAGGGCAGGGTGCCCGACCAGAGCTCCCGGCGCAGCACCATCCCCGCCTGCCACAGCGTGATCGTCCAGACGGCGAGCAGGCCGCTGCCGAGCACCACGGCCTGGGGTGCGACCCCGCCGGGGCGGTCGGCTGCGAGCGTGATACTCACATATGCGGCGGGCTGGACGGCGGCGGCGATGAGGATCGACAGCCAGGAGGTCCCGCGCAGCTGTAGCAGGAAGGAGTTCCACGCGACCCGGACACCGGTCATGCGCCCACCCGTGTGCCGTCGGCGAGTTCGTTGAAGACCTGCTGCAGGCTGGAGGGGGTGACCCGGACGTCCAGGAGCTGTCCCTCGGGCCAGGCGTCGGCGAGCGTGCGCAGCGAGTCGGGGGTCCAGCTACGCACGTGCAGGACCATCGTCCATCCCGAGGCCGTGGGTTCGACCTTCTCGACCCACGCCTGGTCGGCGAGGCCGTGCGGTGGCACGGCCGGTGCGTGGCCCCGCCCGTTCAGGGTGATCACGGCCGCGCTCGTCGCCCGTTCCAGGAGCCGGGGCAACGGCAGATCATGCAGGACACGGCCCCGGTGCAGGACCACGACGCGCTCTGCGAGTTGCTCGATGTCGTTGAGGTAATGGCTGGTCAGGACGATCGCCGTACCTTCGCTGCGCATTCGAGCCACCGCAGCGCGGATGTTCTGTGCTTCCGCCGGATCCAAGCCGACGGTGGGTTCGTCGAGCAGGAGCAGGTCGGGACGGGTCACCATGCCGATGGCCAGGTGCAGCCGCTGACGCATGCCCTTGGAGTACGTCTCCACCGGCCGGCCGGCGGCCTCGGCGAGACCGACCGACTCCAGGGCCTGCACCGAACGCCGCGCCAGATCTCGGCCGCGGACCCCCGTGAGCATGGCGAAGAAGCGCAGGTTGTCGTGGGCAGACAGGCGCAGATACAGGCCGCGGTCGCCGCCCAGCACCACGGACAGTCGCTGCTGCGCCGCGCGCGGGTGGCGGGCGACGTCGTGGCCGCAGACCTCGACGGTGCCGCTGGTCGGCAGCAGCAGGGTGGAGACGATCTTCAACAGGGTTGTCTTTCCGGCACCGTTGAGACCGAGCAGGCCCACCAGCTCGCCGGGGCGGACATCGAAGGAGACCCCGTCCAGTGCCTGCACCTGGCCGGTGCGCGCGGGGAAGCTTCGTGTGACCTCGCGCACCCGAAGGACGTTGCCGTGGGCGGGTGGAGACGATACGGCGGTGGAAATCATGGCGTACGGAATCCTCGGGTCGGGAAGGAGCCGTCAGGCGGCGGTCGCGAAGAGGGAGAAGCCGGTGCTTGCCTGGCGGGCGTCCCTCACCAGAGCGGTGATGTCTTCGCGGCCCAGGTCGATCGCCGGGTCGTCGAGCCGCCGCAGCAGATGACGGTAGTAGTCGCTCACCACCTGGACCTGTTCTGCGGTCCGGCCGGCGGTCAGTGCCTGCCAAACGTGCTCACGGAAGTAGAAGCGGGCATCCACCACGGCCTGCAGCCGGTTGAGATCAGCCTTGCCGATGCCCTCGCAGACGGTGGGCAGACCCACCGGTGAGGCCAGCCCGTACTTCTCGACATTCGGTACCAGCCGCAGCATCCGGCCTCGGCGGACCACCTCGTCCCCGTAGTGGCCCGCCTTCTTCGCCCGCACGAACTCCACCGTCGCCGGGTCCGGAGAGAGGATGGTGCAGCTCATCGCGTAGAGCGGCAGGTTGAGGAACTCCTCCATCTCGTGCACGACCTTCTCCACCGTGTGCTGGGGTGCGCCGATGATGAAGCCGGTGACGCAGTTGATGCCTGCCTCGGCGAGTGCGGCGATCGCCGAGCGGTTCTGCTCCACCGTCACCTGCTTGTTGTAGTAGTCGAGGACCGCCTGGTCCATGGACTCCAGTCCCACGAACGCCCTGCGGCAGCCGGCGGCAGCCATCCTGCGGGCCCGCTCGGCGCTCATCCCGTCCACCCGCAGATAGCAGAACCAGGGAAGTCCCAGCTCACCCATGACCTCGACGAGTTCGTCGAACTCAGGGTGCTGGGTGAGATCGTCGTCATGGAATTCGACGCTGTCACAGCCCGTGGTGCGCACCATGTCCTCAAGGTCGTTCCGGACCAGCCGCAGGGGCCGGGCCACCGTGCGCCCGTGGATCAGGTAGGTGGAGCAGAAGGTGCAGCGCCCCCGGCAGCTCTGGGTGCAGATGTACAGCTGGGGCCGGTCGCCGAGCATGCGGGTGAAGTTGGTGGCGTATACCGGCGACTCGACGACCTGCGGCGGCAGTAGGTCGTAGGCGAATGCCGGGCCCTTTGCCTCCTGCAGTGAACGGTCGAAGCACGGTGGTGAGACGACCTGCCGGTCCTCGGTGCGATAGTGCAGCCCCCGCGTCCCTGCGCCCTGTCCGAACGAGGGCGTGCCGAAGGTCGACAGGACGTGGAGGAGGGCCGGCGCGCCCTCGCCGCGCACCGTCATGTGGACGTTGTCGATATCGGGCGCGACCGACGCATGGGCGCCTCCCACCATGACCAGATAGCGGTCGGCTGCGAAGGAGCCCAGGAAGTCCTCCAGGCGGTCGATCGTCCCGGTGTAGGAACTGGCCGCGATGACCGGCCGTGCACTGCCGTCCAGCCAGTCGCTGATCGCTTCGCGGAAGGCCACCTCGTGCGGGTGGGCGTCTTCGTCGAAGTATCGGACCTCGACCGGGGGGATGCGCCCCTCGGCGGCCGCCGTGCGGACCGCCTGGGCGAGGTTGAGCAGACCGAGCGCGGGAAAGTGAGCCTTGAAGAAGGACTCCTCCAGCCCGCGGCTCAGCCCGACGGAACGGAAACTGCGGTGGATGAAGGCGATGCGGGTCCCGGCTTCGGGATCGGCTGCGAAGTGTCCGCCCTCGAGCAGCGTTTCAAGTGTGTACATGGCCATCTTCAGGTGTTCTCCGGGAAGTCGGGCACAGGGGGGAGGGGATGAGCAGAGCTCGATGCGGCGGCTTTACGACAGGGCGACGGTGGCGCGTACCTCGTCGGCATCCGTCTTGGCGCCCGGCAGCCGGGACCGGCATACGGCTTCGACCTCAGGGCCGGCGATGCCCAGGCGGCGCAGCACGGCGGCGACCACCGGCCCCACGGCCCGGCGCGCGCCGTCCTCCACTGACAGCGCGAGCGCTCGACCGTCCGGGAGCGCCACGCACTGCATGCCCTCGGCTCCCGACTTCGCCAGAAGTCCGGGCACGGTTTGCATCAGCCGGGTGTCGAATCCCTCCGTGCCGGCGACGAACCGCGGATGAGCGATCATGGCTGCCGCCACCTCGGCGGCGGGGGTGCCGGCGGGGGCGGTGGCAAGGCGTTGGAAGGCACGGGCGAGGCCGAGGAGGCTGAAGGCCGGAACTGGCACCCCGCAGCCGTCCACGCCGACATGAGCGGTCCGCTCCCCGGTCAGCTCCTCCAGCGCGGCGCGCACCCGCAGCTGCACCGGGTGTCCGGGACGGAGATAGCCCTTGGTCGTCCAGCCCTCGGCTACGCAGACGGCGAGCATCGCGGCGTGCTGGCCCGAGCAGTTCATGAGGATGGACCGGGCACGGCCCCCTTGGCGCAGATAGGGTTCGGGCGGCCAGGGAAGCGCGGCGGGCGTGCCGAGGCAGGTCTCGTCGAGGCCCGCCGCTCGGAGGATCTCGCGTACCGCCGCGACGTGGTAGGGCTGGCCTTCGTGGCTGCCCGCAGTGATCGCCAGCGTCTGGCCGGCGAGCGCGACGACGGGGTGCACGAGCGCCACGGCCTGGAGCGGCTTGGCCGACGACCGAGGGAAGACTGGTCGCTGCACGTCGCCGGCCCGGAGGGTGGGCGAGCCGTCCGTGTCCAGGACGACAAAAGCGCCGCGATGGCGGGATTCGACGAACCCGCTGCGGACCGCTTCGGCAATAACGGGGCTGTCCATGGGGTGCAACACCTCCGGTCACACTGGTCAGCAGGGAACAGGACGGGTGGCCGCGGCCGCTTCATCCGCGCGATGGTGGTGGCGGTCGCCGAAGAGGAACGCGTAGGCGTTCTCGTGCAGCAGTCGCTCCCGGGGCGCGCCGACGGCAGCAGCAGCGGCCAGCAGGTGTGCGAGTGACTCCTCGGCGGGCGCACCCAACAGCCGTCCGCTCGCCCAGTGCTCAAGGTGCCAGGGGGAGTCGAGTGAAAACATGAGTCGGCTACCGCTGGAGGCCAGTAAGGTGCCGAGCCGCTCGTCGTGGCCGGTCGGCGCGGGCGCACCCAGGGTGCGCTCCCGCAGGGCCTCCCACGGGCCCAGGTCCGCGTAGACGCCCGGCGCTGTCAGGACCTGCGGCAGGGCCGGGTCCAGATGTCCGGCGTGCGCGACGCCGATCCGTACGCCCGCCTCGGCCGCGCGGGCCAGCAGCTGCGTGCGTAGCGCGGGTAGATCGCCCATCCGTCCTGCGGGGGCGCAGTGCACGACGATCGGCACGTCCCACTCGGCGGCCAGTTCGAGATAGCCGAGTGCCACATGGGCCGCGGGTGAGCGCAGATGGGCTGCCGGATGCCACTTGAGGGCGAAGACCTCCTCGCGGCGGTCGGCGTACTCCTGAGCGAAGATCTCGGCGCTGCGGAAGGGATCGGCCAGCAGCGCGGCCAGCGGGACGGCCAGGCCCGGACCGAGTCCCTCCGTGGCCCGGTGCTCGGCGCAGGCATCGAGCGTCTCGTGGTTGCGCCGCCGGATCGCGCGGACCGCGGTGACGGGGTCGACGGCGGTCCCCTCGGGTTTGAAATACCGGTAGAACGGCATGGGGAGTGCCAGGGCCGCGACTGTGCCCGCACCGTCGAGCAAGCGGTCTCGGAGCCGGGCCATCAGCGACATCAGTTCGCCGACGGACTGCCGGTAGGTGTGGCGGTCCGCCGCTCCGTGCTGGATGAGTTCGCTGCCGACATGCTCGTGTGGACTGATCAGGCTTGCGTCGGCGCGCAGCAGCGCGGAGACCTGAGAACGTGTCAGATCAGGCATGGCAGCTCCGCCACGGCGGTCATGCCCAACGACGGGAGCAGCAGTGGTGTCCCCGGTGCGATGCCGGCTGCCAGCACTTCCCTGACGAGCACCTCGATCTCGCGTCGCGCGAGTACGGAGCCGAGGCAGTAGTGTCCGCCCCGCCCGAAGGACAGGTGGCGGTCGGCTTCCGCACGCCGGACGTCGAACCGGTCGGGATCGGGGAAGACGGCGGGGTCGCGGTTGGCGGCGGCCAGGACGAGCACGACCCGCTGGCCTCGCTCGATGCGTCGGCCCGCGGCGCTCAGGTTGTGCGTAGCGGTGCGTGGTGCGTAGTGGAAGGGCGCGCAGAAACGCAGGATCTCCTCGACCGCCCGGCCGTGGGACACGTTCCCGGAGCGCACAGCCCGATGCTGCTCGGCATCGCCGACGAGCCGGCTGATTCCGGTGGCCGCAGCTACGGCCACCGGCTCGATGCCGCCGGTGAGGATCTGCGCGAACACGGCGGCTGCGTCGGCGGCCGTCAGTTCGCCAGACCGGACAGGTTCGGCGAGCGCCTCGGCGATGGGTCCCGCGGGACTGGCCAGCGCACGGGTGGCCACGTAGTCGGTGAGCTGCGCGGCCGCGTCGGCCGCCGCGCGGGCTGCTGCCGTCTCGATTCCGGGTCGGCTGAGGTAGTGCACCAAGGCGTCGGACCAGGCGAGCACGCTCTCCCGGTCCGCATCCTCGATCCCCAGGACGCGGCACACCACGTCGAGTGCGAACGGTCGGATGGCCTCGGCGAGCAGGTCGTGCGTGCCGGCCCCCAGGCCGCGCACATGGTGCCGCGCGGCAGAGCGGACCACCTCGTCCAGGGCACCGATCACGCGCGGGGTGAGCCGCGGTGCGACGATCCTGCGCACCCTCGTCTGAAACGGCGGGTCGGAGAAGACCAGCCATCGGGCGAGGAAGTCCTCCACGGCGAACACCTCGGCATGCCCGGTCGGGTCGAGCCGCGCCAGTTGGGCCTCTTTGGACCGTGCGCCGAGCCGCGGTTCGAGCAGCAGCTCCGACACATGGGCGTGCGAGGTCACGTACCACGCCCCGGTCGGCTCGTTCCACTGGACGGACCCCGTGTCGCGAAGCCAGGAGTAGAAGGGGTGGGGGTCCAGGGACGTGTAGGGGTCCAGGATGTGCTCGGGACGCCAGCGCGCAGGCTTCACGGGCTGCGCTCCGTCCGGCACATCGCTGCGGGGGGCTGTATTCAAGGACATGGCGACGCCTCCGGCGGGTCGGGTCAGGGGACCAGGGAGATTCCGTTCAGGCGGGGGGCGAGTTGCATGTCACGGATGTCGGTCTGGCCGAGCACCCACATCAGCCAGCGCTCCACACCGAGGCCGAAACCGGAGGTCAGCATCGGTCGGGCTTGCTTCATCCGCAGGTACCAGTCGTAGGAGGCCGTGTCCACGCAGTGATGCCGCAGGGCCGTGCGCGCCGCGATGTCGTCGATGTGCCGCTCACCAGCGCCGACCACCTCACCGATGCCGAACAACAGGTCGGCGTTGCGGGCCCGCTTGCGGCTGTCGTCCGCGTAGGCCTGGTAAAAGGGCACCGAGAGATGGTCAAAGTGGGTCACCCACAAAACGGGCGCCACCTCGGCCATCAGCCGTCGCTCACCGTGCCGGGTCAAGGTCCGCCAGCCGCCCTCGTCCCGCACCGCTGAGGGGTCACCGCCGAGGACACGGACGGCCTCATCGAAGGTGAGCCGGGGGAACTCCTTGAGCGCGGCCATGTGTTCGACATGACCGGTGGCGCCGGCCTGCCGGCTCACCGTGGCGGAGTGCTCGGCCAGGACAGCGCCGGCGAGCCGGCGCACGTAGTCCTCCACGGTGGCGATGACCTCGTCGAGGCCGCCGGGTATCTCCGCCTCGCTGTGAAAGAACTGGTTGAGGTGGGTGGCGTCGCTGTCTTCGCCGCGGAAGCTCGGCATCAGGTACCAGGCTCCGGAGGGGCTGAGCCGACAGCCGTACTCCAGCATGAACTGCATGGAGTCCGCCAAGTACGTGGGACGTCCGAACAACTCCACCTGGACGGGCAGGGAGTCGCTGCCCAGTCCCATCGGACTGGAGACACTGTCCGTGGTGATCGGCAGATGCATCGCCTGCACCCCCCGCTCGGCCCAGAAACGGGTGCTGACCACGGTCATGAGGTTCTGGAGCTCGGCGACCGTGCGGTGCAGCGGGCTGTCGAGGATCGCAAGGAAACGTTCGGGGTCGGCATGCCAGCCCGGGTGGGCGAAGGTGGCTGCTGTCTGCATGGGTGCCTCCGGGGCGCAGGATGAAACGGTGATGGGGGTGTGTTGAGCGGCCTGGCGGCCGCGGTGTACGGCAGGTCGGCCCTCACGGGGCGGTGGTGTGCCGGAGTGGCGGAGCGTGTCGGTCCCGGTCGGGCGGCGTACATGTGAGATCGGCCAGGCGGGCGTGACGGACCGCGTCGACCCGACGTCGCACCAGCGTCCGCACGGCCCGCGTGGGGACGGCGATGGGGGAGGCGGCGAGGACCGCCAGGACCAGTGGGCCCTGCGGGCCGCAGCCGTGTCGACGGGCCAGTGCGACGGCTGCGGCAAGCAGCGGCACCACGGCACCGGCCCCCCGGACCGCCTCATCCGCCTCCCGCTCCGTCGCCGCAAGGCCGGCGATCGTTTCCAGCAGAGGGCCGGTCCGCCGACGCCACTGCGCGACGAGGCCCTGCTGGGCGCGACGGAAGTGCTCGGCGCCGGCCGGCTGCGCCTGTTCGAGGCTGGCCAGCAGCTCTGCCGTCGCGTGGTGACTTGACTCCTGAGCGAGCAGCCGCTCCCGGCGCGCGATGCCGGCCCGGTACTCGGCTGCGGCAACCAGCACCGTGTGTGCGCTCCACACAGCTGCCAGCCCTGCCGCGGTCGGCCGGTCCTGGCGGCCGACGAGAACCACTGCGGCCGACACATACCCTGTCGCGGCGAGGCACCACGGCAGGACGAGCCGCTGCTCGGCTCGGTCTGCCGGGGCCGTACGCCACCTGGCGAGCAGATCACTGTTGCCCCGTGCGACGAAATAGCCGATGTCTGCCCGCGCCAGAGTGCGCCCGACGTCGTCCGCCGCACGGTAGCGGGCGGCGCTGTGCGCTGACCGCGTCAGTGGGCCGTCGGCACCGCCCCAGACGGCGCACGCGAGCGTTGCGGCGAGCCCGACCGCTGTCAGGGGTGCCGACGCCCTACGGGACGCCGGGTGTCGTTGGAGCGCAGCCGCTGTCACCAGGGCTGGGAGCCCCGGGGCAAACGCGGCGAGGATGTCGCCAAGGAGCGCCCGACCTGCGCCCGGACGCCGCGCGCCCTTGCCCGCCCCAGTCGGCAGGTCCGCGCCGCGGTCCGCGCTCACCGGAGCAGGCGTGGACCGGCCCGAGGGCATCGACATGTCGGCGAAACGTCCGAAAACCAGTGCCACACCGCTCAGTTGGGCCGCGAGGACCGTCCAGCGCAGTCTCCGCCGGCCGATGCTCGGGTCGAGCACCACCGCGTGCCCTCGGCTGAGGGAGTCCAGTACCACATAGTGGCCGACCCGCAGATGGAGGATGCTCGCACGCGGCAGAGGCGGCACCGAACCGTCGAGCGGTATCCGCACGGCCCGGGCCGCGAGCCCGGACTCCCGCGCGAAGGACAGGAGTTCCCTGGCGCTCCAGCGCCGGTCGGCCAGTTCCTGCGACTGCAGGGCCGCCGGGCGCCGGCCGGCGTGGTGGCCGAGCACCATCAGCAGACAGGCCGCGCCACAGCCGTGCAGAGTCACCTGGGAATGAAAGGGAATGCGCCGACGCATGGCGGGAGTTCCTTGTCGCTCTGATCACATGGCCGGTACCGGGCGGGATGACGCGCAAGCACGTCATCCCGCCGCGGCGCGTTCGGACGAGTGGGCCGCCCGAGCGTCAGATGGTCTCGGCGAGCATGGCGCTGCCGATGACGTCGTCCAGCTCCTCGTCGGCGATGGCCGCGAGAACCTCGTCCACGATGTACTCGACGTTCTCCATAACTTTCTCCTTCACAAGAGGGAAACCGAAAAGGGTTTCCAGCGAACGGACGGTCAAAATTCCGTCCGAGGTTGGTACGGCCATCGGTTCCGGGAATTGCTCGCCGGCAGGCCCGTACCATCCGGCCCACATACGTGGTCCGGAAATCCATGGGTTCGCCGTCGCACTCAGCGGGTCGCGAGCGGCGGGACGGCGGAGGAGTCACCGGTGATCTCGATACGCAGCTCACAGGCGCATTCGGTCACCAGGTGCATCAGTTCGGGTGAGGAGGCGAGGACCGCCGCACGCAACTGCTCCAAGACCCCTGCGGCGGCCTCCGGCAGGAGGCGGGGCGGGAACCCGACCGCGGCGCGCACTGTCAGGCGGTGCGGCGCACGCCCCGCTGCCGGCCGGAACTCACAGGCCACCAACGGGATCGTCCCCGCCGTGGACTGCCAGGGGGCCAGACTCGACACAGGAGCGTGGCACAGCTCGGGCAGCCGCTCCGCGGTCTCCCGCAACGCGTAGGGCCTGAAGACCGGTACGCGGCCGCCCCTCGCGCGCACCGTCGGCACGAGAGCGGTTCGGCCCAGCAGGGCCACTGACAGCTCGCCGGCGTCGCAGTCGGAGCGGACCGCCTCGACCAGGTCGCCGGTGTCATAGCGGATCAGCGGCTGCGCCTGCGAGAAGGGATACAGCTCGGTCAGCACCAGGCGGCCCACCCCCTCACGCACCGGATCGCCCCCGTCCAGGGGGACGACCTCGGGCACCACGATCGCGTCGAAGTGAAACAGGGAGCAGCGCTCGCACCGGGTGGCACCTCCCGCCACCTCCGAGAGGCTGTAGCGGTGCACGACTCGTCGCGACTCCGGCACGGTCCGGGTCAGAAGATCTTGCTGGGCGCGGGAGAGGAAGTCCGCCACAGCGACGATCCGCCGGATTCTGCGCCGCGCGGCCTCGTTCCCCGGCTCGGACAGCACCATGGCGAGGAGCGTCAAGTCCTGTGGCGATCCGCTCAGTTCGTATTCACAGAGGTGCTCCGGGAGATCGGGGAAGAGGCGGTCGCGGGCCAACAGGGCAACTGACCGCTCCACCTCCCGGGCTGTCAGCAGACTGAGCGACACTGCACGCTGGGCGCCGGTGCGGGCACCGAGGACAGCACCATGGTGGCGGGCCGACAGAGTCGTGAAGTGGACGATCGGATTGCTCTCACCCCTTCGCGCCCGGGCCTTGGCGCTCAGACGGTGCCGGAAGGAGTCCAATGCCGCCAATTCCTCGGCGCACCGGAAGCGGCGCACCGGCTGTCCGGTCGTCGTACCGGTGCTGTGGAGCATGACACTGGGCGTCCGCTCCGGATGCACCATCCGGTCGCCGTGCTCGGCCAACTCGTCCCGTCCGACCACCGGCAGCTGGGCCAGGGCGTTCGTCGTGGCGATCTCTCCTGAGGCGGACCTACCCCAGTGTTCGGCGTAGAACGGGATGGCTTCGGCATGCCGGATGGTTTCCGGCAGGAGCCGATCGCGGAGTGCTGATTTCGCTCCCCGTTCGTTCCCGCGCATGCCCGCATCTCCTCGTTCTCGGTGGCCGGCGCATTCGCCCCTGGCGTCGTGGGCCTTTCCTCGGCCCGGGAACAACATTTCCGTATCTCCGCAAGACCGGCTAGTCACGAAATTCCGGTCCCGGAGGCCGGGGCTCCGCTCTGTGTCGGTTCAGGAGAGGTAGCCGTGCCGAAAGGCGAGCATGATGAGTTGGGTGCGGTTCGCACTCCCCGTCTTGGTGCGGAGCCGGCGCAGATACGTGTCCACGGTGTGCCGGCTGACACCGAGGTTCCGGGCGATTTCCCGGTACGTTCCCCCAGCCGCCAGAAGTGAGAGGACCTGCCGTTCGCGAGGGGTCAGGGAGAACGGCTCGGCGGTGGCGTCAATGGTCAAGGGGGTCTCCTTTCAGCCGGCTTCAACCGGCCGGACGGAACCAGGACAGGCCGGACGGCGAGCCCCTGACAGCGGACCGCAGGGAGCTCCTCCCTGGGGGGAGCGCGTGACCTGTGGACGGGACCCAGCATGGCCCGCTGCGAGCGGATTCCGGGCTCTCGGAGGGACCTCACCAACCTGTCTGGCATGAAACTGGCAAGCCCTCAGACACTATGAAAACGTCCGAAACCTCTTCATTCGGCTCGACGAACGCGGGGAATCGGCGCCCAGGAACCGCCGGAGACGTGCCCTACCGGTACCGGCGGTCACCGTGGCGGCCCTGAGGAATGACAGGCACCAGCGGCATGGAAGCGCGGCGAGCCGCACCTTCCTCGCGAGTTTTAGCACCGCACCGCCACAGGACCCCTGAAGGGTGCGTCTCGCACGATCTCCCGGGTCCGGCAGCCCTCCACTGTCCAGTCACCGCGCGGGAACGCGCGCACCACCAGCTCTCGTAACCAAGGAGTCTCAGCATGTCAGCGGACATCACGGTCGTACTCCCCCACGGCGCATGGGCGGACGGTTCCAGCTGGAGCAAGGTCATCGCCCGGCTCCAGGCTCAGGGCATCCGCGCCGTCGCTGCGCCGCTGCCCCTGACGTCCCTTCAGGATGATGTGGCGGCCCTGGAAGACACCCTTCAGCACGTGGGCGGGCCGGTCGTCCTCGCCGGACACGCCTATGCCGGCGGGGTGATCGGATCGACCACGGCGGACAGTGTCCGTGCGCTGGTCTACGTCGCGGCGCTCGCGCCGGACGAGGGCGAGGCCGTCGACGAGGTCTTCATGCGCGGCACCCCGCACCCCGACGCGCCGGCCGTGACGCCGAACGAGCGCGGCCTCGTCTGGCTGCCCTACGAGGCGTTCCCCAACGCGTTCGCGCACCTGGCCACCGCCGAGGAGCAGGCCCTGCTGCGCGCGGTCCAGCGTCCGATCGCGGCAGCCGCGATCAGCACCCCGGTGGGTCGTCCGCTGTGGAAGGTCCTCCCGAGCTGGTACCTGCTCGCCCAACAGGACCGCATGATCCCCGCCGAGAACCAGCGCTTCATGGCTGAGCGCGTGGGCTCCACGGTGCGGGTCCACGACGTGGACCACACGCCGCTCGTGACCGCTCCGGACATCGCCACCGACCTCCTCATCGAGGTCGTGGAACAGACGAGGAAGACCCTCTAGTGCGGCCGCCGGCCCGGTCTCAGCCCACGATCCCGTGTTCCCAGGCCCACGCCGCGATCTCCACGCGATTGCGAGCCTGGAGTTTGTCCTGGATGCGGCTGAGGTGGCTCTTGACGGTGCTGAGGGCGAGCGTCAACTGTTCGGCTATCTCGTTGTTGGTGCGGCCACGGGCGACCAGTGTCACCACCTTCAGCTCCTGCGCGGTCAGCCGCCTCGCGGCCGCGGCCCTGGTGTCGGCGGGGGACGAACTGCCGAGGTGTTCGAGCAACCGCACCGTGACGGAGGGAGAGATGAGGGAGTCGCCGTTGACGGCGGCGTACACGGCCTCGGTCAGCAGCCGGGGGCCGGAGTTCTTGACCACGAAGCCGCTGGCGCCGGCCCGCAGCGCGCCGTAGACGTACTCGTCGAGGTCGAAGGTGGTGACGACGACGACCTTCGTCCGGGATGTCGCGCCTCCGGAGTCCTGGCGCACCAGTTTCGTGGCCTCCAGGCCGTCGAGCTTCGGCATACGTATGTCCATCAGGCACACGTCCGGCCGCAGCCGACGTACGGCTTCGACGGCCTGCACGCCGTCGGCGGCTTCCCCGACCACTCGGATGTCGGGCTGGCTCTCCAGGATGAGACGGAAGCCCGTCCGCACCATCTCCTGGTCGTCGGCGATCACCACTGAGACACTCACGGCGCTTCTTCACTCCGTCGCTTCACGGGGTAGGTCTCTGTCGAATTCTGCCCGTTGAGTTGAACTCAGCGGAGGGCGGCCCCGGTCAGTGTCCTTGCGGTCCGCACGGCGCTGGCGACAGCGTCGTCGGGACAGAGCCCGCACAGGTCGGTGAGGGTGAAGAGGGCCTCGGCGCTCACCACCACCGCAAGGTCCTGCTTGAGCTGGGCGAACGCCTCCGGCTCCGTCACCCCCAAAGGGTCCTGGTGGCGGAGTCCGTCACCGCATGGGTATGGAAGCCGCCAGTTCCCAGCCGCCCTCGGGCATCGGCCCGCTGGTGAGCTCACCGCCCAGTTCGGCCACCCGCTCGGTGAGGCCGACCAGGCCGAAGCCGCTCGGACCGAACCGCATCCGGCCGCGCTGTGGCCGGGCCGCGTCGTCGCGCACACGGACGACCAGCCGGTCCCCCTCGGTGGCCAGCAGGACATGCACGGTGGTGGCCGTGCGGGCGTGTTTGCGGATGTTGGTCAGACCCTCCTGCACCAATCGCTCGACGGATTTGGCAAGTTGCGGCGACCAGGTGGAGCTGTCCACTCCGTCGGCCACGTTCAGCCAGGCGTGCTGCCCGGGGCTGGAGAAGCGGTGCACCAGCGCCTCGACCGTCGTCATGGCGGGTGCGACCGGTGCCGCCCCCGCGTCACCGGTGTCCCGCAGTAGCCGGACCATACGGCTCATCGCCACCAGCCCGTCCTGGCCGGTCCTCTCGATGTTCGCGAACAGCTCCCGCGCCGTACCCGGATCGCGCTCCACGGTGTGTTCTCCGGCCTGGGCCTGGACGACCATGGCCGTGACGTAGTGGGCCACGTGGTCGTGCAGGTCGCGAGCGAGATCGAGGCGCTCGGACTGGCGCACCCGCTCGGTGGCGGCCCGGCGTCTGCCGTCCTCCGCCCGCAGATAGCCGCCCAGCAGTGCGAAGCCGATCGGCAGCAGCGTGAACAGCCCGTCGATCCGGTCGAGCACGGGCAGGTCCGTCAGCGCCGGAGCCCGGCCCTGCATGCGCACCACCGCCACGAACAGCCCCACCGCCGTCAGGACGAGCGGCAACCGCCGTCCGTACCGGCAGGTCAGACACAACAGCACCAGCAGTCCGAGGAGTTCGGCCCAACCGGGGGTGCGCTGCAGCACCGTACGTTCCACCAGCGAGGTCATCAGCAGCGAGACAGCCGCGGCGGTGGCGGCCAGTGCCGCGGCCGGCCATTCCCGTCCGGTCCGGTACGCGTACAGCGTCCCGGCGGCCAGGCCCGACACCACGGCGCCGCTCGCGAGGAACGCGGCGCCGAGGCCACTGCGGCTGACCACTGCCCCGTCCAGGAGCAGGAGAAGAGCGCAGGGGCCGGCCATGGCGAGGGACCCCGGGGCGGAGCGCGGGCGCAGTGGGAACATGGCGCGAAGGATAGACGGCCGTTCGGCCCGGAGACGGTACCCCTCAGTCGGACGGAGCCGCACATGGACACAGCCTCGCGCCTTCTGCGGAGTGCCCCCGACCGGGCTTGAGCCGGCCACATACGTACTTTCGGCCGATGCGGCTTTGCCGAATGCCGTCTTTCGACCGCACCGGCACCCGTGGGCCGCGATCCAGACTGGGGCACACCCAACGACGGCGCATCACAAGGAGTTGCAGTGCAGGCCAACGCCATGAAGTCCCGCACGTCTCGTGTCTACGTCAAGTCCGCCCTGCTGGCGGGCGCTTCGGCCGTGGCAGCCCTGTCACTCACCAGCTGCGGCCTGTTCGGCGACAGCTGGGACGTCAAGCTGGAGGTGACCGGAAAGGGGAGCGTCAACGTCGACTACAACTTCTCCGGTGAGACCGTGCCGAAGCACGACACCGGGAAGCAGCTGCCCTGGACCAGGACACAGAACGTCGGCTACGGCTTCAACAGCGTCTCGGTCAGCGACGCGGCCCCCGGCACCGTCTGCCGCATCTATGTCGACGGCAAACTGAAGGAAGAGAAGAAGCCCGACGCCAAGGGCAACCTGTCGTGCAACGTCAGCGTGCAGAACTGATCCGATGACCGCGAACCTGCTCACTCCTACGACGATCCGCGCCGCCGGCGTCACCAAGGTGTACGGCCCCGGGGCGGCCGGCAGCGGCGCGACAGCGACGGTGCACGCTCTGCGGGGGGTCGATCTGGGGATCGCCCAGGGACGATTCATGGCGATCATGGGACCCTCCGGCTCCGGGAAGTCCACCCTGATGCACTGCCTGGCCGGCCTCGACCGGCCGACCTCCGGAACGATCACCATCGAGAACACCGAGATCACCGCACTGTCCGAACGGCAACGGACAGACCTGCGCCGCGATCGTATCGGCTTCGTCTTCCAGCAGTACCACCTGCTGCCGGAGCTGAACGGCTCGGAGAACATCCTGCTGCCGTTGGAGATCGCGGGCCGCCGTCCCGACCACGACTGGCTGGACACGGTCGTGGGCGCACTGCAGATCGGCGACCAACTGGACCGTAAGCCCTCGGAGTTGTCGGGCGGCCAGCAACAGCGCATCGGAATCGCAAGGGCATTGGCGGCCCGGCCGGCCGTAGTCTTCGCCGACGAGCCCACCGGCAATCTGGACGCCTCGTCGGGCCGCGACGTACTGGAGTTCCTGCGTTACTCCACACGCGAGTTCGGCCAGACCGTCGTCATGGTGACCCATGACCCGACCGCCGCCGCGTACGCCGACCGGGTCGTGCTGCTGCTCGACGGCCGGGTCGGCGGCAGCCTCGACGCGCCCACCCCCGAGACCGTCCTCAATGCCCTGCAGAAGCTGAAGGGGAGATGACGATGACGACACCAGCATCGGGACTGGTCTCGGCGACCGTACGCAGGATCGGGCAGCGGCCGTCCAGGCTGCTTCTCACCGGCTGCACACTGATCGTGACGGCTTTCTTCCTCACCGCTTCCACAGTCTTCACCGCCACGCTGAAGCGGCAGTTGGGGGACACCCTGTCCACCGTGGCGGCGGGCACGAGCGTGGTCGTCGGTACTGACGGCGAGCACCTGCTGGACGACGCACGGCTGGCGCGGCTGACCAGCCTTCCGGGGGTGACCGAGGCGCAGCCGGTCGCCAGGGGCGAGGCACTCGTCGAAGGCGCCGGCCGTGACCCGTACCCGCTGATCGGTACGGCGCTGACAGGGCCCCAGGCCATCGTCCGCCCAGTGCGCGGCACCCTGCCCGAGCGGCCCGGAGAAGTCGCGGTGACCAAGGCGATGGGCGAGCGCCGGGGGCTGGGCGTCGGCAGCCGGATCACCCTGGTGCCGCAGGAATCCTGGCTTACCTCCGCGACCCGGCACCGCGCACCGCGCACCGTGACGATCACGGCCGTCGTGCAGGCGCCCCAGGCCCTGGCTACGGGGGTGTTCACCACCCCCTCGAACGCCCGCACATGGCTGGGCACCAAAGGCTGGCAGCAGGCGCTGCTGCGCGCCGGCGACCGCCCCGCCGCCGAGGTGAAGGCTATGGCAGGCAAGGAGTTGGGCGCGGGCTTCACCACCTGGACCGGTGCCGAGATACGCACGAAGGGGAGCGAGAGGGGCTCCGTCGGCGCACTGTCCACGCTGCTCACCGCCTTCGTCGTGGTGGCGCTGCTGGCCGGAACCGTGATCGTCTCCACGACGTTCCGGGTGCTGCTCGCCCGCGACCAGAAGCGGCTGGCCCTCCTGCGCTGCATCGGCGCCCGCCCGGCGCAGGTGATGCGGTCCGTGCTGACGGAGGCGGCGCTCGCCGGGCTGGTCGCCGGAATGCTCGGGGTCGGTGCGGCCGTCGGCTGCGCCGCCGCTGTCACCGCACTCAGCGGCCTGCCGGGCCCGCAGCTGCCGGTGCCGACCCTGTTCGGCTGTGTGCTCGTCTCGGTGCTGGCCGCCGTCGGCGCAGCCACACCGGCGGCCTGGGCGGCGGCACGCATTGCGCCGGTGACCGCGCTGTCCAGCGCGGCGACCCGCAACGCTCCGGACCGGACCGGCCGGGTGCGCACGCTGACCGGGGTGCTCTGCCTGGCCGCTGCGCTGCTGCTCGGCACGGCGGCCGAGTTCGGCGGCGGCGCGGACTCCGGCGCGGCGGCCATCGGCTCCGTCGCCTCAGGAATCGCCCTGTTCGGGTGCTTCCTCGCTCTCGGGCCCACGCTGCTGCGCGCCACGGTGCGCGTCGCGCACCGGCCCGTACGGGCGGTGGCCGGGCTGGACGGCGCGCTGGCGCTGCGCAACCTCGGCCGCGCCGGACGCCGCAGCGCGGCCTGTGCGGTGGTCCTGATGCTGGGCATCAGCATGGTCGCCGCGGTGCTCGTGACGCTGACCTCCGTGCAGAACGGCATGGACCGGCGGCTGGCGGCGCGTGACCCGGCCGACGTGGTGATCGACGTTCCGCGGACGGGGAAGTCGGCTCTCACCGCGGACGTGGTGAGAGACGTCCGGGCGCTGCCCGAGACCGGCGCCGTGGTGCCCGTCACCGTTGGCGACGGCTCGGCCGCCGGGCCCAGGGGCCGCTACCGCGACTACGAGATCCACGGCATCGACCCGAGCGCGGTGCCCGAACTGCTCACCGGCACCGTCCCCGTCCCTGACCGGGGAACGCTGCGGCCCGGACAGGCCAGCCTGTCCACGACCACGGCGGCGGCTCTCGGCGTCCGGACCGGCGAGAGGATCTCCGTGCGCACGGCCGACGGCAAGACGATCAGCGCCCAGGCGGCCCGGATCCATCCCGCGAACAACCCCGCCCTCGGTGATATCGCCCTCCTCCCACAGGACTTCGCGAAGCTGGCTCCCCACGCGTCCGTACGATCCCTGTACGTCAACGCCACCGACCGCGCCGACCCGGCGTCCCTGCGCGGCCCCCTGGACCGTGTCCTGCCGCTCGACCCAGCGCTGCACCTCACCTACACGGGTGAGGACCGCATCACCACCCGGCAGTCGATCGGCGACCTACGGATCATGGCCCTGGGCCTGGTCGGCATCACCGTTCTGGTCTCGCTCGTCGGCGTCGCGGTCACACTGACCCTGTCCGTCATGGAACGCGCCCGTGAGAACGGCGTACTGCGCGCTGTGGGCATGCGCGGTTCGCGGCTGCGCTCCGTACTGGCCTGGGAGGCCGGACTGCTGGGCCTGTACGCGGCTGTCCCGGGCACCGCTCTGGGCGCGCTCTACGGCACCCTGCTCCTCGGTGCGCTGCCCGACCTCAGCATCCCCACGATCCCTTACGGCCAGCTCACTCTCACGGTCGCGGTCGCGTTGATCCTCGCACTGGCAGCCTCCGTCCTGCCGGCCTCCCGCACGGCGACGACGTCACCCATGCTCGCGCTGCAGGCGGACTGAACCGCCGCGCGACACCCCCTCTCGGCCGTTTTCGCCGCGCGTACAGCATGGCCTGGGCCGCCGTGGAGGCGACGCCGATCACGACGAACCAGAACGCTTCCCTGGTCAGCGCGGTGCGGCCGAGCCAGGTGGTGGCGCTGCGTCGTGCGCTGAGGCGTCGCACCCCACCATCATGGGGCCGCCGTGCGACCCGTCGAGCCGTGCGGAGCGCCGGTTCAACCATTCGGCTGACGGCAGACGCCCGCATGCACGACAGGCGCGGAGAGTCGACCCGATCTGCGCCGGTGTGTGGCTGACGATTTGACAGGCCCTGATGGAGCGGTGGGGTTCGATGCCCACGTTGAGAGACGGTCTGGGTATAGGGGAGGCAGTCGTTGGACAGTGGCGGACGGCCGCCGGCTGCGGGCTCCGGCGGGTCGCAGCGGCGGGGATCGGACGAGGGTCACGCGCAGGGGCGCCTCGAGCGCGTTCGTGCTGCCGCGGCGGCGCGGGCCACCAAGGTGGCCGCTCGTGCCAGGGCCCTCGTGCGCCGGGCCGAGCAGGCTCCTCCGCCCCCGGGACCGTTCCGCCCCGGCTTCTGGCGCAGTCCCATCCGCGGCCCCTGGCTGACGTCCGTGTTCGGCCTGGTGCTGCTGATCGGCATCCCGCTGCTCTTCGTCACCGGGCTGCTCTCCTACGCCTCCTACAACCCTGACCTGAGCCCCCTCAACGACGAGACTGCCGACAAGGGTGTCCTGGGCTTCTACCTCTTCAGCTGGCCCACGCATCCGTACTGGCTGTACCGGCTGCTCCAGGGCGTGCACGTGACGCTGGGCGTGGTGCTGGTGCCGGTGCTGCTGGCCAAGTTGTGGTCGGTGATCCCGAAGCTGTTCGAATGGCTGCCGGTGCGCTCCATCGCCCACGGCCTGGAGCGGCTTTCCCTGCTGATGCTGGTCGGCGGTGTCATCTTCGAGTTCGTCACCGGCATCGTCAACATCCAGCTGTACTACGTCTTCCCGGGCTCGTTCTACCGCCTGCACTTCTACGGCGCCTGGGTGTTCATCGCCGCCTTCGTCGTCCACGTGTGCCTCAGACTCGGCCGGATGACGCGGGCTCTGCGCTCGCGCAGCCTGGGCGCCGAACTGCGCACCGACCTCGCCCACACCGTGCCCGAACCCCCCGATCCCGACGGCCTGGTGGCAGCCTCTCCCGCACCGCCCACGATGACCCGCCGCGGCGCGGTGGGCATGGTGGGAGCGGGATCGCTGCTCCTGTTCGTCGTGACCGCGGGACAGAGCATCGGCGGCCGGCTGCGCGCCACCGCGCTGCTCGCACCACACAACCGCGACCCGGGCAGCGGCCCGAACAGCTTCCAGATCAACAAGACGGCGGCGAAAGTCGGCGTCACCCCCGCCCTCGTCGGCCCCACCTGGCGGCTGGAGGTCCACGGACGCGGAGCGCCACGGGTCTTCACCCGCGAGCAGCTCCTGGCGATGCCCCAGCACGCCGCCGCACTGCCGATCGCCTGCGTGGAGGGATGGTCCACCGAGGACCAGCACTGGAGCGGCCTCAGGCTGGCCGACCTCGCCGCCTTGGCCGGACTGCCCGACGCCGCAAGCGTCCTGGTCCAGTCCATCCAACCCCCCGGCCCCTTCACCCGGGTGGTGCTGCGCGGCAACCAGATCCACGACCCCCGAGCGCTGCTCGCCCTCCGCGTCAACGGCGCTCATCTCTCACTCGACCACGGCTACCCGGCCCGCATCATCGTCCCGGCCAACCCCGGCGTGAACAACACCAAGTGGGTCCACCGGCTCACCTTCAGGGCGTGACCATGGCACGAATCGTCCGCTGGTACGGCTCCGGCTCCCTGCACCTGCTCGTCCTGATCGCCTCGTTCGCCCTGACCGGCTACGCCATGGTGCGCCTGTTCGCCGTACGGCCCTGGGAGGTGGCGATCTGGTTCGTCGGTGCGGCCATCCTCCACGACCTCATCCTGCTGCCCCTGTACTCGCTGGCCGACCTGTCGGCTCTCTCCGTACTGCGGCACCGAGCCCCCGCCGGACCGACGGTGCCGTGGATCAACTACCTGCGCGTTCCCGCCTTCCTGTCAGGTCTGCTCCTGCTGGTCTGGTTCCCCCTCGTCCTGCGTCTGGCGGTCCCCTACCCCGGCGACACCGCTCTGTCCGACAACGTCTACCTCGGCCGATGGCTGGCGATCACCGCCGTGCTCTTCACCGCCTCCGCAGCGGCCTTCGCGATGAGACTGCGCCGCCTGAGGCAGGCCGGCCGCGGCGACGAGAGCCGACCCGCCGCAGGGCATGGCGCAGCACCGTGACAGCGGACGAGGACGAGCCGTACGACGCCGACGAGGATCCCTACGCGCTCGCCCTGCGACCCGGCCCTGAACCGGTATTCCTGCGGCTGGCCGACGGGCGCCGCATCCGGATGCCGGTGCACCGCTGGCACGAGCAGCCCACGGCGGCAGACAAGACCGTGCTGAAACACTGCATCGGCCCCGTCCTCGACGTCGGATGCGGCCCGGGCCGCATCTGCAGAGCACTCCTGAGCCGCGGAGTCTTCGCCCTCGGGGTCGACATCACACCTCGCGCGGTCGCCCTGACCTGTGCCCTGGGCGGGCTCGCACTGTGCCGATCGGTCTTCGACCAGCTGCCGGCCGAGAGAGGCTGGAAGACGGTACTGCTCATCGACGGCAATATCGGCATCGGAGGCAACCCCCATAGCCTGCTGCGCCGCTGTGGCGAACTCATCGCCCCCACCGGGCGCCTCGTCGTCGAGGTCGACCCCCATGACGTCGAAGAGCTGTGCATCGTCCGGTTCGAGAACCTCCAAGGCCAGAGCGGTCCGTACTTTCCCTGGGCGCGGGTCGGGCGACCAGCGCTCCACAGGATCGCCGAAGACCTTGCCCTCAGCGTCACCGACCAGTGGGGATACGGCCGCCGACGCTTCCTCGCCCTCGGCCGCCCGGATTCGGCCTCGTGGCCTCGCTGATGACGCGGGGTCGGCCACGCCGCGGCGGGGAGACACGACGCACGCCGAGCGCGGCACCAGCTCGTGCCACTCGCTCGGAGCAACCGTCGGCAACCGGCACGTGCGATCGACCGATCGTGCTGATTGGCTGGAGGTGAATCCGCTGTTCAGGGAGGCTGGGATCCATGTCACCCGTCAGGCACCTGGAGAGACCTGCGGCGCGGGCGACTGCTCACGTCGTCCCGGCCGGGCCGCGTCCGGCCCGAGGTGGACGGGCTGCGACGCATGAGTGCGCGACCGATCGGTGACCACGCCCTGCTGTCCGACTGCCGCTCGGCCGCGCTGGTGACCTCCGACGGCTCGGTGGACTGGCTGTGCGTGCCAAGGTTCGACAGCCCGGCGATCTTCGCCCGGCTCCTCGACGAAGACGCCGGCCACTGGTCCATCCGCCCTGTCACCGGCTCGGTCGACATCAGCCGCCGTTACGTCGAGGACACCCTCGTTCTGGAGACGGTCTTCCGTACGACCGGGGGCACTGCGGTCCTGCGGGATGCCCTTGCCCTGGGACGGCGCGAACGCGGTCACGCGCTCGGCACCGCTTCCCCCGGAATGCTGCTGCGGCAGATCACCTGCACCGAAGGGCGGGTGGACATCGAGATCGCCTACGCGCCGCGCCCGGAGTTCGGACTCGTCCACCCACTCCTCTCAGCCGTGCCAGGTGGGCTTGCGGCGTACGGGGGCGCCCATGTTCTGCTGTTGTCCAGCCCTGTCGACCTGCGGATGAGCGGCTCCACGGCCCACGGCCGAATCCCGCTCACGGCGGGACACCGCCTCGGATTCGCCCTGCACGTCGGGACGGCATGGGAAACGGAGTCGGCGGCCTGGCGGACGGGACGGATCCGGCGTCGCATGTCCGACACCGTCAAAGGCTGGCGCTCCTGGTCCAAGCTCCACCGCGGCTACGTCGGCCCCTGGCAGGACGAAGTGAGCCACAGTGGACGCGTGCTACGGGCCCTGACCTTCGCACCCACCGGGGCCATCGTCGCCGCGGCCACCACCTCTCTGCCCGAGAAGACGGGCGGAACGCGCAACTGGGACTACCGCTACACATGGGTCCGCGACGCCAGCTTCACCATTCAGGCACTGGCCACGGCCGCCTGCGAGAAGGAGAAGAACCGCTTCTTCGGCTTCCTCGCCCGAGCCGCGGCAACCCAACTCGACCGCGGCGCCGACCTGCAGATCATGTACGGCATCGGCGGAGAACGTGACCTGAGCGAGCGGCCCCTGCCTCACCTGACCGGCTGGCGCAACAGCAGCCCCGTCCGGATCGGCAACGACGCCTGGCGACAACGCCAACTCGACGTCTACGGCGAACTCCTCGACGCCGCCGCCCAGACCCTTCCGCCCGATGAGCCTCTCGACCCAGCCACCCGTACCTTCCTGCTCCAGGCAGCCGAGACAGCCGCCCAGCGGTGGACGCAACCGGATCAAGGCATCTGGGAAAGACGCGGACCCAGTAGACACTTCCTCCACTCGAAACTGATGTGCTGGGTCGCCCTGGACCGCGCCATCAGCATGGCTCCTGCCCTCCAGGCCGACGAACGCCTGCCCCACTGGCAGCACGAGCGCGACCAGATCCGCCAAGCCATCGAACAACGCGGCTGGAACCCCGACCTGGGCGCCTTCACCCAGGCATTCGACACTGACGACCTCGACGCCTCCGCACTGATGCTGCCCATCGTCGGCTTCCTGCCACCACACGACCCCCGCATCCAGTCCACCGTGCTGGCCATCGCCACCCAACTGACCGACCACAACGGCCTGGTCCGCCGCTACCTCACGGACGAACTACAGGAGGAAGAAGGCACCTTCCTGCTGTGTACCTTCTGGCTTGCCCAAGCCCTCGCCCTCACCGGCCACACCGCCCGTGCACGACACGCCTTCCAAACCGCCCTCGCACACGCCAACGACCTCGGCCTGCTGGCCGAGGAGACCGACTCCACCACAGCAGAGGCCCTCGGCAACTTCCCCCAAGCCTTCAGCCACATCGGTCTCATCAACGCCGCTCGCGCCATCCGCGATGCCGAGCGACAAGAAATGCCCGCCTAGAAGGCTCGTGAAGATCTTGGGGTTCTGGCGCCGCCGCGTGAGCGGCGGGGCCAGACTCGTTTCGTGGTGATGGGGGAATGGGCCGGGGAGACGGTCGGGCCGGATGTGTGGGAGACCTGTCGGGAGTTGATCCCGGTCGGGAGTGTGTTCGCGTTTCTGGCCGAGCATCGTGGTGCGCTGTTCCCGGCGGAGATGTTCGTGGACATGTACCCCTCGGCGAACGGGCGGCCGAGCATGCCGCCGCAGGTCCTGGCCGCGGCGGTCACGCTGCAGGCCCTGCACGGGCTGTCGGACTTCGAGACGGTCCAGGAACTGCGGTGTGACCTGCGGTGGAAGGCCGCGTGCGGGCTCGGTCTGCACGACATGGCGTTCGACCCGTCGCTGCTGGCCTACTTCCGCCGCCGCCTTTCCCGTTCTGCCCGGCCGAACCGGGTGTTCGAGGCGGTGCGGGAGGTCGTGAAGGCCACCGGTGTGCTCAAGGGCAAGCACCGGCGAGCGCTGGACTCCACCGTTTTGGACGACGCGGTCGCCACTCAGGACACCGTCACACAGCTCGTCGCCGCCGTCCGCGCGGTCATCCGCGAGGTCCCCGGCGCCGACCAGGTGGCAGCCGTGCAGTGCACCGCACATGACTACAGCGACCCCGGCAAACCCCGCATCGCCTGGAACGACGAACAGGCCCGTGCTGATCTCGTCGACGCCCTGGTCGGTGACGCGCTCAGGCTGCTGGGGCATCTGCCGGACCAGCAGCTCGGTGAGAAAGCCGCGAACGCGGTGGGCCTGCTGGCCCTGGTCGCCGGACAGGACGTGGAACCGGCCGAGGACTCCGACGGCCGTGACGGACGCTGGCGCATCACCTGCGGCACCGCCTACGACCGGACAGTCTCCACCGCCGATGCCGAATCCCGGCACATCCACAAGACCCGCACCCACCAGCAGGACGGATACAAAGCCCACCTGGCCATCGAGCCGGAGACCGCGTTATACACCGCTGTGGCCCTCACTCCCGGCGTCGGGCCCGAGCACCACGAGGCCACCGTCGGCGTGGACCTGCTCGCCGCAGAAGACGGGCCGGTGGACGCATTCGGTGATACCGCCTACTCCACCGGCGAGGCCCGCCAGGCCCTCGAAGCAGCAGGCCACCGACTGGCGAGCACAAGATTGCAGGTCAGGTCCCTATGGTTCGCGGGTGTCCGCTCAGTTCGTGACAGCGGTGTGAGAGAGGGCGAAGCAGTGAAGCCCTTCCGGGAACCATCCCGCGACGGGGCTTCTGCTCGGAGCCATGAGACGAAGCCCCGCCGGAGCGCTCCGGCGGGGCTTCGCCGTGATCTCGACTGTGCTTGCGCGCATGACCGCGTTCGGCTCCGCACACAGTGCGTGCTCCCGCGATGCTCGCGGGACGCTGGATTTGCGATTGCGCCCATCTGGGAGGGGAGCCGTAAGACGACGCAGCCGCGCCGGGAAGCCGACGGGGCTGTTCCAGCAGCTGGGTCTCACCGGATCACTTCAGCCGGGCACCGGGACAAGGTGCTGGAGTACGGCAAGGGCATCTGGATGCGTTACAGCTGCCGATTCATGCAAGCGGTTCGACGGAATTGCCTCCTGGTTCAGACAGGGCGGCGAGATTATCTACCGCCGGCGCCGGTGCGTCATGCTCGGGCGCTGCTGATACGGGCTCGCCGCAGTGGCGCTCCTGCTCGGTGGAGACTGGCGAGTGCTTGCCGGTAGGAGGCGATCAGTCCGGTTTCCAGACAGTCGACTCCCAAGTCCTGGCAGTAGCGGCGGACGATGGGCCGGGCCCTGCGCAGGTGCGGGCTGGGCATGCTGGGGAACAGGTGGTGTTCGATCTGGTGGTTCAGGCCGCCCAGGGCGAGGTCGGTGAACCAGCTGCCGCGTACGTTGCGTGCGGTGAGGACCTGGCGGCGCAGGAAGTCGGGGCGGTCCTTGCCGGTCAGGATCGGCATGCCCTTGTGGTTGGGGGCGAACAGACAACCGAGGTACAGGCCGAACAGGCACTGGTGGACGGCCAGGAACGCGATCGCCATGCCGGGTGGGAGGACGAGGAACACTGTGGTCAGGTAGGCGGCGGTGTGCCCGTAGAGCAGCGTGCCGTCCAGGGCGCGGTTCTTCAGGGTGCGGTTGCCCAGTGCTCGCGCGCTGGATACATGAAGGTTGACCCCTTCGGGCAGGAGCAGGGGAAAGAAGAGGAACGCCTGCCGACGGCCGATGATCCTCGGCAGTCCGGTCGCGGCGCGGGCCTGGTCCTGGGACCACACCAGCAGGTCCGGGGCGATGTCGGGGTCGAGGTCCTCATGGTTGGGGTCGGCGTGGTGGCGGGTGTGTTTGTCCTGCCACCATCCGTAGCCCATCCCGATCGCGGCCCGGCGATGCGGTCGGCCGTCTCGCTGGGCCGGCGCCGGCGGAAGACCTGGCGGTGCGCGACGTCGTGGGCGAGCAGAGCCACTTGCCCGAACATCACGGCGAGGAACGCGGCGACCGCCAGGGTCCACCAGCCGGCGCCGATGACGGCGAACGCTCTCCAGCCGCCGGTGTAGGCGATGGACCGGACGGTGTAGTCGCCGGGGCGCCGGTTCATGAGGCCGGCCTCGGTGATCTTCTTGGACAGGCGGGCGAAACCGCTGCCGCCCCCGCGCAGAGGCGGGCGACGGGGCGGGGTATGCGCGGTCGTGTTGCCGATGTGTCCTTCCCGGCTGTCGGGCCCCGACCGAGAGGGCGGCGTATGCCGGATGCGAGTCGGCAGCCGGGTATCCGCATCCCCGCCTTCGGCCCGGCAGCCCGGTGCTCGTCGGTCTGAGTCTGCGGACGGCGCTCGGCGTAAGGTCTTCCCCCTGAGGGTGGCCGCTGTCGATGAAGCTGCCGCGCTGGCAATTGGGGCGAAGCGGCACGATCAGGGTGTAAGACACTAGCCTCGGGCCATGGTGACGCACACCCGGCTGTATCACGACGGCACTCTCGTCCTGGAGGACTTTCCCGCCAGTGACGTCGCCGCGCATCTCGCCGATCCGGCGTCGGTCCTGTGGCTGGACCTGTACCGGCCCGGGCCTGCCGAATTCACCATGCTCGGCCAGGAGTTCGGCATCCACGAACTGGCTCTGGAGGATGCCGCACAGCGTGGGCAGCGGCCGAAACTCGACCGCTATCGCACCCACGAGTTCCTCAGCGCCTATGCCGTGACCGTCAGCCCGGACGGTGCGGAACTGTCATACAGCGAGATCGCCGTATTCCTCACCAGTCAGGCATTGATCACCGTCCGCAAGGACGACGGCCTCGACATCGAGGACGTCGTCGCCCGCTGGGACGAGAGCCCGGACCTGGCCGGCCACGGTGTCGGATTCCTGTTGCACGGCCTACTCGACCATCTCGTGGACGGGCACTTCGCTGCTGTCCAGCAACTGGACGACAGTATCGAGGCACTGGAGGGTCTGCTCTTCGCGGCCGGGCGCCGCGAGATCGAAGCTGTGCAGCGCCGGGTTTTCGCACTGCGCAAATCGCTCGTCCGGTTGCGCCGCGTCGTGCTCCCGATGCGTGAGGTGGTCAACGGACTCATGCGTCCCGGCCTGCACGTGATCACCGACCCCCTCGTTCCGTACTACCAGGACGTCTACGACCACGTGCTGCGTGCCACCGAATGGACGGAATCACTGCGGGACCTGGTGGCCTCGGTCATGGAGACGAACCTCTCGGTCCAGGCCAATCGCATGAACCTGATCATGAAGAAGGTGACGAGCTGGGCCGCGATCATCGCCGTACCCACCGCGATCACCGGCTACTACGGCCAGAACCTTCCCTATCCCGGTTTCGGCCGCCAGTCCGGATTCATCACCTCCGCCGCCGTCATCGTGGTCCTGTCCGCACTGCTGTATGTGACGTTCAGGCGAAAGGACTGGCTCTGACCGGCCCGGTACCGGGCACCGGCGACCAGGCTCCGAAGGCAGGAAAATACCTGGTCGCCCTCAGCTTTCGGGCCGGTGAGCGGAGTAGTGTGAAGGGACCGGGAGTTCTTCGCGTACCGGCTCCGCCGCGGGTGCCGTTTCCGGTGATCGACAACGCCGGGCCGCACCCACGAGCCCGGGGACAGGTCCGCGCCATGCCCGTGACCATTGACCGTACGACATCTAGCAGGCGCGCGCCGCCGCAGTCGGCTCGGCTGTCGCTGACGCCCGCGCCGGGCGGGCTGGACGGCACGTGGTGGCCTCGCTCCCGTGCCCTCACCCGTGAGCTGCCACCCTTGACAGCTGCCCTGGGCGATCTCTGGGGTCGCATCACGCGTATCGCGGTGAACCCTGCCCACTGGCCCGTCATCCCGTGTCGGGTGTCCGTCGCCGGGCGTACGGTGCACGTGGGCTGGTCCACCGAGGAGCAGGATCCGCACAGACTGACCTTCTTCTCCGCCGATGGCCGCCGGGACGTCCTGGTGATTCCGCCGGAGACCGGTGCGGATGCCGCCGCGCAGCTGATGGCGGGCGACGGCATCCCTGCCTCGGCCCGGGGGGAAGCAGCAGACAGGATCGATGCCCGGATCAGGGAAGAGGCGTGGGAGACCGACGGGGGAGCGGGTCGACCGTCGTTCCTGCCCCGGCCCGTCGGCTCGACAGGGCCTTCGCCCGCCGGTCGGCGGAGGTGAGAGAGCCATGACTGTCATCGCGGTGGCCGTGCTGCTCCTTCTGATCGCCGTCGGAGTCGTTCTGATCCACCAGCTCAATGCTCAGCACGACGAACGGATCGCTGCCTTCCACTACAGCGATGTTCTGCCGGGGATCGGGCGTCGGCCCCGCAGGCACCGTCGGTCGGCGGTGGACGCCACCGTTCCGACGAGCCCCACCGCGACGGCGACTGCGGATGACATCGACTTCGGCCCGACCGTGGGCAGTAGAGGAAGGCGCGTCATGGCGATATTGCGAGACCGGAAGACGTACCGCGAGAGGATCATGCAGGCTCTGTACCAAGCCGCCGAAGGCAATCGGCTCCTGGGCGTCGATGGGGCGCAGCTCCGCACCGACCTTGGTATCCCTGAGCAGGACATGGCCGCTGCCTGTATGTACCTGGCAGGTGAAGGTTGGGTCGTCGTGGACTGGGGGAGGGGCAACACGCCCGCGATGATCACGCTGACGCACCAGGGGATCCGGCAGATGGAGACAGAAGAGGAAGGGCGTGGCTGAGCCGCCGCGTCGGCTTCTCGGACCGAGGTGAACCTTCGCAAGTAGTGTTCATGCCGGGTTAGTCCCTTTGGCGTAACGTGGAAAGCGGGTCGGCGCACGCTCACGTGCAATGACCCGGAAGGGCGGCTCCGGCGGGTATACGCCGGAGCCGTTACCTGTTTCCGTCACGGTGCCCTGGGGCGAAGCGCTCGCGGGCGTGTGGTGCGGAGTACCGTGAGGTAGCAGGGCCGTATCGCGGTCGCACGCCCTGCGGTCGCACTGTTCTCTGCGGACGGGCGGACACCATGGCCGACTCCGACACCCCCGACCTTCCCAGGCTCCTGCCGGATGCCGTTCACCGGTCGGTGAAACCCGGGACGGCCCTGCTGCGGCTGGAGACGACACACGCACGCGAGGGAATCCTGGACGGCGCATGGTGGCCGCGGTCCCGGGACATCGGCGCCGAACTCCCCTCGCTGATCTCCGCGTTGACCGAGCACCTCGGACCTGTCAACCGGGTCGGTCTGGACGGCAGCGCCTGGGACGAACTGCCGACCCGGGTGATGATCGACGGCCGAGTCGTCCACATCGATTCCTTCCCGGTGGGTGACGACACCGTCCTCATCACCCGGGGCGACCGGGACCATTTCTCCCTGATGCTGGTCCCTCCGGACACGTCGCCCGACGCGGCACGCGCCGCGATGGCCAGGGCCGTACGGGCCGACAACGTCACCGAGGCCAAACAGATCCTCATCGATACGGCCGGCGGCATGCCTCCTGCGCCGGCCTGACACGTCCGTCGCAGATCGACTCCCCATCGGCCTGGACGCTAGATGCGGGCGTACTTTTCCGTTTGCTGGGCGAATTCCTGAGCCATGGCGGAGCTGACCGTGGGCTTGGTGTCGCGGATCGTGTCCAGGTAGTCGTCGGTGGTGGGGGTGGTCCGGGTTCCGGTGTCGAAGGTGCGCTCGAACTGGGCCTGGGAGACGGTTCGCGCCGCGTGGGCGATGTCGGCGGGGGTGAACCCCTCGCTGGCGGACGCGAGTACCGCGCTGTCGGCCCGCGCGCCCGCTCGGGCCAGGTAGCTCTCCCACAGTGCGGTTCTGGCGGTGTGGTCGGGAGGGCCGATCGGCAGCACGTAGTCGAAGCGGCCGTGCCGCAGGAACGCGGAGTCGAGCGTGGTCACGTTGTTCGTGGCACACACGAGCAGCCGTCCGTCCTGGCTTCGGAACCGGACGATCGCCTTGAGCAGTTCGTTGACGACGCCGACAGCGGTCGCGTCCGCGCCGCCGCGTTCGCCGGCGATCTCCTCGACCTCGTCGATGAAGACGAGGACGTGGTCGAGCCGGGCGATCTCGTCGAAGCGCCGGTTCAGCCCGGTCGCCAGGCCGTACTCGGCGGCCAGACGGGCGGGGAACAGTTCGAGGAAGGGCCATCCCAGGCGGCTGGCGATCGCGTGCGCGAACGTGCTCTTGCCGGTCCCGGGCGGGCCGAACAGCATCACCGCCCGTGGCAGTTCCACTCCGTGCTGGGCGGCCAGTTCGGGATGGGCCAGCGGCAGGACCAGGCGCCGCTCGATGAGCTGCTTCTCCCGCTGCATGCCCGCGACCTTCTGCCACAGTCCCCCTGCCGGCAGCTCCGCTCCGAGCGAGGACAGCGTGCCGGCCGACTGCGGGGTCACCGGCCCGCGCTTTTCGAAGAAGACCAGCCCGGGGCGGGCGCCGAAGTCGCAGTTGCGCAGGGCGGTGGCACCGGTCTCGCCCTCGGGAAGGACGGCGTGCACCGCCCGGACGCCGGCGGCGAAAAGCCGTTGCTCAAGGGCAGTGATCAGGGCACTGCCCAGCCCGCGCTGCCGCCAGGTGGGCGCCATGCAGATGCGCAGGATCCATGCCCGTTCGCCCTCCACCCTGCTCACCGCGGCGCCGATCAGCACGTCGTCGGCCGTGGCCACCACAGCCGGGTGGCGGGCCTGGAGGGCCGTCACGGCGTCCGAGAGCGGGAAGAGCGGCGGCTCCTCGGTCGTGCTGCTCTCCATGTCGACTCGGATCAGGGCTTCGAGATCGTCCTGGGTATAGTCCCTGACCCGCCAACCCGTCATGATCAGCTCCGCGTGTTCGGCTGTACTCCCATCATCAGCCGATGCCCGGAGGACGCGCGCGACAGACGTCGGCCACGAGTCCGCCCTGGCGGCACGGATCGCTCGGGCCGTAGTCGGGTCACGCCGCGGTGCCGGGCGCGTTGTCGGCCGGGCTGAGGGACTTGTCGGTGCGGCCGGTGCCGGCCGGTGGCGCTGCCGCGGCGGGTGCGGCGGCAGCGGTTTCCCGGGCGAGGAAGGAGCCGAGCTCGCCGATCGTGCTCATGAGGGGGGCCGGGAAGACGACGGTGGTGTTCTGGTCGACGCCGATCTCCACCAGGCTCTGGAGATTGCGCAGTTGAAGCGCCAGGGGGTGGGCCATCATGGTGTCCGAGGCGTCGCCGAGCGCGGCTGCGGCCAGGGACTCGCCCTCCGCGTTGATGATCTTCGCTCGCTTCTCCCGCTCGGCCTCGGCCTGGCGGGCCATGGCGCGCTTCATGGTGTCGGGCAGCTGGATGTCCTTGAGCTCGACCAGCGTGACCTGCACACCCCAGTCGACGGTGGTGACGTCGAGGATCTGGCGGATGTCCAGGTTGATACGGTCCGTCTCCGACAGCGTCTCGTCGAGCGTGTGCCGGCCGACGACCTTCCGCAGGGTCGTCTGGGCGATCTGGTTGATCGCCGCGTTGACGTTCTCGACGGCGACGACCGACTTCACGGCGTCGACGACCCGGAAGTAGGCGACCGCCGACACGTCCACGCTCACGTTGTCCCGGGTGATGATGCCCTGGGACTGGATCGGCATGGTGACGACCCGCAGCGACACCCGGTGCAGGGCGTCGACGAACGGGATGATGAACCGCAGCCCCGGGGAGCGCGTTCCGACGAGTCGGCCGAAGCGGAACAGCACTCCCTTCTCGTACTGCTTGACGACCTTCACGGACAGGGCGAGGCCCAGGACGGCCAGCAGGCAGATCAGGACGATGGGAACGATCAGGGCTTGCATGTGCTGCTCCTCGGTACGAGGACCACGTGGGGCGGGGACCCGCCGGTCAAGATCCCTGCACGTGCCTGCGCCGGTTCGTGAGGCAGGTCCGAAACCCGTCGGTACGGGCCGCGCCGACGGTCGGTGCGCGGGGCCGGGGACATCGCCTCGTCACCCGTGGTGAGTGGTGCGGTCGCGGCGGCGGCGCGGTGGGAAGCGGCCCCGGCCCCCGTCACGGTGGTCACGTCGTTCGTCGACGGCCGGCGACTTGGACAGTGGTGGTCCTGCAGGGGGACGTGCCCCGTCGGTGCCGTGGCGCGGGCCGCCGGGCAGGGCGCGACTGTACCGGTGCAAGGCGATCCTTTCCGCGTGCTCGATGTCGAGCCGGTGGATCACGATTGCCGCCGCTGCGATGAGGACCAGGAGGCTGCCGGTCGTCAGGAAGGTGTTCATGGCGACTGTCTCACATGCCGATGATCAGGCGACTGACGCGACCGGTCTGTGCCGGAACGGCCGCAGAGGAGGGGCTGCCCTCGTACTTCCCTGCCTCGTCCGGTTCGAGTGGTCGGTCGGCAGCGGAGACTGCGCGCCGGGTCTCGTCCGCGCCGATGAGAGCGCTTGCGGTCAGCGGCGGACCGTCGCAGTCGGACGCGGCCGCCATCAGGCGGGCCGCCGACTCCGCTCCGGTCTCGGGCGGGATGACCAGCAGATCCCAGCGACCGGTGCCGTAGGAGAGCAGCAGCAGCTTGTGCGGGTCGATCTCCGGGGTGAACCAGCCGACCTTGACGACATGACCGCCCACGGGAATCTCGTGCGGGATGACCGGCCAGGACTTCGGGTTGACGGCGATGCGGGTGATGCGGCCCCACAAGGCGTCCAGGACTTCGGTCAGTGCGGGCAGCTCGCTCAGCAGGTCTCGGGAGCGGGGCCACCAGGCACCGTCCAGGAGGCCGCGCGACGTGCCGTCGGCCTTCAGGGCGAGACGTGCGGCCGGGGCTGCGGCGGGCTCGTGGTGTGGCAGGGGTTGGTGCAAGGTCGCCGACATGATGCGGACCCGTCCCCGGGCCGCCTTCGCGGCGGCCCGGGTTTCATCTCTCGCCGAGAACGACCCGTCGTGGAAGCCGGTGTGCGAAATGCCCTCGGTGTTGTCCACGGTACTCCGCACACGCCGGGGCGGTTGAGGAGGCGACGCCGCACTCCGTGAAGTGGCTGTCGATACCGGCGGGGGCGCGCTGCGGGTGCCGGGGCATGACGTATGCCGGTTGCCGGACCGGTCTCACGCCCGACGGCCCGCATGCCCTGGCCCAGCACTCCTCGGCTGCCCTGGCCCGGCACTCCTCGGCTGTGTTACATGGGAGGTGTTCCTCGTGTTCCGTTCAGCCCATCGCTCTCCATCAGTCCGCCGGGCCTCGGCGAGGAGTATCCTGGTGATTACCGAGAGCATCTCGTACACCGGCTTCAACGCTGACGTCGTTCTCGGCGATTCACGACAACCGGGCCGGCCGTGACCGGCCCGGGGTTGGGTCCGCGCCATGACCGCGACCATTCCGTTCACACCCGCAGTCGAAGGCCGGGCTCCTTCTTCGTCACCGCTTCGACTCACCCTGGCGCGGGCCGGCGCCCCTCCGGCCCTGATCGACGGTGCCTGGTGGCCCCGTTCGCGCAACCTGACGGAGCAGCTCCCGGCGCTCGTCGAATGTCTCGACCCGCTGTGGGGGCGGATCACCCGGGTAGCGGTGAGCCGCACGTTCTGGCCGGTCATTCCAGGAGAAGTGCCCGCGCACGGCCACATGGTGCGCGTCGGCTGGTCCAACGCCGGGCAGGACCCGCACGAGTTGTTGCTGCTGTCCTACACCTTCGGCCGCTGGGACCTGCTGGTGATTCCACCGGAGACAGACCCGGCCACCGCGGCCCGGCTCATGGTCACGGCCACCGACCCGTCACGGAACCTCACGGCGAGCGGCCTGATGCATGAGGCCGAAAGCTTCCGGGCCATGGCAGAGGACGAGGCCGACTCGGACTCGATGCGGGAGGCGGTCTGGGAATCCGAAGGCGGGCATGACGCCCGCCGTCCGACGTGATTCAGCTGTTCACGCGCCACGACGATCGCACGGCGACCTTGCCCCCCTGACCATACCCGGCTGTGGCGGCTCCGGTCGTGGCACCGAACCGAGAAGTGCCACCCCGCACATCCGGCCGAGCCTGCACAACGGCTCAGGGGAAGGGGGCTCCTGCGTAGGACGCATGCCATGAGGAAACCGGTCGGCCCTGCGCCTGGAACGCAGGCTGCCGAACCGGCCGTTGGCCTCTCTGCACGAGAGCACGACCGTGCAGGAAGGCGCAGGAAGAGCCGCGAATCCAGTCCGTGTAGCGTCACCCGGCCGGTCTCCTGAACCGAGCCGCCATTTATGGTGGTTTGAGAGCCGCCTCACTCCAGGAGAGCGAGGTGGTCGGCGGCGTCCCCGCGCCATTCGATCAGGAAGAGGGTCGCGTCGTCGCTGGTACGGCCGCCCCGTTGCTGCTTCAGAGCGTGGGAGAGTGCGCGCACCACCGCGCGTACTCCCTTCTCTGTGTGTTCGATGCGGTTGACCCAGTGGATGAGTTGCTCCTCGCCGAACTGCTCTTCACCGGCTTCGTGCTCCTCGATCAGGCCGTCGGTGAAGCACAGCACCCGGTCGCCGTGTTGGAGCATCTGCTCGCAGATCTGGGGCTCTTCACCGCCGAAGCCGACCGGCAAGGTGGTCGGGCCTGTCAGTTGCCGCACGACCTGGTGGTTGCGGATCAACAGCGGTGCGGGGTGGCCCGCGTTGACCCACTGCAGGTGGCCCGTCGCGATGTTCAGGCGCATCATCTGCGCGGTGACGAAGTGCTCGGGCCCGAACTGCGCCGCGATGGCCCGGTCCATGAACGCATAGATCTCGGAGAGGCCGATGTCGGCACGTCTGGCGTGCCGGTAGGCCCCGACGGCGACGGTCGCCATCGTGGCGGCGTCCAGGCCATGGCCCATCGCATCGACGATGGCCAGGTGCAGGATGTCCTCGTTGAGGGCGTAGTCGAAGCTGTCGCCTGCGACGCTGTAGACGGGCTCCAGGATTCCGGCCACTGCTGCCTGTGGGACGGACATCGCCAGCGGCGGCAGCAGGGACCACTGGATCTCCGCTGCCACACTCATCGGTTCGCGGCGCCGGGCGAAGAAGAACTGGTCGGTGTAGCTGTGCTTGGTGACCAGCATGTAGGCGACCAGACTGGCGAGCCTGCGCAGCAGCCGACGGTCGTCGTCATCGACGGTGTCCAGGGTGAGGGCCATCACTCCCACCTGGCCGCTGCCGTCCAGCAGCGGTAGGTACATCCGGACGCCGTCGGGCTGCGGTACCTCGACAGTGGTCGCCTGCAGGAAGGCGGTGCCGGCGGGAGAGCCGCCGATCGGCTCGGGCTCGCCGACCATCAGCCGCCGACCCGGCAGCGGCACCAGCACCAGCTGGCCGTAGTCCTGCAGCAGGATCGACACGTCGCGACCACCGACCGTGGCCACCTCGTCCACGACCAGCGGGGCGATCAGCTGCGGCGGCATCTCGTGTGCCCGGTCCAGCAGCACCCCCAGCAGCCGCTCACCGAACCCTTCCGAACGGTCCGTCATGCTGTTGTCCGGTCGCCGCTCACCTTGTGCCATGGCCGCGCTCTCGTACCGGTGTCCTCGAAGTCTCGGTCATCATGTTCCTGCCGACCTCGTGCCGCGGATGCAGCGCCGCCCCGACACGCTCGGGGGCCGTCCGGCGGTCACAGCCGATCCGCTCGACCCTCTCACGTGATCTGTACACACGGGCTCCCGACACGACCGTGATCAGCCCCTCCAGAGTGACGCAGCCGACCAACCCAAAGTGCCCATTACGTCAAACGTGGCATGTCACATGTGATCAGGACGGATGGCTTTCAACCAGGTTGCCGCCGTGAGGCCGGTCAGCCTGAGCCACGGCACTCGATCAGCAGGAGCGTCGTGTCGTCCGTCGTGGTCCCGCCCCGCGCCCGTTGCAGCGTGTGGGAGAGGGAGCGAGCCACCGTCCGGATCTCCTGCGCCCCTGGGTTCAATGCGGTTCACCCGGCCGATGAGCTGTCCCTCCGCATCAGCGCTCGTTCCCGTCGTCTTCTTCGTCGTACTCCTCCTGGTCCTCGTCCTCCCCTGTTGCTTCCTCCTCTTCCAGTGCCTCCTCATGGCTGCGGACCACCTCGCCGTCGCGGATCTCTCCGCGCCAGCCCTCGACTTCCTCGTCGGCGAACGTGACGTAGCGCTGGAAGTTCTTGAAGTCCAGCCGCGAACGCCAGCCTTGGGCGCGCCACAGGTTGCCTGTCTTCTCGAAGAAGCCCGAGGGGTAGTGCTCGACGACGAGCACGATGCGCGTCAGGTCGGGCGTGAGTTCGTGGAAGCTGACACAGCCGTGAGTGGTGCCTGTCGCGCCCTCGGAGCTCCATACGATGCGCTCGTCCGGCACCTGCTCCTCAACTGGTGCCTTCCAGCCCCGAGCCGACGGACCGACCTTCATCTTCCAGGAGCTGGCGACCTCGTCGTTCTTGGACACACTGCGTACGCCCTTGGTGAGGCCGCCGGACTACTCGTACTGGGTCCAGTAGTTGTACGCCGTGCGCATCGGGACACCCACGTCGAGTACTTCGATGATGTTCACGACCTTGGTGCTGCCGGCCTTGCCGCCGCCCCCTCCGCCGAAAATGCCCTTGACCTTGCCCATCACGTTGTCCTTGAGCCCCTTGGCCTTCTGACCCACGAATGCCTTCAGCGGGGAGTCGCTCTGGAGCATCCGACCGCCGACGCCGGCGAGATGTCCTACCTGAGCACCGAGGTAGTCGACGAGTTGTTCGTGCAGCAGGTCCAGACACGAACTCTCTTCGTGGTCGGTGTCACGCACTTTGCCGGCCATGACCTACCTCCGCCGTGCGGTCGTCTTCTTGGCAGCGGTCTTCCGCGCCGGGGCCGTCTTCCTGGCCGGGGCCTTCTTCGCGGTCGCCATCATCGCCGAAGACTTCTTGGCAGCCTTCTTCGCCGCTGCCTTCCTGGCGGGGGGCCTGTGCGCTGCGGTCTTCTTCGCAGGGGCCGCCTTCCTTTTCCAGGAGCAGCCTTCTTGGCGGCCGCCTTACGGGGAGCGGGGGCGTCCGGGCGCTTCCTCGCCGCGGTTCCCGTCCGCCGACGGTGACGCTGTGGCGGTTCCTCCTCGGCCTCTTCCTCAGCTTCTTCCTCTTCGGGTTCCTCCTCCGGCTCTTCTTCCTCCGGTTCCTCCTTCCCCTCTGCCTCTTCCTCCTCGTAACGCCCCTCGCCTTCCTCCGGCTCCTCCTCGTACTCCTCTTCGTCCTCTTCCTCTTCGTCCTTTTCCTGGCCTATGCGTTGCGTCCGCTCGCGGAGCGAGTCGGCGAGGTCAGTGAGGCGCCGATCGGCAGGGTCGTCGGCAGTTCCGTCGTCTCAACCGTGGCGGCGATCGGCAGGCCAATGCCGCGCTGCATCGCATCGTGTTCACCCGCCTGCGGGTCGACCCGCGCACCCGGGACTACTACGAGCGCCGGATCAAGGAGGGCAAGACCCGTCGCGAAATCGTCCGATGCCTCAAACGCTACGCGGCCCGAGAGGTCTTCCACCTGGTCAGACAGCCACAGTCAGGACCCCGCTCATAGGGGCTGTCGTGACAGATGAGAGGCTCGGGCGGGTGAGCGAGACACCACCGAACACCCTGCAATACCGCTTTGACGGGCCAGAAGACGCTCCTGTCCTGATCCTGGGTCCCTCACTGGGTACCACATGGCACATGTGGGACCGGCAGGTGCCGGAACTGACCAAGCAGTGGCGGGTCTTCCGGTTCGACCTGCCCGGGCACGGCGGCGCCCCCGCTCACCCGGCGGGTTCCGTCGCCGAGCTGACCGGCCGGCTGCTGGCCACGCTGGACGCGGCCGGCGTGCAGCGGTTCGGGTACGCGGGCTGTGCACTGGGCGGCGCGATCGGGCTGGAGCTCGCGCTGCGCCACCCGGAGCGGCTCGCCTCGCTGGCGCTGGTCGCTGCCTCGCCCCGGTTCGGGACCGCCGACGAGTTCCGCCAGCGCGGCGTGATCGTCCGGACCAACGGGCTCGACCCGATCGCGCGTACCTCCCCGGACCGCTGGTTCACCGGCTCCTTCGCCGCCGCCCAGCCCGCGATCACCGAGTGGGCGGTGCAGATGGTCCGCACCACCGACCCCGGTTGCTACATCGCCGCCTGCGAGGCCCTGGCCGCCTTCGACGTCCGTGCCGAGCTGGGCCGGGCCGGCGCGCCGACCCTCGTGCTGGTCGGCTCCGACGACGGTGTCACCGGGCCCGCCGAGGCCCGCACCCTGGTCGCCGGCATCCGGGACGCCCGGCTCGCGGTCGTCCCCGGCGCCTCCCACCTGGTCCCCGTCGAACAGCCGGCCGCCCTCACCGACCTGCTGGTCCACCACTTCTCCACCGCCTGGCAGCAGCCGTACGACACCGGTCAGACGGCCCTGCCGAGCCTCGCCGCCCTGCCCGTCCCGGTCGCGCCGCCGCCGGTCGTGCCGGTCGCCGAGATCGCGCCGGCCCCCGTGCCGGCCGCGCTGCCCGCGCCGGCCGACCGGTACGAGACCGGGCTGAAGATCCGCCGCGAGGTGCTCGGCGACGCGCACGTGGACCGGGCGCTGGCCGCGGCCGACGCGTTCTCCGGGGACTTCCAGGACTTCCTCACCCGCGTCACCTGGGGCGAGGTCTGGGACCGGCCGGGCCTGGACCGCCGCACCCGCAGCTGCATCACGCTGACCGCGCTGGTCGCGGGCGGCCACCTGGAGGATCTCGCGTCCCACACCCGGGCGGCGCTGCGCAACGGCCTCACCCCGGACGAGATCAAGGAGGTGCTGCTGCACACGGCCGTGTACTGCGGGGTGCCGGCCGCGCACCGCGCCTTCCGGGTGGCCCAGGGGGTCATCGCGGAGGAGACCACGCCCGACGCGTGAGGAGTCGAGTGACCGCCGGGCCGCCGCAGGCGGCAGGATGGCGGGCATGAAGCTCACGAAGAAGTCCCATGCCTGCGTCCGCCTGGAGAAGGACGGGCGGACGCTCGTCATCGACCCCGGCGGCTTCAGCGAGGCGGACGCGGCCGTCGGCGCGGACGCCGTCCTGGTCACGCACGAGCACCCGGACCACTTCGACGAGGGCCGGCTGCGCGCCGCCCTGGAGGCGAACCCGGCCGCCGAGATCTGGACGCTGAGGTCCGTGGCGGAGCAGGTCGCGGCGGCCTTCCCGGGCCGGGTGCACACCGTCGGCCACGGCGACACGTTCACCGCGGCCGGCTTCGACGTGCAGGTCCACGGCGAACTGCACGCCGTGATCCACCCGGACATCCCGCGCATCACCAACGTGGGCTATCTGATCGACGACGGCAGGGTCTTCCATCCCGGCGACGCCCTCACCGTCCCCGACCGGGCGGTTCAGACGCTGATGCTTCCCGTGATGGCGCCCTGGAACAAGATCTCCGAGGTCATCGACTTCGTCCGCGAGGTGCGCCCGCAGCGCGCCTACGACGTCCACGACGCCCTGCTCACCGACCTCGCCCGGCCGATCTACGACCGCCAGATCGGCACCCTGGGCGGCACCGACCACCTGCGGCTGACCCCGGGAGCCTCGGCGGAGCTCTGAGGCCCGTTGTCAGAGCCTGCGGGTAGGTTGTGGGACATGCGCATCGCAACCTGGAACGTGAACTCGATCACCGCCCGCCTCCCGAGACTGCTGGCCTGGCTGGAGAGCAGCGGCACCGACGTGCTCTGCCTCCAGGAGGCCAAGGTCGCCGAGGAGCAGTTCCCGTTCGACCCGCTGCGCGAGCTGGGCTACGAGGCGGCGGTGCACGCCACCGGCCGGTGGAACGGCGTGGCGGTGCTCTCCCGCGTCGGAATGGAGGACGTGGTCAAGGGCCTGCCCGGCGACCCCGGGTACGACGGCGCGAGCGAGCCGCGCGCTCTCTCGGCGACGTGCGGCCCGGTCCGCGTCTGGTCGGTGTACGTGCCCAACGGCCGCGAGGTGGACCACCCGCACTACGCGTACAAGCTCCGGTGGTTCGAGGCCCTGAAGGCGGCCGTCGCCGGTGACGCGGGCGGCAGCCGCCCGTTCGCCGTCCTGGGTGACTACAACGTGGCGCCGACGGACGACGACGTCTACGACACGGCCGCCTTCGAGGGCCTCACCCACGTCACTCCCGCCGAGCGCGCCGCCCTCGCCGCGCTGCGCGAGACGGGCCTGGACGACGTCGTGCCCCGCCCGCTGAAGTACGACCACCCGTACACCTACTGGGACTACCGCCAGCTCTGCTTCCCGAAGAACCGCGGCATGCGCATCGATCTGGTGTACGGCAACGAACCCTTCGCCAAGGCGGTCAAGGACGCGTACGTCGACCGTGAGGAGCGCAAGGGCAAGGGCGCCTCCGATCACGCGCCGGTGGTGGTCGACCTCGACGTGTGATGCCAGGCTGGGGCCATGAACCTTCCGTTCCTGGGCCACCGGCACAAGAAGAACGGCGAGGCGGCGCTGCCGGCCGACCCCGAGTCGGTCGCCGCGCTGCTGTCCGAGTGCGAGCTGCTGCGCGCACAGGCGGATCGGGCGGGTGTCCGCCTCGACGACACCCCGGCCTCCCTGGAGGCCCTGGACCAGGTCGTCCCGCGCTGGCGCGACGACACCGAGACCCTGCCCGGGCTCGGCCATGACGCGGGGCTCTATCTGGGCACGGTCGTGGTGCGCACCGTGCCCGGCGCCCGCTGGCGGATCCGCCCCGGCGGGGAGCCCGTCGTCCTCCTGTCCTCCGGCCGGGAGATCGAGGTCGCGGACGCCGGTCAGGAGTGGGCGGCGAGCGGCGTCCCCGAGCTGTCCCAGCTGTACGCCGAGATCGCCGAGAGCTGAGCCGGTTCCTGTCGCCGGTCCCCGCCGTCGGCACTCGCCCCTCTCGTACCATCACCCCATCTGCGGCAAATACGGCTAATGCCCGAAAAGTGCGTGTCGTCCCTCGACTCCGCTGGCGTCTGGATAGGTTGCGGCAACCACGACACAGCTGAGAGTGAGTAGGGCTGCGGATGGCCGTCGATCCGTTGATCGAACTGCTGGGCGTCAACAAGTACTACGGGGAACTGCATGTCCTGCGGGACATCGACCTCACCGTCGGCAAGGGAGAGGTGGTCGTGGTCGTCGGCCCGTCCGGGTCGGGGAAGTCGACGCTGTGCAGGACGATCAACCGGCTGGAGACCGTCGAGTCCGGCACCATCACCCTCGACGGCGAGCCGCTGCCCCAGGAGGGAAAGGCGCTCGCCCGGATGCGCGCCGAGGTCGGCATGGTCTTCCAGTCCTTCAACCTCTTCGCCCACAAGACGGTCCTCCAGAACGTCTCCCTCGCCCAGGTCAAGGTCCGCAGGCGCACCAGGGACGACGCCGACCGGCGCTCGCGTGAACTCCTCGACCGGGTCGGCCTGCTCGCGCACGCCGTCAAGTACCCGGCGCAGCTCTCCGGCGGCCAGCAGCAGCGCGTGGCCATCGCCCGCGCCCTCGCCATGGACCCCAAGGCGATGCTCTTCGACGAGCCCACCTCCGCCCTCGACCCGGAGATGATCAACGAGGTGCTGGAGGTCATGCGGACGCTCGCCCGTGACGGCATGACCATGGTCGTCGTCACCCACGAGATGGGCTTCGCCCGCGCCTCCGCCAACCGGGTCGTCTTCATGGCCGACGGCCGCATCGTCGAGGACCGCACCCCGGAGGAGTTCTTCACCGCCCCGCGCAGCGAGCGCGCCAAGGACTTCCTCTCCAAGATCCTCAAGCACTGACCGGGGGAGTGCGACCATGATCCGTACCACCCGTGTGCCCCGCGCCCCGGGCGCCGCCCTCGGCGCTGTCCTGTGCGGCGCGCTCGCGCTGCTGGCCGCCGCCTGCGGCAAGGAGGGCAGCCCGCCGAGCAAGGGCCCGGCGGCCGACAGGCTCCCGCACTACCGGGTCGACCGGAGCTTCAGCCTGCCCGCCTCCGGCACCTGGAACCGGGCGAAGCGGCGCGGCTATTTCGTCGTCGGCGCCAAGGAGGACCAGCCCTACCTCGGCGAGAAGGACCCGGCGACCGGCACCTACTCCGGCTTCGACATCGAGATCGCCAGGATGATGTCCGCCTCCCTCGGCCTCGCGCCGCAGTCGGTGCACTTCAAGACCATCGCCTCCGCCAACCGCGAGACCGCCCTGCAGAACGGCCAGATCGACTACTACGTCGGCACGTACACCATCAACGCCAACCGCAAGAAGCTCGTCGGCTTCGCCGGGCCCTACTTCATGGCCGGCCAGTCCCTGCTGGTGCGCAAGGACGAGAACGCCATCCACGGCCCCGGCGACCTCGACGGCAGACGCGTCTGCTCGGCCGCCGGCTCCACGCCGTACCAGCGCATCCAGGCCGACTACCCGAGGGCCGTCCTGGTCGGCTACGACACCTACTCGGTCTGCGTCGACAACCTGCTCACCTATCAGGTCGACGCGGTCACCACCGACGACGCCATCCTCATCGGCTACACGGCCAAGGCCCCCGACGAACTCAAGGTCGTCGGCAAGCCGTTCTCGAAGGAGCCGTACGGCATCGGCGTCCCGCGCGGCGACGACGCCCTGCGCTTCGCCCTGAACGACGCCCTGGAGGCCCGGCAGAAGAACGGCGACTGGAAGAAGGCGTACGAGGCCACCCTCGGCCTGTCCGGCGTGCCCGCCCCCCACCCGCCCCCGATCGACCGCTACCCGGCGCCCGGTGCGAGGACGGCATGAACGTACTGACCGACAACTTCTCCCTCTACGGCAAGGGTTTCCTCGGCACCGTCGAACTCACCGTCTACGCCGGGCTGCTGGCGCTGGCGCTGGGCTTCCTGATGGCGTCCTTCCGGGTCGCCCCCGTCGCCTCCCTGCGCGTCTTCGGCACCGTGTGGGTCACCGTGCTGCGCAACACCCCGCTCACCCTGCTGTTCTTCGCGGTGGTGCTCGGCCTGCCCCGGTTCGGACTCGTGCTGCCCTTCCAGGTGTTCGCCGTCCTCGCCCTCGGCTGCTACACCTCGGCGTTCATCTGCGAGGCCCTGCGCTCCGGCATCAACACCGTGCCCAGGGGACAGGGCGAGGCGGCCCGCAGCCTCGGCATGACCTTCGGGCAGACCCTGAACCTGGTCGTGCTGCCCCAGGCGTTCCGCTCGGTGATCTCGCCGGTCGGCTCCACCCTCATCGCCCTCGCGAAGAACTCCGCCATCGCGGGCGCGTTCAGCGTCACCGAACTGCTCGGCACCTACAAGACCCTCAACGAACTGGGCTACAACATCGTCTGGACCTTCGTCTGGATCGCCCTCGGCTACCTGATCATCACGCTCGCCGTCAGCGCGCTTTTCCACGCGCTGGAGCGCACCTGGGGAGTCGCCCGATGACCGGCACCACCGCCCTCTACGACATCCCGGGCCCGCGCACCAGGCAGCGGCACCGCCTCTACGGCGTGCTGGCCGCCGCCGTGCTCCTCGGCCTGATCGCCTGGATCCTGTATCTGCTGTTCGACACCGGCCAGTTCACGTACACCAAGTGGATGCCCTTCGTGTACAAGGGCATCCAGGAACTGCTGCTGCGCGGCCTCGGCAACACCCTGAAGGCCTTCGTCATCGCGGCCGCACTCTCCCTGGTGCTCGGCGCGGTGCTCGCCGTCGGACGGCTGTCGGACCACCGGCCGGTGCGCCTCGTGGCCGCGGTCCTCGTGGAGTTCTTCCGCGCCATGCCCGTCCTGGTGATGATCTTCTTCATCTTCGTGGCGCTCAAGGCGCAGCCGCTGACCGCGCTCGTCGCCGGACTCACCCTCTACAACGGCTCGGTGCTCGCCGAGGTCCTGCGCTCGGGCGTGAACGCCGTCGAACGCGGCCAGCACGAGGCCGCGTTCGCGCTCGGCATGCGCAAGACGCAGGTCATGACGCACGTCCTCGTCCCGCAGGCCGTGCGCGCCATGCTGCCCGCCGTCATCAGCCAGTTGGTGGTCGCCCTGAAAGACACCTCGCTCGGCTACCTCATCACCTACGAGGAGTTCCTCCATGCCGGGAAACTGATCGCCTCCAACCTCGACTACGATTTGCCGTTCATCCCTGTGGTGATGGTGATCTCGCCGATCTACATCGGGATGTGCATGCTGCTCTCGTGGTGCGCCGTCCGGGTGTCCCGCCGTGAGCAGCGCAGCCCCAAGACCGAGGCGGTGGCTCTCGCCACACCGGGTCCTGGGGCGCTGCTGCCGGGCGGGGAGCCCCCCACGGTCCCGAAACCCTAGGAGGGGCGGCAGTTCACACGGGCCAGGCTCGTCCGGCGGCAGCCGGAGATCACTGCTCGCGCACGGGGACGGACACGTACGACGGGTCGTCCGAGGGCGAGGAGAAGGTCAGCTGCGCGCCGGACGGGTTGTGCTCGATGTACAGCGGGTCGACCGTGTCGACCACCAGCGCGAGGCGGTGCCCGGAGGGTACGTCGTAGGCCGTGGAGAACAGGTCCAGGTCGACGTCGAACGGCGTGCCGGGTGTCCGCCCGTGCCAGGTGTACGGCGCGTGCGTGACCAGCTTGCCGACGCCGAGCGGCCCCACGTCGTACAGGTAGGCGACGAGGGTGCCGCTCTCCGCCGTCGGGGTCAGCGTCGTGTGCAGGCTCGCCGTGCCCCGCACCTGTTGCGCGGTGCCGTGGCGCGGCGACTGCCACACGGCCGCCCAGCGGCGCGGCAGCAGCGGGATCGAGGCCATCGGCGGCAGCTGGGCGACCTGGTCCAGGATGCTGGAGAGGAAGACGATCCCGCCGTCGGCGCCCGAGTCGACGCCTGCGTGGATGGTGGTGGAGCCGGCGAGCGCGATCTTCTCGCGGGTCGCGCCGACCGACTTCCAGTCCGGGTAGCCCTCGTATTCCCCCGCGCTACGGGACTTCAGCCGGACCGGTTCCTCATGGTCGACGCCGGTGTCCGCGCCCTTGAGATAGTGGCCGAGCCAGCGCTCGGTGTCCGTCCAGACGTCGTTGGGCAGCCCGAACAGGCCGGTCAGCTCGGCGGTCGCGTGGTCGCCGGGGCGCAGCTCCAGCCGCTTGGGCACCTTCAGCTTCTCGTAGAAGGCGGTGTACTCGTTGGGGTTGAAGATGGTGTCGCCCCAGGCGTTGGCGAGCATCACGGCGGCGCCGTTGCGGTTCAGCTGGTCGAGGTAGGTCGCGGGAGAACGTTTCTTCGCCCATGCGATCATCTCCTGCTCCTTCGAGAGGTTCGAGGAGTACAGGTTCTGGAACATCGCGCGCAGTTCCGGGCTCTCGCGGCCGGTGAGCCGTCCCAGGCCGTCCAGCACGGCGAGCGCCTGCACGTGCTGGGTGCGGCCCGAGTAGATCGAGTCGACCAGGTCCGCCCAGCCGCTCAGCGCCGCCACCGCCCTGATCCGCCGGTCGTGCGCGGCGGCGAGCAGGCTGATCCCGGCGCCGTACGACACCCCCGCCATGCCGATGTGCCGCGGGTCGGCCGGGGTGTGGGCCAAGGCCCAGTCGATGACCTTGGAGGCGTCCGCCACGTCCGGCGGACCGGCCACTTCTATCTGCCCGCCGGACTGCCAGAACCCGCGCACGTTGTAGCTGAGGACGACGTAGCCGGCGTCGGCGAGCTTCTCGGCCTGCGCCAGGTACTCCACCTGCGGCAGGGACCAGCTCGTGGGCAGCACGACGAGCGGGTAGCGGTGCGTGGCGCTCGCGTCCGCGGGGGCGACGACGTTGGCCTTCAGCACGGTGCCGCCGTCGCCGGTGATGTCCACGAAGCGCACGGACGGGGCGGCGGCCGGGGCGGCCTGGGCGGCCGGGGCCAGCCCGACGACGCCTCCCGCGACGAGCGCCGCCGATACGGCCGTGGCGGCTGTGGTGCGCAGGGCGGTGCGGCCGTGTCCTGCGGATGCCATGGGTCACTCCTTCACTCGTGTCAGTGCAAAGTGACCCGACGGTAACCGTGCCCCTTTACCGTAAGTAACCCGTCGGTAAGTTACGTGCGGGTAAAGATTGTTGAAGGGCTAAGCGGCCGTGTCGGCGGAGGCCGTCGCGGGGGCGGGGGTGCGCGCCGCGCGGGTCACGTCCGCCACCAGTTCCACCACGTCCGGGCCGTACGCCTGCGAGTTGAGCACCTTCAGCAGCAGTACGAACGAACCGGTGCCGTACTTGCGGTGCAGCCGCTCGTGGTGGCGGGCGAGATAGCGGGTCGCGGCCTGGTTGGTGATCGCGCTCTGGCCGCAGAAGAGGAACACCGGCCGGGCCTGGCCGCTCGTGGTGACCCGGGCGAGCAGTACGTGCTCGGCGGTGCCGCGCGCCATCGGGTAGTGCTCGCCGCCGATCCGGAAGGCGCCCCGCTCCGGCCCCGGTTCCGGATCGGTGTTGACCGCGAGACCCGGCAGCATCGCCGACATGTGGGCGGCCGTGCGCCGGTTGGAGGCCGGCCCGCCGACACAGAACTCGGTGCGCTCGCCGAAGCCCTGCTGGACCGTGTCCTGCGTGACCACATGGGCGTTGGCTCCGCACTCCTTGATGAGCGCGGACAGTTCCAGCAGCGCGAACACGTCGAAGCGGTGCACCGCCGGTTCGGCGGCGGCCGGGTCGCGGTTGACGACGAGCAACGACTCCGCGTTCTCCGGCAGCCCGAAGAACGCCTGCTTGCGCCGGAGTTTGCGGCGCCACAGATACGTGCGGGCGAGCCAGCCCAGCGAGGCGGAGATGCCCGTGGCCACCAGGCCGAGGACGATGTTGCGCACGTCGTCGTTCATGGGCGCGCATGCTAGCGGTCCCGGGCAACGGCAACGTACCGGTGTTCGATCCGTGACGTTCGTGCGGCCGGTGGCCGAGGCGTACTGTCGGTACTGCGGCAATCTCGTTACGCTGCGCGGACTGTCCCGACGGGAGGCACGGATGGGTCGTCCTGGCACGCGGAAACTTGCGGTTGTGGCGGTCTCGGCCGCCCTGGTGTCGGTGGGGGCGGCCGCGCCGCCCGCCGCGACGAGCAGCACCCCCACCAAGGCCCCGGTGGCCGTCGGTTACGGCGGCGCCGTCGCGAGTGTCGACGCGGACGCCACCGCGGCCGGTATCGAGGTCCTGCGGCACGGCGGCAACGCGGTCGACGCGGCCGTCGCCACCGCGGCCGCGCTCGGCGTCACCGAGCCCTACTCCTCCGGCATCGGCGGAGGCGGCTACTTCGTCTACTACGACGCCAGGACCCGCAGCGTGCACACCATCGACGGCCGGGAGACGGCGCCGCTGAGCGCCGGCTCCGACCTGTTCGTGGAGAACGGCAAGCCGCTCTCCTTCGCCGACGCCGTCAGCAGCGGGCTGAGCGTCGGCACCCCGGGCACGCCCGCCACCTGGCAGACGGCGCTGGACGACTGGGGCACCGAACGGCTCGGCACGGTACTGAAGCCCGCCGAGCGGATCGCCCGCGACGGCTTCACCGTGGACGACACCTTCCGCTCGCAGACCGCGTCCAACGAGACCCGGTTCCGCTACTTCCCCGACACCGCGAAGCTGTTCCTGCCCGGCGGCCGGCTCCCCGCCGTCGGCTCCATCTTCAAGAACCCCGAACTCGCCCGCACCTACGAGGAGTTGGGCCGAAAAGGCATCGGCACGGTCTACCGCGGGGACATCGGCGACGACATCGTCAACACCGTCGAGCACCCGCCCGTGGACCCCGCCTCCGGCTGGACGGCGCGCCCCGGGAAGCTGGCCGAGAAGGACCTCGCCGTCTACCGGACCAGGCTCCAGGCCCCCACGAGGACGTCGTACCGCGGCCTGAACGTCTACTCCATCGCACCCTCCTCCTCCGGCGGCACCACGGTCGGCGAGGCGCTCAACATCCTGGAGAACACCGACCTTTCGAAGGCGAGCGAGGCGCAGTACCTGCACCACTTCATCGAGGCGAGCCGCATCGCCTTCGCCGACCGGGGGCGCTGGGTCGGCGACCCCGCGTTCGAGGACGTGCCGACCAGGCAACTGCTGTCGCAGCGGTACGCCGACTCGCGCGCCTGCCTGATCAAGGACGACGCCGTCCTGACCAGCCCGCTCGCCCCCGGCGACCCGCGCCATCCGAAGGCCTGCGGCACGGGCGGCACGGCGGCCCCGACGACGTACGAGGGCCAGAACACCACGCATCTGACGGTGGCCGACAAGTGGGGCGACGTCGTCTCCTACACGCTCACCATCGAGCAGACCGGCGGCAGCGCCATCACCGTGCCCGGCCGGGGCTTCCTGCTCAACAACGAGCTGACGGACTTCTCCTTCACGCCGGCCGACCCGGCCGTGCACGACCCGAACCTGCCCGGTCCGGGCAAGCGGCCGCGCTCGTCGATCGCGCCGACGATCGTCCTGGACCGCCACAACCTGCCGGTGGTGGCGCTCGGTTCGCCCGGCGGAGCCACCATCGTCACGACCGTGCTCCAGACCCTGACCGAGTTCCTCGACCGGCACCTCCCGCTGGTCGACGCCATCGCCGCCCCCCGCGCCAGCCAGCGCAACGCGGCCCGGACCGAACTCGAACCGGCCCTCTACGACAGCGACCTGAAGAAGCAGCTGGAGGCCATCGGCCACTCCTTCTCCCTCAACCCCGAGATCGGCGCGGCCACCGGCGTCCAGCGCCTGCCCGGCGGCGAGTGGCTGGCCGCCGCCGAGAAGGTACGCCGCGGCGGCGGCTCGGCGATGGTGGTGGACCCGGCGCGGTGAGCGCGGCCGCCACAGGCCGCTGCTACGGCTCCGGCGGCGGAGGCTGGGAGCGGGCGGAGCGGAAGTCCAGGTGGCCGTCCGTCACGTCCACCGTCACCCGGCTGCCCTCGGAGATCGTGCCGTCCAGCAGGAGGCGGGACAGCTGGTTGTCCACCTCCCGCTGGATGGTGCGGCGCAGCGGGCGGGCGCCGTACTCGGGCTGGTAGCCGCGCTCGGCGAGCCAGTCCACCGCCGGGTCCGTGAAGTGGACCGTGACGCCCTGGCCCTCCAGCAGCCGACGGGTCCCGTCCAGCAACAGCTCGGTGATCTGCCGCAGTTGGGCGCCGGTGAGCTGCCGGAAGACCACGATCTCGTCGATGCGGTTGAGGAACTCCGGCCGGAAGTGCTCGCGCAGCGGCCGCAGGATCTGCTCGCGCCGCGCCTCCTCGTCCGCGTCCGCACCGCCCGGCCCGAACCCGATCCCGGCGCCGCGCCGGGTGATCGCCTCGGAGCCGAGGTTGCTGGTCATCACGATGACCGTGTTGGTGAAGTCCACCGTCCGGCCCTGGGAGTCGGTCAGCCGGCCGTCGTCCAGGACCTGGAGCAGGATGTTGAAGACGTCCGGGTGCGCCTTCTCCACCTCGTCGAGCAGGAGCAGCGAGTACGGGTGCCGGCGCACCACCTCGGTGAGCTGCCCGGCCTCCTCGTGGCCGACGTACCCGGGCGGGGCGCCGACCAGCCGGGAGACGGTGTGCCGCTCCTGGTACTCGCTCATGTCCAGGCGGACCATCCGTTCCTCGCTGCCGAACAGCGCCTCGGCGAGGGCCCGGGCCAGTTCGGTCTTGCCGACGCCGGTCGGGCCGAGGAACAGGAAGCTGCCGATCGGCCGGTTCGGGCTCGCGAGGCCCGCGCGGGAGCGCAGCACGGCCTCCGAGACCACGGCGACGGCCTCCTCCTGGCCGACGACCCGCTGGTGCAGATGCCGCTCCAGGTCGAGCAGCCGTTCCTTCTCCTCCTGGGTGAGCCGGGCGACCGGGACCCCGGTCTGCCGGGACACCACCTCGGCGACGGCCTCCGCCGTCACCTCCAGATCCAGCCCCTCGTCGGCCTTGTCGCCGCCGCTGACCTGCTCGATCCGCTGCTTCAGCTCGCCGATCCGGTCCCGCAGCTGCTTGGCCGCGTCGTAGTCCTCGGCCGCGACCGCCTGGTCCTTGTCCAGGACCAGCTGATCCACCTCGCGCTCCATCGCGCGCACGTCCGTGCCCTTGGTCCGGGCGCCGAGCCGTACCCGGGCGCCCGCCTGGTCGATCAGGTCGATCGCCTTGTCCGGCAGCCGCCGGTCGGTGAGATAGCGGTCCGAGAGCTGGACGGCGGCGACCAGCGCCTCGTCGGTGTAGCGGACCTGGTGGTGGGCCTCGTACCGGTCGCGCAGCCCGCGCAGGATCTCGATGGTGTCCGGGACCGTCGGCTCCGGCACCAGGATCGGCTGGAACCGGCGGGCCAGCGCCGCGTCCTTCTCGATCCGGCGGAACTCCTCCAGTGTGGTCGCGCCGACGATGTGCAGTTCGCCGCGGGCGAGCGCCGGCTTCAGGATGTTCCCGGCGTCCATCGCGCCGCCCTCGCCGCCCGAGCCCGCGCCGACGACGGTGTGCAGCTCGTCGATGAACACGACCAGCCGGTCGGAGTGGGCGCGGATCTCCTCGACGATGGTGTTGAGCCGCTCCTCGAAGTCGCCCCGGTAGCGGGTGCCGGCGACGACCCCGGTGAGGTCCAGCGCGACGACCCTGCGCCCGGCCAGCCCGTCCGGTACGTCCCCGTCGCCGATGCGCTGCGCGAGCCCCTCCACGACGGCCGTCTTGCCGACCCCGGCGTCGCCGATCAGGACCGGGTTGTTCTTGCCGCGTCGCGACAGCACCTCGATGGTCTGCTCGATCTCGGTGTCCCGGCCGATCACCGGGTCGATCCGGCCCTGCCGGGCCAGTTCGGTCAGATCACGGCCGTACTTGTCCAGCGTGGGCGTGCCGGTGGGCCGTTGCCGCTCCGGGCGGGGCTGTGTGCTCTCCGGCGCCTCGGGCGGCAGCCCGCCCGCCGAGAACCGGGCCGCGTTCAGGATGTGCCCGGCGGCCGAGTCCGGGTTCGCGGCCAGCGCGCTGAGCACGTGCTCCGGGCCGATGTACCCGGCGCCGCTCGACCGCGCCAGGTCGTGCGCGTCCAGCAGGGCGCGCTTGACGGCGGGGGTGAGCGACAGCGAGGTGGGCGGCGGTGCCTCGCCGGGCGGGTGCTGGACCGGGCCCGCCCGGTCGTCGATCTCCGTGGCGAGCGAGTCCGGGTCCGCGCCGGCCCGGCTCAGCAGGCTCCGGGTGGGCTCGGCCGACACCGCCGCGCGCAGCAGATGCTGGGTGTCCAGGTCCCGGCTGCCGTGCTCGGCGGCGTACTGGGCGGCTCCTCTGACCAGCTCCCGGGCCGGCTGGCTGAGCAGCCGGCCGATGTCGATGTGGCGGGGACCGGGGGCTGCGCCGGATCCGCCGAAGAAGCGGGCCAGGAAATCGCCGAAGGGGTCGGGAGGGTAGCCGTTGGTCATGGCGTTCCGTTCCTCGCTGGCTGTTCATGCCCACGATGACACGATCCGTGGGGGCGGGCATGTTCGCCTGCGGGGGAGCGGGCGCCGGGCGGCTGCGGGCGCGCCGCGGCCGTGCGCGTGGCTCCCGCGCCGTCCGCGCCACCAGCGCCCGGGGGCCCGCTGCCCACGCCGTGGCCGCAGAGGCCCTGAGGGATGCCGTAGCCGGCGCCGCGGCAGACCCGGGGTGTCGTCTAGATCATGCCGACCCGAGCGGGGTCTGGCACGCGCTCCCCCGGAGGGGGGACCCCAGCGGCGTTGTCGTCGGTCGCCGACTCCCCCCGGCTCGGCTTCGCGCGCGGGAGGGACCCCGCGACGCCAGGGCCCGCTCGGCGGTGCCGGTCAGCCGCACGTCCGCCGGACGCGGCCGGTCCACCGTGATGCTGAGCGCCGAATCGGCGGCCCAGCCGTCCAGGACGGCGCCGCAGCCCGTCGCGCGGGCGGTGGCCCGAGGAACGGCGAGGTCGCACCGGCTGCGTGCATCGTCTCGATCGGCGCGTCCGGCTTCGACGCCCTCGCGCCGATTGGTATACCGGTATTTAAATGGGGCGCACCGGGTGGCCGGTATTAGAATGGCGGCATGGTGCGCACCCCCCTCACCCCCGAAGAGCGTGAACGCGGCGAGCGGCTCGGGCGGTTGCTGCGCGAGGCGCGCGGCGGCCGGAGTATGACCGAGATCGCCGCGGCTGCGGGCGTCTCGGCCGAGACGCTCCGCAAGATCGAGACGGGCCGGGCGCCGACACCGGCGTTCTTCACCGTGGCCGCGCTGGCCGCGGCCCTCGGACTGTCGATGGACGAACTGGTCACCCGCTGCGCACTCGTCGCCGTGTGAGCCGGTGTCCGGGGTGAGGGGTCCGCGCGCTGCCGGAAAACCGTGCGTAGCAGAGCCGTAACACGACTGGTGTTGCCTGGTGGCCGTAGTGCCGGTGGTGGGGCGGGAGCTGGGCGATGGCGGTGGATCAACTCCCCGGTCCGGTGCGGGAGTTCGCGGGCTGTCTGGACGGCCTGCTGGCCCGCCTGGACCAGGGGGAGGGCTGGAGCGGCGTTTTCTGGCAGCGGGACCCCGAGGGCATGCGGGCCTGCCTTCAGGGGCGCGAGGTGCCGCCGTGGGACGTCGTCGAGGCGCTGCTGGACGACCTCGCGACGGTGTACGGCACGCGCGCGGCGGACGCCGAGCGGACCCGCGCCAGGGGCCTGTACCGGGCGGCTCTCACCTCGTACGACGCCCGCCCCGGGGCACGCGCGGCCCTGGCCGACCGGCTCGACGTCATGCTCCGCGAACAGCGCTACGCGGCCGAACGCCAGGCAGAGCTGACCCGTCTGCTCACCGCGGGGGCCCCGGGCGCCTCGGGTGCCGGCCTCGACTCCCTCCGCCTCGACCTCGCCTGGGCCCACGACGACCACGCCCGCGCCTCCGCGAGGTGCGAGGAACTCCGCGGCCGCCTGGCGGAGTTGGACCGACAGGCGGCGGGCCACTGGACAGGGCCCGTGCGGGAACGGCCGGCTCCGGGACCGGGCCCGTCGGCCGACGGGCCCGGTCTGGAGGGGGAGTCGGCGAGGGCTGGTGGCCGGGCCGACCCGCGGGTGCGTGGTGGTGCCGGTTCGGTGGAGGCGCCGGCGGCCGCCACTCCGTTTCCCCCCGCCTCCCCGGCCGTCGTGACCCCGGAACCGGACCCCGTCGTCCCGCCACCGCCCGCCCGGCATGCCCCGCCCTCCGCCCCGCCCGCCCCGGGGCCACCCCCCGATTCGGGGTCACTTCCCGCGCCGGTCGCCACTGCCCGGAAACGCCGGCGCGGCAGTGCCCGGTTCGCCGGGATGGCCGAGGACGTGGCCGCCCCCGTCCCCGTACCGCAGGCGCCCGTACCGGCGGCCCGGGTGCCGCGGGCGGCCGCGTCCGACCGGCCTCGCGGGGCCCGGTTCGCCGGGGCGGCGGAGCAGCCCGTCGAGGCGGAGACGGTGCGCGTCGAGCACGTCGACGCCGGGGCGGACGCGGCGGTCGCCGAAGCCGTCGGGCGGCTGGCGCGGCTGCGGGCAGCGGGGCGCAGCGGCGAGGCGCATGTGCTGCTGGCCGAGGTCGCGCAGTGGCCCCCGGCCCGCTACCCCGTGCTCGCCGATGCCCTGCACCGGGCCGGGCTCGGGGCCGACTGGGCGACGTTGCTGTGGGAGGCCGCCTCGCTGCCCGTGGAACGGCTGGTCGGCGTCGCCGACGCGCTCGCCGCCGCAGGGCGGGACGGCGACGGGCGGCAGTTGCTGCGGCAGGGCGTGGCCCGGCCGGCCGAGCAGGTCGGGACCGCCGTGCTGCGGCTGGCGGACGACGGGCGGGAGCGCGAGGCGCGGGCCCTGCTGGACGCCTGTGTCCGCGCGCGGACGGCGGAGGCAGCCGCCCGGACCGTCGCCCCCGAGCCGCGGCGTCTCGTGCCGCTGCTGCTCGACGCCGCCCGCGGCGTCTCCGAGGAGCGGCACTGGGACCTCGTGCACGCCCTGCGTGTCGCCGGGTACGGTGCGTGAGAGGGGCCGGGACGACCTCGTACCGGTCTGCCCCGTTTCACCCCGTCGCGCGGATCGTCCGCTCGCCCATCGGCGTGTGAAACGTGATCGACCCCGCCTGTTGACGACGATGGTCTTGGCAAGGGCCTCCAGGAGGCTTACTTTCGTCCCTCTACGGCCTGCTCCACGGGTGTAGAGGCTCTGGCGTCCCGTCGAAGGAGCAGCTCATGGCCAACGTCGTACGCGCCGCACTGGTCCAGGCCACCTGGACCGGCGACACCGAGTCCATGGTGGCGAAACACGAGGCGCACGCCCGTACGGCGGCCCGGCAGGGCGCCCAGGTCATCGGGTTCCAGGAAGTCTTCAACGCGCCCTACTTCTGCCAGGTCCAGGAGCCCGAGCACTACCGCTGGGCCGAGCCGGTGCCCGACGGGCCGACCGTGCGCCGGATGCGGGAGCTGGCGCGCGAGACCGGCATGGTGACCGTCGTGCCCGTCTTCGAGGTCGAGCAGTCCGGCTTCTACTACAACACCGCCGCTGTGATCGACGCCGACGGCTCCTACCTCGGCAAGTACCGCAAGCACCACATCCCGCAGGTCAAGGGCTTCTGGGAGAAGTACTACTTCAAACCCGGCAATCTCGGGTGGCCCGTCTTCGACACCGCCGTCGGCAAGGTCGGCGTGTACATCTGCTACGACCGGCACTTCCCGGAGGGCTGGCGGCAACTCGGGCTCAACGGCGCCCAGTTGGTGTACAACCCCTCCGCCACCCACCGCGGCCTGTCCGCCTACCTGTGGCAGCTGGAGCAGCCGGCGGCGGCCGTCGCCAACGAGTACTTCGTCGCCGCCATCAACCGGGTGGGCCGGGAGGAGTACGGGGACAACGACTTCTACGGGACCAGTTACTTCGTTGATCCACGTGGGCAGTTCGTGGGCGAGGCAGCGAGCGACACGTCCGAGGAACTGCTCGTCCGCGACCTCGACTTCGGCCTGATCGACGAAGTGCGGCAGCAGTGGGCCTTCTACCGCGACCGCCGCCCCGACGCCTACGAAGGACTGATCCAGCCGTGACCGACCTCTACTCCCGCCACCGTCAGGTCCTGCCCGACTGGCTGGCCCTCTACTACGACGAGCCGATCGAGATCACCCACGGCGAGGGGCGCCACGTCTGGGACTCCGCCGGCAACAAGTACCTGGACTTCTTCGGCGGCATCCTGACCACGATGACCGCCCACGCGCTCCCCGAGGTCACCAAGGCCGTCAGCGAGCAGGCCGGGCGGATCGTCCACTCGTCCACGCTGTACCTGAACCGGCCGATGGTCGAACTCGCCGAGCGCGTCGCCCAGCTGAGCGGCATCCCGGACGCCCGGGTCTTCTTCACCACCTCCGGCACCGAGGCCAACGACACCGCCCTGCTGCTCGCCACCGCGTACCGGCGCAGCAACACGATCCTCGCGATGCGCAACAGCTACCACGGCCGCTCCTTCAGCACCGTCGGCATCACCGGCAACCGCAGCTGGTCCCCGACCTCGCTGTCCCCGCTCCAGACCCTCTACGTACACGGCGGGGTGCGCACCCGGGGGCCGTTCGCCGAGCTGGACGACCGCGCGTTCATCGACGCCTGCGTCGCGGACCTCAAGGACATCCTCGGGCACACCCGCCCGCCCGCCGCGCTGATCGCCGAGCCCATCCAGGGCGTCGGCGGCTTCACCTCGCCGCCCGACGGCCTCTACGCCGCCTTCCGTGACGTCCTCAAGGAGCACGGCATCCTGTGGATCGCCGACGAGGTGCAGACCGGCTGGGGCCGCACCGGCGAGCACTTCTGGGGCTGGCAGGCGCACGCGCAGAGCGGCCCGCCGGACATCGTCACGTTCGCCAAGGGCATCGGCAACGGCACGTCCATCGGCGGCGTGATCGCCCGCGCCGAGATCATGAACTGCCTGGACGCCAACAGCATTTCGACGTTCGGCGGCACCCAGCTCACCATGGCGGCCGGGCTCGCCAACCTCGCCTACCTCCTCGAACACGACCTCCAGGGCAACGCCCGCCGGGTCGGCGGTCTGCTCATCGAGCGACTGCGGACGGTCGCCGCCCAGCTGCCGGGGGTCCGGGAGGTGCGCGGGCGCGGACTGATGATCGGCGTCGAGCTGGTCAGGCCGGGCACGGACGAGGCGGACCCGCAGTCGGCCTCCGCCGTCCTGGAGACGGCCCGCGAGGGCGGGCTGCTCATCGGCAAGGGCGGCGGCCACAACACCAGCGCCCTGCGCATCGCCCCGCCGCTGTCGCTGACCGTCGCGGAGGCCGAGGAGGGCGCGGCGATCCTGGAACGGGCCCTGCGGAGCGCGTACTAGCGCCCCCCGGGGGAAACGGCGCACGGACGAGAGAGACAGGTGCACGGCCATGACCACCGCCTCGCAGACCCCGCACGGCTGGGAGCCCGTGCTCTCCGTGCGCCAGGTGCTGTCCCTGGAACGGGTGCTCGCCGGGGAACCCGAGGTGGTGGCCGGTGCCGGGCAGCTGGACCGGCCGGTGCGCTGGGTGCATGTCGCCGAGGCCGCCGACGTCGGGGTCATGCTCAGCGGTGGCGAGATGGTCCTCACCACCGGCGTCCTGCTCGCCGGAGACGAGGCCAAGCAGGCCGAGTACGTCCAGTCGCTGCACCGGGCCGAGGCGGCCGCCGTCGTCCTCGGCCTGGGCCGCGCCTTTCCCGCGCCCCCCGAGGCGATGCGGCGCGCCGCGGACCGCTGCGGGCTGCCCATGGTGGTCCTGCACCGCCCCTTCCCCTTCGCCGAGCTGACGGAGGAGGTCCAGTCCCGCCTGGTGCGGCGGAAGTTCGCCGCCGTCAGCCTCTCGGAGTCCATCCGCACCGCCCTCACCGGCCTCATCACCGCCGGCGCCCCCCTGCAGCGGCTGCTCGACGAGGTCGCCGTGCACAGCGGCTGCCCCGTCGTCGTCACCAACCTCGCCCACCGCGTCCTCGCCACGGCGGGGGAGCGGCCGGCCGTGGACGACGTACTGCGCGACTGGGAGCGCATCGCCCGGCAGGCCGGCGGTGCCCACGGCGACGGCTGGATCAGCGCCGAACTGGGCGGCCGCGGGGAGCGCTGGGGCCGGCTGCTGCTGTGCGGCCACCGGGGCCCCGCCGCCACCGGGCGGCTGCTCGCCGACCGGGCCGCCGAGGCGCTGGTCCTGCACCGCATGCTCGGTGGCTCCAACGCGGCGAGCTGGGAGGAGCAGTCCGCGCAGGGGCTGCTCACCGACCTCGTCTCCGGCGCCGTACCGGCCCGGGCCCTGCTGCCCCGGGCCCGCGCCGCCGGGCTCCCGGTCAACCGGCGCACCTTCGTGCCCCTCGTGGTCCTCGGCCCCGGTCCCGAGGAACTCGACCGTGTGCTCCGGCTGCTGGGACTGTCCGGACTCGTCGCCGAACTCGCCGACGGGGCCGCCGCCGTGCTGCTCAGCCTCGTCCGGGACCAGGACGCGGTGGCCCTCACCGGCCACTTCGCGGCCCGGCTGCGCGCCGGGTCCGGGGCCGTGGTCGCCGCCGCCGACGCCCGTACCGCATGGGACGAGGTGCCCGCCGGGCTGCGCGAGGCCCGGCATGTCGCCGACGCCGTCGCCGACTCCTCGCACACCCTCGACCTGCCCGACGTGGTGCGGCTCCGGGACGTCCACCTGCGCGGGCTGGTACGGCTGTTGCGCGACGACCCGCATGTTCAGTCCTTCGCCGAGCGGGAGCTGGACGGGCTGCTGTGCGCGGCCGAGCCGGAGCTGCTGGGCGTCCTGCGGACCTATCTCGCGACCGGCCGCAACAAGTCCCGCACCGCCCAGCTCCACCATGTCTCCCGGCCCGCGCTCTACCGCCGCCTGGAGGCCATACAGACCCGCCTCGGCGTCGACCTGGACGACTTCGAACAGGCGGCCTCCGTCCACATCGCGCTGCTCGCGCACGATGCGCAACAGCGCTGAAACACACGACGACCTGGGAAAACGGCGGTGAAACATGCGGCAGGCGACACGTGACACGGTGGCACGCCGCGCGCCCGCAGACGTGACACGCTGCCCGTCGAAGGCGCCCTCCGCGCTTTCTAGGCTCACCGCACACCGAGCCGACGGAGGTCCCGATGAGCCGAGTGATCCGTGCCGCCCTGTTCCAGACCGCGTGGACCGGCGACAAGGAATCCATGATCCAGGTGCACGAGCAGGCGGCCCGCGACGCCGCCGCCCAGGGCGCCCAAGTCCTCTGCTTCCAGGAGCTGTTCTACGGCCCCTACTTCTGCCAGGTGCAGGACAAGGCCTTCTACGAGTACGCCGAGCGGATCCCCGAGGGCCCGACCGTCCAGCGCTTCCAGCGCCTGGCGCGCGAGCTGGGCATCGTCCTCGTCCTGCCGATGTACGAGGAGGAGCAGCCGGGCGTCCTCTACAACACCGCCGCGGTGATCGACGCGGACGGTTCCTACCTCGGCAAGTACCGCAAGACCCACATCCCGCAAGTCCGGGGATTCTGGGAGAAGTTCTACTTCCGCCCGGGCAACAGCGGCTGGCCCGTCTTCGACACGGCCGTCGGCAGGATCGGCGTGTACATCTGCTACGACCGTCACTTCCCCGAGGGCTGGCGGGCGCTCGGCCTCGCCGGTGCCGAGATCGTCTTCAACCCCTCGGCCACCTCCCGCGGCCTGTCCCGCTACCTGTGGCAGCTGGAGCAGCCGGCGGCGGCCGTCGCCAACGAGTACTTCGTCGGCGCGATCAACCGGGTCGGCGTGGAGGACCTCGGCGACAACGACTTCTACGGCACGACCTACTTCGTGGACCCCGAGGCCCAGTTCGTCGGCGAGGTCGCCAGCGACAAGGCGACCGAACTCGTCGTCCGCGACCTGGACCTGGCCAAACTCCGCGAGGTCCGCGACCGCTGGCAGTTCTACCGGGACCGGGCGCCGGGGGCGTACGAGCCGCTGACCGCACCCTGACCGCACCCCGACCGCATTCGTTGACCGAGGGAGCAGCATGAGCAGCCGTACCGTCATCCGCGGCGGACTCGTCATCACCGCCTCCGACGAACTCCACGCCGACGTCCTGATCGAGGACGGCCGCATCGCCGCCCTCGCCGCCTCCGGCACCGCCGCCGCCGAGGCGTTCACCGCCGAGCGGGTCGTCGACGCCACCGGGAAGTACGTCATCCCGGGCGGTGTCGACGCGCACACCCACATGGAGCTGCCGTTCGGCGGCACCTTCGCCTCCGACACCTTCGAGACCGGCACCCGGGCCGCGGCCTGGGGCGGTACGACGACGATCGTCGACTTCGCGGTGCAGAGCGTCGGCCACACCCTGCGCGAGGGCCTCGACGCCTGGCACGCCAAGGCCGAGGGCAACTGCGCGATCGACTACGCCTTCCACATGATCGTCTCCGACGTCCACGACGAGACGCTGAAGGAGATGGACCTGCTGGTCGAGGAGGGCGTGACCTCCTTCAAGCAGTTCATGGCGTATCCGGGCGTCTTCTACTCCGACGACGGGCAGATCCTGCGCGCCATGCAGCGCTCCGCCGAGAACGGCGGGCTGATCATGATGCACGCCGAGAACGGCATCGCCATCGACGTGCTCGTCCAGCAGGCCCTCGCCCGCGGCGAGACCGACCCGCGCCATCACGGCGAGGTCCGCAAGGCCCTGCTGGAGGCCGAGGCCACCCACCGCGCCATCCGGCTCGCGCAGGTCGCCGGCGCGCCCCTGTACGTCGTGCACGTCTCGGCGCAGGAGGCGGTCGCCGAGCTGGCGCGGGCGCGCGACGAGGGGCTCCCCGTCTTCGGCGAGACCTGCCCGCAGTACCTGTTCCTGTCCACCGACAACCTCGCCGAGCCGGACTTCGAGGGCGCGAAGTACGTGTGCAGCACGCCGCTGCGGCCGAAGGAGCACCAGGCCGCACTGTGGCGGGGCCTCGCCACCAACGACCTCCAGGTGGTCTCCACCGACCACTGCCCGTTCTGCTTCGCCGGTCAGAAGGAGCTGGGCCGCGGCGACTTCTCCAGGATTCCCAACGGACTGCCGGGCGTCGAGAACCGCATGGACCTGCTGCACCAGGCCGTCGTCGACGGCCGCATCTCGCGCCGCCGCTGGATCGAGATCGCCTGCGCCACCCCGGCCCGCATGTTCGGCCTCTACCCGAAGAAGGGCACCATCGCCCCGGGCGCCGACGCCGACGTCGTCGTCTACGACCCGCACGCCGAGCAGACGGTCTCGGCCGCGACGCACCACATGAACGTCGACTACTCCGCCTACGAGGGCAAACGGATCACCGGCCGCGTCGAGACCGTGCTCTCGCGCGGCGTACCCGTCATCACCGAGCGGGAGTACACCGGACGCACCGGTCACGGCGTCTACACCCCGCGCTCCACCTGTCAGTACCTCAACTAACCGAACGAGGAGTGGCGCCCATGGACTTCGGACTCGTCCTCCAGACCGACCCGCCGGCCTCCCGCGTCGTCAGCCTGATGAAACGCGCCGAGCGCAACGGCTTCACGTACGGCTGGACCTTCGACTCCTCCGTGCTGTGGCAGGAACCCTTCGTGATCTACAGTCAGATCCTCGCCAACACACAGAAGCTGAAGATCGGCCCGATGGTCACCAACCCGGGCACCCGCACCTGGGAGGTCACCGCCTCCACCTTCGCCACCCTCAACGACATGTTCGGCAACCGCACCGTGTGCGGCATCGGCCGCGGCGACTCCGCGATGCGCGTCGCGGGCCGCAAGCCCAACACGCTGGCCCGGATCAGCGAGGCGATGAAGGTCATCCGGGCCCTCGGCCGGGGCGAGGAGGCCGACCTCGGCGGCACGAAGATCCGCTTCCCGTGGATCAGGGAGGGCGCCGAACTCCCCGTCTGGATGGCCGCGTACGGCCCCAAGGCGCTGAAGATGACCGGCGAGGAGGCCGACGGCTTCATCCTCCAGCTGTCCGACCTCTACCTCACCGAGTACATGGTCAAGGCCGTGAAGGACGCCGCCGTCGCCGCCGGCCGCGACCCGTCCGAGGTGACGGTCTGCGTCGCCGCCCCGGCGTACGTCACCGAGGACGACTCGCCCGAGGCGCTCGCCCACGCCCGCGAGCAGTGCCGCTGGTTCGGCGGCATGGTCGGCAACCACGTCGCCGACCTCGTCGCCCGCTACGGCGAGCACTCCGGCCGGGTCCCCGAGGAACTCACCGACTACATCAAGGCCCGCCAGGGGTACGACTACTCCCACCACGGGCGCGCCGACAACCCCGACACCGCGTTCGTGCCCGACGAGATCGTGGACCGCTTCTGCGTCATCGGCCCTGTTGAGAAGCACGTCGAGAAACTGAAGGCGCTGCGCGCGCTGGGCGTCGACCAGTTCGCGGTGTACGACATGCACGACGCCCGGGAGGCCACCATCGACGCCTACGGCTCCCGGGTGATCCCCGCCGTCAACTCCTGACCACCGCCTCCCCGTTGGTCTCCCCCTCCCCGCCGCCCGGGGGGAGGGGGCACAGGGCGCCCGCCCGCGCACCCCCCATCGCGCCGCCCGCACGGCACTCCCCGACCCGTCTCACCCCTCCGGGACCGCCCATGACCGACACCGCCCCCGCAGCCATACCCCCGTCCCGTCAGGTCACCCTCCCCGACGGCCGCGTCGAACTCGCCCCCGGCACCCCGCCGCCCAGCGGCCCGTACGCCAACGACGACCTGCTCCCGGTCCCCGCGGCCGGGCGCACCTGGACGACGTACAACTTCTCCGCGCTGTGGGTCGGCATGGCCCACAACACCGCCTCCTGGACGCTCGCCTCCGGACTGATCGCCGTCGGGATGGACTGGAAACAGGCGGTGTTCACCATCGCCCTCGCCAACCTGGTCGTCCTCGTCCCGATGCTGCTCACCGGGCACGCGGGCCCCAAGTACGGCATCCCCTTCCCGGTCTTCGCCCGCGCCTCCTTCGGGGTGCGCGGCGCCAACCTGCCCGCCGTCGTACGGGCGTTGGTGGCGTGCGGCTGGTTCGGCATCCAGACCTGGATCGGCGGCGAGGCCATCTACTTCCTCGCCGGCAAGCTGATCGGCGACAGCTGGTCGAACGCCGCGCACGTCGGCGGCTACGCCTGGACCATGTGGCTGTCGTTCGCGCTGTTCTGGCTGCTCCAGGTCGCGATCATCTACCGGGGCATGGAGACGGTCCGCCGCTTCGAGAACTGGGCGGCGCCGTTCGTGATCGTCGGCGCGCTGGTGATGCTGGCGTGGATGACCGGCAAGGCCGGCGGCGTCGGCCCGCTGTTCGACCAGCCGTCGAAGCTCGGCTGGGGCGGCCACTTCTGGAAGCTGTTCTGGCCGTCCCTGATGGGCATGATCGGCTTCTGGTCCACCCTGTCGCTGAACATCCCCGACTTCACCCGCTACGGCAGGAGCCAGAAGGCCCAGACCCGGGGCCAGGCGCTCGGCCTGCCGACGACGATGACCCTGTTCGCGTTCCTGTCGGTGCTGGTGACCTCCGGCTCGCAGGCGGTCTACGGGCAACCGGTCTGGGATCCGGTGCAGTTGGCCGCGAAGACCGACAACGTGGTGGGCCTGCTCTACGCCCTGGTCACGGTCCTGGTGGCGACGCTCTCGGTGAACATCGCGGCCAACCTGGTATCCCCGGCCTTCGACTTCTCCAACGTGGCGCCCAGGAAGGTGAGTTTCCGCACCGGCGCGCTCGTCACCGCGGTCCTGGCGGTGGTGATCATGCCCTGGAAGCTGTACTCCGACCCGCAGGGCTACATCTTCACCTGGCTCGGCCTGGTCGGCGGTCTGCTCGGCACCGTCGCGGGCATCCTCGTCGCCGACTACTGGCTGCTGCGCCGCACCCGACTGGACCTCGCCGACCTGTACCGCGCGGGCGGCCGCTACTGGTACGCGGCCGGCTGGAACTGGCGGGCCGTCGTCGCCTTCCTCGCGGGCGGCGTCCTCGCGATCGGCGGCGCCAGCTTCAAACCCCTGCTCGACGGCCGCCCCATCCCCGCCCTGTCCGCCCTGGCGGACTACGGCTGGGCGGTGGGACTGGGCACGTCGCTGGTCCTCTACCTGGCACTCACGCTGCTGACGGCCCGCAGGCAGATGTAGGAAGACCCGGAAGAAAGACCCGAAAGGGTGAGGGGCGGGCAACCGGCTACCCGGACTGCCCGCCCCCGAGCGCACCGACGGCGGCGCGCGCCGCCTTGATGGCGCCCTGGTTGATCTCGTCCGTACCGGGGGCCTTCTTCGTGTCGAAGTCGCTGCCGTTGTACGTGACGACCACCAGGGCGTTGGAGACCTGGACCATCACCACGCCCTCGCGGGTCTGCTGCTTGTCCTCGGTGGTGAGGTTCACGATCGAGTAGGCGCTGTCCCCGAGCCCCGGCACGGCACCGCCGCCGCTCTTCTCGCTCACCTGCTGCTGGTAGTTCTGCTTCGCCTCCTGCTGCGACCCGGCGATCTCGAACGACACGTCGAGCCAGCGGTAGCTGTACCCCTTCAGGGCGTTCCAGGAGCAGGTGCGGCGCACCTTGTTGTCCGTCGACGGGATCTCCTTGCCCTCCGTCTTCGCCCCGGGCACCAGGGCCGTGACCGTGGCCGCGGGCACGCTCGTACAGGGCGTGGGCGCGGCGGCGTACGCCTTCGACCCGGTGGAGGACGACGGGCCGGGGGCGGCGGAGGACTGCGCGGGCGCCTTCTGGCCCGCCGGGGAGCCGTCGGCGGCGGCCGGCGCGGCCGGACCGGACGTCAGCGCCCAGCCGGCGCAGGCGAGCACGGCGACCGGAGAGATCCGCGCGGTGAGCGCGAGCGGCAGAGGAAGAGAACGCACGGCGCACTTCTCGTGGGGGAGGGGGTGCGGAAGGGATCCGCAGGGTGGACGGGGACGCCAGTGTCACACGACAGCCTGTGGGGCGGAAGTGAAAACTCGCTGTGTGCTCGCACGGTCACAACACCCCCTCGTGCTCCTCCAGCCAGCGGCGGGCGCCGACCTCGCTGGGGTGGACGCGGACGGTGAGCGTGGCAGCGAACCATCCGACGCACCACGCGGCGATCGCGGGCAGGATCGGTGCCGCGAGCAGCAGGGGGACGAGCCCGGCCCGGCTCCAGTTCCGGGCACGGCCGGACTCGGCCTGCTTGGCCGCGCGGAACGTGTCGGGCATGGGCGGGTCCAGCAACTGCCGACGCAGGTCCCGGCGCTGCTTGACCCATCCCTGGACGAGGGTCACGCAGGAGCCGGCCACCTGCGTCACGTCCCACACCCGGCGCAGGCCCGGCGGCATGTCGCTGCGGGGAGCGCCCAGGTAGAGCCGGAGCGCGACGTAGCAGAAGAAGGCCAGGACGGTGAGCAGGAAGAGGGCGCTGAACGTACGGCGCAGCCAGTAGCGCGGGCCGCGTTCGTACCAGGTCGTGCCGAGGCCCGGCAGGGACGGGATGTCGGTCGGCGTCATGAACCGGTGGAATGCTCCTCGAACCAGCGCCGGGCGCCGGCCTCGCTGGGGTACTCGCGGACGGTGGCGTAGGCGAGGAACCAGCCGACGCACCACGCGGCCACCATGGGCATGACGGGAGCGAGGATCAGTACCAGGCCACGCCCGGTCACGGACAGCCCAGGAGCACGTCTCTTGTGCGCCCTCATGGCCGCGAGGCTCTCCGCGGGACTGGGCGGGGCGAGCAGGCCCGCGCGATGGTCCCTGCGCTGTTTCAGCCAGCCCCAGACGACGGCCACGCACGATCCGGCGGCCTGCACCCAGTACGAGGTCGTGCGCGCGGCCGGCGACCACTCGCTGGTGAACCCGTCGTACAGGCTCAGTGAGAAGAAGACCACGATGGCCGACGCGACGAGCAGGCCGAGGGCGATCCGGGCACGGCACAGCCAGTAGCGCGTACCACGCTCGTACCAGGCGGTGCCGAGCCGGGGCAGTGACGGGATCCCTACCTGGCCTCGGGCGGCACCCGTGTCAGAAGATGCTCGTGACGCCATGCCAGATGTCCTTCCCCAGCCTTCCGATGTCTTTCCCCGTGTCCTTCACCACGTGGCCGGCGCCCACGGCCATCCCGCCGATCACGCCGTGATCGTGGATGTCCTCGCTCCAGTGCTCGTGCAGGGAATGGTCGATGAGGCCGGTCGCGACGACGGCCGCCCCCACACCCGCCGCGGCCACCGCGAGGGCCGGTGCCTCGGCCGGCATGAGCGCGCCCGCCACCACCGCGCCCGCGACCAGACCACCGACGTTGGCTCCCTCGTCGGTGGCGACGGAACGCTGCCAGGACCAGCCCTTGTCGTGGTCGCCCTTGGCCTCGATCAGACCACAGGCGCCGGCTGCGGCGACGTCCAGCACCGGCAGTTCCTTGAGGGCGTCCGGTATCGCCTCCAGCCCCTTGCCCAGGCGCAGCGCGTCCGCGGCATCGGCCAGCTTGACGTTCAGGGCACGGTCGTACGGCAGGTTGGTACTGCCGTTGTCGGCGCGGGCGATGTCCTCCTCCAGCGAGTCGACCTTGGTGACCGCGTCCCGGTAGGCGCTCTTCGCGGGCAGGTCGTCGGGCATCGTGCGGCCCTGCTGCTGGAATGTCTTGCGTTCGGTGCGGAGCTGCTTCTTGGCGGCCTGTGCGTCGGCCTTGGCCGCGTCGATGTTCTTGCGCGCGTCGATGCCCCCCGCCCGGGCGTCCTCGGCGTCGTACGCGTACAGCGTGCGCAACGCGTCGTAGAGGGTGACCTTGTCCCCCTGGGACACCGAGTTGTCCTTCGCCGTCGCCTTGTCGTACAGCCCCTGCAACTGCTTCGCCGCCACCAGCCGCGCATGCTGCGCCGTGTGCAGGATCTCGTCGCGCGCCTTGACGTACTCGTCCCTCGCGGCGGTGGTCTTCTGGGCGTCCGCGCTCGGGGGGTTCGCCGTCGCGATGTCCAGTGGCACGCCCTTGTCGGTCGTCGCCACCCCCTTGCCGACCGCGGTGTGCTGCGCGTTCTTGAGGGCCGAATCGCACGTGGACAGCGCGTTGGCAAGCGTGTCCAGGATGTCGCCCGCCGCGTGCACCAGCTCGGCGAAGCCGCCGGCGGCCACCGCGTCCTCGCTCCACTTGGCGCGGAAGGACTGGGCCGCGTCGCCCTTCCAGCTCGCGTCGTCCACCAGCTGCTCCACGGCGCGACCGAGCGGCTTGACGATGCCGTCCAGCTTGTCCTTGGCGTTCTTGTACGTCTCGGCCATCGTGCGGAGCCCGCCGATGTCACCGTCGACCCAGTTGTCGCTCATCAGTCCTCGTCCGGTGGCACTAGATCTTCGAACACGCCGTGGACGTCCACATCATGTCGATGGAAGGAGTCACGCGCGTACGCGGCCTTGTCCCCGTGGTCGTCCATCCGGTCCGCGAGCGCGATGTGCAGGCCGATGATGAGGTGGGAGATCTCCTTGATCGCCGAGTCGAGCCCCGGATCGCCGCCGCTGACCACGGGCGGCGCCACGTCGTTGTGCAGCTTGCGGTAGGCGTCGGCCTCGTCATGGAAGGTCTTCGCCAACGTGGACAGATCGCCGTACACGACCTTGAAGTCGGCTGTCATCGGGCCACTCCCTGCGCGTAGGCGGCCAGGTCCGCCAGCTGCCAGTTGGGTTCCGAGGGTGCCGCGCGCGGGTCCAGCACGACGGTGACGCCCTGCTCGCGCACGCCCTCCGCCAGCGGGCCCAGCGAGGTGGCCACCCATGGCTGTGCCTCGCCGAGCGCGTCGACCAGCTTCTCCAGTGTGGTGAAGGCGAAGGCCACGGTGCCGTGGGAGGGATGGTCGAAGAGTTCGAAGACGACGAAGACCGAACGTGCGGGACGGCCGTCCGCGCCGGTGCCGGCGACGGACCTCGGATGCGCCGGTACGAACACCGGTGTGTGGTAGGCGGGTACGCCCGGTTTGGGGCCGGGACGGTCGTCCGTGGCGGGTCGGGGCGCCGGGGCTGCGCCCAGCAGGTCCAGCAGCGCCGAACGGCGCGGCTCGGTGGCTTGCCGTGAAGTGTCGCGTCCCGGCGGATCTGGTTCCAGGAAATCGTGCAGCCGTGAACGTATCGGCGCCCCCACCGCCTTCACCTCTTCCCCATGGTTTCGCGTGGCCGTTGGGCTCGACCACGTTAGCTAGCAGTCAATGAGACAAATCCGGCTATGTCGGCGCGCGGAAGTCGACGTGCACGGAACCCATACGACCGTTTGGTCCGGGGAAGGGCAGTCCTTGACCCATTGCTGAACCGGGGCGTCCGCCCGGACCGCCCGCTAAGGCACCCGCGCCGTCCACTCCGTCGACGCGAACTTGCTCCGCGCCAGCTCCTCGGCCCGCGCCAGCTCCTCGTCCGTGATCCTGCCCGGCGCCAGGCCGTACCGAGCGCGGAACGACGCGATCATCCGGTCGATGACCGCCTCACGGGGCAGCCCCGTCTGCCGACGCAGCGGATCGACCCGCTTCTTCGCGCTGCGCGTGCCCTTGTCGGACAGCTTCTCCCGGCCGATGCGCAGCACCTCCAGCATCTTGTCGGCGTCGATGTCGTACGACATCGTCACGTGGTGCAGCACGGCCCCCGGGCCCCCGTCCGGCCCGACCATCCGCTTCTGCGCGGCGCCCGCGATCTTGCCCTGGTCGGTCGCGATGTCGTTCAGCGGCTGGTACCAGGCCCGGATCCCCATGTCGCCGAGGGCGCCCAGCACCCAGTCGTCCAGATAGGCATAGCTGTCCTGGAAGGACAGGCCCTGCACGAGGGAGTCGGGCACCGACAGGGAGTACGTGATCGTGTTGCCCGGCTCGACGAACATCGCGCCGCCGCCGGAGATCCGCCGCACCACCTCGATGCCGTGCCGCGTGGCACCCCCCGGGTCCACCTCGTTGCGCAGTGACTGGAAACTGCCGATGATCACCGCCGGGGCGCCCCACTCCCACACCCGCAGGGTCGGCGGGCGGCGGCCCGCGGCGACCTCGGCGGTCAGCACCTCGTCCAGCGCCATGTGCAGCGCGGGCGGCTGCGGGCTCTCGTGGATCAGCTGCCAGTCGTAGTCCGTCCAGTCCGTGGCGCGGGCCAGCGCCCGGCGCACCGCGACGGCCACGCCCTCCGACGTCAGGCCGTACATCACCGTCCCCGGGGGCAGCGCCGCGTCGATCCGCGCGGCCAGCCCCGCCGCGTCCGTGTCCGCCGGAGCGCCCTCCAGCGCGCGGTTCACCGCGTCCAGCGCCTCGTCCGGCTCCAGGAAGAAGTCGCCCGCCACGCGCACGTGCCGCAGCACGCCGTCCTCGGCCGCCAGGTCCACGACGACGAGCTTGCCGCCGGGCACCTTGTACTCACCGTGCACTGTCCGGGCCTCCGTACTCCCGCACTTCTGTCTCCCGCACGAGATCAACGGCTGGTCGGGACGCCGTGTTCCCGGGAGGCGCACACGCTCGTACGATCACCCGGGAGACGTACCCGAGCCCAGGAGCCGCCCCGTGTTCACCACCCGGCCCACTCTGCAAGGCACGTTCGGCATGGTGTCCTCGACGCACTGGCTGGCCTCCCAGTCGGCGATGGCGGTCCTGGAGCGCGGCGGCAACGCCTTCGACGCCGCCGTGGCCGGAGCGTTCGTGCTGCACGTGGTGGAGCCGCACCTGAACGGGCCGGCCGGCGAGGTGCCGATCCTGCTCGCCCCGGCGGGCGGCGACGTACGCGTGCTGTGCGGGCAGGGCGTGGCCCCGGCCGGCGCCACCGTCGCCCACTACCGCGGGCTGGGCCTCGATCTCGTACCGGGCACCGGACCGCTCGCGGCCGCCGTGCCCGGCGCCTTCGACGCCTGGCTGCTGCTCCTGCGCGACCACGGCACCAAGAGCCTCGACGACGTCCTGGAGTACGCCATCGGATACGCCGAGCACGGGCACGCGCCCGTGGAGAAACTCGGCGCGACCGTGGAGACCGTACGGGCGCTGTTCGAGACGGAGTGGACCTCGTCCGCCGAGGTGTACCTGCCGGGCGGCCGGGCGCCCCGGCCCGGCGAGCGCTTCCGCAACCCCGCCCTCGCCGCCACCTGGAAGCGGCTGCTGGCCGAGACCGCCGGCGCGGGCGACCGGGAGGCGCGGATCGACGCCGCGCGCGCGGTGTGGCGCTCCGGCTTCATCGCCGAGGCCCTGCTGCGCCGGTCCCGGCTGCCCACCATGGACACCAGCGGCGCCCGCCACACCGGCACGCTCGCCGAGGCCGACCTCGCCGGCTGGTCGGCGACGTACGAGACCCCCGTGACGTACGACTGGAACGGCTGGACCGTCTGCAAGGTGGGCCCCTGGAGCCAGGGCCCGGCCTTGCTCCAGCAACTCGCCCTGCTGCCGCAGGAGTTGCCCGCCTACGGCTCCGCCGACTACGTCCATCTGCTCATCGAGAACTGCAAGCTGGCCATGGCCGACCGCGAGGCCTGGTACGGCGACGCCGCCGAGGTGCCCCTCGCCGAGCTGCTGTCGGACGACTACAACGCCGCCCGGCGCGACCTGGTCGGCGCCAAGGCCTCCTGGGAGCTGCGGCCCGGCAGCCCCGGCGGCCGCACCCCGCGACTGCCCGCGCAGGCGTACGCGCGCGTGGAGACCGGCGACCACGGCTTCGACCCGATGGGCGCGGGCGAGCCGACCGTCGCCGAGTTCCCCGGCGAGCCGCACGTCGCCGGTGACGGCACCACCCGCGGCGACACCTGCCACCTGGACGTCGTCGACCGCTGGGGCAACATGATCGCGGCTACCCCCAGCGGCGGCTGGCTCCAGTCCAACCCCGTCGTGCCCGAGCTGGGCTTCCCGCTCGGCACGCGCCTGCAGATGACCTGGCTGGAGGAGGGCCTGCCGAACTCCCTCACCCCCGGCCGCCGTCCGCGCACCACGCTCACCCCGTCCCTCGCGCTGCGCGACGGTGTGCCGGTGCTGGCGTTCGGCACCCCCGGCGGCGACCAGCAGGACCAGTGGCAGCTGCACTTCCTCCTGGCCGCGACCCTGCGCGCCCGTGTCCGCGGCGGCCTCGACCTCCAGGGCGCCGTCGACGCCCCGAACTGGCACAACGACAGCTTCCCCAGCTCGTTCTACCCGCGCGGCCGGCGCCCCGGCAGCGTGACCGTGGAGTCCCGCACGGACCCCGGCGTGGTCGAGGAGCTGCGACGGCGCGGCCACGACGTCACCGTCGGCGCCGCCTGGTCCGAGGGCCGGCTGTGTGCGGTCGCCCGGGACCCGGAGACGGGCGTGCTGTCCGCGGCGGCGAACCCGCGCGGGATGCAGGGGTACGCGGTGGGCCGCTGACGGCGAGGGCGACCCCCGCTCTTCATCCCGATTCCACCTGGTGTGCACCGGGCGGGAGGGGATTGTCAGTGGGGTGTGCTCTCATGGACACATGATCGAACAGATGACGGAAACCATCGACGAGTTTCTCACGCGCTGCTCGGCCGACGTGGAGGAGGCGGTGCGCCAGGCCGCCGCGGCCGAGATCCTGCCCCGCTTCCGCCGGCTGTCCGCGGCCGACGTGGACCAGAAGAGCGGACCGCACGACCTGGTGACGGACGCCGACCGGCTCGCCGAGAAGCGGCTCACCGAGGCGCTCGGCGCCCTGCTGCCCGGCTCGGTCGTGGTCGGGGAGGAGGCGGTGCACGCCGACCCGGCGACGTACGACGCGCTCCAGGGCGACGCCCCCGTCTGGATCGTCGACCCGGTCGACGGCACCCGCCAGTTCGTGCACGGCGACGACGGCTTCTGCACCCTGGTGGCGCTCGCCCACCGGGGCGTGACCCTGGCGTCCTGGACCTACGCCGCCGCCCGCGGCCGGATGGCCACCGCGGTCCGCGGCCGGGGCGCCTTCCTCGACGGCGAGCGGCTGGTCGCGGGCCGGCCCGCGCCGGGCCGTGACCTCGTCGTCGCCACCTCCCACCCGGACTACACCACCGACGAGGAGAAGCGCTCGCTGAGCGTCCTGTGGACCGACGGCCTCGCCCCGCGCCCGTGCGGCTCGGCGGGCCTGGAGTATCTCGCCATAGCCAGGGGCGAGTTGGACTGCATCGCGTTCACCTGGGAAGCGGCGTGGGATCATGCGGCCGGCCTGCTCCTGGTCGAGGAGGCGGGCGGCGCCCACCTCACCCGCGGCGGCGAACCGTTCCGGGTGACGGGGGGCAACGCCCTGCCGTTCACGGCGGCCCGCGACACGGCGACCGCCCGACGCGTGGTGGAACTGCTGCGCACGGCGGCCTGAGCGCCGGGGCCCGGACCGGGATCGTGCCGGTGCACCGGCCTATCCTGGTCCCCTGTGGCCATCGGCTGACGAAGGGGACCGAGACGTGCCGTCGATGCTCGATGCGGTCGTGGTGGGTGCGGGGCCGAACGGACTGACCGCTGCCGTGGAGCTGGCCCGCCGCGGCTTCTCCGTCGCCCTGTTCGAGGCGAAGTCCACCGTGGGCGGCGGCGCCCGTACCGAGGAGCTGACCCTCCCCGGCTTCCGGCACGACCCGTGCTCGGCCGCCCACCCCCTCGGCGTGAACTCCCCGGCGTTCCGCGCCCTCCCCCTGGAGCGCTACGGCCTTCGCTGGCTGAACTCCGAGCTGCCGATGGCGCACCCCTTCCCCGACGGCAGCGCGGCCGTGCTGTCCCGCTCGGTGGCCGAGACGGCCGCCTCCTTCGGACCGCGCGACGCGGGCGCGTACCGCAGACTGGTCGAGCCGTTCCTCCCTCATTGGGACACCCTCGTACGGGACTTCATGTCCCTGCCCCTGACCGCGCTGCCGCGCGACCCCGTCACCCTCGCCCGTTTCGGCCTGGCCGGGCTCCCGCCGTCCACGTGGCTGATGCGCCGCTTCAAGGACGAGCGGGCCAAGGCCCTCTTCGCGGGTCTCGTCGCGCATGTGATGTCACCGCTCGACGGCCTGGCCACCGGCGCGATCGGCCTCGTCTTCGCGCTGGCCGCGCACGCCCGCGGCTGGCCGGTGCCGCACGGCGGCTCCCAGGCGATCTCCGACGCCCTCGCCGCGTATCTGGCCGACCTCGGCGGCGCGGTGCACACCGACTACGAGGTCAAGCGCCTGGACGACCTGCCGCCCGCGCGCGCGTACGTCTTCGACACCTCGCCCACCGCGCTCGCCCGCATCGCCGGCTTCGGCGACCTCTACGCGCGCTACCGCTACGGCGCCGGCGCCTTCAAGATCGACTACGCGCTGGACGGACCGGTGCCCTGGACCGCGCCCGAGGCCCGCGTCGCCACCACCGTCCAGCTCGGCCCGAGCAAGGCGGACATCGGCACCGCCCTGCGGGCCGCCTCCCGCGAGGGCCGCGCCCCCGACCGGCCGTTCCTGATCACCGTGCAGCCGAGCATCGTCGACCCCACCCGCGCACCCGAGGGCAAAGAAGTCTTCTGGGCGTACGGCCATGTGCCGAACGGCTGGTCCGGCGACCTCACCGACGCCCTGGAACGCCAACTGGAGCGCTTCGCCCCCGGTTTCCGCGACCGCGTGCTCGCCCGCGCCACCTCCGGCCCCGCCGAGCTGGCCGCGCACAACGCCAACTACGTCGGCGGGGACATCGCCTGCGGCGCGGCCTCCGGACTTCAGCTGCTCCTGCGCCCCAGACTGTCCCTGTTCCCCTACCACACGCCCCATCCGGCCGTCTTCATCTGCTCCTCGGCCACCCCGCCGGGACCCGGTGTGCACGGCATGTCGGGGCACAACGCGGCCAAGGCCGTATGGCGGAGACTGAGACGGACGACATGACCCTCATCACCCTCGTCCAGGGCGACATCACCCGGCAGAGCGCCGACGCGATCGTCAACGCCGCCAACTCCTCGCTGCTCGGCGGCGGCGGGGTGGACGGCGCCATCCACCGCCGCGGCGGCCCCGCCGTCCTGGAGGAGTGTCGCGCCCTGCGCGCCTCCCGGTACGGCAAGGGCCTGCCCACGGGCCGGGCGGTCGCCACCACGGCGGGCGCCCTCGACGCCCGCTGGGTCATCCACACCGTGGGCCCGGTGTACAGCGCCGGCGAGGACCGCTCGGAGCTGCTGGCTTCGTGCTACCGGGAGTCCTTGCGGGTGGCGGACGAACTCGGCGCCCGAACGGTCGCCTTTCCCGCGATCTCCGCGGGGATCTACGGATGGCCGATGGAGGACGCCGCCCGGATCGCGGTGGAGACGGTGCGGGCGGCGCGGACGTCGGTCGAGGAGGTCCGGTTCGTCCTCTTCGACGAGGCGGCGTACGAGGCGTTCGCCCGGCAGGTCCGATGACGACGGTCGTGACCGAACAGTTCGAAGGCGCGCGTGATTGTTCTGCCGACATGCAATGAGTAGTGCTGTTCGCGTTCGAGGGACGGCAGGCTGTTGCCGACCGTTTGCCCGCCCCGGATGGTCGGCGAGTGTTGCATCACCCCTGAAGACCTGCTCGGCCTGGTCGCGCTTGGTGGTGTGCAGGTCCCAGTAGACGGGGGAGATGTCCTCGGGCTGGACCACCGGCTGCCCGGGGATGAGGGATTCGGCGATCGACACGTCGATGCCGACGTGGGCGGCCTGGATGCCGGTGCCGTGTGCAGCGGGTCCTGGACGACCTCACCGCCACCCCAGCCATCGTGCAGGGCCGACGCGGGGACGTCCTTGCCTGGAACGCCCTGGCCGCCGCCCTGGTCACCGACTTCTCCCGCGTCCTGGAGAAGCACCGCAGGTGCCCTTCGCCGCCGTGCTCCAGTCCCCGGAGGGTGTCCGGGTCCGCGGGTCGAGGCGCGGTGGGGCGGTCGCGTCAGCTGCCCGGCGGCCTGCGCCCCGCACCCGGCCTCCAGACCCCGGCTCCCCGGCAACCCCCCCCCAGGCTCCCAACCTCCACCCCCAACCTCCACCCACAACCCCCGCCCCCCCAGCCCCCACCCCCGGCCTCCCACGCCCCCGTGACATCATCGGCCGAGGTCACGATCACAGCCGTACGAGGAGCGCGATGAAGCCCGGTGTCAGCGTCATGCCGGCGGTCGGTGCCGCTCTGCTGGACGACTTCTCGTTGGAGATGACCGGCAAGGACGTGGCCCGGCTGGAGGAGGCCCGCGACAGCATTCCGCCGGGTACGAGGATCAACATCACCTTCCTCGCCGGTGAGGACCTCGGCATGCGGCGCGCGGCCGCCCGCGCGGTCAAGCGGCTCGGCTTCGTCCCCGTGCCGCACGTCTCCGCCCGCCGCCTGCCCTCCCGCGACGCCCTCGACGCGTTCCTGTCCGCCCTCGCCGAGGACGGCACCGCCGAGAACGTCTTCGTCGTCGGCGGCGACCCCGCCCGCCCCGAGGGCCCCTACGACGACTCCCTCGCCGTCCTGCGCACCGGCCTGCTCCAGCGCCACGGCGTCCGGCACGTCGGCATCAGCGGCTACCCCGAAGGCCACCCCGCGATAGCCGACGGCACGCTCTGGTCGGCGCTCACCGACAAGGCCGCCGTGATCGGGGCGCAGCGCTTCGACGGTGACGTCATCACCCAGTTCGGCTTCGACGTCGAACCGGTCCTCACCTGGCTGGAGGCCACCCGCGCCCGGGGCGTCCACCTCCCCGTCCGCATCGGCGTGCCCGGCCCGGCCGGGGTGCGCCGGCTGCTCGGCTACGCCACCCGGTTCGGCGTCGCGACGAGCGCCTCCGTCGCCCGCAAGTACGGTTTCTCACTGACCAACCTCATGGGCACGACCGGTCCCGACCGCTTCCTGCACACCCTCGCCCGGCGCTACGACCCCGAGCGGCACGGCACGGTCAAGGTGCACTTCTACACCTTCGGCGGACTGCGCCACACCGCCGAGTGGATCGCCGCCTTCCGGCACGGCGAGGGCACCGGCAACGACACCCCCTAGGTGCTGGACGGCGACCGCCCCGCCCCACGCCGGGGAACACTGGTGTCGGATTTCCGCCAGCGGCAGCCCGTGCCCGTGACCGATCCTTGAGGCATGCAGACAGCGACGCACCTCGACCGGGAACACTGCGTACGCGCCGTGCAGTCCAAGGACGCGCGATTCGACGGATGGTTCTTCACGGCCGTCCTGACCACCCGGATCTACTGCCGGCCCAGCTGCCCCGTCGTCCCGCCCAAGCCGGAGAACATGACGTTCTACCCGAGCGCGGCCGCCTGCCAGCAGGCGGGTTTCCGGGCCTGCAAGCGCTGCCGCCCCGACACCAGCCCCGGCTCCCCGGAGTGGAACCAGCGCGCCGACCTGGTCGCCCGGGCCATGCGGCTGATCGCCGACGGCGTCGTGGACCGCGAGGGCGTGCCCGGACTCGCCGCCCGGCTCGGCTACAGCACCCGCCAGGTCGAACGCCAGCTCCTCGCCGAACTGGGCGCCGGCCCCCTCGCGCTCGCCCGCGCCCAGCGCGCCCAGACCGCGCGGCTGCTCATCGAGACCAGCGCGCTGCCCATGGCGGAGATCGCCTTCGCGGCCGGCTTCTCCTCCATCCGCACCTTCAACGGCACCGTCCGCGAGGTCTTCGCCCTCTCCCCGAGCGAGCTGCGCGCGAAGGCGCCCCGCAGCGGTCCGGCGAGCACCCCGGGCACGCTCACCCTCCGGCTGCCGTTCCGCGCCCCGCTCAACCCCGACAACCTCTTCGGCCACCTCGCCGCCACCGCCGTACCCGGCGTCGAGGAATGGCGCGACGGCAGCTACCGGCGCTCGCTGCGCCTGCCGTACGGCCACGGGATCGTCTCCCTCGCCCCGCGCCCCGACCACATCGCCTGCCGGCTCACCCTCGGCGACCTGCGCGACCTGACCGTGGCGATCAGCCGCTGCCGGCGCATGCTCGACCTGGACGCCGATCCGGTCGCCGTCGACGACCGGTTGCGCGCCGACCCGTTCCTCGCGTCGCTGGTCGACAAGGCGCCGGGCCGCCGGGTGCCGCGCACGGTCGACGAGGCGGAGTTCGCGGTCCGTGCCGTTCTCGGCCAGCAGGTGTCCACGGCCGCCGCCCGCACCCACGCGGCCCGTCTGGTCACCGCGCACGGCGAGCCCCTGGACGACCCCGAGGGCGGCCTCACCCACCTCTTCCCGTCCCCCGAGGCCCTCGCCGGCGCGGACCCCGACACGCTGGCCATGCCCCGCACCCGGCGTACGACCTTCACCACCCTCGTCCGCCAACTCGCCGACGGCACCCTGCACCTGGGCGTCGAGTCCGACTGGTCCGAGGCCCGCGCCCGGCTCCTCGCCCTGCCCGGCTTCGGCCCCTGGACGGTCGACGTCATCGCCATGCGCGCCCTGGGCGACCCCGACGCCTTCCTCCCCACCGACCTCGGAATCCGCCGCGCCGCGGCCGAGTCGGGGCTGCCGGCCACCCCCGCCGCCCTCACCGCCCGCGCCGAGACCTGGCGGCCCTGGCGGGCGTACGCGGTGCAGTACCTGTGGGCGACCGACAGCCACCCGATCAACTTCCTTCCCGTCTGAGCCCGTACACGTACAAGGACCGGCGACACATGAAGCAGCACACCGTCATCCCCAGCCCCTACGGCCCCCTCACGCTCGTCGCCGAGGACGGCGCGCTGTGCGGCCTGTACATGGTCGGGCAGCGCCACCGCCCGCCGGAGGAGTCCCTCGGCGGCCCCGGCAGCCCCGGCGACGCCCCCTTCGCGGCGGCGGAGGAACAGCTGTCGGCGTACTTCGCGGGCGAGTTGACCGAGTTCTCCCTCGAACTGCGCCTGGCCGGAACGCCGTTCCAGCGCAGCGTCTGGGACCAGCTCACCCGCATCCCGTACGGCGAGACCCGCTCCTACGGCGAACTCGCCGACGCCCTCGGCAATCCCCGGGCCTCCCGCGCGGTCGGCCTCGCCAACGGCAGGAACCCGATCGGCATCATCGTGCCCTGCCACCGGGTCATCGGCGCGAGCGGCGACCTCACCGGCTACGGCGGCGGCCTGGACCGCAAGTGCCGCCTGCTGGATTTCGAAACCAGAACAGGCTGATTCGAATCCAGCTGTCCCGCCGCCTTTCGCCTGCCGGAGCACCGAGATACACCAGGTCAGAGCCTTGCTTGACGTGGCGAAGGCCCTCCGTGATCTTCACGGAGGGCCTTCGTTACGTCAGATGGGAGCGTTCTGGGAACGTGCGGTCAGGTGCCCGTCTTGCATAGCCGCGGTCGGTGTACAGCACGCCGGGGCGTCGGCGGGGGCGCCCGCGTTTGCCCCCGACCGGTGGCACGGAGTTGACCAGGGGCATGAGCTGGGTGACTTCGTGACGGTTGCCGCCGGTCAGTGTGGTGGCGAGCGGAATGCCGTGCGCCGACTGTCGTCGCCGGTATCGCCGAGCTGGTCGTTCGTCTCGTCGTCCGAGGAGGCACCGAGAATCGGGTAGATCGGCCGACCGTCACGGCGAAAGCCGACAGGGTGACGGGCGGGCAGGGGCCGGACCATGCAGCTCCTCCAGTGCGCGCCCCTGCGCTACCCCTCAGTTTAGAGCGTGTCCGGTGAACAACGGTATCGAGTCCCACCGGACAACGCCCAGGGCGGACAAGATCGAACAGGTCGTCCGTGCCTACTCGTTCACACAGACGTTGCCGTGTGCGGGGTTCAGAAGCCCAACGACATTGATGGTGTTGCCACACACGTTGGCGTCAACTTCGACGGGCACCTGAATCACGTTGCCGGACACGACTCCGGGACTGTTCTTGGCTACTCCGAAGGCCCCGTCGTCAGCGGCTGCGGCGCCTGCGCATCCGATGACTGCGAGAGCAGTCAGAGCAGCGGCCGACAGGGCAAGAGGTACACGCATGGCGTTCTCCTTCGGGTGGAGGGTAATCACCATCGATAGATCTCCCGACGTTCAGCAGGAAAACGCCGATACTTACGCAGCCGGGAGAAACCACCCTTCCGGTTACCGAGATTCCAGGCGTGATGTCGCAAGCAGAACAGCCTCTGGACGGCGAACGGTTCCCACGGGAAGCATAGGGAACCGGTGGCGACAGCTCTGAGCAGGACGGAAGAACCCACTGACGCGGTTCTGCAGCGGATTCCCTACTCTCCCCTTCCAGGACACACAGGGGGATGAGCGAGTTGAAGGGTGGGGGTAGACGGCTGACGGCAGCCGTGTTGACAGGCGTGCTCGGTGCGGCCGTGGTGAGCTGCGGGCCTCGGCCCCCGGCCGCGGCGGCTGACGGCGGACAACAAACCCCGGGCAAGGCCGATTACACCAGGTCGGCTGACGTGCCCGAGCAGGTGGAACCGGACGGCACGAGCATCTCAGCTTTCCAGGCAGAGGCTGTTCTGCGTGGGACATCACGCCTGAAACGTCAGTGGTCGGTTGGCGCGACGGCGAAGTCGGACAGCAGGTAGGCCTCGTCCGGGGTGTAGCTGCTCGGGGCCATGGCGAAGACGCCGAGGATCTTCCCGGTGCCGTCCTTGACCGCGACAGCGAGGTTCGCGGCACCGGGCGCGATGCGCGGGTTGACGTACTGGGAGCGCAGCGCGTTGAACTGGCCGGGCTTGAGCAGGGCGAGCTTGAGCGGACCGGTCAATTCCTCGCCCGTCTGCAGGCGCGGGGCCTTGACCGGATCGACCGGCTGGCGGGGAGCGACGATCCGCGTCGGAGCAGCCGAGACATAGACGTAGAAGGGAGCGGCGCGGGGCGTCGCCTTGATCACGCCGCGTAGGTAGGGGTGCAGCTCGGGCACGTCGTGGTTGGAGGCGGTCAGCCAGTACGGCCGGTCCGTGATCGCACCGAGCACGCTGACCACGTCCGCGTCCGACAGCGGCTTGTACTCGGGGGCGTCCCAGTCGAAGTGGGTGTTGAGCGGCTCGTGCAGCTTCTCGTAACCGCCGCCGTAGAAGGAAGGAAAGCCCTGCCTCGTAGCAGGCCAGTTCGACATCGGAGGCAGACAGCCGCTGGACTGTCTCGGCGTGCTTGGGCCTTCCACTGGTCCCGGTAGGAGCGCACGACGCGTTCGTGCCAGAGCCCGTCGCGGCCGACGTTCGCCAGGAACCGGGTGCCGAGCATCATCGTCGCCACCGTGCCCACGCCGTCGTCCAACGAGTCAGCCAGCCAGTGAAGTTCGTCCCGGCTCTCGTCGCGCAGGCGGATGCCGACGGGCTGACGGGTGAGCCAGCGGCCGACGGCACTGGTGTAGATCGACACGTCCGAGGAGTGCAGCCGGTCCGTGGCGTCGCCCCCGGCGCAGCCAGAGCTGGACCTTGCTCTACAGGCGGCAGCTGCGTTGGTCGCCGTGCCGGATGCCTCAACCGCAGTGTTCCAGGCCCGAGTCGGGCTGGCGGCGCTCGATCTGGCCCGTGAGGAAACCAGCCTTCACGTGACTCAGCTACAGGAGGCCGTGGCGGACATGGCGGTTCTCACTGAGGCAGTGGACAAAGCCGAGTTCGCACTCCGCGATCTTCTGTGACAGACCAATGGGCAATCGCCTGAACGGTCAACTTGGTCGGCTCAGGCGGCCATGACGCCTCGAACACCGCGTCGACGGCATCAGTGGCTGGCTGGTGCGCACACCACTGCTGCCGGAGCGCCGAACTGCTCTGGCGGGCCTGCCGGATGTGGAGAACCCGGCTTGTATGTCGTGGCATCCTGGGATCCGGCCCGGCGCCAACCGGGCCCACCGGACATCTTGGTTTGAGACCGCACCGACCGCCCCGCTCCTCCACAAAGACGGGGCGGTCGCGCGTCTGACATCCATCCTGATGCGAGACGCGGCGCGCCCCTCGATCCGCTGAGAGGCGCGCCTGCCATTAGAACGCGCTGTTGTTGCAGCCCATCGTCGAGCCGAGGCTGCTGGCCTGCGCGCCCGGGTTGCCCTCGCCGTTCAGCGCGTTGCCCAGCGCGCCGTTGATCAGTCCGACCTCGCCGAGGACGTCGACGTTCAGGTCGTGCGACCTGCATTTGGAACTCTGCTGGATGTTGAAGCCGTCGCCGTGGCCGCCGCCCTCGCCGCCGGCGTGGGCGGTACCAGCGGCCATGATTCCCACGCTGCCGAGGGCAGCGACCAGGACGGCAACCTTGCGAAGCTTGTGCATGTCGTCTCCGTGAAAGTGAATGGATGCGATCTGTGATAGACCGACTTATTTCATTTACAGGACATTAATGCGAAGTATCTCAAATCAGGCATTGACGCGCCGGTTGCATAGTCATCGCGGGCACCCCGCCCCACGCGGGGCCACCCGCATTCAGTCGAGGATCCCCAACCCCGAATCCGGCCGGCAGTGGGTCCGTGCGGGGTGCGTTTCTGCTGAACGGCGTAGCAGGTCTTCGTAGGCGCCGGGCTGAAGCCGGGGGAGTGAACGGCTGTTCTTTACGCCGCATGCCGGTGGCTGCTGCTGAGTCGGACGTCCCGCTCGGGCAAGCGCCTTGTGTACCGCGCCGCGCTGGATCCGGAGTAGGCGGCGAGCGTGTCGTTGTCGGCGATCTCCCCGTTGAGGAACGCGAGGATGCCCCGGAGCCGGTGCGGGTCGGGCGGCAGTGGCGGGTTAGGGGGCTGCTCGGGCATGGCGTGCACCGTGCAGTGCCGTCCAGGCTGCCGACCCTGCCAGTAAGAGTGGAACACCACTTCCGATTCCGACGACAGACGGATGAGCCGTCGCCGCAGTTCCTTCCCCGGCTGTGCGGCGAGCTGCCGGTTGTCCCGTCGCAGAGGATCTGGTCCGCGGAACCGGCTCAGACCTGGAGCGACCAGATCAAGTGAGACGCTGAGGCGCCAGGAATCTCAGGTGATCCGGTCCGGGGAAAGTGGATGCCCGTGGCGTCTCAGCTGATCTGGTCCGGCGGAGGCGTTTCGAACTGATACCACGCCTGGGTCGGTCGACCGCCTTGGTGCCCGCCGGTCGCAGGATGGCCGCGCAGGTCGTGCGCGAGGCGATATCGACCCCGATGTCAGCTCTGCACACCGGGCGTGGCGGCGCGGCTGTGGTCGGCTGGTGGCACGGTCGCTGCGGCCGCGGAGGCGCTGCGGGTCGCGGGGCTGCTGCGGGCTTGTCCCCGTGGGGGCCGCTAAGTTTTTTCGCGGATTCCCGCCGAGGATGTCGAAACCCTCGGGCGTGCTTCTACCTACCCGTGACAGCCCCTGCCCGGGGCGGGCACGACGAACGAGGAGCAGAACCATGAAGTACATGCTGCTGATGCAGTTCAGCGAGAAGAACGCCGACTTCCCCAAGCTCGACGAGTGGAGGCCCGAGGAGATCCAGGCCCACATCCAGTTCATGAAGCAGACCAATGCCGGCCTCGCCGCCGCTGGTGAGCTGGTCGACGCCCAGGGCCTGGCCATGCCGGAGACCGCCCGGATCGTGCGCTCCCACAGCGGCGGCGCGCCGGTCGTCACCGAGGGCCCGTTCCCGGAGTCCAAGGAGTGGGTGGCCGGCTGGTGGATCGTGGACTGCGACACCGAGCAGCGCGCGATCGAGATCGCCGCCGCCGTCTCCGCCGCCCCCGGCCCGGGCGGACGGCCGCTCAACATGCCGATCGAGGTGCGCCAGATCATGGCGGCCCCGCCCACCGAGCTGTGAACACTCCCCGATGACGACTTTCGAACCAACCCTCGACGACTTGCTGCGCACGCTCGCGCCGCAGGTCGTCGGCGTGCTCACCCGCCGCTGGGGGGACTTCGGCGCAGCCGAGGACGCTGTCCAGGACGCCTTGCTGGCCGCCGCCACGCAGTGGCCGGCCGAGGGTGTGCCGCGCAACCCGCGCGGCTGGCTGGTTCAGGTCGCCAGCCGCCGGATGACCGAGCAGGTCCGCAGCGAGCAGGCCCGCCGTCGACGCGAGGAGCTGGTGGCCGGTCAGGTCCCCGCCGACCGGCGGTCCGCGCCCGGGGCCGACACCGGGGACGAGGGCGCGCACGACGACACCCTCACGCTGCTGTTCCTGTGCTGCCACCCCGTGCTGTCGCCGGCCTCGGCGATCGCGCTCACCCTTCGCTCGGTCGGCGGTCTGACCACCGGCGAGATCGCCGCGGCGTTCCTCGTCCCCGAGGCGACCATGGGCCAGCGGATCAGCCGGGCCAAGCAGCGGATCAAAGCCTCCGGGGTGCCGTTCCGGATGCCGGACAGCGCCGAGTGGCCGGCCCGGCTGGACGCGGTGCTGCACGTCCTCTACCTGATCTTCAACGAGGGGTACGCCAGCAGCACCGGCCCCGAGCTGCGGCGCGTCGAACTCTCCCGGGAGGCGATCCGCCTCACCCGGGCCGTCCACACGCTGCTGCCGGACAACGCCGAAGTGGCCGGCCTGCTCGCGCTGATGCTGCTCACCGAGGCGCGCGGGCCCGCCCGTACCGGCCCGGACGGCGAACTCGTCCCGCTCGCCGAGCAGGACCGCAGCCGATGGGACACCGTTGCGATCGCCGAGGGCGTCGCGCTGATCACCGCCGCTCTGCCGCGCGGCCCGGTCGGCCCGTACCAGGTGCAGGCCGCGATCGCGGCCGTCCACGACGAGGCGCCGACCGCCGCCGAGACCGACTGGCCGCAGATCCTCGCCCTGTACGGGGTGCTTGCCCGCATCTCCGACAATCCGCTGATCACCCTGAACCGGGCGGTCGCCACCGCCATGGTGGACGGCCCCGCAGCCGGCCTCGCCCTGCTCGCCGACCCGCCGCCCGCGCTCGCGGGCCACCACCGGCTGTACGCGGTCCGCGCCCATCTGCACGAGCTCGCCGGGGACCGGGAGGCTGCCGTCGCCGACTACCGCACCGCCGCCCGCCGCACCGCCAGCCTCCCGGAGCGGCACCACCTCAGCCTGCGCGCCGCCCGACTGGCCGCGCGAGCGGGAAGGTGAGCCACCAGTCAAAGGTGTTGGGTGGGGCAGGACAGCTACGGACGCCGGCGGACCAGGTCGCCTGAGATCGCAAGCGAATCGGACCACGTCACCTGAGACAGGGACCAAATCTCTGGACATGGGACCCCGGTAGGTCGCGTGCCACTCCTGATGTGCCTGTGTCCCGTGACGCCGAACCTTGAGCACGTGCCATCGATGGAGCGGCGCGGGTCACGTCCAGCGGGATGGCAAGCCCGATGAGCGGGGATCACCCGCAGCGGCGGACCGTCGTCAGCCGTCCTGAGCGGGGAACACCTCGTCGACGGCGCGGCGCAGTGTTTCGCGGACAGCCCTGTCCAGCGCAACGCGTCCGGCAGGCCGGGGCCGAACGTGATCAACGGCCATTACCGGGCGTCGTGGGATGTCCGGATGACTACCAGTGGCGGGCAGGTGACCGCGGAGGTGTTCACCGATGCTCCGCAGGCGCGCAGGCTGGCCCGCATTCCGGCAGACCGAGCCCGCGTTCGTCCAGGCTTGGAGGGCGGAGTTTTGCCATGACCGCCCCGCGCCTTCCGGTGACGCAGGCCCTCGCGGTTCGGATCGCAGATGGCACCGGTCGGTCGTGCGGCATCGGTGAACTCCCGTTTGTTCAGGGCGAGTCCGGAGGCTGGAGCCCGCTGCTGCACCGTGCACCGTGCTCGACTCGCCGCCGGGCGAGTTCAGGGGGCCGCCGCTGGCGGACTGGTCGGCCGTCGTGACGGCAGCTGGACCTACGACCTGTATGTCTCCCAAGGCCGTGTGATCGACCGGGAGTTGACACACGAGGGCGGCGGTGAGAGCCCCGTGTCGGCGGCCTGCTGAGTACCTCTGCCGGACACGACCGCCTGCCACTGTCAGCACGCGGTCGTCACCCGGTCTCCGGCCGGTCTTCGACTGATCTCCGACCGGTCCTCAGCGCTGCGGCTGTGCGCGCAGCCCGTCGAGGATGAGCGCGAGCATGCGGGGAGCGCGGTCCTCGGGGACGGCGGCGGCACGCCAGAGCGCGCCGGTGAGCTGGAGGAAGTCACCGGGGTCCGCGTCCGCGCGGATGCTCCCGTCCTCCTTGCCGGCGTCGAGGAGCTCGGTGATGGCGGTGATGACCGGGCCGTAGCTCTGTTCGCTCATCGCCTGGTGCGCGCTGGGGCTGAGGGCCTCGCCCAGGCCGTGCTTCCTGCGCATGGCCTCGACCAGGTCGAGCGTCCAGGCGCGCAGCGCCTCCAGGGGCGGCATCCGGGCGAGCAGGTCGGGCACGGTGCCGGTGATGCGGGAGACCTCGTCCTGATAGACGGCCAGGACCAGCGCCTCGCGGGTGGGGAAGTTGCGGTACAGCGTGCCTGGGCCGACGCCGGCGCGCTGGGCGATCTGGTTCATCGACGTGCCGCCGTCCTCGCCCAGCGCCTCGCGGGCGGCAGCGAGGATGCGCGCCCTGTTCTCACGGGCGTCGGCTCGGACCACGAGATCCCCCCTTGCTAAGTGGAGAACTCTCCACTACGTTATTCGGAGAGTTCTCCACTTACTTTAGAGGGGCACCATGCACTACATCAAGCTCGGCACCACCGGCCTGGACGTGTCACCGATCGCCATCGGCGCCATGACCTACGGCGAACCCGACCGCGGGCACCCCGTCTGGTCGAAGGGGGAGGAGGAGGCCCGCCCGCTCATCAAGCACGCCCTGGAGGCGGGCATCAACTTCTTCGACACCGCGAACTTGTACTCCAACGGCTCCAGCGAGGAGATCCTTGGCCGCGCACTGAAGGACTACGCCGACCGCGACGCCGTGGTCATCGCCACGAAACTGCGTCACCCGATGCGCCCGGGCCCGAACGGACGCGGACTGTCACGCAAAGCGATCATGACCGAGGTCGACCACTCCCTGCGCCGCCTCGGCACGGACTACATCGACCTCTACCAGATCCATCGCAACGACCACTCCACCCCCTGGGAGGAGACACTCCAGGCCCTCAGCGACCTCGTGCAGGGCGGCAAGGTCCGCTACCTCGGCGCCTCCTCCATGCACGCCTGGGAATTCGCCAAGGCCCTCCACCTGCAGAAGCAGCACGGCTGGGCGCGGTTCGTGTCGATGCAGAACCACTACAACCTCCTCGCCCGCGAAGAGGAACGGGAGATGATCCCGCTGTGCCTGGACGAAGGCGTCGGCACCCTCATCTGGTCCCCCCTGGCCCGCGGCCGCCTGGCCCGGGCCTGGGATGACGCCCGCTCCACCCAACGCTCCGAAACCGACGCGGCCTACGCCGATCTGCTCTACTCACCCGCGCAGGAAGCGTCCAACAAGGCGATCATCGACGCGGTCGGCCAGGTGGCGGACGCGCACGGCGCGAGCCGCGCCCAGATCGCGCTCGCCTGGCTGCGCCGCCAGCCGGTGGTCACCGCGCCCCTCGTCGGCGCTGGCTCCATCCGCCAGATCGACCAGGCCGTGGCCTCCCTCGACATCGACCTCACCGACGACGAGGTGCGCGCCCTGGAAGCCCCGTACACCCCGCGCTACGACTGGCAGGGCGTCTCCGACGAAGCCGAGCTGGAGGCCATCCGCCAGCGCATCCCCGGAATGGCCCTGTCATGAACCCCATCGTCCGCTCCGGCCCGGCCGCCCGCGCCGGGGGCCTCCTCATCCTGCTCGGCCCGCTCGTGTCCTGGCTGGCCGAGTTCGTCACCGCCGCCGCATGGCAGGACCCGCCGTACTCGCCCTTCCACAACTGGGTCAGTCACCTCGGCCTGACCGGCCCGCCCCAGACCGCGTTCGGGCAAGTCGCCAACTCGCCCCTCGGCGCCGTCATGAACACCGGCTGGGTGGTCTACGGCATCCTCCTGGCCGTCGGCGCGTTCCTCGTGTTCGACCCGCGCAAGGGCGTCCGCCCGACCATCATCGTGATACTCGCCGTCCTGGCCGGCGCCGGAGTCGGCCTCGTCGGCATCTTCCAAGGCTCCAACGCCAACGTTGACAACGGCCTGATCGCCCTCCACACGCTCGGCGCGCAGACCGTCATGCTCGCCGGCAGCGTCATGGCGATCGCCGTCGGAGCCAACGGCGCACGCATCGGCCTCAGCCGACGCCGCTCGACCGTGAGCATCGCCCTGGGCACCGCGGGCCTGATCGCCTTCCCGCTCTTCATGGCCGACGCCCTCACCGGCTGGATGTGGAACATCGGCCTGCTCGAACGCGCCGTCATCTACCCGATCATGATCAGCCACGCCCTCCTCGCCAGCAGCATCGCCGCCCGACGACTGCCCGTGACACCCCCATCCACCCCCCTTCCCACCCACGCCGCCAGCTGAGGAGACACCCATGACACCCGTACTGGTCACCGGAGGGACCGGATTCATCGGAAGCTGGTGCATCCTCGCCCTGCTCGACACCGGCCACACGGTCCGCACCACAGTCCGCGACCTACAGCGCGAACCGGCCTTGCGCTCCTGGCTGCACGAGGCCGCCGTCTTCGACGACGACCGGCTCACCGTCGTACGCGCCGACCTCCAGCACTCCGACGGCTGGGACGCCGCCGTAGCCGACTGTGAGCACGTCCTCCACGTCGCTTCACCCACCCTGCGTCACACCCCCGCAAGCGACGACGACCTGGTCGTCCCGGCACGCGAAGGGGTCCTGCGCGTCCTGCGCGCCGCCCGTGACGCAGGCGTCCGCCGTACCGTGCTGACCAGCGCCTTCGGCGCCGTCGGCATCGGACACCCCCCACGCTCCACCCCGTTCACCGAGGAGGACTGGACCGACATCGACGCCGATATCCCGCCCTACCAGCGTTCCAAGACCCTCGCCGAGCGTGCCGCCTGGCGGTTCATCCGGGAAGAAGGCGGCGGTATGGAACTGACCGCCGTACACCCCGTGGGCGTCTTCGGCCCCCTCCTCGGCCCCGACGACCCGCCCTCCCTGCGCCTGGTCCGCAGGATGCTGGAGGGACGCGTCCCCGCCTGCCCGCCCTTCGGTATGGGCTACGTCGACGTCCGCGACGTCGCCGACCTGCACGTGCGCGCCATGACCGACCCCGCGGCCGCCGGCGAACGCTTCCTCGCCGTCGCGGGCCACAGCCTGCGCGTCGTCGACATCGCCCGCATCCTGCACGACCGCATGGGCGAACGCGCCGCCAAGGCCCCGACCCGCGAACTGCCCGTCTGGCTCACCCGGGCCCTGGCCACCGTCAACCCCGAACTGCGCCTGCTCAAGCACCAGCTGGGCCGCGACCTCGACGCGACCGGTGCGAAGGCGGAGAAGCTCCTCGGCTGGAAGGCGCGTCCGATCGAGGACACGATCGCGGACACCGCCGAAAGCCTGCTCGCCCACGGCATCGGCGCATGACCTCGCCGGCTGCCTCATCACACAGAACGGTCTCGACGCGAAGCGGCGCAGTTGGCCCTGAGCCGGGCCCGCAAAGTGTTGGCGACGCTGGCCTGTTCGTGGTGCGACGCCATGAACTGACCGATAAATCGTGGGCGGCGATCGACCCGTTGCTGGCCCTGCCTCGGATGGGCAGGCCAGTGCGAGACCCCCGTGGCTGCGTGAGGGCCGCGTGATGAACAAGCGCGCGACGGCGCGCCCAGTGAAGGCGCAGCCGTGTCGAACACGGTGGAGTCGTTGACATTGCCCGGTGTGACCACTACAGCCAGGGGCAGACCGCGCCCATCCGCCGCGAGGTGGACCTTGGTGAAACCGCCTTTGTTAGAGCCAGTAAGGGGGAGAGACCGCCGATCCTCCCAAAGCATCTGCGGTGCTCAACTGAACGCCATCGGCCGCCGGACTCAGGCCGTGAGGCCCTCGATCGCCACGGGAAGGTGGCGGGGGCCGCGCAGTACCGCGTTGGTACGGTACGGCGGCGGGTCCTCCAGCAGCCCGGAGAACGTGACCCGGCGGAACAGCTCGGCCACCGCCAGATGGAGTTCTATGCGGGCGAGCGGGGCGCCGAAGCAGTAGTGGATGCCGGTGTAGAAACCCAGGTGCTCGTTGTCCTTGCGGTCGGGATCGAACCGGTCGGGGCCCTCGAAGCGCCGGGGGTCGCGGTTGGCCGCGGCCAGCATGAGCCAGACCGGCGAGCCCTTGGGGATCGTGGTCCCGGCGACGTCGATGTCGGCCAGGGCGGTGGTCCACGTGACGAACTGCACCGGGGGCTCGTAGCGCAGCACCTGCTCGATGAGCGGGACGGTCAGGTCCGGCTCCTTCTGGAAGCGCTGGAGGACGTCGGGGTGGCGCAGCAGGGTGAGGGTCGTGTTGGTGATCGCGTTGACGGTGGTCTCGTGGCCGGCGACCAGGAGCAGCACCGCCGTCGCCTCCAGGTCCGCCGGTGTCATGTCGGGGGCGAGCGCGCTGAGGATCCCGGGGCCGGGGTGGCGGCGTTTGGTCTCGATCAGGCCGGCCAGGTAGGCGCCCAGGTCCTGCCGTGCCCGCTGGCCCCTTTTCCGCCAGGCGCACCTGCCTGGCGTCCCGGTCCAGGCTCTCGGCGGCGACGCCCAGACGCCAGTCGGCGTCGATGTCACGCCGCCGCGGCAGCGCGGTGTCCTCGGGCCGGGCCCGCCCGAGCAGCGCCTGCTTGGACAGCGGCGGCCGGTCGTAGGGCTCGTACGGCTCGTCACCGATCATGGTCAGCGATCCGGTGAAGCCCTTCTCGCGCAGGGTCTCCGCCGCGCGCAGACCGGCCAGCGAGGCACCGACGACGATGCGGCCCGTGCGCCGCAGGACCTCGGCGTCCGCGTCAGCCGGCATGGGGCTCCACCTGCTTCGCCTGCCGCGTCGGCTCGTCGGAGTAGTCGACGAGGATGGCCTGGACCGGGCAGGCGGCGGCGGCCTTCTCCACCCGGTCACGCTGGGCTTCGTCGAAGCGGGGGGGGGGAGAACAGCAGCGCCTCGTTCCCGTGGAGGGAGAAGACGTCCGGGGCGAGGAACACACACTGCGCGAATCCCTGGCAGCGGTTGAGATCGACGACAAGCCTCATCCGGAACCCGCTCTCTGCCCGGCCGCGGTTGCCCGTAGGCTCCGCGGCCCCTGCGTTCGGTCCACACGATCGGTCGGCATGCCTCTTCTTCGGCATCGGCTCCGCCGGATCGGGCCGCAAACCGGGAACGAGCCGGAGAAGCCGTCGCTAGGCCACCCGGTGGCCGTTCTCCAGTTCCGCCGTGCCGGAGCCGTCCGCGAGGACGTCCAGACAGACCAGCACGCGGCGGCCGAGCGCGCCGGGCAGGTGGTCGGTGATCTCCTCGCGCGCCACCAGGCGCCAGGACAGCAGCTCCTCCTCCTGGAGCCGGACGGACCTCAGGTCGGACTCCGTGAGGACACCGCCGTCGTACAGGTAGGCCACCAGCGGCGGGCGGGCCTCGCCGCGCACCCAGTCCACGGCCAGCAGCCGGCCCGGCGCCCGGTCGAGACCGATCTCCTCCAGGGTCTCGCGGCGCGCGCCCTCGCGGGGGCCCTCGCCGTCGTCGGACTCGATCGTGCCGCCCGGAAGCGCCCAGCCCTCGCGGTAGTTGGGCTCGACGAGCAGCACCCGCCCCTCGGCGTCCCGGAAGAGCACGGCGGCACCGGCGAGGACGCGGGGCAGGCTCGCGATGTACGTGGCGAAGTCTTCAGTCGTGGTCATTGCGGCAGCCTAACCAGCCGCCGCACGGCTACGGCGCGGCCGTCGCCAGGCGCAGGGTGCGTTCCGCCAGCGCACTGATCCGTGCGCCGTCGAATCCGGACACCGCGCTCCGTACCGTGTCCCGCAGCGGCTCCGTCCACGGGGCGGGGATACCGGCCGCGCCGGTGCGGACCCCGGCCACCGAGCCGGCGGTCGCCCCGTTGGAGTCGGTGTCCAGGCCGCCGCGCACGGTCAGGGCGATGGTCCGGGTGAAGTCGTCGTCGCCGTACAGCAGTCCTGCGGTCAGCACGGCGGCGTTCGGGACGGTGTGGATCCAGCCGAGCCCGGCGGTCTCCTCGGACAGCGTGGCCAGGGTCTCCTGCCAGGACAGCCCGGACTCGTGCAGGGCGGTGACCCGCCGTACGGTCCGGGCGAGCCGGCTGCTCGCCGGGATCACGCCGAGCCCGCCCTCCACCGCGTCCCGCACGCTCGGCGCGGTGAACGCCGCCGCGATCAGCGCGGCCGCCCACATCGCGCCGTACACGCTAAAACCCCGTTCTTAGCTTGACTCTGTCGGGGATCTTGATGCCGGCGGAGTCAACTGCCCAGGGTTCGCCAGGACTTCAGGCGAGGGATCTTGCGCTGGTCGAGGTAGTTCTGGAAGGCAGTCGGCTGGCGGGGTGTGGGGGCTTCCTCAGCCGGTGACAGTCCGCCGAGGCGCTCGATGTTGACGGCGATGGCCGTCAACACGTGCTGGACATGGACCTTTCCCTGTCCTCGGTAGCGGCAGCGCCGCATACCGTGCCCGTGGGCGAACTCGTTGACCGTGCTCTCCACTCCGGAGCGGACCGCGTAACGCGTCTTCCACTCGGGCGTCTGCTGCTCGGCGCGGACGCGGAGTTGCAGGTCACGGAGCTCTCGTGGGGGGAAGCCCACGGTGCGGGCGTTGTCGGCGGTGCTGGTGCACTGGGTGCGGGCCGGGCAGGGGCGGCACTGGCTTTTGGTGAACCGTGCGACGATCAGCGGGGCGGCGGTGGGCGAGGAGGTCGGGTAGGGGCCGTGCCAGCCCGCGCTGACCTGCCCCTGCGGGCATGTGACCTGCTGCTTGTCGTAGTCGATGTGGAAGTCGTCCCGGGCGAAGCCCTCATTTCGGCGGTGTTGGCGGGTGGGGTTGCTCTTCAGCGGCCCGGAGACGGTGACCTGGTGTTCACGGGTGGCTTGTTCCAGGTGGGGCAGGGAGGTGTAGCCGGCGTCGACCAGGTGCTCGGCGGGCAGCAGACCGCGGCGGGAGAGGCGGGTATGGATGCCGGGCAGGACCTGGCTGTCGTGGGTGGTGGCCGCGGTGGTGGCGACATCCGTGATCACGTTGGGGCCGTCGGCAGCACAGGTCTCGGTCAGATGAGCGGCGAACCCCTTCCAGCTGATGATGTGTCCGTGCCGTGCGTAGCGGGCCGAGGTGTCGTAGGGCGAGACGACCGCCCCGGACGAGGGCGGCAGTCCGGGCCCGCCTTCCTTCTCGGCGGTGCGCCAGCGCAGATGTCCTGCGGCGTCACGGTGGTAGTTCTGTACCACGATCTGGCGCAGAGCCTGGATGCGAGGACCGGACATGCGGTCCGCTCCGTAGCGGTAGAGGTGTTCCAGAAGCCGGACGGCGTCGTTTCCGGTGGCAAGAATCCTGGTCATGGGCTTGGTGGGGTTCTTCCCCAGGCGGACCGGCCGGCCGTAGCGCAGCCCTCAGCCCTCGTCGACCAGCTCGTCCAGCAGATGAGGTGAGATACCTGCGACCTCTTCGAGTGCGGCGCGAACCGCCTCGGTGACCAGCTCCAGGCGGGTCAGGTCACGCACCGCGGCCAGGACGTGCGTGGAGTCGGTGCGCTGCGTGGTGCGCTCGCGCACCAGCCCGGCCTCCTTCAGGCGGGCCAGTGCGAGATCGAGGAGGCGGTCGGCACGGCCGTCCTCGGCGAGACGATCGCGGAAGTCGCCCAGCACACTGTGGTGGAAGCCGGGATCGTCCAGCTCCATGGCCATCGCGTACTTGAAGTCGATGCGGCAGCGGACCGCCTCGGCGGCCTGCCTGTCCGACAGCCCGAGCAGGAACTGCAGCACACAGACGGTGGCCAGCTGAGCGGGCGAGAGCCCCGGACGCCCGTCCCTGGGGTACCAGTCGGCGAAGTCCTCGTCGCACCACAGCCCATCGAGGCGGTCACGTACCCATATCGCCGTCGTGCCGTCCGGGTTGCTCGCCCGCGCAACCTGCGCAGTCAGAGACGGGACCTGCTCACCGGAACGGGGACGAAGGGACAACGAGCACCTCGACAGCTGTATCGGTCGGCGGAACTACCCGAGCATGCCCGTCGATCTTGCTGCCGCACCGGGAAACTCCAAGATCCCCGACAGAGTCAAGCTGAGTGCGGGCCGAGCTGAGAGGCACCGTCATTTGTTCGGAAGCGCTGCCAGTCACGGGTCGGTGCACCATCGACCGCAGAAGGGACCATGAGCGACGTCGAGGTGGCGGACACCGAGAGCTGCAAACCCTGCGGCCCCGGCTCCGCCGCCTCGGGGCGCGATGGCGGGTCTGGCTTCTGCAGGGCTTGAGTGGGCAGACGGTCCGCTACTCCTGCCGGCACCGGACGCCGCACCCCGAGCGGAAGGGGCACCGGCGGTGGCGGGGTATGTGCCTGACCGGCGTCGACCACTTCTCCACGCTCGGCTACCAGCCGGGCATCGCCGCGTTAGCGGCCAGCCTGCTGTCCCCCCTCGCCGCCCTGGTCCTGATCGCGCCGACCCTGTGCGGTGCGCTGCCAGCCTACCGGCGGGTGGGGTGTCGTGGGCCTCGTCAGCTCCGCGTTGAACTGAGCGCCCACCAAAAGGGCCAGGTTGGACAGCCATAGCCAGATCAGGAAGACCACGACGCCTGCCAGCGAACCGTACAGACGGTGATAGGTGCTGACATGGGAGGTGTAGACGGCGAATCCGAGTGAGACGGCCAACAGGAGCCCCACCGCCAATGCGCCGCCGGGCGCCATTTTCCCGACAGGGCGGGAGGGTGCCGGGCCCGAACGGTACAGGACGAGCACCAGGGCGACGGCGACCGCGGCCGCGACCGGCCACCGCAGTGTGTCCCAGGCGACCTGCGGCCCGGTACCCAGATTCAGCGCCCGGCCCAGACGCCGGGCCAGGCTGCCGGTGAGAATCAACGCCAGGGTCGACATGAGAAGCAGTGAGATCAGGACGAGGGCCGTGGCGATGATGCGCGGAGCGGTGCGCCAGACCGGCCGCTGTGCGCTCATCCGGTGCATGGCGTGCAAAGCTCGGCGGAAGACGCTCAGGTAGCTGGATCCAGACCACAGGGCTGCCGACCCTCCGAGGAACATCAGCGTCCATGCCGCCGACGACTGTCCGGCCATCTGCCGCAGGGCGCTGCGCAGCAGAGCGCGGGACGCGACCGGGGCGGCCTGCGACATGCGGTCGATGACCTCCGGCTTGGCCGTGGGCATGGTCAGACCCAGGATCGAGAGGATCACCAGCAGCAAGGGGAACAGAGCTAGGACGGCGTAATAGGTCAGCGCAGCGGCCCAGTCTGTGATGTCGTCGTTCCAGACGGCTACCGGCGTCCGGCGTAGCGCCGCCCACCACCGAGCCGTGTGGCCGTGTGCATCATCCATGACGCGGATGGTCTCATCCGCGGTCCTCGGGTCGCCTCATCCGGCACTACGGTGCGGCACCGTTCGGCGGCGTGTGTCGGGTTTCCGCTCCGAGTGCCTCGTGCTGCCTCTTCCTGCGCACCGTCACCGGCAGCTCGGCCGCCGTTTGGATTCTCAGCGCTGCCGTCCTGCTCTGGTTCGCCACCACCTGGCTCGTCCCGCCCAGGACGTGCTGCGGCGCACTGCCGCCCGCCGGGCAGTCTCGCCGTGCACGGTGAATCCGACCCCAATGGCCGGTCTCATGATGACAGCGGCTGTCGGGAAACAGCCCGGCCTCTACGCCTTCCTGCTGGACGGCTCGCTGCCCGCCCCGGCGCCGTGCGCGGCCCGTACTTCCGGGTACGGGCAAGGCGCTCACGCAGCTGGACCACGTCGAGGCGTTCAGGGCTGAGGGGCGCTTTCGAATTCCAGCAGTGCCACGAGCTGGGGACGGTGCAGGGCAGCGATGTCCTCGAGCAGGTCAGGGTGGCGCAGCAGGGCGGCGGCCTCGCTGTCGTGAGCACTGGGGTGGGTGAGGCGCTCCAGGCCGCCGGCGTGGTGCTCGCTTCCGGCCAGTGCCTGGTCGGCGCGGATGGCCAGGGCTGGGTCGGCCAGGAGGCAGGCGGCCCAGCTGACGACGGTCTCGTCCACCCAGGTCCGCCACGCGGTGTCGGCGTCGTCGGGGTGTGGTTCACCCGCGGTGAGCCAGTCCAGGCGGGCCGATCCACTGGGGGCGAGCAGGTGGAGCAGTTGCACGTCCATGGTGGTGGGATAGCGCAGGGTGGCGGCGAGAGTGGTCGCCTGGCGGGCCTGGGCCTCGGCGAGGGCCCGGTTCAGCGCGCCGGCCGGAGGCGGGTAGGCGGCCAGGATCCAGCGGGCGGAGGCGGCTATGACGGGGGTCAGGTCGGTGGGCATGGCGATCGGTCCCTGGGGGCGGCCTCGCCTGTGTCGGGCGATCGGCTGCGCGAGCTGGTGGACGCGGAGCCGGGCTGCCCCGCTGGTGGCCGACCAGTGTAGGCGGACCACCTCGGGGGCCGGCATGAGCCGCGTCACGTTAAGCCCGGCCGGGCACCCGGGGCCGGGCGCACACTAAGCGCCGCCCCGGCCCAGGTCGTGGTGTTCGTCGCGGGAGTGGCAGTTCTCCCTGGTCAGGACTTGCCGCGCCCGGTGACGAAGTCGCGGGCCCGGTCAACCAGGCCGGCGCCGGGGGCGAGCAGTTTGCTGGCCGCCGGGGTGCTCGGTGCGGAGGGGTGCGGGCGGGTGGGAGCCATGGCTTTGGCTCGGCGGATCTTGTCCCCGAGATCGTCCAGCTGCTCCGGTGTGCAGGCCTGGCGCAGCATCGGGAACAGATTGTTCTCCTCGTCCTGGACGTGGGCGGCGACCTCGTCCATGAGCAGCTGCAGCAGCGGACTCATCTGCGGATCGTCGGTCTGCGTCTTCTCCAGCTGCTTGAGAATCTTCTCGATCCGACCGTGGTCGTCGATCTCCTTGTCCGCGAGGCGGTCGCCGCCGTTGACATGCTCGCGTACCGCCGGATAGAGGTACTGCTCCTCGGCGACTGAGTGCCGCACCAGTTCGATGGTGATCTCGTCGACGAGGTCACGCAGCTCCTGGCCTTGGCCGGTCATCACCTGAATCCGGCCGAACATCTCCTCCACCTCCCGGTGGTCCGCCATCAGTTCCTCGATCACGTTTCCGCCATGCCCCATCGCGCGTCCGCCTTCCGCTGGTTCCGTTCGGGCCGGGACCGTCCCGCCCACCGAGCAGTGATCCCCCGATGGGAGGGCCACGCGAGCCCGGCGCACGCGCTTCACCCGATCGGCGGCCAGCCGCGTCATGTCCGTGTCGATGGGTTCCGGCTTCGAAGGCGCCCGCCCGACAAGCCCCCGGAACCCGTCGCTGTCGGAATCATCGCGCTGCGTGGCAGATCCTGCGGGCTGCAGCTGCGCAGGCGTGCGAGCCCATCGGGAACTACGGTCGGAGTAGACGCTGCGGCATCCGTCGTGACGAGGAGGAGCGATGCCTGCCGGTTCGAGCAAGAAACGTGAACGACAGTACGAACACATCAAGGACAGTGCGCTGGAGCGCGGCGAGAGTCAGCAGCGGGCCAAGGAAATCGCGGCCCGAATCGTGAACAAGGAACGGGCCCGGCACGGTGAGTCGAAGACCGCCAGCCGCTCCTCCACCCACGACACCCCCTCCTCCAGACGCGGTGGTCAGCGCTCGCACTCAGGCTCCGGAGGCCCGACGTACGGCCAGCTGTACAACGAGGCCAAGCAGCGCAACATCCACGGCCGTTCGAAGATGAACAAGAACGAACTCGCCAACGCCCTCGGCCAATGACCGGGCTCCGCCTGCGGCGAACAGGCTATGCCGCCACATCCGCACCCGGACAGAGCACCCGCCGCGAGCGCCAGTCACGCCGAGTACACCGAACCGCCGTCAGACCTGACGAAAGGAGCGACGTCATGACTAGGCACAGGGATACCCCCGAGGAGCACGACGCGCCGCGGGACGAAAAGAAGACACGGGAGCGGTCCGCTGAGGAACGGAGCATCGTCGCACCTACCCCGAAGGACGTCCGGGCCAAGAGCGACGACGGCGAACCCGAGCCGCAGGCGGACGACACCAAGGCGCCCTGACCGGCACCCGGCCGCTCGCACACCGCCGGCGGCCAGGCTGTAGAAGTTACAGAGAGTGGAGTCATCGGCAACACAGGAGTCTGGAAGAAGCCAGACCAATGGGCCGGACCACCGACTCGTGGGGCCCAGGACCCCGGGGCGTTCCGCTGCGGGCACAGCCGCGGCGGCACGAGCGCGTCAGGTTCCCACGGTGGTCTCCAGGCTGTACCCGTTTGGGCACGCCTGCACGCCATGGCGGCGGCGCCGCGCTTCCCGTTTATGCCATCCTTGCCCGGCGCACCTGCGGGATCCGTCAGATCGGCCGGACCAGGCACCGGTGGCGGTCGCCCCGGGCTCGCCCGACGGACCCGGCTGGTGGATGTGTATCAGGCGAAGTTCGACCTATGCCCGCCGCACCTCCTCCTGCTCTGCCCTTTGGCCTGCACGGCCGCGAGCAACTGGGTGAAGATCTGCTTCTCCACGAGTTCGGCCTCCGCGTCGGCCTTGGCTGCCAGCGCCGACGCCTGCTCGGAAGACTCTGCCAGATCGAGGTCCTCCAGTAACGCCTGTCCCTCCAGTAACGCCTGTCCCTCGTGGCACCCTGAAGTGGCCCTCCGAGGCCTGGAGCGAAATGGTTACGATCCACAGGAGTGCCGTGCGCCCGGCCTGACGCATGGCCCGGTCGTGGAGCGGTGGCGCATAGGTAACCACCGAGCAGCGCAAGGCCGTTGGGTACGCCGCTCGTCGGCAGGGGCACCACTCGGATCGGGGTGCCGCCCGGGCGAAGCTGCCACAGGCCGGTGAGGGGCGCTGTGGTTCCGGGCGGCGGGGCCGGGAGCGTGTCCAGGACTTGCAGCTTCCTATCCGGGCGAGGCAGACGATCTGGTGGGCGAAGGACAGCGTGACATCGACGGAACCGTTCGGTTCGATCGTCAGGTTCTCCGACTGCCGGCCGGCGCCCAGATCAAGGTGCTTGATCATGCGCGGGCTGCCGAGGGTCCAGTGCTCAGCCTCAACTGGCCGACCCAATGTCGCAGTTGAATGCGTCGTTGCCGACAGTCGAGGTTGTACTCCACGAGGCAGGGGCTAGCTTCACTGCCCACGGCGCTGGTCGAGACAGCGAGGGTTGCCACGAGCCGCGGTGGCGCGGGCTCGCCACCCGCTGCGGGAAGACCGTCACGATCTATCTGGCCGGACTGTGCATCGCAGGGATCTTCCTCCTGGTCAGTCAGCACGTACAGAGTCGACGCGAGTCAGGTGAGCCTCGGGGCGCTGCCGCTGGCGGTTGCGAGTTCACCGCGGCGGTTCGGAGCCGGCCACCGGGTGCAGAACGACCTTCGTGGGCCGACGGAGCCTCGTTCAGGCTCAGTTCGTGTGCCATCGATGAGCCACGCAGGACAACGACTCCACCGGCTCCCCCCTCGCCGGACCGTTCCTCTCCAGGCAGCCAGCACACGTACGCCGCCACGGGATGCGGCGGCTCGGCCCTGAGCGGGAGCATCATGGCAGGCTGGCTGACCAAACGACCTCGTCGAAGGCACTACGGTCGACTGGACGAGCCTGTACGACCCGCGTGACGTCTGCAGTGGAGCATCTGGCCGCCACCGAGGATCTCCGCCTGGGGGTTGTGCCGGTTCTCCCGCGAACTGCGAAGAGCCGCAGGGGGCACGCGAACGGCCGGTTCTCCTCTTCCTTTACTCCTCTGCCTTTACTCCGCGCGGTGCGGTCTGTGGCGGGTGACCTGTAGGCGGACCTCTGTGGGCATGTGAGGGGAGCCGGTGGACCGACGGGCGGTTCGCAGTGGGCCTTCGTACAAGGCACCGAGGGCAGCGCCGGGTGCCGCCTGAGGGGTGAGGGTGAGCCTGATGTGGGTCCGGGGGTGGGCAGGGCGGCCGGTGATGTGTACAGCTGCATGGTTGACCCCCGGCAGAGTGCCGGCTTCGGCGGCGATCGCGTTGCTGAGCGCGCCGTCGCGCAGTTCGACGCCTTCCTGCGGGGGTGTGCCGCCGACGGGCAGTGCTCCGGGGCGGTGTCGGCTCAGTTGGGCGAGCAGCCAGCACAGGGCGAGTAGGGCGACGAGGGCGAGGGCGGCGATGATGGCGGGCCACCACCACCAGCCCTGGCTGCTCCAGCGGGCCCGGTCGGCGTCGCTGAGAAGGACGTCGTTCGGGGTGGTCAGGGGCCAGCTGGCGGGCGGGACGATGTCGTGTCGCCGGTAGATGTCGAGCCCGGCGAAGAGGATCAGCAGACCGCCGCCGAGCAGTACCAGTCCGGCGAGGGCCAGCAGACTCCGGTTGAGGGTGAGTCGCGGCGTCATGGTGCGGGCTCCGGGGGCGGGGGTTTCCGGTCAGATGGTGCGTTGCCGCACCCGTACGATGATGCGGGGAGGGCGGGCGAGGGCGAGCCGGTGGAGTTCCTCGTCGAGGACGGCGGTGAGGTCGTCCTTCACCTGCTGTGGGTCGCGGAAGCGGACGTCCGCGCGGGCTTTGATGCGGTGGCGGCGCACCCGGATGCGGGCGGTGCTGACTCCCGGGACCCTCATGGCGGCGTCGCGCAGCAGACCGGCGGCGCCGTCTCGGTCCAGGTAGGCCCGCAGCCCTGGCGCGGGGGAGTGCAGGGGCAGCCAGTGGCGTACACCAGGGGTGAGGGCCAGCACGATCAACCAGACGCCTGCGGCGGCGGCAACGGCGGCTCCCGTGAGCATCCACACGTCGTCCACGGAGCGTGTGGCCAGTTCCTCGGCCAGGTGCCGTCTCCAGGCTGCTGCCGGGCGTCCCGCCCGTACGGCGATGACGTCGACCAGTGCCGCGACCGCCGCTACGAGGATCACGGAGGCAACCAGTACCGCCGGGATGCGGCGTGCGGACCACGGCCGGCGGGTTCGGTGCCCTCCGTCGAGCTCACCCGCAGTGAGGTGCGGTGGGGGCGCGCCGTGTTCGGGCGGACCGGGCTGGAACGGCTCCCTGGGTTCCTCGGGTTCCTTCGTCAGCGGCACTGTGGCACCTCGCACGGACGGCGTGGAGCTGCGGCCGGGAGGACCGGGGTCGGCTGTCATCGCAGGCGCCCTTCCTGCACGGCGTGCCCGGCGTCCCGGGGCCGTGTGGCTGTTCACCGGACCCGCCCCCGGCTCGCGTCGGCGGCGGTCACCAGCCGCCGGACGGTGAGAGTGACCTCGCGCACCTGCAAGCCGGTCAGCTGTGTCACCTGTTCGGCGACGTCGTGCTGGATCCGCTCGCAGACGTGGGGGATGTCGGTGGGGTAGGGCAGGTCCATGGTCAGGTGCAGACGCACCGATTCGGCCCGGACAGCCGCGGAGGCGATGGGTGCCGCCGGCGCGTCCCGGTCGGGCGGTAGGGCGGCGCGCCGGGACTGGGCCGTGCGTGTGGCCTGGGTGGCGATACGAGCGACCACCCTGTCCGGGATGACGGTGGCGCCCCGCTCGGCCGGGGGCGGCAGACCAGCGGCCGGCGCCGGTGAGGCTGACCCCTCGCCGGGGGAACCGGGCCGGGTCTTCACCGCTGCCTCCGTGCCCGCAGGTCGAGGTCACCCTGGATGGCGAGGCCCACGATCAGCCCCGCTGTACCCAGGACCAGGACCAGCAGAAATGCCCAGAAGCCGCCGAAGAAGCCGGCGAAGCCCAGGGCCATGCCGGCCGCGAGGCCCGTCGTTGCTGCGTTCATCTCGCACTCACCCGTCTCGCCAACGCGCCTGCGTCACCGTTCGCGCCCGCCAGGGTGCGGCGGTCGATCACCTCACACGGCCCTCTTCCGGTTCGGTTGCTTCCTCCTCGTCAGGAAGGTGCACGTCGTCGACGGCGATGTTCACCTCGACGACCTCCAGGCCCGTCATCCGCTCCACGGCGCTGATGACGTTGGTGCGTACGTCGCCAGCGACGTCAACGATGGAGACGCCGTACTCGACGACCACGTCCAGGTCCACGGCGGCCTGCCGCTCGCCGACCTCGACCTTCACACCTCGAGTGACGGCTCCGCTTCCGCCTGCGCCGGGGACGCGTTCCCGCATGGCGCCGAAGGCGCGGGCCATCCCTGCTCCGAGACTGTGTATGCCTGGTACCTCGCGGGCGGCCATGCCCGCGATCTTGGCCACCACGCCGTCCGCGATGGTGGTCTTCCCTCGTGTCTCAGCCGGAGCTCCGGCTCCTGTACGGCCCTTCAGAGCGCTCACGGCTGCGTCGGGCCGGCTGCCCCCGCCGACGCCGGTGATGTTGTCCGTCATGGCGGTCGCCTCGATCAGTCGGTAATGCACCTGCGTGGTGCCGTCGCAAGGTTGGACTTACGGGGCGACGTACTTCTCACACGCATGCCATGTGATGTGCATCACATGTCTGGGTGGGGGTACACGTACGTTCCGAGCACGCGGGAGCATCATGTTCCAACGAACTGCTTCCCCATGGTTGGTATGGGACCTGCCCGACGGGCTGCTGGCCGTACGGGCGGCCGAGGGAGACGAGGACTCCTTCGCCGTTCTCGTCCAGCGGCACGGTCGGCCCCTCCTTGCCCTGGCCCGCAGCATGCTCGGCAACCACCAGGACGCCGAGGAGGCCGTTCAGGACGCCTTCGTCAGCGCTTGGCGGCGACTGCCGGAATACCGCCACAGCGCGGAGTTCCGTACCTGGATGTACCGGATCACCGTCAACCGCTGTCTGACCATGCGCCACCGCCGGCCGCCGCCCCTCTCCCTGGACACGGTCGCCGAACCCGCGACAGGCGACGCGCGGAGCCAGCCCGCGCGGTCCGCGGAGCAGGACGCGGCCACGGCCGCTCTGTTCCGCGCGCTCGCCGAGCTAGACGCCGGGCAGCGGCTCTGCTGGATCCTGCGGGAGGTGCACGGCCTGTCCTACAAGGAGATCGCCCACGTGACGCGGACCAGTGAGCCGACGGTGCGAGGCAGACTGTTCAGGGCACGCCGATCCCTGCAGGAGGCGATGGGGCCATGGCGCTAGACGACCCGCACACGCGGCCTCCCGAGTCACCCGGAGCCGACGGGCCCCGTACTGGCCCAGCCATCGTCGGCATGCCCGCGTTCGTGGGTGATGAGGTACTGCCTTGCGGCCGGCTGCTCAGCCGGGTCTGGGAACAGGCGCAGGATGCCACGTCGGCCGCGGACCCGCATGTGGAGTCCTGTCTTCACTGCCGAGAGGCCGTCGAGGGACTGGCCACGGTGAACGCGGCCACCCGGGCGCTGCGTGCGGAAGACCCTCCCGGCCTACACGCACTCGCCGACCGCGTCATGAAGGTTGTCAGGGCAGAGGTCCGGCTCGGGCGACTGCTGCCCCTGGCCGACCCGGACCGGGACCTGCGGATCGCCGAAAGCGTTGCGGCGAAGGTACTGCGGCAGGCCGCAGACTCGGTCCCTGGTGCCAGGGCTGAGACCTGCCGGCTCGCACCCGAGAGCTCGGGCAGCGACGTCCGGGTGACCATGACCCTGGCCGCCGCCCTCGACCGCCCGCTGCCCGACCGGGTTCATCAGGTGCGCCGATCCGTCCTCCACTTGGCCGGGCAGGATCTGGGGCTCGCCGTGGCGGCCGTCGACATCACCGTGGTCGACGTACTGGAGCCGTTGCCGCCCGTGAGACCCGCCGTCGGCCCCGGCCACCCCGCAGGCGGTGGCAGGTGATGATGACCGCCACTGGCACGACCACACTCTTCGGCATTGCGGCCGAGGCAGCCCTCGCGGTTCCCGGCGTGGCGGGCCTGCAACCCCGCCTCGCCCACCGCCTCGCGGCAGCCGCCTCGCCCACCAGGACGGGCACCACGCCTCACCGCACGCCTCCCGAGGCAGGCATCCGCGCCGACCGGGCACCGGACGGCGCGGGATGGCACATCGATGTGCGCTGCGTCCTGGCCGAGGGCCACGGAGTGCTGGTGACCGCCAGAAGCGTCCACGACGGGGTGCGGAACGCGGTCATCTCCCACCTCGCCGCCTGCAGCGTCGTGGAGCCGGTCACCGTCGCGGTCACGGTGACCGGTATTGCCGCCCGGCCAGACGCGCCATGAGCGCCGCGAGTGACGGCCCCGCAAGCCATGAGCGGCTGCGCGTACGCGCAGCCGCTGGCGCTCGGCCGCCCTGCCATGCACGCGCTCCCCTCCGGTCAGAGACGTCGACCTCGACCGATCCCTTCGCGGTGCTCCTTACTGCGCCTCCCATGGGTATCAGCCGCACGCACAGCGGTTCTCCTCTGCGGGCTCGAACGTGATCCGGGTGCCCATTGTCGGCGCGAGCCTGGCGAGGACGCGTTCCTGCGTCCTCAGTCGGCGGGTGGCAGCAAAGTGCCCAACGGACCGAGGTCCAGGTTGAGGTCCTTCATGGTCAGTCCGTACTGGGCGCACAAGTCGCTGATGCGGTCGTGGAGGAGCATGAGAGTCGCGCCCAGGCGTTCTTCCTGTTCGTCGGTGAGGTCTCCTTGGTCGACGCGGTGCAGGGCCTGCCGTTCCATGAGTTGGCGCAGCAGTTCCACGAGGGTGAGGACGAGTCTGAGGAGGTCCCGTTCGACGGTGTCGCGGTCGGAGCTGATCCGCCGAGCCGGGGAACGTGGGCCCATTCCGGCCAACGGGTCCAGGTCGCGTGGGGCGGCGGGCAGCAGCCGGAAGGCGCGGGCGGCGGCCTCCGCGACTTCGTCGCCGCGGCACGGCGGCCGGCTTTCACCCTCAGCTGTCATGGTCGCCGCCTTGCAGCGGGCTGATGCTCGTCCACGGGGAGGGGTTCTGCTCGCTGATGGAAACGATCAGGGCACGCAGTGAGACGCGTACCAGATCGATGTCCGCGATGGACAGCACGACGTCACCGGTGAGGACGACCCCACCGGTCAGCAGCCGGTCCAGCAGATCGATGAGAGCGACCTGCCGCTGGGGCAGGCGCTCCGCTTCGGGTGGTGGGCTGGGCATGCTCACGGGGGCGCTCCCCCCACAGCACCGCCGGATTCGCCGGGTGGCATGGCGAAGGAGTACGGAGCCCAGGGTCCGGTGGCCTCGACCCGTACCCCGTCCAGCCCGTCGGCGGCGCGCGTCACGTCGGCCAGGAAGTCGTCGCAACGCTTCAGGGGCACAAGGTAGGCGTCATTGACGACGTTCTCGCCGGTCCTGGCAGCGCTGCCGGCCGCTTCGGCGAGAAAACCCTGTTGTACGCGGTGCCGGACCCGGTCGGAGGCGTGCTTGCGGCCCGCGGTCTCCACCCGCTCGGCGGCCTTCTGCGCGGCCTGGTAGGCGGTGTCGCGCACACTTTGCTGCTGCCGGCGGTTCCGCAGATAGGCGCGCCCGGGCGTCAGGTCTGCCGCGGGAACGGCCGGGGTTGCGGGGACCGTGGACGGCTCGACATAGATCTTGACCCCCCATTCGACATGTTCGGACAGCCGCGCTAGGCGCTCGGCGAACACGGTCCGCCGGGCTTGCAGGACCTCCCGGGCCCGCTGGTCGTCGAGGTAGACGGTTGCCAGGCGCAGGGGAAGAACGGTGGTGCGCTCGGCCAGGGCCTCGATGACGCCGTGGTGGGCTCGGGCCACCGCCTCCAGCCATTCCAGATCCTCAAGATGCTGCTTGAGAGCGTCCTCCCTGAAGTCCCGCGCCGGCACATGACTCACCACGAGCCCCAGCTGATCGTCGCCGGTGTCGGTGACGAGGCTGACCGGGGCGTCGGCGACGCCCCGGAGCGGAGCGGCCGCCTCCTGCAATCCCTCGGCGGCGCGTACCACTGCATACGCGTATGTCAGTACGTCACTCATCGCGAACACGCCCCTGGCGACGGCCGCCCCTGCCCCGCGGCGCTTCCTCCTCGATGGGGAGGGCGTTGCCCCGACGGAGAGCATCGATCTCGGCCCGCAACCGGCGGTTCTCCTCGGCCAGAGACCGTTCACCGCTGGCCCGGGAGGAGAGCGCGGGATCGTGCTCCCACCAGTCGATGCCCATTTCCTTCGCCTTGTCGACGGAGGCGACCAGGAGGCGCAGTTTTATGGTCAACAGCTCGATGTCGAGAAGGTTGATCTGTATGTCGCCTGCGATGACGATGCCCTTGTCGAGTACCCGTTCAAGGATGTCGGCGAGATTGGCGGAGGAACCCTGCCCGTAGGGCGGCGCCGCTCGGGACGGGTAGGAACCAAGCCTGTTGGCCAGGGGTTCAGTCACGGTTGCGGCCTCGTATTCCCTCATGCCGGGTCAGGAGCGTCAGCCCTGCCGGTAGGCACGGATCTCCTCCAGCCGCTCGAGCAGTTCGTCCTCGCGCCGGTCGAACGTCTCCTCGTCGATGTCCCCCGCGACGAGGAGACGTTCGAGTTCGGCGAGTTCGCGGTGCACCGGAGCGGGGTCGTAGTACTGGTTCTCGGCTTCCTCCCGGACCCGCTCCACGACCCATACGACGCCGCGCACGGGAGCCAGGGGGAGGGTGACGAGCTGGGTGAACAGGCCCATGAGAACTCCTTCAGACGAAGCTGTAGGGGGGCAGGGGTCCGTTGAGCCGGAAGTCGAAGTCGTCGCCCATCTGATGGGCGACGCTCAACTCCGTGGTGAGGAACGCCTCTTCCCGGTCATCGGTCACCAGGAACGACACATTGAGGAAGTCCGAACCTGTCGGCTGGGATGATTCAAGCGTCCGGGCGAAGGGACGCAGTGCTTCGACCACACCCGCCGCCAGCGCCTCCTGCCGCGCCTGTACCTCCTGGGTGACCAGCTCACCGAGTCGCAGCGATGCGTCGGGGTCGACGGTGCCGCCGCGGATCTCGGCATTGAGCTCTCGTGCCACGTCCGAGTCCCGCAGGATCTGCCGCAGCAGCGCGTCCTCGTCCTGCGACGCCTTGAGGTGGTACTCGCTGCACCCCTCCAGTGCCTGAAGCCGGTCCATGTAGTCCGAGGCATTCTGCTCCAGGGCCACCAGGACGGCCTCGTCGTTCTCGGCCATGAGACCGAACCGCATGGGGAGCACGGTGCCGCCGGCCATGAGGCGCTCCTGTACCTCCTGGTGCGCGATGACGTCGCGGCGCTTGGGGCGTAGATCCTCCGGCGCGTCACTGACCACAGCACACAGCGGTCCGGCCGTCACTGTCCGCAAGCCCGCCGGAGATTCACCGACGCCGTTGAGACCGTCGAGGCGGAGCGGATGCTGCTTGCCGGTGATGGAGTAGATGTATACGGCCATGGCTCATTCCTTCTCGCGCGGCGAGCCTCATTCGCGCTCACGTCGGGAGGCGCGCCGAACCGGCCGCCGTCGCCTCTCCACGGGTTCCCTTTCCTTGCCCTCGTCCTCTTCCTCGGGCTCTTCTTCTTCGGCTTCCTCGGTGTCGTCACGGCCGGTGATCCCCTTGAGGGAATCGGTGACCGCTTCCGCCGCTCCGGAGAGCGCCCCCTTGGATTTGCCTTTGGCTCCGCTCTCGACCGTGTCTCCGACGATGTCAGTCAGCTGGGCGGGCGCCTTCCTCCCGGATTCGAGGTCAAGGCGGTTGCACGCCTCGGCGAAACGCAGATAGGTGTCGACGCTGGCCACGACGATACGAGCGTCGATCTTGAGGATTTCGATCCCCACCAGCGACACACGGACGAACACGTCGATGACGAGCCCGCGATCGAGAATGAGTTCCAGGACGTCGTAGAGGCTGCTGGTCCCGCCACCGCGAGCGACACCGCCTCCACTCTGCGGCACCACTGTCATGGTGCCTCCCTTCACACCGGCTGTGCTGTCTCAGCCCCGCCGGTCGATTTGGCCACGCGTATAGCGGCGCTTCCGTTCGTATCCCACCAGATCGCCTTCCTCGTCGAGCGTCACTCGATAGGTGGCCATCACGCTGGTGGTATCGGGGACGCGCTCCAATTCGAGTACCTCGACATCGGCTTCCCAACCGGTTTCGGTCGGTTTCACCGCCGAGACAGACTCGGGAGCACGGCCGAGCAACTCCTGAAGTTGTCCGACGGCGGAGCGTATGGCCCAGCCGGCGTTGCCCTTGCCGGCGCGGCGACGGGAACCGCTCGCGCTGTCCCCGCCGGAACCGCGGCTCCGACTGCTGGATCGCCTTCGGGGTTCTGGTGCGGCCATGATCTCTCCGGTGGTCGGAGCGGGCGCCACATTCCACCCTCGAACCCTATAATTGCATGACATAGGGACGCATATCGCCCTAGCGTGGATAACTTCGCGGTGACCTGCCCGGTGGTCGCATGGTGTGTCGGTGACACAGCGGGCTGTGAGGCACGGTGCGTGCGATCCGCCTTCTGTCTCCATCGCGGGTTCGGGACCGGGGCGTTGGTCCGGACGCGGGCGTTTTCACCTGCCCTTTCCGAAGGGAATCGCTCATGAACGACACGACCAAGGTCGGCCTCGCCGCCGCCGTCGCAGCGGGCTATGTGCTCGGACGTACGAAGAAGGCGCGCCTTGCCTTCACCGTGGCAACTTACCTTGCCGGCCGCCGCTTTGGTCTCGACCCTCAGCAGCTGCTGACGACCGGACTCCGCAAAATCGGTGATGTTCCGGGGGTTGCCGAGTTGAACGAGCAGGTGCGCGGCGAGCTGCTGGGCGCTGGCCGCCAAGCCCTGGCAGCCGCTGCCGATCGGCGCCTCACCGACCTCGCCGACTCGCTCCGCGAGCGGACGCAACGCATAGGCCAGGAAAAGGACGAAGTAGAAGAGGACGAAGAGGAGTACGAGGAGGAGCCGGAGGAAGGCGAGGGGCGTTACGAGGAGGAAGAGGAAGAGGGGGAGGAGGAACCGGAGGAAGAAGAGCCGGAGGACGAACTGGAGGAAGAACCCGAGGAGGAGGAACCCGAAGAGGAAGAGGCCGAGGAGGAACCGCCACAGCGTCACCGACGGCGGACGGGAACCGCGGCGAGGAAGCGCCCGGACGCCCCCGCTCCCCGCAAGGCGGCAGCCAAGAAGGCTGCTCCTGGAAGGAAGGCGGCCCCGGCGAAGAAGACCGCAGCGCACAGGCCCCCCGCCAGGAAGGCAGCGGCGAAGAAGACTGCGAAGAAGTCTCCGCCTCCCGCCAAGAAGGCCGCTGCGAAGAGGCCCACTGCCAAGAAGACTTCGGCGAAGAGGGCGACCGCGAAGAAGGCCCCGGCCAGGAAGACGGCCCCGGCGCGGAAGACCGCTGCCAAGAAGACGACCGCACGGCGGAGGTAGGTCATGGCCGGCAAAGTGCGTGACACCGACCACGAAGAGAGTTCGGGTCTGGACCTGCTGCGCGAAGAGTTCGTCGACTACATCGGTGCTCAGGTGGGACATCTCGCCGACAAGGCAGGGGCCAAGTTGGAGGATGTCACCGACCAGCTTCTCGACGTGGCCGAGAACGGGGGAACACTCGCCGGCGTCGGCGGTCGGATGCTCCAGGGCGACTCCCCGCTGAAGGCATTCGTGGGTCAGAAGGCCAAGGGGCTCAAGGACAGCGTGATGGGCAAGGTCAAGGGCATTTTCGGCGGAGGGGGCGGCGGCAAGGCCGGCAGCACCAAGGTCATGAACATCATCGAAGTGCTGGACGTGGGTGTCCCGATCCGCACGGCGTACAACTACTGGACCCAGTACGAGGAGTTCAGCGGCTTCACCAAGGGCGTACGCAGTGTGTCCAAGAACGACGAGGTTGCCAGCACCTGGAAGGTGAAGGTCGGTCCGTCGACTCGGGGCTGGAAGGCATCAGTTGAGGAGCAGGTGCCGGACGAGCGCATCGTATGGAGCTCCGAGGGCGCGAAAGGCACCACCCACGGCTGTGTCAGCTTCCACGAACTCACGCCCGACCTGACGCGCATCGTGCTCGTCGTCGAGTACTACCCATCGGGCTTCTTCGAGAAGACCGGCAACCTGTGGCGCGCCCAAGGCCGCCGATTGCGGCTGGACTTCAAGAACTTCCAGCGCTACGTCACGTTCGCCGACGAGGACGTCGAGGGCTGGCGCGGAGAAATCCGCGACGGCGAGGTGGTCCGGTCCCACGAGGAAGTACTGGAGGAAGAGGAAGCAGCTGCTGAATACGAAGAAGATGAGGAAGGGGAGTACGACGACGAAGAAAGTCCCGAAAGGGATGAAGAGGAAGAGGGGGGCGGCGGGGAAGACAGCCCAGACGAGGAGGAGTACGACGAGGAGGAGTACGAAGACGACCAAGAGTGATGCGTCCGAGGTGGAACAATGAAATCGCCTCCTCGACTTGACGCAGCAGGAGCATCGGTCGGTGCTCCTGGACACTCAGATCTCGTCCTCCATTCGGATCACAGACTTGAGGTCTTCGCGCGCCTTCCCCGGCTTGCCGCCCTGCGCTTCGAGCAGGGCAGCGGCGAGGGCGTCAAGCTTGCGCTGGATTGCTCGCTCAGCCCGTAGTTCCGAGTTCTTCAGCAGCGCAAGAAGCAGCAATGTCACCGCCGTCATGGCATTGCCAGCGAACAGTTGCCATGTCAACCCGAGGTTGGCGAGATGCACGGTGACAGTGAGAACGACCAGCCCGAGGCAGAACGCAAAGAACGCCGGTGAACTGGTCAACTTCGACACGTATTCCGCAAGCCGCTCGAACTTTCCACGCTTGCTTCCGCCGCGGTCGGCGGGATGCTGAAGAGTCATGTGCTCCCGCTTTCCCGATCGCTTCCAACAGGCCGCACATTCGTGCGGAGTTCACCATGTGAGGGTGGGCCACAACTCTTCCGTCTCCGTCCCGGGGACGGAGACCGCCGCCTGACCCAAGCGAGATACTCGCGCGCCAGTTGCACGCTGCCCTCACGGCGCCTCACGGCGGCCGCCAGGCATACCGTGGCGGTGGCCGAGTCGCTCACCTCCCTCCGATGGGGCAGACGTCAGGCAAGCCATCCAGGCAGACGGACGTCGTCGCGGCCCTGGAACTGCTTCGCGACCAGCTGCATCGGCCGCGATGGTCACACGATTTACGGCGACGTTAGTCGAAGGCGCGCGAGGCCGGCCGTGCACTTGCGGTCAATGTCCGATCCGCTTGCGGACCTGGGCGGCGGCCCTTGCGGTCATCTCCTGCGCCTTGCCGCGCACCATCTCTCTGCGACCGGACTTCTGCATGGACTTGTTCCCCAGGGCCTTGCCGAGTCTCTCCTTCATCTTGCCCCTGACCTGCTTCACCTTGGCGTGTTCCTTGTGCATCGCAATCGTCCTCTCGATGGCGCCGGGGAACGCGGCCCGACCAGGACCAACACGTCTTTATTCACCCTGCGGCCGCCCGCAGACCGCCGCAACCGTTATGGGCCCCGGATACGAGCATGGCCAGCGACGATGCTGGGGCGTGGAGCCAGACGAAGGTCCGTTCGACGACGACCCAGCGGTGCGACGGTTGCGTCCTGGGCAGTGGTGTACGGGCTCCCACCTGAACCGGCGGCGTGGGTGAATGGCGAGGGCATTCAACTTCGCGCACCATGACCGTGACACCACACTATGCAAGGCTCTCCCTCTCGTGCCCGAGAGTTCCAGCTCAGAGCGAGCGCCGATACGAACACAGGGTGCTCGCGGATCCAACCAGGTACGGGGAGTGGGTGGTGGAGCCCACCACATCTATGCCACTCGACCAGACCTGTCCCGACGTTGGACACGGCAGCTGTAGTTCCAGCGTCTGGGCTGGTCAGCGTGTTGCCGGGGCGGGTGCGGGCATGAGTACCGCCACCGTGATCATGAACGTTTGTGACGACGTATCAAGACGCGGTGGCCGTGGAAGCAACGATAGCCGAGCGGGCGTGGGGCGAGGCGTTCGGGAGGGCGATGCGGGCGGTCGCGGGCTGCTTCGCGCGACGTGAAGCCCGGGCGACGGCAGCGGAGTTGGTCGCGGGGCTGTTGCTGGAGGTGGACACGCGGAACTGCTGGACGCTCGCGCAGGTTCTGGGACATCCGGGCCCGCACCGGCTGCAGCACCTGCTCTCGCGCGCCCGGTTCGACCATGAGCGGGCCCGGCAGGAGATCGCCTGCCTCGTGATCGATGAACTCGCCGGTCAGAGCGTGGTGTTGGTGGCGGACGAGACGGGGGATGCGAAGTCGTCCACGGACTGCGTGGGCGCCGGCCGACAATACTCCGGTGCAATCGGCGGTGTCGGACTGTGCCAGGTGGCGGTGCACCTGGCGGCGGTCACCGCGACGACGAAGGTGATCATCGATCGGGCCCTGTATCTCCCGGCGGACTGGGCTGCGGACGAGGAACGCCGCGAGGTCGCCAGAGTGCCGCAGGAGATCGCTTTCGCGACGAGGCCGCAGCAGGCGCCGGCCATGGTCACCGACGCGTTCGCCGCCGGCCTGAAGGCCCGCTGGTTCGCGGGCGACGAGGCGTACTGCGGGCGCGAACTACGCCGGGGCATACGGGCGCTGGGGCTCGGCCACGCCGTTGGCATCGCCGCCACCTACCAGGTCATCGACGGGACCGGACGCCGATGGGAGGCCCGCAAAATGATCAACAAAGTGCGGCCCGGGCAGTGGATGTGGAACTCCTGGATGCGCTGGTCACTGTTCTCCTTGATCGCCGCCGCAGTCCTTGCTCTCACGGCCACCGCCGTCCACGACGCTGCCGAGGACGAGCCCGCGCTCGTCCCGCTGAGCTGCCCCGAGCTCATCCGGCTCCTGCGAGCCCTCGTGCTGTCGCCACCCGTCCGCGACCGCGAGCACGTCCTGCACTGGACTGCCTGGCGACGCCATCACCAAGCCGTCGCGACCGCCTGCCACCAGCAACGACACCACCGTCACGACCAACCGTGATCAAGAACTACAGCTGCCGTGCTGGATCCCGGCTCTGAGGTTCCCCCGAGATGCGGAAGATGGTGACAGAGGGGTAGATGGTTCTCATGAGCCCATCGGATCACCTGCGGTGAGGTGGAAATCGTGGTGGTTGCTGCCTGTTGAGGCCGTTTCCTCTGTGATCTGCGAGGTCGTTCATGAGCCGGGCACGGGGAGCCAGTCAGCGGGCGCCTTCAGCGTGGCCTCGAGCACGCGGATGAGATTTATCCATCAGCCCTTGGGCTCCCACACAGCAGCCGCCCTGGGGAGACAAGGAGGCGGAGGTGCTCACCGAGACGCAGGACACCGAGGAGATCGTCGAACGGGTGGCCGCACTGGACATCGGGTAGGCCGAGGCGGTGTGCTGCGCCCGTGTTCCCCTGGAGGGGACGCCGGGGAGGCGGATGCAGAAGGTCGACACCTGGCCGACCATGACCCGGTTGCTGCTGGAACTGCCGGACCACCTGCGCTGCCTGGGAGTGACTTGATCTGCCGTCTGCACCAGTTGCCGGCCACTGCGTGGGGCGGCGGCCGATCTTCTCGGCGAGCCACTCGACACCGGGCAGGTCGGCGTGACGGCGAACCTCGACGGCTTCGCCCTTGAGTTGAAGCGCACCTCGTACTTCTCCTCGTACTCGTGGCGAGGGGTCTCGTCCGCGATGCGCGAGTAGCCCGCATCTCTCAGGGGTATGGCCCAGGATCTCGCGGATGGTGTGCGCCGACACGCCCGCGTTCGCCGTGCATGTGTCCGGCGTGTGTCGGAAGGAGTGCACCCGCCTACGGAAAAGGCGGCCGCAGTCATTCATGACAACGGGCCTGTCTTTTTTCTGGACTGGTCGCTGGCGTGCAGTTTGAGTGAGGTTCCTCCGAGATGCGGAGTGTGCTGACAGAGGGTCAGATGGTTCTCATGAGAGGAACATCGACCATGGCCGCCCCCAGAAAGTACTCGCTGGAGTTGCGTGAGCGTGCGGTACGGATGTACCGGACCTCCGACCCGAAGCCGCAGATCAAGAAGCTGGCTGTTGATCTCGGCGTGCATCCCGAGGCCCTGCGCGGCTGGATCCGGCAGGCCGAGGCGGATGCCGGCGAGCGCGATGACCGGCTCACCACCGACGAGCGGGCCGAGCTGGTGGCCCTGCGCAGGGAGAACGCCCAGCTCAAGCGGGCCAACGACGTCCTGCGGACGGCCTCGGCTTTTTTCGCGGCGCAACTCGACCCGACCCGGCCCAGGTGACGGCGCTCCTCGACGAGCATCCCCGTCTGGGAGTCGAGTGCGTCCTGCGGGAACTGCACATCGCCTCCTCCAGCTACTACCGCTGGCGCCGCGCGGAGAAGGAACCGTGCGAACGGCGGCGCCGCGACGTCGAACTGACCGGGCGGATCAAGGAGATCCATGCGGAGTCCGGCGGCAATTACGGCTCGCCGCGCGTACACGCCGTCCTCAAACGCGAGGGCACGCGCGTGGGCCGCAAGCGGGTCGAGCGCCTGATGCGCGAGGCCGACATCGCGGGCGTTAGCCCGCGGCGGAAGGGCTTCACGCGCCGCGATCCCAAGGCCACGCTCGCCCCGGACCTGGTCAACCGGGACTTCACCGCACCGGCACCGAACCGGCTGTGGGTCACCGACCTCACCATGGTCTCCACCGGCGAGGGACCGCTGTGGCTCTCGGCGATCCGCGACGCCTTCTCCCGCCGGGTGGTCGCGTGGGAGACCTCTGCCCGCGCGGACGCCGACCTGGTCCTGACCACCCTGGAGTACGCGCTCGCGTCCCGTGAGGTCGAGCCCGGCAAGCTCATCCATCACGCCGACCACGGCTGTCAGTACACATCCATCAAGCTCACAACTCGACTGATGCGAGCGGGAGTTGAGGCGTCCATGGGTTCCGTCGGGGACTCGTACGACAATGCCCTCGCGGAGAACCTCTGGATGCTCATCAAAACCGAATGCATCCGCGGCCGCACCTTCACCACGAGGGCCGAAGCCAACCTCGCGCTCTTCGAATACATCGACGGCTTCTATAACTCCCGCCGCATCCAGGAACGTCTCGGCTTCCTCAGTCCGATCGAGTTCGAGGAGAAGCACTACGCCGATCAGGCGACGGCCGAACCAACGAATCTGAACACCCATCAACCCCTGCTGACCAGCTGATCAGCACCTCCCGCATGACGGGGGAACCTCAGAGCGGCAACGAATGCTTGTGTGTTAGGAGGGCAGTGAGAACGCGCGGGTGCGTTCACGTGTCCGGACCTGAGAGCGTTGGAGAGTGGTGACGGTGGTGATGCGGGCTTTTCCGCTGGTGGGCGGGCCGGTGGAGGTACGGGGTGCGCTGGACTTGGAGAGGACGCTGGTGGGGGTGATGCCTCGCCGGTTGCCCGCGTGGACCAAGGAGCAGTACCAGGACCCGTCGGTCAATGGGGTGACGGTGATGCCTTCGGGGGTACGGGTGGTGTTCCGCACCGATGCGCGTCAGCTTGAGTTGGAGGTGCTCACCTTCACGGGACAGCTCGACACCGACCCCCAACCTCGCCCGACTGGGATGCTGGAACTGCTCGTGGACGGTGTGCTCGCCGGGCGGCAGCAGGCACCGTTGGGCAATGTCGTGCGGATGGCTGGCCCCGGGACCGCGCAGCGGCTGGTCCCGGGGGAGCCGGGCACCGTACGGTTCGCCGGGTTGCCGGCCGGGATGAAGAATGTCGAGCTGTGGCTGGCGCAGCAAACTCCCACGGAACTGGTGGCCCTACGGGCTGACGGCGAGGTGCTGCCACCGCTGCCGGACGGTCGGCGCCGCTGGGTCCACCACGGCAGTTCCATCAGCCATTGCCTCGAAGCCGACGGCCCGACGGGCACCTGGCCGGTGGTGGCGGCTTCGCTCGGGGGAGTGGAGGTGATCAACCTCAGCCAGGCTGGCAACGCCATGCTGGACCCCTATGTCGCCCGGACGATCCGCGACATGGCCGCCGACCTGATCAGCCTCAAGGTGGGCGTCAACATCGTGGGCCTGGCCGCCTTCCGGCTGCGGACGTTCGGCCCGGCGGTGCATGGATTCCTGGACACGATCCGTGAGGGTCACCCGGACACTCCGCTGCTGCTGACGTCCCCGGTCAGTTGTCCGGCACTCGAGGTGATCCCTGGTCCGACCGCGATGGGCCCGGACGGGAAGATCAGAGCCTTGGGTGACCCGGCAGATGTGGCCCGTGGGGCGTTGTCGCTGAACGTGGTCCGTAATGAACTGGCCCGAATCGTGACGGCCCGGCGCGCACGCGATCCCCACCTGCACTACCTCGACGGACGCGAACTGCTCGGTCCACACGAGGTGCATGACCTTGCCGACGGCCTGCACCCCACCGCCGCCGCATACCGCAGGATGGGCAAACGCTTCGCCGCGCACGCCTTCGCCGACGACGGCCCGTTCACCGGGTCCACAGACCCGGTGTCCCGTCGGGGAGAGTCCCAGTCCCGGTAGGAAGGTTCGTACGCCTCGCCGCTGGAGACCGAGTCGTACACGACGCCGAACCGGCCGAGGAATACCTCATCCAGTCATGGCCCGCACCGCAGGCACCGCAAGGCCAGCACAAGGAGACCGACGCCCACTGAGCCGCAGTCCGCGCCCGCACGCAGACGCCGTGCTGGCCCCGGTGTCCCGTGGGAAGCCGTCCAGGCGGGTCGGTTGCGATGCTCAGACGCGGACACCACCTCCGGTCGAATGCTGGGTGGGATCCGCGGCTCGTGCGCGGACGGCGCATGGCTGGCACCGAGTGTGCTCAGTCGGTGCTTGCTGTGCTTCCAGCCGCGGCTCAGATGTGCGCCATACCAGGCGAGGTCCACCACGAGCACGATCACGCGATGGTCAACGGGATGGCGCGGCGACTTCGGTGTGGACCTCACCACAGCCCGGTACCTTGTGGCTACGCTGGTCTTGTGGACAACACGGCATCCCGCACACGCACGATCGTCGTGACAGGCGCCGGAAGCGGCATCGGACGGGCCTGCGCGCTGCGGCTCGCCGGACCCCGAGCCTGTGTGCTGGCGCTGGACCTGGATGAGGAGTCCGCGAGGCAGACCCGCAACAGAATCGAGGCCGTCGGCAATCTTGCAGTCGCAGTCGCATGCGACATCACCGACGGAGCGTCGGTGCGGTCGGTCTTCGCCGGGCTCGAAACCGTCGACGTCCTGATCAACAGCGCCGGAGTGGAAAACCAGCGGGCACAGGCGGGGACCACCGCTGAGGACATGCGGCACATGTACGAGGTGAACGCGATCGGGCTGCTGACCGTTACCCAGGCCGCGCTCCCACGCATGCCGGACGGCGCCCGGATCATCAACATCGGCTCACGCGGCTATCGCGGCTCACCCGAGCACGCCCACTACGTCGCGTCCAAAGCCGCAGTCGTGGCACTGACCCGCACCCTGGCCGTGGAGCTGTGCTGCAGACAGATCATGGTCAACGCGGTCGCCCCCGGTCCCGTACGCACCCCCCTGCCGGACGACCTTCCCCCCGAACGGCTGGCCCAGGTAGCCGCTGGCTACCCCGGCGGCCGTCTGCCCGAACCCGAGGATGTCGCGCACGCCGTGGCATTCTTCGCCGACCCGGCCACTCGCCATATCAACGGCCAGATCCTCGTCCTCGACGGCGGCCGCTCCGTCGGACTCAGCCCCGCCTGACCAGCCACCATCACAACAGTCCCGGCGCCGTCAACCCTGACCCCACCCCGTAGGCGGCCGCCGCCGACACGGCTTCCGGCCGACGATCAGGCTGTTACCCGGGCTGGTCACCGTCAGCATGCGCCTTTGACGGACAGCGAGCTGCCGCATCGGGAGAGTCGGTTGTCCGGTCCTCCGCCGGCCAGTACATGGCCGGGCCTGATAGGCCGTCTCCCTGCGGGTACCCGGCAGGCGTCGGCCCGGCGGTGGAGAAAAGGGGTCTGAACCGTCTCTGCTGACCGAGCGCGCCGGCAGGGAGGTGATGATCATGCCGTCCGGCTCCTTCGCGCGGTCCTTCAGCGGCGATCCGTGGAAGGGGAAAGAACGGCTGCGGGTCATCGAGGCTCTTGCCGCTGCCGCCAGAGGCGGGGACACCCAGCAGGTCCCTGAGGCCCTGTGCCGGGCCTGTGTTGGCCTGCTGGCGGTCACCGGTGCCTCGGTATCGATCTCCGGCGGGCCCACGGTGCGGGCCACCTGGTGTGCCAGTGACCGTGTGGCGGCCCGGCTGGCGGAGGTCCAGTACACCCTGGGTGACGGGCCCAGCCAGACCGCGCTGGACACGGCGACACCGGTGCTGGCCGCGGACCTCGCGAAGGAACCGGACAACAGGCGGTGGCCGGTCTTCCCCCAACAGGCCGTCGCTCTGTGCGTCCGGGCCGTGTTCTCCTTGCCGCTGGGAGCTGGCGGAGCGACGATCGGCACCCTCGACCTGTACGGGGAGCGGGCCGGAGCGCTGTCGGTGAGCGAACTGAGTACCGCACTGTGGCTGCGTGAGGCGGTCACGATTGCCGTCATGAACCTGCGGCCCCGGCACAACGGGGCCGAACCGCTGCCGGACGACGACGAGGTGGCGTCGTGGGTGGAGGCTTCGGAGGCTGCGCACAGCGAGGTCTACCAGGCGATGGGCGTAGTGATGGTGCAGCTCGGCGTGGACCCTGAGGAGGCTCTCGACCGGATGCGGGCGCGCGCCTTCGTCCAGGGCCGCACGGTCACCGAAGTGGCTCGTGCTGTGATCGCCAGGAGGATCGGGTTCCGGCCGTAGTGAGGGTGTGAAGCCGGCCTGAGCGAGTAGGACGGCCGGCTTGACACTGGCGCTGCGGACTGTGAACAGCCGCGAACAGCCGCGCGCCGAGGCTGTCGTCGGACTGACCGGCTCCTTCGGGAACGATGTCGAGGGGGAGTTCACCGGTGCCGACGCGGTCGGCGTCATAGGTCTGCACTTATGAAGGCTCCGGGCGACACGCCGGACGCCGGGTCTGGCCCGTGCCCGTGCGGGTCGAGGCTTGTGGATGACTTTCGGCCTTGCGCGTTCTGGCGACGGCTTCCGTGAGCTGCCGCTGGACCGGATCCGGCAAAGAGCCACCCAGTACGGTGGTGACCACGTCCTTGGCCAGGCGGTGCAGCTTTGTGTTGGTGTGCTGGGATGCCGTGACCAGCGCTTCCCATGCCTCGTCGGGGTTCAGGCCGAACGAAGCCATGAGGATCCCGCGTGCCAAGTCGATGTCCGGCCGGGTCCGCAGCGCGCGCCGCTTCGGTCTGTAGGAAGCCGGCGTGGGCGTCTTCGCCCTGCGGCCCGGGGTTTCCGGCGACCGCATCGGCTTCCTTGCGCGTGGCGGAGAAGAGTGTGTAGGTGTCGGTGAAGGTCAGCAGGCGTTCCGCGGCGGGGCTGGCAGTGGTGACGGTGATCGTCTTACCTGCCGCGATCGCATGGCGGCGAAGGGCGAGCAGCACGTTGAGCAGGGAGCAGTCGGCCAGGGCCAGACCGCTGAGGTCCAGGTCGACTCCCAGACGCGACCTCGCGAGGGCGTCGCACAAGGTGTGCCGGAGGATCTGGCTGTCGTCGAGGCTGAACTCCCCGTTTACCGCAACGGTCACACGTCGACCGTCCGGTCCGGCCCGCATCAGTAGATTCCCGGGGAGCGGCGGTGAGGGGGCGAAGCCATCCTCGCTCGTCAACAGCTCCTCATGAGGCGGTTCTGGCATGGTCGCCCCCTCTGTCTGTCTTATCCAGCACTGCGTATATTCCTCCAGATTCATACGCCCTCCGTGACACGTCAAGTCGTACCCGAACTTGATTGCGTGGTTTTAGATACGCGTACATAGGGCCGTACCATGTGGTCATGGTGGGAGTCGACGGAGTGCCCGAGCCGCATACCGGATGGACGTTCCTGACCAATCACGCACGGGTGCTGGCGAGCGTCGCCGACAACTCCAATGTGCGCATCCGCGATATCGCGGCACGCTGCCGGCTCACGGAACGCGCCGTTCAGAAGATCATTTCGGAGCTGGAGCGGGACGGCTACCTGTCCCACACCCGTAACGGTCGTACCAACCACTACCAAGTCGACCCGAGTAAAATCCTGCGCCACCCCGCCGAGGCCGGCCTGACCGTGGCTTCCCTGCTGTCGATGCTGGCCAGGGACGAGGTAGAGCGCCAAAACGCCGGACAGCAGGTCCGGGCCGACAGCTGACATCGGGCCCCGCGGTCGTTCGCTCGCGGTGTTGTGCAGGCCCGTCCTCGAAAGCGTGGAGGAGTGCTCCGGAGGAGGGGGAGGCCGACGACCTTGCCGGGGTCGATCTGCCGCTGCCGTATCAGGTCGATCGGCTCGGGCAGGAAGCGGCGCACTGGGGCGGTATCGCCGCGCGAGTGAGCGTGGGACAAGAAGAGGTTGTCGGCCGCTGACCAGCTCGCCCGAACCTTTTCTCGAGCGACCTCCGCGTCGACGGTGCGAGCGGTTCAGCGCGGCTCCGGGCCTCACCCTGCTGCCGCTCGGGCCGCCTCGGAAAGGCCGTCTGCCGGGACGTCAGCGCACACGGGTGTGTGTGGGGGCGGCGCTTCAAGATGTCCATGGTGTCTTCCCCGGCCTGCCGGGTGTGGCCTGTTGGCCCAGTCCGTGGACTCTTCGGCCATTGCGGCGCATGATCGAGAGATCGTAGGGCACGCGGGCGGCAGGAGGTTGTGACTATGGTTCCCCTGCTACTCGTTCTGCTTCTGGCGCTGCTTCTGTTCGGTGCTGGCTTTGCCCTGAAGGTCCTGTGGTGGGTCGCGGTCGTGGTTCTGGTGGTGTGGCTGCTCGGGTTCGTGATGCGATCGGTCGGTCCCGGCGGCGGGAGGAGTCGCTGGTACCGATGGTGACCTGAGCGCACCACGCGTGTGCGTGCAGCGAGGGCCCGGCCGGTATCCGGCTGGGCCCTTTACGCGTGCCGACCGCGGGCGAGGAGACTCGCATACGAGGGGATGCGGAGCAGTCCGCACTTCCCCAAGGGGGCTGCACCGGGTCGCGTCGGCCCAGTTCCCGGGCCCCGCCCTGTCCGCACGCCGCCGCCGGTGTCGGCCGGAGACCTTGTTCCGCCTTCGGCCCTCTGTCCTTGGTGGGCGAGCCGTCGTGGACTCCTGTGCCTGGCCGCACGCTGTCCGTGGCTGGGTCTGTGCGGTGTCAGGAATAGAGGGACGATGCCCGGGTAACCGGGCCGCTGTCGGCCGCTCCAGGTGGCCGGCTGTCCGGTTGGTTCGAGTCGGGAGGGACGCAGGGATGGCGCTCACGGGCACCACGGCGACGCACACGCAGACGGCTGAGCTGCCGGAGGTGGCCGATCCCTCCCAGGTGGCGCCCAGGGACGCTCGCTGGTTGTCCGGGGTGTTCTTCGAGCAGATGCAGACACTGGAGGAGGGTACGCAGGAGTACCAGCACGCGCGGAACACGCTGATCGAGATGAACATGTCCCTGGTTCGCTACGCCGCGGGACGGTTCCGCAGTCGGGGGCCGCAGGAGGCGGAGGACATCGTCCAGGTTGGGGCGATTGGGCTGATCAAGGCGATCGACCGGTTCGAACTGTCCCGTGAGGTGGAGTTCACTCCTTCGCGATCCCTTGCATCGTCGGCGAGATCAAGCGGTTCTTCCGTGACACGACTTGGGCCGTGCACGTACCGCGCCGCTTGCAGGAGGCCAGGGTCCAGCTGGCCCGAGCCAACGAGGAACTCCAGACCCGACTGGGCCGAACTCCCGCGGTGAGGGAACTCGCGGAACTGATGAGCCTGTCCGAGGAGGAAGTGGTCGAGGCCCGGCTGGCGTCCAACGGCTACAACTCCGCCTCCCTGGACGCCGCTGTCAACAGCAGCATCGACGGTGAAGCCGCCCTACAGGATTTCATAGGAACCCAGGACCACGCCCTCGAACTCGTCGAGGACTTCCACGCCCTGGCCCCGTTGATCGACGAACTCGGCGAGCGGGACCGGCAGATCATCCACATGCGGTTCGTGGAGGAACTCACCCAGGCACAGATCGGCGAACGCCTCGGCGTCTCCCAGATGCACGTCTCCCGCCTGTTGACCCGCACTCTGACCCGGCTGCGCGAGGCCATGCTGACCCTCAACTGACAGACCTGCACGCGGTGATGGGAACGAGGTCGGAGGCGGCCACCATGGTAAGGGCTCATCCTCTGCTCTTGTGGGAGCTGGCCGAACGGTGCGAGACACTCAGTTGTGCACGGCACTTTCTGCGGCCCCTCCGTGATCAGCCCGCACTTGTTCGCCACGAGGAAGGGGTCACGGCAGCTCGGCGCTTTCGGCACTGAGTAGCTCCATGAGCTGGGGGCGGTGCAGGCAGGCGATGTGTTCAGGCAGGTCGGGCTGGCGTAGCAGGGCGGCGGCTTCGGTGTTCTGGTCGCTGGGGGCGGTCAGTCGCAGCAGGCTGCTGGCGGCGTGATGTTCGGTCGCGGGGAGGGCCTGGTGGGCGCGTGTGGCCAGGGCGGGGTCGGCCAGGAGGCAGGCGGCTCAGCCGACGACCGTCTCGTCGACCCAGGTTCGCCAGGCGATGTCGCCGGGCTGCGGGTCGCATCCGGTGTGCCAGTCCAGCCGGTGGGATCCACTCGGCGCGAGCAGGTGGAGCAGCTGCACGTCGATCCTGGTGAGGTAGCGCAGGGGGCCGCGAGGGTGGCCTGCCGGGCCTGCGCATCGGCGAGCGCCCGGCTGAGCGCGCCCGTGGGGGCGGGGTAGGCGGCCAGGAGCCGGCGGTGGAGGCGGCTATGACAGGTGTCAGATCGTCGGGCACGGCGGTCGGCCCCTTGGGAGCGTGCTCGCCTGTGTCCGGCTGATCGCTCCCGCGAGCTGTTGCGCGGGGCCGCAGTGCCCAGCTCGAGCCACGACAGCGTATGCAGCCGATCCGGAAGGTGAAATGGTCTGCGTCACTGGGTGCGGGTGCGGGCGAGGTGGCCGGACCCCGAGCGGGTGCTCTCCCGCCCCGGAGCTGGTCCGCTTGCGCCCGCGGGTGGCGCTGCGGGGTTCAGGACTTGCCGCGGCCGGTGACGAAGTCGCGGGCTCGGTCCACCAGGTCGGCGCCCGGGGCGAGGAGCTTGTTCGCGGGCGGGGTGTCGGGGGCGGAGGTGTGGGGTCGGGTCGGGGCCATGGCTTTGGCCCGGCGGACCTTGTCCCCGAGGTCGTCGAGCGTCTCGCGGGAGCACGCCTGGCGCAGCATCGGGAAGAGGTTTTTCTCCTCGTCCTGGAGGTGGGCGGTCACCTCGTCCATGAGCTGTTGCAGCATCATCATCCGGGGGTCGTCGGCGACCGTCTTCTCCAGCTGTTCGAGGAGCTTCTCGACCCGGCCGTGGTCCGCGATCTCCTTGTCCGCGAGCCGGTCACCACCCTCGACGTGCTTGCGAACCGCCGGGTACAGGTACTCCTCCTCGGCGACCGAGTGACGCACCAGCTCGATGGTGACCTCGTCCACGAGGCTACGCAGTTCCTGCCCCCTGGTCATGGCTTCCATCCGGCCGAAGATCTCCTCGATCTCCCGGTGGTCGGTCATCAATTCCTCGAGCACATTTCCGCCATGCCCCATCGCCTGTCCGCCTTTCGCTGGTCGTGTCCGGGCCGGTCCTTCCTGTCCAGCAGACACGGGTTCCCCGTCCGGGTGGACCATGCGCGGCCCTGTCCAAGCTCCACCCGGTCGGGCGCTCCCCGGTCATCGATCGCCTGGGCCCGCACCGGACGGGCCGTCGACAGTTCGGCCAGCGCCCAAGCCTGCTGATCGGGACGCGAATGCCCAAACGCGGGTCCTTCTCGGCGAACGGCGCAACCGGTCGCGCACGATTCGGGGATCGCGGGCATGTTGGGAGCGGGTGTGTGCATCGCCGTACGGCGGGCGCTGCGAGTACCCACCCTTGCACAGCGCAAGGGTGGGTACCCGCGGATGGGACGGGAGAAGCGACGCCGGTACGGCCGGATGCCAGCGCATGGTCAAGCATTCGGGAAGGCGGATTCATCTGATGGCTGGCACCCCCTGCGACGCCGCTGAGCTGGATGTTGCCGGGCTGGAGGCGGCGCTGTGCGGGGCCGCGGACGGCGAGGTCCGGTTCGACGCGGGTAGCAGAGGCGCTTACGCCGCGGACGGTTCGAACTACCGCCAGATGCCGATCGGTGTCGTGGTGCCGCGCACGGTGGAGGCGGGAGCACATGCCGTGCAGGTGTGTGCCCGCTTCGGCGCGCCAGTCCTGTCGCGCGGCGGAGGTACCAGTCTCGCGGGTCAGTCGACGAACACGGCTGTGGTGATCGATTGGACGAAGTACTGCCACGCGCTGGTTTCTGTCGACCCCGGCGCACGGACCTGCGTGGTCGAACCGGGGATCGTCCTGGACGTGCTCAATCAGCGCCTGTCCGACCACCAGCTTCACTTCGCGCCGAAACCCTCTACGCATAGCCACTGCACCCTCGGTGGCATGATCGGCAACAACTCGTGCGGTGCCTCGGCTCAGGCCTACGGCAAGACCGTCGACAACGTCCGCCGCCTGGAGGTACTCACCTACGACGGCACCCGGATGTGGGTCGGGCCGATGTCACCCCGGTGCGGTGGCATCACTGTCTGGCTACGTGCCGCCGCCCTCGCCCAGGCCCGCGGCATCGACATCTCCGGACACTGTGCCCCAACGCCCACGCGCACGCCGCTGCGGCTGTGCCCAACCTGCGGCACCTGGAGTGGTTCCACGACCACGTTCGCATTGAGCGCCTCCTCTTCGACGGCTGCCTCACCCCCGACGGTGGCAGCCTCACCCCGGGTGCCGACGGCACACCCGGGCTCGGACTGACCCTCAACACCGAGCGCGCACAGCCCTACCGGGTGGACTGACCACAGGGAGCAGCACCGATGAGCACCACATCCTTCCCACTGGGGAGTGCGGCGCGCTGATCGTGCCCGACGGCGCTCTGAAACGGCTCAGGTGACCACGGCCCGGTGCCCGCGCGTGGGACCGGCCTGGCTGTCGATGTGGCAAAAGTTGCGTCTCGGTGCTCTCTTCCCCTGCCTGGCCGTCAGCACCGACGCCGCGGCGCGCAGGGCGGCTCCGTCGGTATCGGCGGGTAGGAGACGCCCAGGCTGCTTGGCGGGGCGGCCAGAGCCATGCCTTCGATGACATGGTCGCACGGGTGGCTGTGCTTCCGGTGGACAGCACCACGCCGCAGGTAGGCGGTAACGCCCATGACTGCCCCGCTGATCAGGGCTGCCGTCCAGCCGGGCAGGTCGATGGCCAGTGCCAAGCCCACAGCCAGGGCCACGGGCCCGCCCGCATACAGGGCTGCGGCGCCGGATGCGGCGTAGAGCACGGCGGAGTGACGCTGCTTGCGGGTCTGTTCGCGCAGTGCGTCGCGCACCGTCTCGCGGGACACCTGCGCCAGCTCTCGACATGGTGCTTGTCCAGGTGCTCCGAAGTGTCCATGACGCTCGGGTGCCCGGCGATAACGGTCGGTAATTCAGCCGCAGCGAACCGGTGCCGTGGATCGCAGGCCGAAATCCCGCTCGAGCGAGTCCAGGACAGCTGGCCGTCCCCGCCTTTGTTCCCGGAGGGATGGACGGCGGGGACTTTGAGCTGGTGCGGGGCGGCCGGCCCCGCCCGCGCAGGCAGGGAGCGGGTGTCACCAATAGTGCCGACGGCCGCCCACGGCGTGGCCCATGCCGCCGAGGAGGAAGAGTACGAGTCCGATGACCAGGAGGACGATGCCGATCGTCCATAGGATGCCGATTCCGGTGAGGAATCCGACGACGAGCAGGATGATCCCTAGGGCGATCATGTTGGCCTCCCGGAGAAATCAGAAGTAGAAACCGTGTACCCCTCTTCGAAGCTGCGACACGGCCGGAACCCATCATCCAGGTGCTCCACGTCGGAAATTCCGGATGGCCAGCGGCACTGAAGGCGAACTCATTCCAGGCCGGGAGAGTCATGGCTGAGCAGAAGTCGTCCGCGGTCCTTGCGGCGCCCCTGCACGGTGTGGCCCCGTTGCTGTGGAAGGTGCCCGGCGTCGAGGCGGTCGGCAAGGCCGCGCAGGAAACGCTGGACGAAGTCGGTGCCGTGTCACCACGCCGGCGGCGGCTGGCGGTGTACGACGGGGCCGGAGTGCTCGCCGTCACGGGAGTCGTGGAGTGGCCCGTCGCCCTCACCGGCGCGGCGGTGGCTGGCTCACCCAACCACGGCCGGAGCGGTCGGCGGATGCAGGAGGGTCCGCGCCGGACACCACGTCCGCACAGGACACCGCAACCGATGCCCACGAGCCGGCAGAAGACATCGTCTCCCAGTTGCACGTCTCACGCCTGATCAACCGCTGCTGCCACCAACAGCGCGACGAGGTCATGCGGGGCGCCGCCTGACGGCTCGGCGGGCTCGGCCCTGGACCCCGGGATCAGAGCTCGCGTAGTGCGGGCAGCAGCGTCTTCTCCGCCCAATCGAGATAGCGCAGCTGTGAGGCGCCGCCGACCTGGACGAGGGCGATCTCTGTGAAACCGGCTTCGACGTAAGGGCGAACGGCGCGGGCGAACACCTCCGGGTCGTCCCCACAAGGGATCGAGTCCGCCACATCTTCCTCGCGCACGTACGCACTGGCGGCAGCGAAGGCCGCAGTCCCGGGAAGCTCGGAGTTCACCTTCCAGCCGCCTCCGAACCAGCGGAACTGCTCGTGCGCTCGCCGCACGGCCTTACGACGGTCCGCGTCGTGGCAGACGGGCAGTTGTCCCACACGCGGCTTGCCCGCCCCGCCGTTCTCTTCGAAGGCGGTGACGAAGTTTGGGTCCGGATCGACGGCGATCATCAGGTCGGCGAGACGGCCCGCCAGCTCACAGGAGCGCTGCCCGGACACCGCCACACCGAGGGGCGGCGGGCTGTCGGGCAGGTCCCAGAGCCTGGCGGACTCCACGTCGAAGTGCGCGCCGTGGTGGTTGACGTAACCGCCGCCGAACAGGGCCCGAATGATCTCGACTGCCTCAGCCAGCATCTGCTGGCGTATGTCGGTTGCGGGCCAGCCGCCACCCACGACATGCTCGTTGAGGTTCTCTCCCGGAGCCCAGTCCCAGCCGGAAGCGGCCGCCGGAGAGTAGTTGCATCGTTGCCGCCTTCTGCGCCACGACCGCCGGGTGGTATCGCATTGTCGGGCATGTCACGTACGACATCAGGGGGATCTTCGAGGTGGCCTGCGCGGCCGCGCCCAGCACGCTCCAGGCATACGGAGAGTGCCCCTGCTCGTCCAGCCACGGAAAATAGTGGTCAGACGTCACCGAGAAGTCGAAACCGGCCTCCTCGGCCCGGACGGCATGCGTCACCAGGTCTTGTGGGCCAGCCTGCTCAGTCATCATCGTGTATCCGAATTTCACCATGCGCGTCGAGTTTCCAGCCGGCTTCCGAGGAAACGACATCGGTCGGTCGTCCGCGGGTGCGGTCAGCCGGCGGCAGGAGCCAGGAACCACTCTGTGGGCGACGCCTCCGCCATGTGTTTGGGCGGTGGAGTCCTGGGAACTCGGTTGAGGCGGCTGAGCGGCCGTGGGGAGCAGGAAGGACCTCGGGTGCCGAGTATTTCGTACCCGGTGCCCGGGGCATCCGAGGGCGTCCCCTCTATGTGCCGCCGACTGCGGTCATGGGCATGGCTATCTACGGGGTCAGGAGAGTGAACGACAATGGCTAAAGAGCAAAAGGCCAAGGCCAAGGCGGAACAAGCCACAGGAAAGATCAAGGAGACGGCCGGCCGTGCTGTAGGCAACGAGTCGATGGCGGCCGAGGGGCGGGGTAAGAAGGCGAAGGGTGCCGCACGTCAGGCCAAGGAGAAGACGAAGGACATTTTCAAGGGCTGATGCGGCACGCCCCGAGCGGGATCCCTTTTTCGCAGCTCTGGGATCCCGCTTCTTCTGCGCTATCAAATTATCTGTTTTGATCACCAATATTGGTCCGCCGGAATGGATTCTTCACCTGCTCAACGCCGCTGCCCTGTTTGCTGCGCCGTCTCGGGGAAACGCGGATCAGCATGGAACCCATGGAAACCGCACTACGCACCGTGGTCATCACCGGGGCCAGCGGCGGCATCGGGCGCGCCTGCGCGGTGGCCTTCGCCACGCGTGGGGTCCGTCTCGCTCTGATTGCCCGCGGCCGGGCCGGCCTGGACGGGGCGGTGCGCGAGGCCGAGCGGGCTGGCGCCGCCAAGGTGATCGCGATCGAGGCGGATGTCGCCGACGCGCAGGCGGTGGAGGCCGCTGCCGCGCGGGCCGAAGAGCAGCTCGGCCCGATCGATGTATGGGTCAACGACGCGTTCGCCTCGGTCTTCGCCCCCCTTCACCGAGGTCGCCCCCGAGGAGTTCCGGCGTGTCACCGAGGTCACCTACCTCGGCTACGTGTACGCCACCCGGGCCGCGCTCAAGCGGATGGTGCCGCGTGACCGCGGGGTGATCGTGCAGGTCGGCTCGGCGATCGCCTCCGCGGCATCCCGTTGCAGAGTGCCTACAGCGGCGCCAAGCATGCCATCCAGGGCTTCAGAACCCTGGGGCTTCGCGCGCGGCATCGTCGTGGAGCCGGACGCGCTACTGATGGACGAGCCCTTCGGTACGTCGCCGCTCTCGACACGTCAGCTGCTGCTGGTCAACCTGCTCACCGGCATGTTCCCGGCGATGGCGGTCGCGGCTACCCCGCCCTCCCCGGAACCCGCCGACGAGCCGACTGCGGCCGACGGCCAACCCGTCGGCTACGCCGTCCTCGGCCGACCACTGAACTGGCAGATCCGGCACCGCGGACTGGTCACCGGGATCGGCGGGCCATCGCCTGGCTGATCGGCACCCTCACGCCAGGTACGGCACGACGTACCAGCGCCATGGGCCTGTGCGGCGTGGTTCGGCGCCCAGCTCACCCAGACCATCGCGGGACGCCGCAGCAGCCCGCTGGTCCTGGCCACCGCTCTCTGCACTGCAGCCGCACTCGTCGTCCTCGTCCAGAGCCCCGTCGTCAGCCATTTCTTCGACTGCACACCCCTGGGCCCGCTCGCTTGGACCGGCGTAGCGCTTGCGATCGGCGCCGCCTATCTTGGCCCCTATGTACTCCCGTACGCCTACCGACTGCTGACCGACCTCACCCCACGGCTGCGTCCCGCCGTGCGGCTCGTCCCGTGACGGGGCGTACGAGACAGCGCCGGCCCCAAACCCGGTCCTGGCACCCTTCGAGGTCGTCAGTGCCCCCGCATGCTGGTGCCTCCGTCGGATCCGGAGGGGTTCAGGAGGCCGGCGCGGCGATCCGGCATGGCACGATCAGGTCCTCCGTCAGGTGATAGGCGGCACAGACCCGGTGGTATCCGTCGGCGATCACCAACGGAGTACCGCGCACCAGGAGGACCGGGGAGAGTTTGCTGCCGCGTTTCACCTTCTGGATGTTGTGCTGGACGTGGACGTTGTCCGCCGGGAGCAACGGCAGGCCCGAGGCGCGCATGATGTCCTTGGCCTTCTTCGTCTGCGTCTCGGACGTGCGCAGGGCGTCGACGATCCGCGTCACTTCCTCCGCCGGGAGGAGCAGGTCGAGGTAGTCGGCCGCTGCCGGGAAGTCGTGCTCCTCCGGGTCATCGAGCCACAACTTGGTCCATTCCACAGGGCCGCCCCCTGTTCGCGTGTCTGGCGCATCGCTCCGGGTGACAAGCGTAGGACCGTAAGCGGGTCCCGGACACCCGCCGCGCACAGGGTTGTTGGAGTCGTCGGAGCGCTCTCGGCGCGAGTCCGCCGAACGCCGTCGGCCGGGGCTGACCGTCAGCCGT
>NZ_JBHJYK010000028.1:0-102747 GCF_042269865.1 Streptomyces sp. NPDC055966
AAGAACGTGGTGGCGGCCGGGCTGGCCTCCCGCTGCGAGGTGCAGGTCGCGTACGCGATCGGCAAGGCCGAGCCCGTCGGTCTGTTCGTCGAGACGTTCGGCACCCACAAGGTCGAGACCGAGAAGATCGAGAAGGCCATCGACGCCGTCTTCGACCTGCGTCCGGCCGCGATCATCCGCGACCTCGACCTGCTCCGCCCGATCTACTCCCAGACGGCGGCCTACGGCCACTTCGGCCGGGAGCTGCCCGACTTCACCTGGGAGCGCACCGACCGCGTGGACGCCCTGCGCAAGGCCGTCGGTCTCTGAGACGAGCGGCGACACGGCTGACACCGGCTCCCGGGACCACCGTTCGGTGATCCCGGGAGCCGACGCCGTCATGCGGTACATGGATGTGAACGGCAGGCCGCGGGCGGGCCGTTGTCAGTGGCGTTTGGTAAGAATGCAAGCGTGAGCAGCGAGAACGAGCAGGGGGGCGGGGACGCCGAAGGGGCGCCGCCGGAGCAGCTCGCGCTCATCCGGGAGAGCGTGCGCAAGGCGAGGACACCACGCGCCAAGCCGCGCACCTGGCGGGGCGCCGCGCTCGCCAAGGAGCTGCCCGTCGCCCGGGTCCTGGTCGACAAGGGCGTGCTGCACCTCGACCGGTACTTCGACTACGCCGTCCCCGAGGAGCTGGACGCGCAGGCGCAGCCCGGGGTGCGGGTGCGCGTGCGGTTCGGGGCCGGCCGGCACCGGGTGCGCGAAGGGCGCCGCGAGGGCGGCGGCCTCATCGACGGCTTTCTGATCGAGCGCCGCGCCGAGTCCGACTACTCCGGGCCGCTGGCCGCACTGGCCCAGGTCGTGTCCCCGGAGCCCGTGCTGAGCGAGGAGCTGCTCGGCCTCGCCCGGGCCGTCGCCGACCGCTACGCGGGCAGCCTCGCCGATGTGCTCCAGCTGGCCGTGCCGCCGCGCAGCGCCCGTGCCGAACAGCGGCCGTCACCGGACCCGCTGCCGCCGCCGAACCCCCCGACCGCCGGATCCTGGGGGCGGTACGAGCACGGGGGCGCCTTCCTGGAGGCCCTCGCCTCCGGCGCGGCGCCCCGGGCCGTGTGGAACGCGCTGCCGGGTCCGCTGTGGAGCGAGGAGCTGGCCCGGGCCGTCGCCGCCACGCTCGCCTCGGAGCGCGGCGCCCTCGTCGTCGTACCGGACGGGCGGGCCGCGGCCCGGGTCGACGCCGCGCTCACCGCGCTCCTCGGCCCGGGCCGGCACGCGCTGCTGACCGCCGACGCGGGACCCGAGAAGCGGTACGCGCAGTGGCTCGCCGTGCGGCGCGGATCCGTACGGGCCGTCGTGGGGACACGGGCGGCCATGTTCGCGCCCGTGCGCGACCTGGGCCTCGTCGCGGTCTGGGACGACGGCGACGACAGCCTGAGCGAGCAGCACGCCCCGCAGCCGCACGCGCGCGATGTGCTGCTGCTGCGCGCCGCGCTGGACAAGTGCGCCTTCCTGCTGGGCGGATTCGGCTGCACCGTGGAGGCCGCCCAGCTCGTGGAGAGCGGCTGGGCCCGGCCGCTGGTCGCCGGCCGTGAGCAGGTACGGCGGACCGCGCCCGTGGTCCGGACGGTCGGCGACGACGACCTCGCCCGCGACGAGGCCGCCCGCGCCGCCCGGCTGCCGACCCTGGCCTGGCAGGCGGCGCGCGAAGGACTGCGGCACGGGCCGGTGCTGGTGCAGGTGCCCCGGCGTGGCTACGCCCCCCGCATGGCCTGCGACCGGTGCCGGGCGCCCGCGCGGTGCCGGCACTGCGCCGGACCGCTCCAGGGCCAGGACGCGGGAGTGCTGCGGTGCGGCTGGTGCGGGCGTGAGGAGAGCGCGTGGCACTGCCCGGAGTGCGGCGGCTTCCGGCTGCGCGCCCAGGTGGTGGGGGCGCGCCGGACGGCCGAGGAACTGGGGCGCGCCTTTCCCGCCGTACCGGTGCGGACCTCGGGACGGGAGCAGGTGCTGGACACCGTGCCGGGCACGCCCGCGCTGGTGGTGAGCACCCCGGGCGCCGAACCCGTCGCCGAGGGCGGCTACGCGGCGGCCCTGCTGCTGGACGGCTGGGCCATGCTCGTCCGCCCCGACCTGCGGGCCGGCGAGGACGCGCTGCGCCGGTGGATCGCGGCGAGCGCGCTGGTCCGGCCGCAGGGCGAGGGGGGCACGGTGGTCGTGGTGGCCGAGCCGACCTTGCGGCCGGTGCAGGCGCTGGTGCGCTGGGACCCCGTCGGGCACGCGGTGCGGGAACTGGCCGAGCGGGCGGAGCTGGGCTTCCCGCCGGTGTCCCGGATGGCGGCTGTCACAGGAGCGCCGGCGGCCGTCGCCGGCTTCCTGGCGTCGGCCGAACTGCCGCCGGACGCCGAGGTGTTGGGGCCGGTTCCGGTGCCGCCCACGCCGCCCGGTCGGCCTCGCAGGCCCGGCGCCCCGCCGCCCGGCGAGCACTGGGAGCGGGCACTTGTGCGGGTGCCGCCGGGGAGCGGGGCGGCGCTGGCCGCCGCGCTGAAGGCCGCTCAGGCCGCGCGGATGGCGCGGGGCAGCGGGCACGCCGGCGGGGCCGCGGAGGCCGTGCGGGTGCGGATCGATCCGCCGGACATCGGGTGACGTGCGCTCCCCGGGAGACATGTGAGTGCCCTCCCGGACGTGGTGCCGGGAGGGCCGGGCGGCGCGGGCCGGGGCGCGTCGGCGCGTCGGCGTCAGCCGTTGCGCGGCCCGGGGAACGCCGTCGGGCGGGCGTCGTCGCGCAGGGCGGGGCTGCCCGCGGTCGGCTGGGTGGGCATGGAGCGGGCCGCGGGGACCGTGGGCACCGTCGGCAGGCCCGTGTTCACGCCGAGCGTGCGCGCGGCGGACGGCTCCGGCGTCCGTTCGGTCTCGGCGGTGGCCGCCTGGGCCGCGGCGCGGCGGGCGCCGTAACGGCGGTGCACCGCCTGCTTGGTGACTCCGAGCGCCGAGCCGACCGCGTCCCACGAGAAGCCGAGTGAGCGGTCGAAGTCCACGGCGGCCGTGACCAGGGTCTCGACGCTGTCGCGGAGTTCCTGGGCCAGGCGGACCGTCGGGGCGGGGGCACGTCCGTAGACGACGAAGCCCGTGGACGGGCCGGAGCGGCGCGGGCGGTAGACGTTGCCCAGCTGGGCGGTGAGCGTGCGCAGCGCGTCCACCTGTCGGCGGACCCGCTCGATGTCCCGCACCAGCAAGTGCAGGCTGGCCCGGGCCTGGGCGTCGTGGGTTGCGTGGTCGGCCATGAACAAGCCTCTCGAACCGGCGTTGAAAGGAATTGGGCCGCGAAAGCGGCCCGTTGTGGTCAACTCTTTCTTGACCAACGCGTGTGCGCGCCGCTGGTCACGGGGTGGGGGCGTACGGGCATATGCGTACGCCGGTCGGGCGGGCGCCCGCGCCCGGCAGCGGTGCGGGACCCCTGCCGCGCCCGCGCACCGCCCGTGTCTCCCGGCCGCGACGCCGACCTGTGCGGCTTCGGCCGTCGGCGGCCTTTCCCCGGTGGTCATAGACTGGTGCGCTGCCCGTCCAACCCCCGCCAGAGAGGCCCGATCCCGCCCATGAAGCTCGTCTTCGCCGGTACCCCCGAGGTCGCCGTTCCCGCTCTGGACGCCCTGATCGCCGCCGGGCGGCACGAGGTCGCCGCCGTCGTCACGCGGCCCGACGCGCCGGCCGGGCGCGGGCGCAGGCTGGTCGCGTCGCCCGTGGCCGAGCGGGCGCAGGAGGCAGGGATCGAGGTGCTCAAGCCCCTCAAGCCGCGCGACCCGGAGTTCCTGGAGCGGCTCACGCAGATCGCCCCGGACTGCTGCCCGGTCGTCGCCTACGGCGCCCTGCTGCCCCGGGTCGCCCTCGACATCCCGACGCACGGCTGGGTCAACCTGCACTTCTCGCTGCTGCCCGCCTGGCGCGGGGCCGCGCCGGTGCAGCACTCCATCATGGCGGGCGACGAGATCACCGGCGCCTCCACCTTCCTCATCGAGGAGGGCCTCGACTCCGGGCCCGTCTACGGCACCGTCACCGAGGAGGTCCGGGCCACCGACACCAGCGGCGACCTGCTCACGCGGCTGGCCTTCGCCGGCGCCGGGCTGCTCGCCGCGACCATGGACGGCATCGAGGACGGCACCCTGAAGGCCGTACCGCAGCCGGCCGACGGCGTCACCGTCGCGCCGAAGATCACCGTCGAGGACGCCCAGGTGGACTGGACCGCCCCCGCGCTGCGCGTCGACCGGGTCGTGCGCGGCTGCACCCCGGCGCCCGGCGCCTGGACCACCTTCCGGGGCGAGCGGCTGAAGCTCATCCAGGTCACGCCCGTGCCGGAGCGGACCGACCTCGCGCCGGGGCGGATGGCGGTCGGCAAGAACAGCGTGCACGTCGGCACGGGTTCGTACGCCGTCGAGCTGCTCTGGGTGCAGGCCCAGGGCAAGAAGCCGATGCGGGCGGCCGACTGGGCCCGCGGGGTGCGCATCACCGAGGACGAGACCCTCGGGGGCTGAGCGCCCCGCCGGAGGTGCCGCAATGCGCCGTCGGTCGTCTGCGGGTCCGCCGCGGCCGGTCTACCCGCGCGGCGGAGGTGACGGTGCGCGGACGTAGGCTGGAGACCGCACCTCCTTCCTCGTATCCGGAGCACCTTTTTCGTGAGTGAGCAGTCCCGGCGGCCCCATAGGCCCGCCAAGCCCTATCGCCGTCCGCAGAAGGACCCCGTCCGCATCCTGGCCTTCGAGGCGCTGCGCGCGGTCGACGAGCGGGACGCGTACGCCAACCTCGTGCTGCCGCCGCTGCTGCGCAAGGCGCGCGAGAAGGAGGGGCCGGAGAAGTTCGACGCACGGGACGCGGCCCTCGCCACCGAGCTGGTGTACGGCACGCTGCGCCGGCAGGGGACGTACGACGCCGTCATCGCCGCCTGTGTCGACCGGCCGCTGCGCGAGGTCGATCCGCCGGTGCTCGACGTGCTCAGCCTCGGTGTGCACCAGCTGCTCGGGACCCGGATCCCGGCCCACGCCGCCGTGTCCGCCTCCGTGGAGCTGGCCCGCGTGGTGCTCGGCGACGGACGCGCCAAGTTCGTCAACGCCGTGCTGCGCAAGGTGACCCAGCACGACCTCGACGGCTGGCTGGAGAAGATCGCGCCGCCCTACGACGAGGACCCCGAGGACCACCTCGCCGTCGTGCACTCGCACCCCCGCTGGGTCGTCTCGGCGCTCTGGGATTCGCTCGGCGGCGGGCGCGCCGGGATCGAGGACCTGCTGGAGGCCGACAACGAGCGGCCCGAGGTGACCCTCGTCGCGCGGCCGGGGCGGGCCACCGCCGACGAACTGCTGCGCGAGGAGGCCGCCGTGCCCGGGCGCTGGTCGCCGTACGCCGTGCGGCTCGCCGAGGGCGGTGAGCCGGGCGCGGTGGAGGCCGTCCGCGAAGGCCGGGCCGGGGTGCAGGACGAGGGCAGCCAGCTGGTGGCCCTGGCGCTCGCCAACGCGCCCGTCGAGGGATCCGACGCCCGGTGGCTCGACGGCTGCGCCGGCCCCGGCGGCAAGGCCGCGCTGCTCGCCGCCCTCGCCGCCGAGCGCGGCGCCACGCTGCTCGCCTCCGAGAAGCAGCCGCACCGGGCCGGACTGGTCGCCAAGGCGCTGGCCGGCAACCCCGGGCCGTACCAGGTCATCGCCGCCGACGGCACCCGGCCGCCGTGGCGGTCCGGGAGCTTCGACCGCGTGCTGATGGACGTGCCGTGCACCGGGCTCGGCGCGCTGCGCAGGCGGCCGGAGGCCCGCTGGCGCCGGCGCCCCGAGGACCTGGAGAACTTCGCGCCGCTCCAGCGCGCCCTGCTGCGCACCGCGCTCGACTCGGTGCGTGTCGGCGGCGTCGTCGGGTACGCCACCTGCTCGCCGCACCTCGCCGAGACCCGGGCGGTCGTCTCCGACGTGCTCAAGCAGCACCCGCAGACCGAGCTGATCGACGCGCGCCCGCTGCTGCCCGGCGTACCGGCGCTCGGCGAGGGGCCGGATCTCCAGCTGTGGCCGCATCTGCACGGCACCGACGCGATGTACCTGGCGCTCATCCGTCGTACCGGCTGAGGTCACGCGTTCACCGGGAGTCATCCACAGGCGGCCGCGTCAGTATGATGAACGGCCCCGCCTGTGGACGGACGCGAACATCAGTGCTCCGGACATGGCAGTCTTGGGGCATGGCCCAGATCAACCCCAGCATCCTGTCCGCCGACTTCGCCCGCCTCGCGGAGGAGGCCAAGGCGGTCCAAGGCGCCGACTGGCTCCATGTCGACGTCATGGACAACCACTTCGTCCCGAACCTCACGCTCGGCGTGCCGGTCGTGGAGTCCCTGGCGCGTGCGACGGACACCCCGCTGGACTGCCATCTGATGATCGAGGACCCCGACCGCTGGGCTCCCCAGTACGTCGAGGCGGGCGCCTCCTCGGTCACCTTCCACGTGGAGGCGGCCGCCGCTCCCGTGCGGCTCGCCCGGGAGATCCGCGCCAAGGGCGCCCGTGCCTCCATGGCGCTCAAGCCGGCGACGCCGATCGAGCCGTTCGAGGATCTGCTGCCCGAGCTCGACATGCTGCTGATCATGACGGTCGAGCCCGGCTTCGGCGGCCAGGCCTTCCTCGACATCATGCTGCCGAAGATCCGCCGCACCCGGGAGCTGATCGCCAAGCACGGCCTCCAGATGTGGCTCCAGGTGGACGGCGGTGTCTCCGCCTCGACGATCGAGCAGTGCGCGGAGGCGGGCGCGGACGTCTTCGTGGCCGGCTCGGCGGTCTACGGCGCGGCGGACCCGGCGGAGGCGGTGCGTGCCCTGCGCGCCCAGGCGGACGCGGTCACCGCCCGGTCGTCCTGGGCATGCGACCACTGAGCCACAGATACATGAACGGTTAAGTGAACGGCGCCCATCAGGGCAGATCAGTCGCCCCGAATCTGCAAGGATGAACGGCGAATCCAGAGTGTGAACAGCAGTGAGGAGATCGCCGTGTCGGGTATGTCGGCGGGCCGGTCAGCCATGCGGATGGGACCCGCTGAGCTGGTCCAGGCGGCGGCCATGGCCCGCCGCTTCTACCTTGAGGGGAAGTCCAAGATCCAGATCGCCGAGGAGTTCGGCGTCAGCCGCTTCAAGGTGGCCCGGGTCCTGGAGACGGCCCTCGAACGGGATCTCGTCCGCATCGAGATCCGCGTGCCGGCCGAGCTGGACGCCGAGCGCTCCGACGCGCTCCGCGCCCGGTACGGCCTGAGGCACGCCGTCGTGGTCGAGTCCCCGGCCGAGGCCGAGGAGACCCCCGACCCGGAGAACCTCGGCGAGGTCGCCGCCGACCTGCTCGGCGAACTCGTCGACGAGGGGGACGTGCTGGGGCTGGCCTGGGGCCGGTCCACCATCCACATGGCGGCGGCGCTCGACCGGCTGCCGCCGTGCACGGTGGTGCAGCTGACGGGGGTGTACGACGCCGGGACCGCCGAGCGCGGATCGGTGGAGGCGGTGCGCCGCGCCGCGCAGGTGTCCGGCGGGGACGCGCACCCCATCTACGCGCCGATGCTGCTGCCGGACGCGGCCACCGCGGCGGCGCTGCGCCACCAGACCGGGATCGCCCGGGCCTTCGAGTACTTCGACAAGGTCACGGTCGCCTGCGTCTCCATCGGCTCCTGGGAGCCGGGCATCTCGACGGTGCACGACATGCTCAGCGACGAGGAGCGGGCGCACTACGCCTCGCTCGGTGTCGCCGCCGAGATGTCCGCGCACCTCTTCGACGCCGAGGGGCGCCGGATCGGGCGGGACCTGGGGGAGCGGTGCATCACGGTCAAGACCGACCAGCTGCGCCGTATCCCGGAGGTCGTGGCGATCGCGGGCGGGCAGCGCAAGGCTCCCGCGATCGACGCGGTGCTGCGCTCCGGGCTGGTCACCAGCCTGGTCACGGACACCTCGGCCGCGGACTACCTGATGACGGCGGGACCGACCCCGAAGCCGGCCCTGAGCCGCGCGGACCCCGACGGTTCCTGACCGGCCCCTGCCCCGGGCCCGGCAGATCCGGCCCACTGGCCGACTCCGGTCGCCGGGCGCGGAGTTCGTGGCGGTGGGACGGCCGTGGCAGCATCATCCGCATGTTGCTGCGGTTCGTCCCCCCACCGTCCCGACGACGGGCGGTGCCCCGCCTGTTCGCGGGGCTGCTCGTCGTCCTCGCCGTCCTGCTGACCGGCTGCTCGTCGCACCACGCGAGCACCGGCACCGGCAGGAGCTCCGGTATCGGCAAGAGTGCAGGCCCTGCCTCGCACGCCCCTGCCGCCCCCTCGGCCACGCCCGGCTGGGCCAAGGGCATGGCCACCGTCCAGGCATCCGCGCTGCCCGCCGAGGCCCGGCAGACCCTCGCCCTCATCGACAAGGGCGGCCCCTATCCCTACGCCCGGGACGGCATCGTCTTCGGGAACGTCGAGCGGCACCTGCCGGGGCACCAGCGCGGCTACTACCACGAGTACACCGTCAAGACGCCCGGCTCGCGCGACCGCGGCGCCCGGCGCATCATCACCGGCAAGGCCGGGGAGATCTACTACACCGATGATCACTACAACTCGTTCCGGGCGGTGCTGAGATGAGCGAAGACCTGGCAGGGCGGCTCGTCGTCACCCTGGACCTCGACGGAGTCACCGACAAGGCCGGTCTGATGGACCGCGCCGCCCGGGCCCTGGCACTGCCCGACTGGTTCGGCCGGAACTGGGACGCGCTGGCGGACTCCCTGTCCGACCACACCGTGTGGCCCGAGGGGGCCGTCGAGCAGGGGCTGCTGATCGTCGTACGCGGCTGGCAGCCGTACGCCGAGGCGCGGCCGAAGGAGTGGCGGATCGCGCAGGACGTGTTCACCGAAGCGGTGGACCGGACTCCCTCGCTCACCGTCGCCCTCGCTGTTGGAGGATCCTCCTAGCTGATCCGCGGCGGGCCTGGATGTTCTGTGGGGGCATGACCCGGCCTCCGACATGGGACAATGAAGTACGTGCTCTTTCCCCCCGGCACACCTGTCGGGGGGTCACCTCTGATCGACTGGGATGTGCGGCACGTGCGTTTCCTCAATGACATCCAGCCCCCGTACGACCTGACGTACGACGACGTGTTCATGGTGCCGAGCCGCTCCGCGGTCGGTTCGCGTCAGGGCGTGGACCTCAGCTCGCCGGACGGCACGGGCACCACCATCCCGCTCGTCGTCGCCAACATGACCGCCATCGCCGGCCGCCGTATGGCCGAGACCATGGCCCGCCGCGGCGGCCTGGTGGTCATCCCGCAGGACATCCCGATCGACGTCGTCACCGACGTCGTCTCCTGGGTCAAGAGCCGCCACCTGGTGCTCGACACCCCGATCGTGCTTGCCCCCCACCAGACCGTCGCCGACGCGCTCGCGCTGCTGCCCAAGCGCGCCCACAACGCCGGTGTCGTCGTGGACGAGAACCAGCGTCCGGTCGGCGTCGTCACCGACGAGGACCTGACCGGCGTCGACCGCTTCACACAGCTCGAAGTGGTCATGTCCAAGGACCTGCTCCTCCTCGACGCGGACATCGACCCGCGCGAGGCCTTCAACACCCTCGACCAGCACAACCGGCGCTACGCCCCGGCCGTCGACAAGGACGGCAAGCTGGCCGGCATCCTCACCCGCAAGGGCGCCCTGCGCGCCACGCTGTACACGCCGGCCGTGGACGCGAACGGCAAGCTGCGCATCGCCGCCGCCGTCGGCATCAACGGCGACGTCGCGGGCAAGGCCAAGCAGCTGCTCGACGCGGGCGTGGACACGCTCGTCATCGACACCGCGCACGGCCACCAGGAGTCGATGATCAGCGCGATCAAGCTGGTGCGCGCGCTCGACCCGCAGGTGCCGATCGCCGCGGGCAACATCGTCTCCGCCGAGGGCGTCAAGGATCTCGTCGACGCCGGCGCGGACATCATCAAGGTCGGTGTGGGCCCCGGCGCCATGTGCACCACCCGCATGATGACCGGCGTGGGCCGGCCGCAGTTCTCCGCGGTTCTGGAGTGCGCCGCCGAGGCGAAGAAGTACGGCAAGCACGTGTGGGCCGACGGCGGTGTCCGCCACCCGCGCGACGTCGCCATGGCCCTCGCGGCCGGTGCGTCCAACGTGATGGTCGGCTCCTGGTTCGCGGGCACCTACGAGTCCCCGGGCGACCTCCAGCACGACGCCAACGGACGCGCCTACAAGGAGTCCTTCGGCATGGCGTCCGCGCGTGCGGTGGCCAACCGCACGTCGGAGGAGTCGTCCTACGACCGCGCCCGCAAGGCGCTGTTCGAGGAGGGCATCTCCACCTCCCGCATGTTCCTCGACCCGACCCGCCCGGGCGTCGAGGACCTGATCGACTCGATCATCGCGGGCGTCCGCTCGTCGTGCACCTACGCCGGCGCGGGCTCCCTGGAGGAGTTCGCCGAGAAGGCCATCGTCGGCATCCAGAGCGCCGCCGGTTACGCCGAGGGCAAGCCGCTGCACGCCAGCTGGAGCTGACCCTCAAGTCCATCGGGTCCCTCAAGTCCCTTCCGCACGGCCCCCGTTGATCCCGCCCCCGGGATCGACGGGGGCCGTCGGCGTGTTCAGGACTTCGCAGAGCGGACCGGTGGGGCCGCCGCGCAACGCTCGTCGCTCCGGGTGCAACGAATTGGCGTTCTGGGCGGATGAACGCAATGATCATCCGGGGACGCGCAAGGTTGCTGCATTACGCCCGTGAAGGCCGCCCCCGTAGGGTGCTGCGCTGTACGTGGCGTGGCGGGGACCCCGCTCGGTGGGTTCCTGCCCTGGCAGGGCTGCACCGGGTCCCCGTCCCGCAGTGACCGGCAGCGATAAGGAGCCAGCGCGTGCTCGACCAAGGCGCACCCCCGCACGACCGCCCAGCGACCGCCCCCGCGTCCCCGGGCGTCGCCGCGCGCCTCATGCGGCGCAAGCCTGTGGAACGCCTGGTCGCGGAGGGCGGCCAGGGTGAGGGAGGGCAGCTTCGGCGCTCCCTCGGGCTGTGGCAGCTGACCATGATCAGCATCGGTGCCACGCTCGGCACCGGCATCTTCGTCGTCCTCGGCGAGGCCGTCCCCAAGGCGGGTCCGGCCGTCACCCTCTCCTTCGTGATCGCCGGTCTCACCGCGCTGTTCTCGGCCCTGTCCTACGCCGAGCTGGCGGGCACCATCCCGGTCTCCGGTTCCTCGTACTCGTACGCATACGCAACCATGGGCGAACTGGTCGCCTGGGTCTGCGGCTGGTGTCTGCTGCTGGAGTACGGCGTCTCGGTGGCCGCCGTGGCCGTCGGCTGGGGCCAGTACCTGAACGAGCTGCTGGACGGCACCATAGGCGTCACCATCCCGGACGCCCTGTCGGCGCCGCCCGGCCAGGGCGGCATCTTCAACCTGCCCGCCCTGATCGTCGTCCTGCTCGGCATGGTGTTCCTGCTCGGCGGCGCCAAGGAGTCCGCGCGCGCCAACACCGTCATGGTGAGCGTGAAGATCGCCGCGCTGATCCTCTTCTGCGCCATCGGCTTCATGGGCTTCAAGTCCGGCAACTACGCCAACTTCATGCCGCTCGGCATGGCCGGAGTCAGCGCGGCCGGTGCCACGCTGTTCTTCTCGTACATCGGCTTCGACGCCGCCTCCACCGCCGGTGAGGAGGCGAAGGACGCACAGCGCGACCTGCCGCGCGCGATCATGCTGTCGCTGGTCATCGTGACCGCGCTGTACGTCCTCGTCGCGGCCGTCGCCGTGGGTGCCTGGCCCTGGAAGAAGTTCAAGGACTCCGAGGCCGCGCTCGCGCAGATCATGACCGACGTCACCGGGCAGAGCTTCTGGGGCACGCTGCTCGCGTTCTGCGCGGTCATCGCCATCGCCAGCGTCGTGCTGACCGTGCTCTATGGCCAGACCCGCATCCTGTTCGCGATGTCCCGCGACGGCCTGGTGCCCAAGATCTTCTCCAGGGTCCACCCGAAGACCGGCGCGCCGCGCGCCAACACGATCATCGTGTCCGTGTTCTGCGGTCTCCTGGCCGCCGCGATCCCGCTGGGCCAGCTGGCGGACGCCACCAGCATCGGCACGCTGTTCGCCTTCGCGTTGGTCAACATCGCCGTCGTGGTGCTGCGCCGGACCCGCCCGGCCATGCACCGCACGTTCCGCGTGCCGCTGTCGCCGGTGCTGCCCGCGCTGGGCTTCCTCTTCTGCATCTGGATGATGGGCAGCCTCTCCGAGGTCACCTGGATCGTGTTCGGTGTCTGGATGGCCGTCGGGCTCGTGTTCTACTTCGTATACGGCTATCGCCGTTCCCGTCTCGCGACGGCAACGGATCTCGCGGTGGCGGCAGAGAAGTGATCGAACCGAAGAAGTGAACCACCCCCTGTGCTGAACGATCTCGACGAACGCATCGTGCACGCCCTCGCCGAGGACGCCCGCCGTTCCTACGCGGACATCGGGCAACTGGTCGGACTGTCCGCCCCGGCCGTCAAGCGGCGCGTGGACCGGCTGCGCGCGACCGGAGCCATCACCGGGTTCACCGTCCGGGTGGACCCGGCGGCGCTCGGCTGGGAGACCGAGGGCTACATCGAGATCCACTGCCGGCGCAACACCTCGCCGGAGACCATTCAGCGGGGGCTGGAGCGGTACCAGGAGGTCGTGGCCGCGTCGACCGTCACCGGCGACGCGGACGCGATCGCCCAGGTCTTCGCGTCCGACATGCGTCACTTCGAGCGGGTGCTGGAGCGCATCGCCGGGGAGCCGTTCGTCGAGCGGACCAAGTCGGTGCTGGTGCTGTCGCCGTTGCTGCGACGCTTCTCCTCCGGGGCGCCGGGGTAGGGGGCAGTCCCCGAACCCCCGCTTCAGGGGGTTCGACTACAACCCCCCCCAAGGGGCGCGGGGAACTGCGCGAGAAACCACGACGGACCCGCACCCGGCAACGGCGAATAGCCCCGCCGAGCTCTATTCCGCCGTCTTCCGCGCCAGCGCATTGTTGCCGATCGAGTTCCGCACGCTGAAGCTCACCGCGTCCGAGCGGTACCGGTCGTCCGACCACTCCACCGGCCGCCCCTCGCGGGTCGTGGTCACGCGCCGCACCCGCAGCAGCGGACTCGTCCGGCGCACCCCGAGCAGCTCGGCGTCCTGCGCGCCGCAGGCGACCGCGTCGATGATGTGCTCGCCGTACGCGAAGACGAGGCCCGTCTCGTCGTACAGGCGCTGGGTGACGGACGGGCAGTCCGGTTCGATGGACTCGACCGCGGGGGAGATCCAGTCGGCGTACACGGTGCGTTCCAGGAGCACCGGCTCGCCGTCCAGGCCGCGGACCCGCAGGACGTGCAACACCTGTGTGCCGACGGGGAGTTGGAGGCGTACCGCGTCCTCCTGGGTCGCCGGGCGGTACTGCTGGGCGACCACCCGGCCGGTGGCCTCGCGGCCCATCGCGCGGGCCCACTGGGCGAAGCTGCGCAGTTCCTCGAAGCTCTGGCTGCGGCGGCTGGCCAGGACCACCCGGCGGGCGCCCTGGCGGGAGCCGATCAGGCCCTCGGACGTCAGGGTCGCGACGGCCTGGCGGACCGTGCCGCGCGAGACGCCGTAGTGCGCGGCCAGCTCCGACTCCGAGGGCAGCCGGCTGCCGACCGTGTACTCCTCGCGGTCGATGGCCCGCCGCAGCTCGTCGGCGATCTCCTCGTGGCGCGCGGTCATGCTTCCCCTCTGCTTAGGTCGCTGTGCACAGCGTGACCAGCCTAATCGACGTTTCTGGGTGATCCGTGTCAACTGTAAGTGTGCAGGGAAACTCGGGTTTGTGTTCGGCTGGTGTTTACGGAACGGTCATCAGGGGCGGGCGTACTGGGGCCGACTTGTTCAGACAAGTTCTCCCACCCTCGCCATGTGTCCCCCTGGAGAGACCGTGACCGTGTCCCTGCCGAGAAACGCCGTCCTCGGCGGTTCCCTCGCCGTCGTCGCCGCGCTCGCCCTGAGCGCCTGCGGTGCCGCCCCCGACAACGCGTCGACCACCACCAAGGACGGCAAGAACGCCGCCACCGCCACCTCCGCCGCCGCCTTCGGCGGCATGGACGCCCTCGTCAAGGCGGCCAAGAAGGAGGGCACGCTGCACATCATCGCGGTGCCCCGCGACTGGGCCAACTACGGCGCGATCATCGACGGCTTCCAGAAGAAGTACGGCATCAAGATCGAGGACGAGAGCCCCGACGGCACCAGCCAGGACGAGATCAACGCCGTCACCTCCCGCAAGGGCCAGGACCGCGCCCCCGACGTGCTCGACCTGGGCTCGTCGTTCGCGCTGAGCGCCGCCCAGCAGGGGCTGCTCGCGCCGTACAAGGTGACCTCCTACGCCGACCTCCCCGAGGCCCAGAAGGACCCGCAGGCCCGCTGGTACAACGACTACGGCGGCTACATCTCCATCGGCTGCGACGACAAGCGCGTCAAGGACTGCCCGACCAGCTTCAAGGACCTGCTCAAGCCGGAGTACAAGGGCCAGGTCGCCCTCAACGGCAACCCCACCAAGTCCGGCTCCGCCTTCGGCGGCGTCTACGCGGCCGCCCTCGCGAACGGCGGCTCGTTCGACAACATCCAGCCCGGCCTGGACTTCTTCGCCAAGCTCAAGCAGAACGGCAACTACACGCCCGTCGAGTCCACCCCGGCCACCGTCGAGAAGGGCGAGACGCCCATCTCCATCGACTGGGACTACCTCAACGCCGGGTACGCCGACGAGTTCAGGTCCAAGGGCCTGGACTGGAAGGTGAACATCCCCACCGACGGCCAGTACGCCCAGTACTACTCCCAGGCCATCAACAAGGACGCCCCGCACCCGGCGGCCGCCCGCCTGTGGCAGGAGTACCTCTACAGCGCCGAGGGCCAGAACCTGTGGCTCAAGGGCTACGCCCGCCCGGCCCTGATGGCCGCCCTGGAGAAGGCCGGCACGCTGGACAAGACGGCCGCCGCCAAGCTGCCCAAGGTCAGCGGCACGCCCTCCTTCCCGACCGAGACCCAGCAGAGCAAGGCCAAGACGGTCATCGCTCAGGGCTGGGGGAAGGCCGTCTCCGGATGACCGCCGCTCTCACGCGTGCGGACGTGGCGCCCGTCGCTTCGGCGAAGCGGCGGCGCCGCGCCCCCGGCTGGCTCGCCGTCGTACCGCTGCTGGTCTTCGCGGCCGTCGCCTTCGGCCTGCCCGCCTTCGCCATCCTCGACGGCGCCTTCACCGTCGAGGGGCACTACGGGACGAAGAACCTGACCGACTCGCTCCAGGGGCCGTACCTCACCTCCCTGCTCGGCAGCGTCAAGCTGTCCGCCCTCGCCGCCGCGCTCGGCGCGCTGCTCGGGCTGCCGCTCGCCCAGGCCGTGGTCGGCTCCCGCTCCCGCTGGCTGCGCGAGGCCGTGCTGACCGCCTCCGGCGTGCTCGCCAACTTCGGCGGCGTCCCGCTGGCCTTCGCCTTCGTCGCCACCCTCGGCAACGCGGGCGTCCTGACCGTGCACCTCGGCCTGAAGGACAGCGGCTGGAACCTCTACAGCTTCTGGGGTCTGGTCCTCGTCTACCTGTACTTCCTCATCCCGCTCATGGTCCTCACCATCACCCCCGCGCTGGACGGCCTGCGCACCCAGTGGCGGGAGGCCGCGCTGAACAACGGCGCCACCGGCGTGCAGTACTGGCGCCATGTCGCCCTGCCCGTCCTCGCGCCCTCGCTGCTCGGCGGACTCGTGCTGCTCTTCGGCAGCGCCTTCGCCGCCTACGCCACCGCCGCCGCCATGGTCGGCAGCGCGGTCCCGCTGGTCACCCTCCAGATCGCCGACGCGCTGTCGGGCAACGTGCTGGTCGGCCAGGAGAACATCGCGCTCGCCCTCAGCCTCGACATGGTCCTGGTGGCCGGCCTGGTGATGGCCGTGTACCTGCCCCTGCAACGCCGGAGCGCCCGATGGCTCGACGCCTGACCCCCTGGCGCTGGGCCGTCCTCGGCCTCGCCGCCCTGTACTTCCTGGTGCCGCTCGGCGCGTCCGTCGTCTTCACCGTCGACGAGCCCGGCCGGGGCGTCTCCTTCGACGCCTACACCAAGATCCTGTCCACCGACGGCTTCGTCTCCAGCCTGCTGCTCTCGCTGGAGCTGGCCCTGGCCACCATCGCGGCCGTCCTGCTGCTGATGGTGCCCGCCATGGTCGCCCTGCGGCTCGGCGCGCCCCGGCTGCGGCCGGTGGTGGAGATCGTCTGCTCGCTGCCGCTGGTGGTGCCGCCGATCGCGTTCGTGGCGGGCATCGTCAGCGTGCTGAAGTGGGGCCCCGACCATCTGTCGCGCACCCCGCTGTTCGAGACGTTCGTCGCGATCCAGAACCCGAGCTTCCCGGTCGTGCTCGTCCTCGCCTACGTCGTCATGGCGCTGCCCTTCGTGTACCGGGCGCTGGACGCGGGCCTGCGCGCCATCGACGTACGCACCCTGGTCGAGGCCGCCCGCAGCTGCGGCGCCTCCTGGCCGCAGGCGCTGGTCCGGGCCGTGCTGCCCAACATCCGCGGCGCGCTCCTCAACGCGGGCTTCCTCACGCTGGCCCTGGTGCTCGGCGAGTTCACCGTCGCCCAGCTGCTCGGCTACCAGCCCTTCGCCGTGTGGATCTACAACGTCGGCGGCTCGCAGGCCCAGATGTCCGTCGCCGTCTCCGTGCTCAGCCTGCTCGTCACCTGGGCCCTGCTCCTCGCGCTCGCCGGCGTTGGCGGCGGACGCAACCGAACCGCGAACTCCCGGGGATGACACCGACCATGACCGCCACCACCCTTGAGAAGGCCACGGCCGAGAAAGCCGCGACCGTCGAATTCCGTTCCCTGCGGCGGGAGTTCGGGGCCACCGTCGCCCTCGACGGACTCGACCTCACCGTCCGCCCGGGGGAGTTCCTCGCCCTCCTCGGCCCCTCCGGCTGCGGCAAGACCACCGCACTGCGCATGCTCGCCGGGTTCGAACACCCCGACTCCGGCGCGGTGCTGGTGGACGGCGAGGACGTCACCCACGTCCCGGCGCACCGCCGCGACGCCGGGATGGTCTTCCAGTCGTACAGCCTCTTCCCGCACCTGAACGCCGTCGACAACGTCGCCTTCGGACTGCGCATGCGCGGCGTCCGCACGGGCGAACGGCGCTCCCGCGCCGCCGAGTTGCTGGACCTGGTCGGCCTCGGCGACAAGGGCGAGCGCTATCCGCACCAGCTCTCCGGCGGCCAGCAGCAGCGCATCGCGCTGGCCCGCGCCCTCGCGCTGCGCCCGCGCGTGCTGCTCCTGGACGAGCCGCTGTCCGCGCTCGACGCCAAGGTGCGGCTCACCCTGCGCGAGGAGATCCGCCGGCTCCAGCAGGAACTCGGCATCACCACCCTGTTCGTGACGCACGATCAGGAGGAGGCCCTGTCCGTCGCCGACCGGGTCGCCGTGATGCGCGCCGGGCGCCTCGAACAGTGCGCCGAGCCCGCCGAGTTGTACGGCCGTCCCGCCACCGCCTTCGTCGCCGAATTCGTCGGCACGATGAGCCGGATCCCGGGCGAGCTGGCCGACGGCACCGTCCAGGTGCTCGGGCAGCGGCTGCCCGCCGACGGCGACGGCGACGTGCCGGACGGTCCGGTCGACGTGCTGGTGCGCCCCGAGGCCGTCCACGTCTCGGCCGACGAGCAGGGCGCCGCCCGCGTCGTCGCCACCGCCTTCCTCGGCGCGGTCGTCCGGGTCACTGTACGGCTCGCCGACGGCACCGAGGCCAAGGCCGACCTGCCCGCCCACGAGGCCGCCGGACTCGGCGCCGGGGCCGCCGTCACCGTGTCGCTGCCCGAGCGGGCCGTGCTGGTGGCCGAACGTATCCAGAAGTGAGGAATGACCCGAACGTGACCCCCCACACCCCCCAACTCCCCCCGCAGGCAGTCCTGTTCGACATGGACGGCACGCTCGTCGACACCGAGCGGCTGTGGTGGGAGGCGGTCGAGCAGGTCGCCGGACGGCCGCTGACCGAGGCCGACCAGCCCGAGGTCCTCGGCCGGCCCGTCGAGCACACCGCCGAGTGGCTCGGCGCGGCCACCGGCCGGTCCGCCCGGGACCTCGCCGCCGACCTGCACCGCGAGTTCGCCGACCGCGTCCGCACCGGCATCGTGCCCCGCCCCGGCGCCCTTGACCTGCTGGCCGCGCTGGCCGCCGCCGGCGTCCCCACCGCCCTGGTCACCGCGTCCCCGCGCGCGGTCGCCGACGTCGTCCTCGACGCGCTGGGCGCCGGGTGGTTCGCGGCCTCCGTCACCGCCGACGACACACCCCGCACCAAGCCCGCCCCGGACCCGTATCTGGCCGCCTGCCGTGCGCTGGGCGTCGAGCCCACCGCCTGTGTGGCCGTCGAGGACACCGAGACCGGGGTCGCCTCCGCCGAGGCCGCCGGCTGCGCCGTACTCGCCGTGCCGTCGCTCGCCCCGATCGGTGCGGCACCCGGCCGGACCGTGCGGGAGAGCCTGGCGGGGGTCACGGTCGAGGAGCTGGGGCGGATGGTGACGCCCGAACTGCGCGTGATGAGCTGGAACCTGTGGCTCGGCGGCATCATGGTCGACGACCACCGGGCCAAGCAGCTCAAGGTCATCCTGGAGAGCGGCGCCGACGTCGTCGGGCTCCAGGAGACCGGCGGCACGGCCGCCCAGGAGCTGGCCGAGGCGCTCGGCTGGCACCACCACCGGGCCGGCGAGAACCTCGGCGTCCTCAGCCGCCACCCGATCACCGCCCGCCTCGGCGACCCCGACGTCGGCTTCTACGGCGCGGCCGGCGTCCGCATCGCCGTCGCGCCCGGCCGCGAGGTCGACGTGTGGACCGCGCATCTGCACTACACGCCGTACGGGCCCTACGAGTCCGCCTTCGACGGGCTGCCGGCGGCCGAGCTGATCGCCCACGAGGGGGTCCGGCTCTCACAGATGCGGGACACCCTGCGCCGGATCGCCGAGTCGTGCGCCGACGGCGTCCCGGTCGTCCTCGTCGGCGACTTCAACTGCCCCTCGCACCTGGACCGGACGGACGTGGTCTGGCCGGTCACGAAGGCGGCCGAGGAGGCGGGCTTCGCCGACTCCTACCGCGAGGCCCACCCGCACCCCGCCGCCGCGCCCGGGCACACCTGGTCGCCGATCCACACCGTGCACGAGGACGGCAGCGGGCGGCCCGAGCCGCAGGACCGGATCGACTACGTCCTGCACCGGGGCCTGACCGTACGGGACGCGCGCACCCTCGTCACCGGCAGCCCGCGTCCCTGGCCGGACGTGGCGGACAACGACTGGCCCTCGGACCACGCGGCGGTCGTCACGACCTTTGCCCCGGCCCCGAGGTGACTCGGGGTTACCGCAGGTCACCATTGCGGCACGGAGATCGATCCCGTAGGGTCTGCCGCGCTCTCTACTGACTGGTAACACCGGCAGGTACTTCATGCGCTGGCCACTCCGCCGCCCCACCACCGTCCGCACGCGGATCGTGGCGCTCGCGCTCGCCCCGGCCGTCGCGCTGATGGCGCTGTGGAGCTTCGCCATGTGGTCCGTCACCGGCGAACTGCGCGCACTGGTCCGGGTCCAGGGGGTGTACGACGACTTCGGCACCCCCGTGGACACCGCGATCGGGCAGCTCCAGATCGAGCGCCGGATGTCCGCCGCCTACCTGGGCAGCCGCCTCGACACGGCCGCCGCCGGGCAGTTGCTCGGCCAGCAGCGCCGTACCGACCAGGCCGTCGAGGCCATGAAGCGGGCGGTCCAGGGCGGGGACCGCAGCCGGCTCACGGCACGGCAGCGGCAGGCCCTGGACTCCGTGGTCGCTGCCACCGGCCGGCTGGAGGTGCTGCGCGAGCGCGTGCTGAACCGGCAGATCACCTGGGACCAGGCCGTCACCCGGTACAGCGCGCTCGTCGAGCCCGGCTTCGACGTGCAGTCCACGCTCACCGCCCTCCAGGCCGGCCAGCTCGCCCGCGAGGCCCAGGTCGTCATCGAGCTGGTGCGGGTGCGGGAGTTCGTCTCCCGCGAGGACGCGCTCGTCGCCGGGGCGCGGGCGGCCGGCACGCTGACCGGCGGGCAGTACGACACGCTGACCGCGACCATCGAGGACCGGCGCGTCTTCGAGCGGACGTACGTACCGGACCTGCCCGCCGACTCGCGCGGCCTGTTCGAGGACTTCCAGCGCGGCGACCTGTACCGCTCGCTGACCCGGGGCGAGGACGCCCTGCTGCGGGCCGGTGCCGCCGGTGCCGGGAAGGCGGTCGCCGCGAACACCTGGCGCTCGACCGTCGACCGGGCCGTCGTCCGCTACCGCGAGCTGTGCACCAGCTCCGCCGAGAACTCCGCCGCGCGCGGGCGCTCCTTCGCCTACCGGGAGCTGATCAAGGCGGCGGTGGTCGGCGGGGTCGGGCTGGCCGCCGCCGGGGTGTCGCTGTGGTTCGCGGTGCGCGGCGCCCGGCGCATCTCGCGGCGCCTGGAGACCCTGCGGGACGCGGCCGACGTCCTCACCCGCGACCAACTCCCGGACGTCATGCGGAGGCTGAGCGCCGGGGAGGACGTGGACGCGGGGGCGGCGGCGCCGCCGCTGGCCGCCGACGCGCTCCACGACGACGAGATCGGGCAGGTCGGCCGCTCGTTCAACACCGCCCGGCTCGCCGCCGTCGAGGCCGCCGTCCAGCAGGCCGGGCTGCGGCGCGGGCAGTTCGCGGTGCTGCTCACCATCGCGCGCCGCAACCAGGCGCTCGTGCACCGGCAGCTCAAGCTCGTCGACACGCTGGAGCGGCGCACCGAGGATCCGGACGTGCTGCGCGAGCTGTTCCGCATCGACCACCTCACCACCCGCATGCGACGGCACGCGGAGAGCCTGATCATCCTCTCCGGTGCCGCACCCGGCCGCCGCTGGCGCCGGCCGGTGCCGCTCGCCGACGTCGTCGCCTCGGCGGTCGGGGAGATCGAGGACTACGCGCGCGTGGTGGTGCCGCCGATGCCCGAGGTGGGGGTGGCCGCGGACGCCGTCGCCGACGTCGTCCACCTCGTCGCCGAACTCCTGGAGAACGCCACGGTGTTCTCGCCGCCGCACACCCAGGTCACCCTGCGCAGCGGGCGGGTCGGCAGCGGGTTCGTCCTGGAGATCGACGACCGCGGGCTCGGCCTCGACGCCGACGCCCGCGACGGGGCGTACGCCACCCTCACCGCCCCCGACGCCTTCGACCCCACCCGCCACGACCGGCTGGGCCTCTACGTCGTCGGCCGCCTCGCCGCCCGCCACGGCATCGAGGTCAGCCTCCGGGACTCGCCCTACGGGGGGACGACGGCGCTGGTGCGGTTGCCTGCGGCGCTGCTCGCGGAGGTCACCCCGGCGCAGGCCGCCACGGCGGAGCCCGCCCTGGCCGCGGACGAGCCGGTGCCGGCGGGCGGCCGGCGGGCCGCGGGAACGCTGGGCGCGGTACGGGAACTGCCGGTCAGGAACGCCACGGCACGCGGCCGGTCGGCCGAGGACGCGGTCGTACAGGAACTGCCCGCCAGGGGCCCGGCCCTGCGGGGACTGCCTCCCGGGGACGGGGACGGGGACGGGGACAGCGACGGCGACGTGCGGCGGCTGCCGTCCGGGGACGGGAGCACACGGGGACTGCCCACCGGGTACGCGGACGTACCCGCGCTGCCGGCCAGGAGGCGGACCGGACCCCCGGCCGCCGGGCGCCCGGCACCGGCGCGGGAGCCGTCCGCCGCCGAACCTGCCGCGGAATCCGCCGCCGCGCCGGAAGCCTCGGCCCGGCCGGAACAAGGCCCCGCCCCCGCCCTCCCCACCCGTACCCGGCAGGCCTCCCTCGCCCCCGAGTTGCGGGACGACGCGCCGGCGCGCCCGGACACGCCCGAGCGCCCGATGGACGCCGAGGAGATGCGGGCGATCTTCGGCGCCTTCCAGCGAGGGCTCGACCGCGGCCGCAAGGGCCTGCCCGCACACCACGAGACGGCCCCCGGCCGGGAGACCCCCGGCACCGAAGGCACCACCCCCCACGCAGGCGAAGCAACGACCGACGCCCACGAAGGGACGGAGACCGACGATGACCGGTGACGAACAGCCCGGTGACGACCACGGGCCCGAGCGGTCCGCCGCGCCCGGCGGAGCGGTCGGCACGGATCTCGGCTGGCTGCTGGACGACCTCGTGGCGCGCACCGGGGACGTCCGGCAGGCCGTGCTGCTCACCGCCGACGGACTGCCGCTCAGCAGCTCCGACGGCATGCGCCGGCGCGACATCGAGCATCTGGCCGCCATCTGCTCCGGCTTCCACGGCCTCGCCCGCTCGGCGGGCGAGCGGTTCGCCGCGGGCGCGGTGCGCCAGACCATGGTGATGCTCGACGACGCCTACCTCTTCATCACCCCGGCCGGCCACGGCACCCGGCTCGCCGTCCTCAGCGAGGCCCGCACCGACGTCGGCCAGCTCGCCCACGAGATGGCCCTGCTCGTCCGCCGTCTCGGCCGCCACCTGGACACGGCCGCCCGCACGGGCTCCTGATCCCACCGTGAGTGACGAGCACTGGTACGAGGACGAGACCGGGCAGATGGTGCGGCCCTACACCGTGACCCGGGGCCGCACCCGGCCCTCCGGTGCGCACGCCATCGACCTGATGTCCCAGGTCAGCGCGGTGGAGACCGAGGGGCCGGGGCCGGACATCGACCACGCCGGTGCCGCCCTGCTCGACCTGGTCCGCCGCGGCCGGCGCCCCGTCGTGGAGCTGGCCGCGGACGCCGACCTGCCCCTGACCGTGCTGCGGGTCCTGCTCGGCGACCTGGCCGAGGCGGGCCTGATCCGCATCGACGCGCCCCGCCGCGCCCCGGCGGGCGCTCCGGGCGCCGACCCGGGGCTGCTGCGCGAGATCGTGGCACGGTTGCGTGAGATATGAGCAGGTCCGGGGACTCATGTAACAGGCATGTACGAGGCGGGTGACCGGCGGAACGGCACGGGTGCCCGCGGCGGTCTCACCGGGTGGCACGTGACCAGTGCCGCTCACGCTCGTTGCGTGAGGCGACAACGCCTTGAAGGGGAACCATGCGCGTCCAGAAGCTCTCGCTGCTCGCCGTCGCCGCCGTCGCGGGTCTGTCGCTCACCGCCTGCTCGGGAAGTGACAGCGGCTCCTCCGGCAGGAGTGACTCCTCCACCCCGGGCCGGGGCGCCGCCTCCCAGGGCTCCGGCGCCCAGGACTCCGGCACGCAGAGCACCGGCGGCAGCGGCGCGGCCTCCGGCAAGGGGACCAGCACCGGCACCGGCCAGGCGGGTACGAACGGCGGTGCCGCCGTGGGCGGCGGCGCGGGCGTCTGCAAGACCTCCCAGCTCGCCTTCAGCACCTCCGGCGGCATGGCCGAGGGCGAGCTGATCGTGAACCTGAAGAACACCGGCTCCGCCACCTGCGCCCTCAAGGGCTTCCCCGGCGCCGACCTGAAGAGCAAGGACGGCAGGATCAGCGCCAGGCGCAGCTCGGTCGCCCCCGTGCCGGTGCGCGTCAAGCCCGGCGAGGAGACCCGGTTCACGCTGCACTACCCGCCGAACAACTCCGGCGGCACCGGCGAGACCTTCACCACCCTCGTCGTCACCCCGCCGGGCGAGACCCACTCCCACAGCCTGCCGGTCGGCGTCAACGTCCCCGTCACGGACGGCGCCGGCGGCGCGATCACCGTCGACCCGGTCGGCACCGGGAAGTAGTACCTGACGTCACCCGTGCCCCGTCCACCACCTGCGCCGCAGGGGACGGGGCACCGTCGTGCGGGCGCGCAACGAATCGCCGTATCGCCCCCGTCGCACGCAACGAACCGCGCACAGGCGCGCAACGGCTCCTTCTTGTCCGGCCGAGCGCGCCGACCGTACCGTCTTCGTGGCCCCCAAAGTCCCTTTCCGGTGAGGATCACGCATGCGCACCGCCCTGCTCCAGAGCTCCGGCCGCCCCGGCTCGACCGTCGAGAACCTGAAGGTCCTCGACGCCGCCGCGGGCCGGGCCGCCGCCGCGGGCGCCGCGCTGCTCGCCGCCCCGGAGATGTTCCTGACCGGCTACGCGATCGGCGACGACATCGGCCGCCTCGCCGAGCCCGCCGACGGCGACAGCGCCGACGCGATCGCCGAGACCGCCGCCCGGCACGGCATCGCGATCGTCTACGGCTACCCGGAGCGCGACGGCGAGAGCGTCTTCAACTCCGCCCAGCTGATCTCCGCCGACGGCACCCGCCTCGCGAACTACCGCAAGACCCACCTCTTCGGCTGCTTCGAGCGGGACCACTTCACGCCCGGCGACCAGCCGGTGGTCCAGGCCGAGCTGAACGGCCTCACCGTGGGCCTGATGATCTGCTACGACGTCGAGTTCCCGGAGAACGTCCGCGCCCACGCCCTGGCCGGCACCGACCTCCTGGTCGTCCCGACCGCGCAGATGCACCCCTTCCAGTTCGTCGCCGAGTCCCTCGTGCCGGTGCGGGCCTGGGAGAACCAGATGTACGTCGCGTACGTCAACCGGGTCGGCCGGGAAGGGGAGTTCGAGTTCGTCGGGCTGTCCGTCCTCGCCGGTCCCGACGGGGTCGCCCGCACCCGGGCCGGCCGCGGCGAGGAGCTGGTGTTCGCCGACGCCGACCCCGCCTTCCTCGCCGCCTCCCGCGAGGCCAACCCGTACCTGGAGGACCGCCGCCCCGGTCTGTACGGGTCCCTGACCTGACGCACCCCTGAGCCTTCCCCCTGAGCTTCCCCCGAACTTCTGAACTTCCCCCGAGTTCTTTCGCGCAAGGAGTCCGCACCCCATGACGTCCACGGTGCCCAACGCCGTCGAGCACACCGACGGGCAGCAGCCGCCGATCACCATGTTCGGCCCGGACTTCCCGTACGCCTACGACGACTTCCTCGCCCACCCGGCGGGCCTCGGCCAGATACCCGCGACCGAGCACGGCACCGAGGTCGCGGTCATCGGCGGCGGGCTGTCCGGCATCGTGGCCGCCTACGAGCTGATGAAGATGGGCCTCAAGCCCGTCGTCTACGAGGCCGACCGGATCGGCGGGCGGCTGCGCACCGTCGGCTTCGAGGGCTGCGACGAGTCCCTGACGGCGGAGATGGGCGCGATGCGCTTCCCGCCGTCCTCGACCGCCCTCCAGCACTACATCGACCTGGTGGGCCTTGAGACCCGGCCCTTCCCCAACCCCCTTGCCGAGGCGACGCCGTCGACCGTCGTCGACCTCAAGGGCGAGTCGCACTACGCCGAGACGATCGACGACCTGCCCCAGGTGTACCGGGACGTCGCCGAGGCCTGGAACAAGTGCCTCGAAGACGGCGCCGACTTCTCCGACATGAACCGCGCCATGCGCGAGCGGGACGTGCCGCGCATCCGTGAGATCTGGGCGAAGCTGGTCGAGAAGCTCGACAACCAGACCTTCTACGGCTTCCTCTGCGACTCCGAGGCGTTCAAGTCCTTCCGGCACCGCGAGATCTTCGGCCAGGTCGGCTTCGGCACCGGCGGCTGGGACACCGACTTCCCGAACTCCATCCTGGAGATCCTGCGCGTCGTCTACACCGAGGCCGACGACCACCACCGCGGCATCGTCGGCGGCTCCCAGCAGCTGCCGCTGCGCCTGTGGGAGCGCGAGCCGGAGAAGATCGTCCACTGGCCCTACGGCACCTCGCTGAAGTCCCTGCACCCGGACGGCGAGCCGCACCCGGCCGTGACCCGGCTGCACCGCACCGCGGGCGGCCGGATCACCGTGACCGACGCGAACGGTGACATCCGCACCTACCAGGCGGCCGTCTTCACCGCCCAGTCGTGGATGCTGCTGTCCAAGATCGCCTGTGACGACTCGCTCTTCCCGATCGACCACTGGACCGCCATCGAGCGCACCCACTACATGGAGTCCAGCAAGCTCTTCGTCCCCGTCGACCGGCCCTTCTGGCTGGACAAGGACGAGGAGACGGGCCGGGACGTCATGTCGATGACGCTCACCGACCGCATGACCCGCGGGACGTACCTGCTGGACGACGGCCCGGACAAGCCGGCCGTGATCTGCCTGTCCTACACCTGGTGCGACGACAGCCTGAAGTGGCTGCCGCTGTCCGCGAACGAGCGGATGGAGGTCATGCTGAAGTCGCTCGGCGAGATCTACCCGAAGGTCGACATCCGCAAGCACGTCATCGGCAACCCGGTGACCGTCTCCTGGGAGAACGAGCCCTACTTCATGGGCGCGTTCAAGGCCAACCTGCCCGGCCACTACCGCTACCAGCGGCGCCTGTTCACGCACTTCATGCAGGACCGGCTGCCCGCGGACAAGCGGGGCATCTTCCTCGCCGGCGACGACATCTCCTGGACGGCCGGCTGGGCCGAGGGCGCCGTCCAGACCGCGCTGAACGCGGTCTGGGGCGTCATGCACCACTTCGGCGGCACGACCGACGCGGCGAACCCCGGCCCGGGCGACGTCTACGACGAGATCGCCCCGGTGGAGCTTCCCGAGGACTGACCGGGTCCGGCGGGAGCAGTGACCAAGGCGCGGCCGGCCGGCCTCAGACTCCGGCCGCCCGCGCCTTTTCGAACACCTCGGCGGCGACGTCCTTCAGCTCCTCGGCGTCCCGCGCGCCGCTCTGCACGTCGATCAGGAACTCGTCCATGCCCATCTCGGTGAACGGCACGAGGTCCGCCACGATCTGGTCGACGCTGCCCTGGAACATCCTGCGGTCGGCGCCCTCGTGGGGCTTCGCCTCCAGGGCGGTGTTCACCCGCAGCACCGTCCGGATCGGCTTCGTACGGCCGCGCTCCTCGGCCAGCTCCCGCAGCTGCCGCCACTGGGCCGCGACCTGCTCGACGCTGAAGCCCGCAGGCAGCCAGCCGTCGGCGTGGTCGACCAGCCGCCGGAACGCCCGCTGGTTGCTCGCGGCCAGCAGGATCGGAATCGGGCGCGTGGGCTTGGGCCCGACCACCGCGGAGGCGATCTTGGTGAGCGAGCCGTCGTAGACGACCGGATCCGGGCCCCACACCGCCCGGCTCACCTCGATGATCTCGTCCAGCACCTTGCCGCGCTCCGCGAAGGGCCGCACGGAGGAGGCCGCGTACTCGTCGAGGGACCAGCCGGTGCCGAGGCCCGCGAGGACCCGGCCGCCGCTCGCCGCGTCCAGCGACGCGAGGGCCTTGGCGAGCTGGAACGGCACGTGCAGCGGCGCCACCAGGACGCTGGAGCCCAGCTCCGCCCGCTCGGTGGCCGCCGCGGCCAGGGTGAGGGTGACCAGCGGGTCCGCCACGTTGCGGTACTCGTCCGGCCAGGGCACGCCGTCCATGCCGTACAGCCCCTGGGTGGCGGGCTCGGGGAACAGGGCCCGCTCGAAGACCCACAGGCTTTCGTAACCGGTCCGTTCGGCGACGCGGGCCACGTCGGGCACGTCCGAGCCGAGGGAGTACTGCCGCATCTGGGGAAGACCGAGACCGAGCCGTGCTGCCATGACCGCTCCTTGTGACGGATGACCGGGGGTACCGGACGACAACGTACGGAGCGGACACGGCTGTTCCACGGCGGCTCGCGCGAGGGTCCGGATCCGGCCAGTTCCGCCGGGCGGTCGGCTGTCGGATCGGCCTGGGGTCAGATCAGCTCGGGGAGCGGGGTGAGCAGCATCCGGCCCGCGAACCCCACGGCCGCGTCGAGCCGTTCGGTGAACGCGTCGGCGACGTCGCCGCAGTGGCGCAGTGCCCACAGCGCCCGCGCCGCCACCCAGGTCGCCTCCCGGGCCCGCTCCAGACTCCAGGAGCCCAGCAGATGGGTGAGCGGATCGGCGACCTGGAGCAGATCGGGGCCCGGCATCAGATCCTCGCGGACACGCTCCTCCAGCGATACGAGGAGTTCGCCCACGCGGTCGAACTCGTCCTCCAGATCGGCCGGTTCGCAGCCGAGCGCACCACAGGCGTCCACCACGGCGAGCGCCAGGTCGTGCCCGATGTGCGCGTTGATGCCCGCCAGGGCGAACTGCAGCGGCCGTACCCCGGGATGGCCGCGGAGCTGGAACAGCGGGCGCCAGCAGGCGGGCGGACGGCGGTCCGCCGACGCCGCGTCGACCGCCGCCAGATAGCGCCGCGCGAACCGCACGTCCAGCGTGACCGCCGCCCGCGGGTCCTCGAACTCCCCGGCGTCCAGGCGCCGGTCGACCTCCTCGGTGACAGTGAGGTAGACGCGGTTGAACACGGCGACCCCGTCGTGCTCGGGCAGGGCCGCGTCGATCGCGCGCATCCGGGCGATCACCGCGTCGACGGGAGTGGTGAAGTGTTCCAACTGCGCCATGGGGGAAGGGTCCCAGTCCTGCGCCGGGCGGCGAGCCGACCGGCCCGGCGCTTCGCCGGAACGGGGGAACGGCACGGTGCCAGGCGCCTCGCGGACCGCCGGGCCGCGCCCCGGCTCCCGGGCCCGTCCCGCGCCTACGACGTGGCGCGCGGCTCGTCCGCGTCGTAGCTGGAGGTGCCCTCGTCCAGCAGAGGACGCTGCGTCTTGAGATGGGCCGGGGCGAAGGCGCGCAGGGCGTGGTAGCCGGTGATGACGACCAGGGTGCCGAGGGCGATGCCGCTGAGCGAGAAGTTGCCGGTGAACTTCACGCTGACGTTGCCGACGCCGATGATGATGCCCGCGGCGGCCGGCACCAGGTTCAGCGGGTTGCGCAGGTCCACCTTGGCGTTGAGCCAGATCTGGGCGCCCAGCAGGCCGATCATGCCGTAGAGGATGACGGTGATGCCGCCGAGGACACCGCCCGGGATCGCGGCCACGATCGCGCCGAACTTCGGGCAGAGGCCGAAGAGCAGGGCGAAGCCGGCGGCGGCCCAGTAGGCGGCGGTGGAGTAGACGCGGGTGGCGGCCATGACGCCGATGTTCTCGGAGTACGTGGTGTTCGGCGGGCCGCCGACGGCCGTGGACAGCATGGAGGCGACGCCGTCCGCCGAGATCGCCGTGCCGAGCTTGTCGTCCAGCGGGTCGCCGGTCATCTCGCCGACCGCCTTGACGTGGCCCGCGTTCTCCGCGACCAGGGCGATGACGACCGGCAGCGCGACCAGGACCGCGGACCACTGGAAGGACGGCCCGTGGAGGTGCGGCAGGCCGATCCAGTCGGCCTTGGAGACGCCGGAGAGGTCCAGGCGCCAGTGGTCGGTGACCGTGCCGCTCGCGCTCACCGAGTGGATCTTGCCGAAGACCCGGTCGAACGCCCAGGAGATGCCGTACCCGAAGACCAGCCCGAGGAAGATCGCGATCCGGGACCAGAAACCGCGCAGACAGACCACGGCCAGCCCGGTGAACAGCATGACGAGCAGGGCGGTCCACTGGTCCTGCGGCCAGTAGGTGGAGGCGGTGACCGGGGCGAGGTTGAAGCCGATCAGCATGACGACCGCGCCGGTGACGATGGGCGGCATGGCCGCGTGGATGATCCGCGCGCCGAAGCGCTGCACCGCGAGCCCGACCAGGAACAGCGCCACGCCGACGACGAACACCGCGCCGGTCACCGTGGCGCTGGTCCCGCCCTGGGCGCGGATGACGGCGGCCACCCCCACTAACGACAGGGAGCAGCCGAGGTAGCTCGGCACCCGGCCGCGCGTGGCCAGCAGGAAGATCACGGTCGCCACGCCCGACATCATGATCGCGAGGTTCGGGTCCAGGCCCATGAGCACGGGGGCCACGAAGGAGGCGCCGAACATCGCGACCACGTGCTGGGCGCCGAGGCCCACGGTCCGGGGCCAGGTGAGCCGTTCGTCGGGGCGTACCACCGCTCCGGGCGCGGGCGTGCGCCCGTCACCGTGCAGTTTCCAGCGCACGCCGAGGTCCATGGTGGGGTTTCGCTTTCTTGCGTACATGAAGACGGTCCGCACCATTGTCACGGGTGACGAGCGGTCCTACGCTCACACGGTCCTACTCGTGAACCAAGTTCAGGTATCTGACCGGTTCGACTGGCTCGGATGGGAGCCCCGGATGAGTGGAAGATCCCGTGCGGCCGTGCTGCTCGCCGCCGTGGTGGCGTTCGGCGCGGTGCTCGTCCCGGCCGCGCACGCCGCGCCGAAGGCCCCGCGCGCCGTCGTGCTCGACGGCGCCCGCCTCCAGCAGACCCGGGCCCGGCTGGGCCACGACCCCCAACTCCGGCGCGCGCTCAAGGAGTTGACCACCCGTGCTGACACCTGGCTGGACCAGGGCCCCTGGACGGTCGTCGACAAGCCGAGGCCCGCGCCCGGCGGCGACGTCCACGAATATCTGAGCCAGGCCCCCTACTGGTGGCCCACGACCACCCCCACCGCCGACAACCCCTGGGGCTGCCCTTACGTCCAGCGTGACGGACAGCGCAATCCCGAGGTCGACAGCGGCACCGACCGGCAGGACGCCGAGAAGGTCTTCGACTCGACGTACGACCTCGCACTCGCCTGGTACTACACCGGCAGGCAGGCCTACGCCGAGAAGGCCGGGCAGATCCTGCGCACCTGGTTCCTCGCCCCGGCCACCCGGATGAACCCCGACCTCGACCACGCCCAGTTCATCCCGTGCACGTACGACGGCCGGGCCATCGGCATCATCGACTTCTCCCAGTCGTACACCAGCGTCCTCGACGCCCAGGCGATCCTGGCCACCGGCGCACCCGGCTGGAGCGCGCGGGACCGGACGGCGATGGGCGCGTGGAACGCCGGCTTCCTGGACTGGCTGAAGAACAGCGCCTTCGGCAAGGAGGAGGGCGCCGCCGCCAACAACCACGGCACCTTCTACGACATGCAGCTCGCCGCCCTCGCCCTCGCCACCGGCGACACCGCGCTGGCCCGGCGGACCGTGCTGGACGCGCGCGCCCGGCGCATCGACCCGCAGATCGCGGCCGACGGCGGCCAGCCCCAGGAACTCGCCCGCACCCGCAGCTGGCACTACTCGACCTTCGACCTCGTCGCCCACACCCGGCTCGCGGCCATCGGCCGGCACCTGGGCGTGGACCTCTGGTCGTACCGGGGTCCGGACGGGCAGGGCCTGGTCAAGGCGGTCGACTACCTGCTCCCGGCGGCGACGGGCGCCGCCGCCTGGTCGCATCCGGAGCTGGAGTTCCATCGGTACGCGGCCACCGACGTCGTCCACGCGGCGGCCGACGCGGGGGACCGGGCGGCCGCGAAGGCCGTCGCCGCACTGGAGGCGCCGCCCGGCGGCGACCTGTGGGCGCTGCGTCCCGCGGCCGAGCAACTGGACTCCATCGCGGGCTGACCTCTGCCCGACGGGCTCCGGCCAGGGCTCCTGAGCGGTCGCTTAGTATGTGGTTGTCCTTGCAACCATGTTCAGGAGCCCCACCCGTGACCGCCGAAGCCCCGAGCGCGCCCGTCCTCTCCTACGGTCGGCTGATCCCCGTCACCGTCCACTTCGACGACCTCGACGCCCTCGGACTCCTGCACAACGCCCGCTACCCGCTGCTGGTCGAGCGCGCCTGGACCGAGCTGTGGAACGAGCACGGCGTCCGCTTCGACGGCGACTGGCACGCGGCGGGTGACGCCTGCAACGCGGTGCGCGAACTGCGCATCAGCTACGAGGCACCCGTGACCAGCCCCGGTGGGTACGCCGTCCACCTCTGGCTGGACCGGCTCGGCACCACCGGCCTGACCTACGGCTTCCGCTTCTGCTCGGCCGACGGCACGCGGACGTACGCCGAGGGCGCCCGGGTGCTGGTCCGGCTCGACGCCGGCACCCTGCGCCCCACGCCCTGGACGGACGGCTTCCGGGCCGTCGGCCGGGAACTGCTGCGCCCGGCGGGCTGACGTTCCGCGGGGGCGTCTGCCGGGGCGTCTCTCAGGGGCGCGGGTCGGGTACGGCGGCGGGGCGCACGCCGGCCTTCGGGCGGCCGCCGCGCTCGGCGGTGCGCAGCACTCCCGCGAACACCGCGAGCCCGCACGCCAGCGCCGTCACCACGCCGAACGACACCACCAGGCTGGTCGCCTGGGCCACCCCGCCGATCAGGCTCGGCGCGATCAGCCCCGAGGTGTAGGTGATCGTCGCCACGCCCGCTATGGCCTGGCTGGGGTTCGGCCCCGCGTGCCCGGCCGCCGCGAAGCACAGCGGTACGACCACCGCGATACCGAGCCCCATCAGCCCGAACCCGGCCATCGCCACCGCCTGTTGCCCGGCGGCGACGATCAGCAGGCCGCCCAGCACGGCCAGCACCCCGCCGGCCCGGACGGTACGGACCGCGCCGTACCGGTTCACCACCGCGTCCCCGGCGATCCGCGCCACCGCCATGGTCAGCATGAACCCGGTCGTACAGGCCGCTGCCACCCCGGCCGAGCTGTCCAGCCGGTCCCGCAGGAAGACCGCCGACCAGTCCAGGCTCGCGCCCTCCGCGAACACCGCGCAGAAGCCGACCGTGCCGATCAGCAGCGCCGAGCGCGGCGGCAGCGCGAACCGCGGCGGCGGCTCCTCGTCCGCGGCCGGCTGGAGGTCCGGCACCCAGGAGCAGGCCACCGCTCCGAGCACGGTGAGCACGGCGGCGGCCAGCAGGAAGTGCACGCGGGCGTCCGCCCCCAGATGTGCGGCGAGCGTGCCGGCCGCCGAGCCGGTCAGCGCCCCCGCGCTCCACATGCCGTGCAGCCCCGACATGATCGACTTGCCCAGCAGCCGCTCGACCTCGACACCGAGCGCGTTCATCGTGACGTCGGCCGTCCCCGCGCTCGCGCCGTAGACGAACATCGCCAGGCACAGGGTGTACAGGTTCGGCGCCAGCGACGGCAGGACCAGCGACATCGTCCACAGCGCGAGCAGCCCGCGCAGCGCCGTACGGCTGCCGAAGCGGTGGCTGATCCGGCCCGCGAGCGGCATCGCGCACGAGGCGCCGAGCGCCGTGAACGCCAGCGCGAAGCCCAACTGGCCCGCGCCGAGCGAGGCATGGTCCTGGATCCACGGCACCCGGGTGGCGAAGGAGCCGGTCACGGCGCCGTGCACGGCGAACACCGCCGCCACGGCGTACCGGGCGCGCCTCACCCCGCCGGGTGCGTGTCCCACGTCACTCATGTTCCCGTCCCTCCCCGGTCCGGTCTCACCTCCGGGCGACTGGGCGCCCCTGCGGCACGCGGCGTAAACTATCAGGGACCCTTCCTGATAGATAGACGGTTCTAGGATTCCCGTCATGCCCGCATCGCCCAGCACCGCCCGGGCCATCAACGACCGCCTCGCCCTGCGGCTGCTCCAGCAGGAAGGCCCGCTGACGGCAGGGCAGTTGAAACAGCTGACCGGGCTGTCCCGGCCGACGGTCGCCGACCTCGTGGACCGGCTCGCCGACGCCGGGCTGATCACGGTGGTCGGCGAGTCGGGGGAGCAGCGCCGCGGCCCGAACGCCCGGCTCTACGGCATCGTCGCCGACCGCGCCCACCTGGCCGCGCTGGACGTCCGTACCGAGGGTGTCTTCGTGCTGGTGTCGGACCTGGTCGGGCGGGTGCTCGCCGAGGCGTCCGTGCCGATCGGCGGGGACACCGGCACCGGGTCCGCCGTGGAGCAGGCGGTGGCCGCGGTGGAGCGCGCCGCCAAGGAGGCCGGTGCGGACCGGCTGCACACCGTCGGCATCGGCGCGCCGGGCCTCGTCGACCCGGCCACCGGCGACCTGCGCGACTCCGGCGGGCTGCCCGAGTGGCACCGCAGCCTGTCCGCCGCCCTCCAGGAACGCCTCCCGGGCGCCCGCGTCACCGTGGAGAACGAGACCAACCTCGCCGCCCTGGCCGAGCAGCGCGAGGGCGCCGCCCGGGACCGGGACACCTTCGTCCTGCTCTGGCTGGGCCACGGCGTCGGCGCGGCGGTCGTCCTCGACGGCACCCTGCGCCGCGGTGCCTCGGGCGGCACCGGCGAGATCGGCTTCCTGCCCGTCCCGGGCGCCGGCGCACTGCCCTCGGCGCAGGACTGCGACGGCGGCTTCCACTCCCTGGCCGGAGCGGCGGCGATCGGCGCCCTGGCGACGTCCTGCGGCCTGCCGGCACCGCCCCGCCCGGACGGCCCGGGCGCGGCGGAGATCGTGCGGGCGGCGGTGGCGGCAGAGGGTCGCGAGGAAGCGGTCGATACGGGTGCCGGTCCGCCCGCCACCCGCTTCCTGCACACCCTCGCCGATCGGCTCGCGGTCGGGGCCGCCTCCGTCGTGGCCGTCCTGGACCCCGGCTGCGTGGTGCTCGGCGGGGAGGTCGGGCGGGCCGGGGGTGCGGTGCTCGCGGGGCTGGTGGCGGAGCGGCTGCGCGGGATGTCACCGCTGCGCACGGAGGTCCGGGCCGGCACCCTCGGCGGCACGGCCGTCCTGCGCGGTGCACTCCTGACGGCCCGGGACCGCGCCCAGGACGACCTGTTCAGACCCCCGGGCCTGACCTGACCCCTCCCCGTCTGGATACGGCCCCGCGTGCCGCACCCCTCCCGAACGGCCCCCGCTTCTCCGTCAGTTGCCGAAGCGGCGCTCCAGGTACTCCTCGAACGTCACCTGGCCCACCGCCCGCTCCGGTGCCAGGTGCCCGCCCGCGCGGAAGGCGCGGTACGTCCGGCCGGGCAGCGGTACCCGGACCACGCCTCGGCGGCGGCCGGTCGCCTTCAGATAGGCGCGGGCCAGGGAGTCGAAGGAGCGGACCTCGGGGCCGCCCATGTCCGGGACCCGTCCGGCCGGTGCGGCGAGTGCCAACTCGGCCAGCCGGTCGGCGACTTCGGTCACCTCCACCGGCTGGTCCGGCACCCCGGCCGGGAGCGGCAGGACGGGCGACCTGGCCAGTGCGCCCAGCACCGTCGCCACCAGGTCGTGGAACTGGGTGGCGCGCAGCAGCGTGAAGCCGAGCCCCGACTCCTCGATCAGCCGTTCCACGGCCAGCTTGGACCTGTAGTAGCCGAGCGGCACCCGGTCGACCCCGACGATCGAGATGTACACCAGGTGGGTCACCCCGGCCCGCCGCGCCGCCGAGACGAGACGGCCGGCCGCCTGCTCGTCGCCGCCGCGCGGGCTGCTCGCGCAGTGCACCACCGTCCCCACACCCGCCAACGCGGCGTCCAGGCCCGCTCCGCCCGCGCGCAGATCGACGGCGTACGGCTGCGCGTGCCGGCTGAGCACCCGCACCACCTGCCCGTCCGCCCGCAGCCGTTCCGTCACACGGCGGCCGAGCGTGCCGGTCCCGCCGGTCACCAGGATCGTGGTCATGCTGTTCCCGTTCCTCCGGACTCCGGGTACCCCCGGTCGGAGCACCCCTCGCCAATGGAAACCGGACGGCCGCGGGAATCGTGACATCGCGGCGACGGACGTCGCGCGCCCTGGCGGTCCGGCGGCGGGCAAGGGCCGTCGTCACCGCCACCGGACCCGTCCGCACCCTAAAAGGACTAGACCAGTACGGTCAATGGTCCGGGCCACCATCCGGGGCACCGTCAACCGGACGTCCCCGAACGGCAGTTGTCCCGTGCGGCTGCGCCGCGCAAGGGTGCCGGCACACACTGTGAGGGAGGCCACACGCTTCGCCTGTCTGGATGCCGGTCCGGCGTGGCACACTGGCCCTGTACCAGAAGCAGCGCACTCCGGGGTCGGTGAAAGTCCGAACCGGCGGTTACAGTCCGCGACCCGGCCGCTTCCAGCGGCCGGTTGACCAGGTGAAATTCCTGGACCGACGGTTAAAGTCCGGATGGGAGGCAGTGCGCGGCGAGCGGGCACGTCTGTCGTGTGCGCCGTCGTATCTGGGCTCGTCCGTACCCGGACGGGTCCTTGTCGGCGTCGTCCCTTCGTGCTCACTCGTACCTGCTGTCGTCATCGACAGGCCCCGGAGTCCGTGCCCGAAGAGGCAGGAGGACCCGGGAAGTGTTCACCGGAATCGTCGAAGAGCTGGGTGAGGTCACCGCCGTCGAGAACCTCGGCGACGCCTCCCGCTTCAAGCTCCGTGGTCCCGTCGTGACCGAGGGCGCGCAGCACGGCGACTCCATCGCCGTGAACGGCGTCTGTCTCACCGTCGTCGAGCACGAGGGCGACGAGTTCACGGCCGACGTCATGGCCGAGACCCTGAAGCGCTCCAGCCTCGGCGCGCTCACCGTCGGCTCCCGCGTCAACCTCGAACGCCCCACCGCCGTGGGCGCCCGTCTGGGCGGCCACATCGTGCAGGGCCACGTCGACGGCACGGGCCAGGTGCTCGCCCGCACGCCCTCCGAGAACTGGGAGATCGTGAAGATCTCCCTCCCCGCGGACCTCGCCCGCTACGTGGTCGAGAAGGGCTCCGTCACCGTCGACGGCATCAGCCTCACCGTCGTCGAGGCCGGCCCGGACTACTTCACCGTCAGCCTCATCCCGACCACCCTCGACCTGACCACGCTCGGCGTGAAGCAGGCCGGCGACCCGGTCAACCTGGAGGTCGACGTCATCGCCAAGTACGTCGAGCGCCTCCTCGGCGACCGCGCCCAGGGAGCCGGCAAGTGAACTGGCTGAACTCCGAGGCCTTCACCCTCTTCGGCCAGCGCATCATCTGGTCGGACATGGTCGGCAACATCCTCGGCCTGATCACCCTCGCCCTCGGCTGGCGCCGCTCCCTGTGGACCTGGCCCGTGCAGTTCCTCTCCGGCCTCGTCCTCTTCGCCGCCTTCTACGGCCATCTGACCGGCAGCGCCGGCAAGCAGGCCGTCGTCATGGCCGTTGCCCTGTACGGCTGGTGGCAGTGGCAGCGCACCAGGGACCGCGCCGGCGACGGCCACATCACGCCCCGCTTCGCCACCTGGCGCGAGCGCGCGGCCATGCTCGCCGCGGCCGCCGTGGGCACGGTCGCCGTCGCCCTGTTCTTCCAGGCGTACCCGAGCCTGTCCTGGGACCCCTGGCCGGACGCGTACATATTCGTCGGCACCGTCGTCGCGATGTACGCCCAGGCCAAGGGCATGGTCGAGTTCTGGATCGCCTGGCTCCTCGTCGACGTCGTCGGCGTTCCCCTCAACTTCACCAACGGCTACGCCTTCTCCGGTTTCGTCTACGTCATCTACGGCGCGCTCGTCCTGTGGGGCATGCGCGACTGGTGGCTGCGCTCCCGCAGGCGTCCGCAGCCCGTCCTGGAAGGAGCTCCGGCATGACCGCGGCACCTCTGCTCCACGACATCGATCCCCTTGAGGACTTCCTGCTCGACCCCGTCGAACAGGCCATCGCCGACATCGCCGCGGGCCGCCCGGTCGTGGTCGTGGACGACGAGGACCGGGAGAACGAGGGCGACCTCGTCATCGCCGCCGAGAAGGCGACCCCCGAGATCGTCGCCTTCATGATGAGCGAGTGCCGGGGCCTGATCTGCGCCCCCATGGAGGGCGAGGAACTCGACCGGCTGCGGCTGCCGCAGATGGTCGAGGACAACACCGAGTCGATGAAGACCGCCTTCACCGTCTCCGTGGACGCCTCCGCCGCGCACGGCGTGACCACCGGCATCTCCGGCGCCGACCGCGCCACCACGCTCCAGCTGCTGGCGAGCGGCACCGCCGAGCCGACGGACTTCGTCCGCCCCGGCCATGTCTTCCCGCTGCGCGCCAGGCCCGGCGGTGTCCTCGTGCGCGACGGCCACACCGAGGCCGCCGTCGACCTCGCCCGGCTCGCGGGCCTGCGCCCGGCCGGCGCCATCGTGGAGATCGCCGGCGAGGACGGCCGGATGCTCCGGCTGCCCGAGCTGGTCCCGTTCGCCCGCAAGCACGGCCTCACGATCATCTCCATCGAGGACCTGATCGCCTACCGCCGCAGCAGCGAGCCCACCGTCCGCCGCGAGGCCGAGACCCGGCTGCCCACCGCCCACGGCACCTTCACCGCCTACGGCTACCGCGCCGTCGCCGACGGCGTCGAGCACGTCGCCCTCGTGCACGGCGAGATCGGCGACGGGGAGGACGTCCTGGTCCGCGTCCACTCCGAGTGCCTCACCGGCGACGTCTTCGGCTCCCTGCGCTGCGACTGCGGCCCCCAGCTGGACACCTCGCTGGAGCGCATCCAGAAGGAGGGCCGGGGCGTCGTGGTCTACCTGCGCGGACACGAGGGCCGCGGCATCGGCCTGCTGTCCAAGCTCCGGGCGTACGAACTCCAGGAACAGGGCCGCGACACGCTCGACGCCAACCTCGAACTCGGCCTGCCGGCCGACGCCCGGGACTACGGCGCGGGTGCGCAGATCCTGGCCGACCTCGGCGTGCGCAGCGTCCGGCTCATGACCAACAATCCGGACAAGACGGACGCGTTGCGTAGCCACGGCATCAAGGTCACCGACCGCGAGCCGATGCCGGTCCAGGCCGGGGAGCACAATCTGCGGTACCTGCGCACCAAGCGCGACCGGATGGGCCACGACCTGCCCTGGCTCGACACGCCCGCCGTGGCGGCCTGCGGCAACCAGTAAGCAAGAAAGCACTGAGGAGAAACGTGAGCGGCAAGGGTGCACCGGAGCTGTCCGTACGGGGCGCGAGCGACCTCAGGGTCGCCGTCATCGCGGCGCAGTGGCACGAGAAGGTGATGGACGGTCTGGTGAACGGCGCCCTGCGCGCCCTGCACGACCTGGGGATCGACGAGCCGACCCTGATCCGGGTCCCCGGCAGCTTCGAGCTCCCGGTCGCCGCCAAGGTCCTCGCGGGCCGCGGCTACGACGCGGTGGTCGCCCTCGGCGTCGTCATCCGCGGCGGCACGCCCCACTTCGACTACGTGTGCCAGGGCGTCACCCAGGGCCTCACCCAGGTCAGCATCGAGACCGGCGTCCCCGTCGGCTTCGGCGTGCTCACCTGCGACACCGAGGAGCAGGCCCTGGACCGGGCCGGCATCGAGGGCTCCAACGAGGACAAGGGGCACGAGGCGGTGACGGCGGCGGTGGCGACGGCGGCCACGCTGCGCTCAGTATCCGAACCCTGGCACTAGGTCGGCCACCACAGCGGCTAGGGTGGGGCACACCATGTCCAAGAAGACGTTCGAGGAGCTCTTCACCGAGCTCCAGCACAAGGCCGCCCACGGCGATCCCGCCACCTCCCGCACCGCAGAGCTGGTCGGCAAGGGTGTCCATGCCATCGGCAAGAAGGTCGTCGAGGAGGCCGCCGAGGTCTGGATGGCCGCCGAGTACGAGGGCAAGGAAGCCGCCGCCGAGGAGATCTCGCAGCTGCTCTACCACGTCCAGGTGATGATGGTCGCCCGCGGGATCTCCCTGGACGACGTCTACGCCCACCTGTGAACAGCCTGCCGTACCAGCCGTAAAACCCCTTCACGCAAAGGAAGCCGACCTCATGCTGCGCATCGCCGTCCCCAACAAGGGTTCCCTGTCCGGCCCTGCGGCGGAGATGCTGCATGAGGCCGGCTACCAGCAGCGCCGCGAGTCCAAGGAGCTGCGGATCGTCGACCCGGAGAACGAGGTCGAGTTCTTCTACCTCCGTCCCCGCGACATCGCGATCTACGTCTCCTCCGGCCGCCTCGACATCGGCATCACCGGCCGCGACCTGCTGATCGACTCCGGCGCCGGCGCCGAGGAGATCCTCCCGCTCGGCTTCGCCCGCTCCACCTTCCGCTTCGCCGCCAAGCCCGGCACGGCGAACGGCATCGCGGACCTCAAGGGCAGGACGGTCGCCACCTCCTACGAGGGCATCGTCGCGGGGCACCTCGCGGAGCGCGGCGTCGACGCCTCCGTCGTCCACCTCGACGGCGCCGTCGAGACCGCGATCGAGCTCGGCGTCGCCGAGGTCATCGCCGACGTCGTAGAGACCGGCACCAGCCTGCGCAACGCCGGCCTGGAGGTGTTCGGCGAGCCCATCATGAAGTCCGAGGCGATCGTCATCCGGCGCACCGGCGCCGACGCCGCGGAGGCCGCCGAGCCGAAGGTCCAGCAGTTCCTGCGCCGCCTCCAGGGCGTCCTGGTCGCGCGGACGTACGTGATGATGGACTACGACTGCCGCGTCGAGCAGCTGGAGAAGGCCGTCGCGCTCACCCCCGGCCTGGAGTCCCCGACCGTCTCGCCGCTGCACAACGAGGGCTGGGTCGCGGTCCGCGCCATGGTCCCCGCCAAGGAGGCGCAGCGGATCATGGACGACCTCTACGCCATCGGCGCCCGCGCCATCCTCACCACGGCCATCCACGCCTGCCGCCTGTAAGAGGGGTACGCCGACCGATGTCCGACCCGACCTCCCTTCCCGACCTCCCCGTCACCTTCCGGCCGGGCCACACCCGGGCCATCCTGCTCACCGCCGGTGTGGCGATCTTCCTGACCATCACGGCGGTCGGCCTGCTGCTGGAGCAGCTGGGCCCGGGCGAGCGGCTCAGCTTCGTCGTGACCGGAGGGCTCGTCTTCTGGGTGCTCGCCGTGCTGGCCCGGATCAGGGTGGTCGCCGACGACTCCGGCGTCACCGTGGTCAACATCGCCAGCAAGCGGCGCCTGGAATGGGCGGAGATCGTTCAGGTGAACCTCCGCCCGGGCGACCCGTGGGTGTTCCTCAACCTCAGCGACGGCACCAGCCTGCCGGCGCTCGGCATCCAGCCGGGCCTCGCCAAGCAGCGTGCCATCGCCGACGCGCGGGCCCTGCGGGCGCTCGCCGAGGCCCGCTCGACGGTCGACGGCGCCCACGACCGGGGCTGACCCGGCTGCCGAGCACGGCCCTCAGGGGCCCGTCGCGGCTGCCTCGGGGGCGGCTCCGGGCTCACTCGGGGGCAGATCGGGGCCGACTCCGGGGCGCCCACCCTGCCCGAGCGGCCCTTGTCTTGATTAATCTGGTGGCGGAGGCCTTTTCGCTGCGCCTCCGCCCCTGCGCGCCGCCCCGGTGCCCAGGGGTTCCTGCTACCCGAGGAGTGACTCCCTCCAGCGATGGACGGATCGTCCTGTAGTACCTGCGCCGCCCCGACCCGACATACCGGGAAGGCGGCGGCATCGTGACCACCTCTCTGCTGCTCCTGGCAGCCGCCCTCCTGCTGATTCTCGCCAACGGATTCTTCGTGGCGGCCGAGTTCGGCCTCGTGACGGTCGAGCGCCCGGAGGCCGAGAAGGCCGCCGCCGACGGCGACCGACGCGCCCGTACGGTCGTCGAGTCGCTGAAGGAGCTGTCCTTCCAGCTCTCCGGCACCCAGCTCGGCATCACCATCACCTCCCTGGTCGTCGGCATGCTCGCCGAACCGGCCCTGGCCCGGCTGCTGCACGGCCCGTTCGCCGCACTCGGCCTCCCGGGCGGTGCCGTCTCCGGTATCGCCGTGGTCGTCGGCATGCTGCTGGCCTCCGCGATCCAGATGGTCATCGGCGAACTCGTGCCCAAGAACTGGGCGGTGTCCAAGCCGCTCCAGGTCGCGCGCTTCGTCGTCGGCCCGCAGGCCCACTTCTCGCGGCTGTTCCGCCCGGTCATCGCCGCGCTCAACACCGTGGCCAACCGGCTCGTCCGGGCCCTCGGCGTCGAGCCGGCCGAGGAGCTGGCCTCCGCCCGCACCCCGGGCGAGCTCGTCTCCCTGGCCCGGCACTCCGCCCAGGCCGGCGCCCTGGAGCAGGACACCGCCGACCTGTTCGTGCGCACCCTGTCCCTGGGCGAGCTGACCGCGCAGCACGTCATGACCCCGCGCGTGAAGGTCAGCGCCCTCCAGGACTCGGCCTCCGCCGAGGACGTCGTGAACCTCACCCGGGCCACCGGCCTGTCCCGTTTCCCCGTCTACCGGGAGAAGATCGACGAGATCGTCGGCATGGCCCACCTCAAGGACGCCCTGGCCGTCCCGGTCCACGACCGGCTGCGCACCCCGGTCAGCCGCATCGCCCGCAAGGCGCTGCTCGTCCCCGAGACCCTGCCGGTCCAGCCCCTCCTCGCCCGGCTCCGCTCCGAGCAGCCCATCGCGGTCGTCGTCGACGAGTACGGCGGCACGGCCGGCGTCGTCACCCTGGAGGACATCGTCGAGGAACTCGTCGGCGAGGTCCGCGACGAGCACGACCGCCCGGACACGCCGGAATTCGCCGTCGCCCCGCCGCAGGACGGCAAACCGGCCTGGGACGTCGACGGCAGCGTCCGCGTCGACATCCTCCAGCGCATAGGACTCGACGTGCCCGAGGGGCCGTACGAGACGGTCGCCGGCCTGGTCGCGGACCTGCTCGGCAGGATCCCTGCCCCCGGCGACCGGGCCGAACTGCCCGGCTGGCGGCTCTCGGTGCGCCGCGTCGGCCACTACCGCGCCGAACGGGTCCGCCTGGTCAGGACGGCCCCGGCGGCGAACGTGATGGAGGCCGCCCGATGAGCCTCCTCCAACTGGCCTTCGCCGCGCTGCTCGTGCTCGCCAACGGCTTCTTCGTCGGTGCCGAGTTCGCGCTCGTCTCCGTGCGCCGCAGCCAGATCGAGCCGCTCGGCACGGCACGCGCCCGCCAGGTGCTCTACGGTCTGCAGCGCCTGCCGCAGATGATGGCCGCCGCCCAGTTCGGCATCACGGTCTGCTCCCTGACCCTCGGCGCGGTCGCCGAGCCGACGGTGGCGCATCTGCTGGAGCCGGTGTTCGCGGCGGTCCGGCTGCCGGACGGCATGATCCACCCGCTGGGTTATGCGATCGCGCTGATGGCGGTCGTCTTCTTCCACCTCGTGATCGGCGAGATGGTGCCGAAGAACCTCGCGATGGCGGCCCCCGAGAAGGCGGCGCTCTGGCTCAGCCCGGGCCTGGTGGCGTTCGCCCGCGTGTGCAAGCCGATCACGGTCGCCCTCGGCGCCTGCGCCCAGGCCATCCTGCGCCTGTTCCGGGTCGAGCCGAAGGACGAGGTGGAGGCGGTCGTCACCACCGAGCAGCTCAACCGCCTGCTGGAGGACTCCGGCCAGGCGGGCCTGCTCGGCCCCGAGGAACGGGAGCGCCTGGAGGACGCCCTGGAGCTGGGCTCCCGCCCGGTGACGGACGTCCTGCTGCGCCGGGAGTCCCTGGTCGTCGTGGCGCCGGCGGTCACCCCGGGCGAGATCGTCGACCTGACGGCCCGCACCGGCTACTCCCGCTTCCCGGTCGCGGCGACGGACAAGGGCGCCTTCATGGGCTACGTCCACGTCAAGGACGTCCTGGACCTGGAGAGCTCCGACCGTGCCGTCCCGCAGCACGTCTGGCGGCCCATGACCACCCTGCGGGCCGAGCTGCCGCTCGACGACGCCCTCACGGTCATGCGCCGGGCGGCCACGCACCTGGCCCAGGTGGCCGACGCCTCCGGCAAGGTGCTGGGTCTGGTGGCCCTGGAAGACGTACTGGAGCTGCTGGTGGGAGAGGTACGGGACCCGGCCCACCGCGAGATGCCCGAGCCGAGAGCCAGCGACGAGCCGGAGGGCGCGCTCGCCAACTAGCCCGGACGGCGGGGAGCCGCGTGACGGCGGGCCGATGATCGGCCGTCACGCAGCTCCCCGTGTCCGTTCCGGTTCCCCGTGTCCGTTCGGGGGAGGGCGCTCACACACCCGGCGGATCCTGGGGGCCCCGCCCCGACAGCACCTCTCCGTACGCCTGCATCAGGTCGGGCAGCCGCAGCGTCGCCAGGTCGTCCCGGGAGAGCGCGCCCAGGTAGGCGGAGAGCCGCAGGTCCCGGTACGCGCAGCTCTTCTCGTACAGCGTCCGCAGGAAGCGGCCGTTGCCCAGCTCGTCGATCCACCCCTGATCGACCACGTGCCCGGCGATCGAGCGCAGCTCCTCCAGCGCTTCCTCGTCCCACACGTCCCCGTTCTCCGCCGCCAGCACCTTGCCGATCTCGGTGAGTTCCTGCGGCCGGTAGGAGGGGAAGTCGACACGGGTCGTGAAGCGCGAGGACAGCCCGGGGTTCGCCGCCAGGAGCCGGTCCATGCCCTCGGGGTAGCCGGCCAGGATCACCACCAGGTGGTCCCGGTTGTCCTCGGCCCGCTTCAGCAGCACCTGCAGGGCCTCGTCGCCGTACGCGTCCCCCTTGCCGTACCCGGAGTTCGACAGCGCGTACGCCTCGTCCACGAACAGCACCCCGCCGATCGCGGAGTCGATCAGCTCGTTGGCCTTCACGGCCGTCTGCCCGAGGTACTCGCCGACGAGATCCGCCCGTTGGGCCTCCACCAGGTGGTCCCCGCCGAGCAGGCCGAGCGCGTAGAAGACCCGGCCGAGGATCCGGGCCACCGTGGTCTTGCCGGTCCCCGACGGGCCGGAGAAGACGAAGTGCCGCTTCGGCGGCTGCACCGGCAGCCCCTGCCCGGCCCGCAGCCGGGCCATGTTCAGCTGTGCGGACAACGCCTTCACCTGGCGCTTGACCGGCTCCAGCCCCACCATGCGCTCCAGCTCGGCGAGTGCCTCCTCCAGCAGGGCGGGATCCGTCGGCCCGGCCGGGATCGGGGAGGAGGGGACTCCGGTCTTCGCGCGCACTGCCGGGTCGGCCACCGAGGGCAGGGGCCCGGTCGGCAGATCCGGCTCCGGCAGCCGAAGATCACGGCCCTCGGTGCCGAAGAGCGCGTCGAAGCCGTCCGGTCCGTCGACGCTGTCCTGCCCGGCGCCGGTCAGACTGATCGCGGCGAGGCCGGCGGCGTCGTCGTACCCGTCCCCCTCGGCGATCGCCGCGAGGCGCGCCGAGGTGTCCATGAACGCGGGGTCGACGCGGTGCACGGCCCGGTACAGGGGGAGCGCCGCCGCCGAGCGGCCCGTGCCCTCGTGCGCCCGCGCCAGCCAGTAGCGCAGCTCCTTGCGCTGCGGCTGCTCGCTGCGGCAGCGCATCAGCGCCGCCGACAGCAGCGGCTCGGCCTGGCCGTACATCTCCAGCCGGACCCGGGCCATGCCGCCGAACAGGCCCGCCTCGATGCCGAGCAGCGGATCGTCCAGCAGCGGGTCGGTGTGCCGGACCAACTGCTCCCAGTCCTTGACCAGATAGGCCCGGCAGGCGTGCAGGAAGCGCACCTGGGGGTCGGTGTCGACGGGGGGCAGTCCGGCGAGCGCCCGGTCCAGCTCGGGCACGTGCCGGCCGTCCAGCCAGTGCGAGGCGTGCGCCAGCAGCAGATCGCGCGGGCTCTCCAACACCGGCTGCACCCACCAGCCCAGCCAGTACCAGGAGTTGAGGGGCCTGCGGTGCCGGGTGCGCTGCTCGCCGAAGCGGTCGCGGTGCCGGAACATTCTGAGCAGCGCGGTCGTCGTGTCGACCCGGAGCGCGTGCAGCCCGAGCCAGCCGTCCGCCATGCCCGGGTCCATCCGCACCGCCGTGCGGAACTCCTCCTCCGCCTGCGGATAGGCCCCCATCGTGTACGCGTCGACACCTCGCAGCCAGGCGAGGTCGGCCGGGGCGTCGGGGCCCTGCGTGCCGAAGTCCATCCGTCCCCCCACAGACCGTGCCCCCGTGGTTCACCACCGGGCGGACGCCCGGGGCCGCCGCGGTCGAACCGCCGTGCCGCGGACCGGAGTTGCAGTGTGCGAGGCAGCCGCTCGTCGCTCGCACCGATGGCATCGTACCCGCGCCGGGACCGCCTGCCGAAGGGTGCCGTAGGGGCCGTTTGACGAGGTGGGAGCGGACGGGGCGGACAGGCTTCGTGACCGAGGGTGAGCGGCTCGGTGCGCGGAGCGCCCGGAAAGCGGCATTAGGGCAGTACGAAGCCCCCGGTCACGGGGGAACAACCGGGGGCTTCGCGTTGGTGGGCGGTTCCGATTGACCGCACATTGAGAACGTAAGACCTGTACGGGCCCCCGGTCAAGCAGAGTTGAGGCACTCGGAGAAGTTCACCCGCAGGGGCCTTCACAGGTTCACCACATTGGCGATGGTCCGTCACTCAGGGTCACGGCCTGGTCCGGTCCAGGGGTTGACCCGGGTCCCGGCAGCACCTCGTACCCCATCGGTGTCTGTGTCACCAGGAGATCGGCATGGGGGTACGAGGGGTCGGCGGCGAAGTGCGCGCGCTCCGCCTCGACCCAGCCGTCCCAGAACTCCCGCTGTTCCGCCCCGTCCCGCAGCCGGCCGCGCGCCCAGGACTCCTCCCGGGGCAGCTCCATCCACAGCAGCCGCGCCAGATGCGGCCGCAGCTCCCGGCGGCCGGCGCCGACGCCCTCCAGCAGGATCACCGGAGCGGCCGGCAGCGGCCGCGGCGCGCCGAAGGCGCGGGCCCGCCAGTCGTAGGGGGTGTAGTGCCCGCTCTCGCCGCGGGCGAGCGGGCCGACCACCTGGGCCATGAGCCGGTCGGTCCAGGCGAAGAGCTGCTCGTGGCTCGCGATGTCGTCGAGGTGCAGCACCGGCGCCCCGTCCAGCGCGGCGGCCAACTGCCCGGCGAACGTGGACTTTCCGGAGCCGGCGTGCCCGTCGACGCCGATCAGCCGGACCGGCCCGAGGGAGGGCGGGAGCCGGCGCAGCCGGGCGGCGAGGTCGCGAATGACGGTTCCCGAGGTGTGCGGCGGTGTGGGTGGATTTCCGGAAACAGTCTAGTAGAGGTTTGAACCATCGGCTGGCGGCCAGTCAATGGCCCGGAAAAACATTCGGGAAATCACCTGACCGATATGTCGAATTCGGCGTTCCGGGGGTGCCCGCCCGTGAGTAGGGTGCCTCCAGCGCAACTGACCATGCGTCGTACGGGGACTGGTAGGGGGACATGGCCGCGGAGTTATTCGAAGGGCAGTATGTGTGGCATCCGGCCGCCGACGACCGTGTGCTGGCGAGTGTATGCGTCGATGTGCGCGCCGGTCGTTATCGATACGCGTACGAGGCGCTCGCCGAGACGCGTTCCGACTTCGGCCTGCGCGCCCATCGCTCGCTGGTTATCGCCTCCGAGGCCGCCGGCACCGATCTGGTCGAGCGCTGGCTCGACGAGGAGCCGACCCCCGAGGCCGCGCTGATGTGGGCCCGGGTCGCGGTGCAGCGCGCGCTGCGGGCCGCGGACGCCCACGACGAGCGCGCCGAGGCACTGGAGCGGATCGCCCTGAGCGCCTGCGACCGGGCCGCCGCCCTGGCCCCCGCGGACCCCACCCCCTGGGCGGCCAAGCTCGCCATGGCCCGGCTGCACCGGCTGCGCGACCCGGCCCCGCACGGCCTGCTCACCGCCCCGCCCGGCCCCTGGCGGCTGTTCGCCCACGTCCTCTCGCTGGACCCCTGGCACCGCGAGGCCCACCACCGCTTCCTCTCCTTCTTCTTCACGCGCCACGGCGGCTCCGTCAACGCGGCCTGGGACGTGGCCGCCTTCCTCAGCCAGCGGGCGCCCGCCGACTCCGCCCTGCGGCTGCTGCCCCTGGTGGCCCTGGTGGAGAGCTACAACCCGACCCAGTTGCTCGCCGACCAGGTCTGGGAGCAGCCGCAGTGGCGTGCCACCGCGCTCGCGATCTACCAGAACTGGCTGCCCGCGGTGGCCGGATACCGCTTCACCCCGGTGCTCGACCTGGCCTACCTCGCGCACGCGCTGGTCATGGGCCAGCGCGAGTTCGAGGCCCGGGCGGTGTTCACGGCCATGGGCCCGTACGCCTCGCGCATGCCCTGGAGCGCCTTCGGTGACCCCGCCGAGCAGCTCTCCCGGGCCCGGCGCGCCTGCGGCCTGCCCGTCCCGGGGCCCGCCTGACCCCGCACGGTCTCCGCCCCCGGGAGACGCGTGCTCCGCCCCCACCGAGAGAAAGGCGAACAGTGTCGGAACGGATGTCGGCTCCACGGGCGAAGGCCCGTGCGGGCGAAGAGGCGGTCGCGCTCGACGACGATGCGACCCTGCATGCGATGGGCTATCCGCGTAAACTCACCCGGCGCTTCCAGGCGTTCGACAATTTTGCGATCTCCTTCACCATCATCAATATCCTCTCGGGCATTTTCTCCTCCTTCGGATTCGGAATGGGTGCGGGTGGCCCCCGCATTCTCGTTTTCGGCTGGATCGGCGTGTCCGTGATGGTGCTGCTCATCGGCGCGGCCATGGCGGAAGTCGCCTCGGCCTATCCGACGAGCGGCGCCCTGTATTTCTCCGCCGGTAAACTCGCCAAGCGGCACAAAGGGGCCTGGTCCTGGTTCACGGGCTGGCTGAACTTCGTCGGCCAGATCGGCGGCACCGCCGCCACGGGCTATGCGGCCGCCACCTTCATCCAGGCCTTCGTGAGCCTCCAGTGGCCGTCCTACCAGCCGACCACGCATCAAACGGTGCTGATCACAGCGCTGGTCATCGTGGTGCAGGGGCTCGCCAACACCTACACCGTGCAACTCGTCGCCGTACTGAACCGCATTTCCGTGTGGTGGCTGCTGATCGGACTGGTCGTGATCGTGGGCGCACTCATAGTGATCCCCGATCACCATCAACCGGCTTCGTTCGTGACGCATTTCGAGAACAACACCGGCTTCACGAGCGGGCTTTACGGCGGCATGCTAGGTCTGCTGGTGACCAGCTGGACCTTCACCGGCTTCGACGGCAGCTTCCACATGTCGGAGGAAACGGTCCGCGCGACGGTCAACGCGCCGAGGGGGATCACCCGCGCCATCGGCTATTCGGCGATCACCGGCCTGATCCTGATGCTCGCATTGGTCTATAGCATTGGCGACTACGCCAAGGAAGCCGGCGCGGGCGCGCCGCCCGTGCAGATCCTCATCGACGCACTCGGCCTCGGCACCGCCAAGGTCATGCTCCTCATCGTCATCGGCGCGATGCTCTTCTGCGGTCTCGCCAACCTCACCAGCAACACCCGGCAGATCTTCGCCTTCTCCCGGGACGGCGCGATGCCCGGCTCGCGCTGGTGGCACTCGGTCTCGACGCGCACCCGTACGCCCGTGAAGGCGGTCTGGCTCGCGGTCGTCTGCTCGCTGGCCCTCGTCGTGCCCGGCTGGTGGTCCCACACGGCGTTCACCGCGATCGTCAGCGTCAACGTGGTCGGCCTCTTCCTCGCCTACGCCGTACCGATCTTCCTGCGGCTGCGGCTCGGGGACGGGTTCGAACCGGGCCCCTGGCACCTGGGCCGCTGGGGCCGGCCGGTCGGCTGGCTCGCGGTGGTCTGGATCCTGCTCAGCAGCGTGCTGTTCATGCTGCCGCAGGCCTCGCCGATCACCGTCGACTCCTTCAACTACGCGCCGATCGCGCTCGCCGCCGTCCTGCTCGTCGCGACGGTGTGGTGGTTCGCGACGGCCCGCCGCCGCTTCCAGGGGCCGGTCAGCTACGGCGGCCCCGACGAGGTGGCGGCGATGGACCTCGTCTGACCGCCCGTGCCCCGCACCCCGCGATCCCAGGGGCGCGGGGCACGCCGCCAGAGGCGCAGACCAATATTCATCGCGCGGCATGCGCCGAAGCGCTGGCAGGGGCATGGCGCCTGCCTCATAGTTGGCGCAGACCACCTACCGGACCAGCCCCGACCCGGACACCTGGGGGTAACCGCGCCCATGAGCAGAGCCCAGCAGCCGTCCCGCAGAACCGTCCTCACCGCAGCCGCAGTGGTCGCCGCAGCCGCGGCCGGCGCCGCGCCTCCCGCTGCCGCCGCCGCGCAGCGGCCGTCCGCCGGGGCCGGCGGGCCCGCCCGGGCGCAGGCCCGCCCCATCGACTACCGGGCCTGGACCACGTACGGCCAGTGGCGCCTCGGCGCCGCCGAGGGCGTCCGGGCCGTCTCCGGCGTGCGCCCCGGCGTCGTGATCGGCATCCCCGCCGGCCGCACCGACTACACCGACCCGCACACCGGCACGACCGCCACCTGGGAGTACGCCGTGTGGACCGGCCCGGTCCACCTGCTCGCCGTCCCGGCCACCGAGGTCGTCGCCTCCTGGAACGCCCACACCCCCGAGGGCACCTGGCTCCAGGTCGAACTGCGGGGCACGTACTCCGACGGCACCGCCACCCCCTGGTACGTGATGGGCCGCTGGGCGGCCGGCGACCAGGACATCAAGCGGACCTCGGTGGACGGCCAGGGCGACGGCAGGAGCGGCATCTCGACCGACACCTTCGCCATCGCCGACGCGAGCACCGGTCTGCGCCTGGTCTCGTACCGACTGCGCCTGACCCTCTACCGCAGGCCCGGCACCGAGCTGACCCCGACCGTCTGGCGGCTCGGCGCCATGGGCTCCGACGTCCCCGACCGCTTCACGGTCCCGGCCTCCGCCCCCGGCCTCACCCACGAACTGACCGTCCCGCGCTACTCGCAGGAGATCCACAAGGGCCAGTACCCGCAGTACGACAACGGCGGCGAGGCCTGGTGCAGCCCCACCTCCTCGCAGATGATCGTCGAGTACTGGGGCGGCCGGCTCACCCCCGAGCAGCTGGCCTGGGTGGATCCGTCCTACGCCGACCCGCAGGTCGACAACGCGGCCCGGTTCACCTACGACTACCAGTACGAGGGCTGCGGCAACTGGCCGTTCAACGCCGCCTACGCGGCCACCTTCGACGGCATCCAGGGCGTGGTCACCCGGCTCGCCTCGCTCACCGACGTGGAGACGCTGGTCGCGGCCGACATCCCGGTCATCACATCCCAGTCCTTCCTGGCGAGCGAGCTGACCGGCGCGGGCTACGGCACCTCCGGCCATCTGATGACCGTCATCGGCTTCACCGCGGAGGGCGACGTCATCGCCAACGACCCGGCCTCGCCGGACGACGCCGCGGTCCGACGGGTCTATCGCAGACGGGAGTTCGAGAACATCTGGCTGCGGACCAAGCGGTACAACGCCGCGGGCAAGGTCGTCTCCGGCAGCGGGGGAGTGTGCTACCTCTACTTCCCGGCGCGTCCGGGCCCGCGCCGGCGCGAGGCGCTCGCGGCGGTGGGCGTGCGCTGACCGTGTGAGCAAGCTCATCAACGCACAGGCCGTCGCGGGTGGCAAGGTGGACAAACGGGAGGGGAACCTGCTCTGTACGTCCGACCTCTGCGAGTAACTCCATGACCGCACACCCGGCCACCGCCACCCGCGCCCGCACCGGAGGGCCCCGCGACGACGGCCCGAAGATCGTCGAGCACGCCATGGGATGGGTCCTCGTGGCCGTCGTCGCGATGCTCGTGACCCAGCTCGGTCTGCTCTGATCCGACCCGCTCACGCGTGCGGCTTGTTCTGACATACTGCGGATGTCCCGCCGACCGCCTGGAACAGGGTCGAAATTGAACATGCCGCACCAGCGTGCCGCCGTCCGTCCCCGGATGCGCGGCACCGAGCGCTCGGTCGCGCGTCGCGCCGAACTCATCGCCATCGGGCGGAAGTTGTTCGCCGACACGTCCTACGACGCGCTGTCCATGGACGACATCGCCCGCCAGGCGCATGTCGCCAAGGGGCTGATCTACTACTACTTCCAGTCCAAGCGGGGCTACTACCTGGCGATCATCCAGGACTCCGTGGCCGACCTGGTCACGTTCGCGGCGAGCGGGCTCGACCTGGCCGCCGTCGACCGCGTCCACCGCACCATCGACAGCTACCTGCGCTACGCCGAGCACCACCAGGCCGCGTACCGCACGATCGTCAGCGGCGGCGTCGGCTTCGACGCCGAGGTGCACGCCATACGGGACGGCGTGCGCGAGGCGATCGTCGACACCATCGCCGAGGGCGCCTACGGCCGCCGGGACATCTCCGCTCCGGCCCGGATGGGCCTGCTGTCCTGGGTGTGCAGCGTCGAGGGCGCGACCCTGGACTGGATCGACCGCCCCGGGCTGTCCCGCGACCTCATGCGCGAGCTGCTGGTGAAGACGCTGGGCGGCGTCCTGCGCGCCGTCGAGGAGCTGGATCCGGCCCACCCGGCCCCGCAGCCGGCCCGCCGCGACACCTGAGAACCGGTCGTCCCGCGTACGTCCGGCACGGCACAGACCCCCGTCACTTTCTGTTGAAAGTTGCGTGCGCCGAGTAGCACTGCTTTCTTGAAGTAAGCGGTCGTTAACTGGTGACGGGAGGTCCCTGATCGGGCATACTCACAGCGCAGAGCCGCTGGTCAGCAACTCCTGAGACCCAGGAGCGGGCGCCCGCGGCCATCCAGAACGATCAGGCGGAGCAGCTCCCACCCCACGGGCCACCCGCCTGTGCCCGACAGGGAGGAGACCGACGCCATGTCCGACCGCGACCCGCAGCCGGTGGAGCGTCAACTGCCCACGGAAGAGGCGAGGGACCTGCTCGCGCTCGTCCGTGAGATCGCCCAGCGCGAGATCGCGCCGACGGCCGCCGAGGAGGAGGAAGCGGGCCGCTTCCCGCGCGAGGTCTTCACCCTGCTCTCCCGGTCGGGACTGCTCGGCCTGCCCTACGGCGCCGAGTACGGCGGCGGCGACCAGCCCTACGAGGTCTACCTCCAGGTCCTGGAGGAGCTGGCCATGGCCCGGCTCACCGTGGGCATAGGCGTCAGCGTGCACACGCTCGCCTCCTACGCCCTCGCCACCTACGGCACCAAGCAGCAGCAGGTCGAGCACCTGCCCGCGATGCTCGGCGGCGGTCTGCTCGGCGCCTACTGCCTCTCCGAGCCGTCCTCCGGCTCGGACGCCGCGTCCCTGCGCACGAAGGCCGTGCGGGAGGGCGAGGAGTGGGTGCTGAACGGCACCAAGGCCTGGATCACCCACGGCGGGATCGCCGACTTCTACACCGTGATGGCCCGCACCGGCGAGGACGGCCCGCGCGGCATCACCGCCTTCCTGGTCCCCGGCGACACCCCCGGCCTCGGCGCGGCCGTGCCCGAGAAGAAGATGGGCCTGAAGGGCTCACCCACCGCACAGGTCCACCTCGACGGCGTCCGCATCGGGGACGACCGGCGGATCGGCGATGAGGGCCAGGGCTTCTCCATCGCCCTGTCCGCCCTCGACTCCGGCCGGCTCGGCATCGCGGCCTGCGCGATCGGTCTCGCCCAGGCCGCCCTGGACCAGGCGGTCGCCTACGCCACCGAGCGCCGCCAGTTCGGCCGCCCCGTCGCCGACTTCCAGGGGCTGCGCTTCATGATCGCCGACATGGCCACCCAGATCGAGGCCGGCCGCGCGCTCTACCTCGCGGCGGCCCGGCTGCGCGACGCGGGCAAGCCGTTCGCCCGGCAGGCCGCCATGGCCAAGCTGCACTGCAGCGACACGGCCATGAAGGTCACCACGGACGCCGTGCAGATACTCGGCGGCTACGGCTACACCGCCGACTTCCCGGCCGAGCGCTATATGCGCGAGGCCAAGGTCCTCCAGATCGTGGAGGGCACCAACCAGATCCAGCGGATGGTCATCGCCCGCCATGTGGCGGGACCCGAGGGTCGCTGAACTGTCCCCTGAGGACCGTAGGGGCCGCCAGCCTGAGCCACTCCGGGTCGTGGCGGCCCGGCAGGGTGCGGCCCCGGTCGGCCCAGGCCCGCATGAGCGCGCGGTAGATGGGCGGATCCTGCGGCGCCGGCGGTGGCGGAACCGATTCCGCGGGGCGCGGGACGAAGAGTCGGCGCTGACGCCCGGTGTCCTCGTACATGAGGGTCATACCCGGGCAACGCCGTCCAGGCCGGACGGGTCACCGCCCCGCAGAATCGGGCGTCAGTTCACGCACGTCCGGTTCCCGCTCTGGCCACCTCCCCCCGCCTGACGTACCGTCAGCGAACCGTCCACCAGGGGGTGTCCGTGGCCGACGACCGTCCCGTACCGCTCGACGAGTACCCCGTGCACCAGGTGCCGCTGTCCATGAAGCACGTGGCCACCGGGGACCGCAACGCCTACGACCGCTGCATCTTCCACGTCTTCGACCACGCCGGACGCGCCCTGCTCATCCTGGGCCTCGGCGTCTACCCCAACCTCGGCGTGATCGACGCCTACGCCACCCTGCGCACCGGCGACACCCTGCACGCCGTCCGCGCCTGCGACGCCCTCGGCGAGGACCGCATGCGGCTCGCCGTCGGCCCGCTGCGCATCGAGGTCGCCGAGCCGCTGCGCCGGCTGCGTCTGATCTGCGCGGACGAGCAGCTCTCGTACGACCTCACCTGGACGGCCGCCTTCCCCGCGCTGTGGGAGCCGCACCACCTCCAGCGCCGGGGCGACCGGCTCACCCTGGAGGGCCGCCGCTTCGTGCAGGCCGGCACCGCCGAGGGCATGATCCGGGCCGGGGGAGAGGAGTTCCGGGTCACCGCAGCGGACTGGACCGGCACCCGGGACCGCAGCTGGGGCGTGCGGCCGGTCCCGGGCGAGGACGGCGGACCGCTCGCCGAGAACCACCCCACCGAGGGCTTCCACTGGATCTGGTGCCCGGTCCGCTTCGAGGACCGCTTCCTGATGGTCGTCACCCAGGAGGACGCCGACGGCCACCGCTCCCTGAACGACGCGACCCTCGTCCGCCCCGGCCACCGCGACCGCCAACTGGGCTGGCCCCAGGTCGAGATCAGCTACCGCTCCGGCACCCGCCACCCGCAGCGGGCGGTCGTCCACCTGGGCGACGCCCGCAGCTCCCGCCAACTCGACGTCGAGATCCTCGCCTCCTCGCCGCTCGCCGTCGGCGCCGGCTACCCGCCCGCCGACGACTGGCAGCACGGCACCTGGCGCGGACCGGGCTGGACCGACCGCCGCACGTACGACATGACGGCGCCGCACCCCCTCGCCGCCTACGGCGTCACCGACCACTCCGCCCGCTTCCGGCTCGACGGACGCACCGGGTACGGCATCTTCGAACACGGCTCGTTCGGCCGGCACGACCCGAGCGGCTTCACCGGCTTCGACTCGGTCGCGCCTTGAGGGAGGAGCCCCGCATGCGCCCCCGCACCAGCACCCGCGACCCCGAGGAACTCGGCCGCCGCCTCACGGCCTGGCTCGGCACCCGGCTGCCCGGCGCCAAGGCCACCGGGATCACCGTCCCGGCCTCCAACGGCATGTCCAGCGAGACCCTGCTGTTCGACATCGAGCACCCCCGACCATCGCTGCGCTCCTGCGCGTTGCGGCTGGCCGCGGACCCGTCGGCGTACACCGTCTTCCCGGAGTACGACATGGCCCGCCAGTACCGCACCCTGCGCCTCGTGGCCGAGCGCACCGACGTGCCCGTGCCCCGGGTGCTGTGGCTGGAGGAGGACCCGGGGCCGCTCGGGGCGCCGTTCTTCGTCATGGAACGCGTGGCGGGCCGGGTGCCGCCGGACGTCATGCCGTACACGTACGAGGGCAGTTGGCTGCACGCGGCGAGCGAGGCGGAGCGCGAGCACCTGGAGGCGGCGACCATCGGGCTGCTGGCCCGGCTGCACGACCAAGTCCCGGCCGGGGAGGCCGACTTCCTGTCCCTGCCCGGCGACGGCGACGCGCTGCACCGCCATGTGTCGGCCCAACGCGCCTACTACGCCTGGGTGATCGACGGACTGCCCCGCTCGCCGCTGATCGAGGCCGCTTTCGACCGGCTGGCCCGCATCTGGCCGGGCGAGCCCGGCCCACCCGTCCTCACCTGGGGCGACGCGCGCATCGGGAACGTGGTCTACGACGGCTTCGACCCCGTCGCCGTGCTCGACTGGGAGATGGCGGCGCTCGCCCCGCGCGAGGTCGACCTCGGCTGGACGGTCTATCTGCACCGCTTCTTCCACGACCTCACGGTCGGCTCCGGACAGCGCGGCTTGCCCGAACTCCTGCGCCGCGACCGGGTCGAGGCCCGCTACGCACGCCTGACCGGGCACACCCCGCGCGACATGGAGTTCTACCTCCTCTACGCCGCCCTGCGGCACGCGATCGTCATGCTGCGCGTCGCCTACCGCCAGGTGCACTTCGGGGAGGCCGCCGTGCCGGCGGACCCGGACACACTGATCCTGCACCACGCCGACCTGCGCGCCATGGTGCGGGGCACGTACGGGAGTTGAGCCGGCCGGGCGGCGGGAACCGCGGTGGCTCAGGCGGCCTGGTGGCGCATCTCCGGCACGCGCATCGGGCGCGAGCCCGGGCCGCCGACGTGCGAGAAGGGCTGCGTCCGCCAGTTCAGACCCTGGGGGAGCGTGAGCAGCAGGGCGGTGTCCTGCTCCTGCGGCTCGGCGGACTCGTCCGCCGAGCGGGCGTCGGCCGCGGCGCGGCCCGTACCCGCACAGACCGTGAGCCCGAACGGGTTCCACGGCGAGACGCACAGCGCGTGCTCCGGCAGGATCTCCTCGCCCGCCAGCAGCGCGATCGGCTGCGCGCAGTCCGGGCAGATCACCCGGTACATCTCGAAGGTGTCGTAGGCGTCCGGTTCGTCGTCGAGGGCGTCGGGTTCGACGTACTCCGGCTCGGGCTCGACGACCGGCTGCTGCCGCTTGGACGTGGTGCGACCAGGGCGATGGACACTCTGCATGGGATTCTCCCCCTAAGGCTGGGCCGTGAAGGCGCTGCGGCCTCGACCACAGCAAGCACTTCCCGTCCGGTCCCGGGGGTAATCACGAGAACATCACGGAGACCGTTCGAGGCGTGTGTCGTTCGTCACATGCCGCGTGCAGGTGCGTGCGCGGGGCGATTCCCGGTGCTTTTCGTCGCGAACCGGCCATGACCTGCGCTCTCGGCTACCCCGGGAGATCAGGCGCACGGTAGGTTTTGGCGCCATGGAGGAGCTGGACCGACAGATCGTGCAGCTGCTCGTCAAGGACGGGCGGATGAGCTACACCGACCTGGGCAAGGCCACGGGCCTGTCCACGTCGGCCGTGCACCAGCGGGTGCGGCGGCTCGAACAGCGGGGCGTCATCCGCGGCTATGCCGCGGTGGTCGACCCCGAGGCCGTCGGGCTGCCGCTCACCGCCTTCATCTCGGTGAAACCGTTCGACCCCAGCGCCCCCGACGACATCGCGGACCGCCTCGCCGGCGTCCCCGAGATCGAGGCCTGCCACAGCGTCGCCGGCGACGAGAACTACATCCTCAAGGTCCGCGTGGCCACCCCGCACGAACTGGAGGAGCTGCTGGCCAGGCTGCGCAGCCTGGCGGGCGTCTCGACCCGGACGACCGTGGTGCTGTCGACGCCGTACGAGGCGAGACCGCCGAAGATCTGACCCTTCGGCGGCGGGCACGCTGAGAGGTGCCCCTGGTGCGGCGGCGCCGCCGTGGCGAGAGAAACTGTCGGCTATGAGTGAGCGCACCGCCGAGCCCCCCCAGACCGTCCTCCTGCGCCGCGGCGAGGTGCACAGCCCCGCGGACCCCTTCGCGACGGCGATGGTCGTGGAGGCCGGCCACGTCGCCTGGGTCGGCTCCGAGGGCGCCGCCGACGCCTTCGCCGAGGGTGTGGACGAGGTCGTCGACCTCGACGGCGCCCTCGTCACCCCCGCCTTCACCGACGCCCATGTGCACACCACGTCCACCGGCCTCGCCCTGACCGGCCTCGACCTGTCCGCGGCCCCCTCGCTGGACGCGGCCCTCGCCCGGGTCCGCGAGTTCGCCGCCGCCCGCCCGGACGACCGCGTCCTGCTGGGCCACGGCTGGGACGCCGCCCGCTGGCCCGGCGGCCGCCCGCCGACCCGCGCCGAGCTGGACGAGGCCACCGGCGGCCGCCCGCTGTACCTCTCCCGCATCGACGTCCACTCCGCGGTCGTCACCACCGCCCTGCTCGACCTGGTCCCCGGCGACCTCCCGCGCACGGACGCCCCGCTCACGAAGGACGACCACCACGCCGTACGCCGGGCCGCGTACGCCGCCGTCACCCCGGCCCAGCGTGCCGAGGCCCAGCGCACCGCCCTGGCGCACGCCGCCTCGCTCGGCATCGGCACGGTGCACGAGTGCGGCGGGCCGCAGATCTCCTCCGAGGACGACTTCACCGGCCTGCTCGCGCTCGCCGCCGAGGAGTCCGGCCCGCGGGTCGTCGGCTACTGGGCCGAGCGGGCCGACGAGGGCGTGGCCAGGGCGCGCGAACTGGGCGCCGTGGGAGCGGCCGGTGACCTCTTCGCCGACGGCGCCCTCGGCTCGCACACTGCCTGCCTGCACGAGCCCTACGCCGACGCCGCCCACACCGGCACCGCCTACCTGGACGCCGGGGACGTCGCCGCGCATGTCGTCGCCTGCACCGAGGCGGGCCTGCAGGCCGGCTTCCACGCCATCGGCGACGCCGCCGTGAGCGCCGTCGTGGAGGGCGTGCGCGCCGCCGCCGAGAAGCTGGGCCTCGCCCGCGTCCGCGCCGCCCGCCACCGCGTCGAACACGCCGAGATGCTCACCCCGGAGACGGTCGCCGGCTTCGCCGAACTGGGCCTGATCGCCTCCGTGCAGCCCGCCTTCGACGCGCTGTGGGGCGGCGAGGACGGCATGTACGCGCGGCGGCTGGGCGCGGCGCGGGCCCGCACCCTCAACCCGTTCGCGGCCCTGCTGCGCGCCGGCGTGCCGCTCGCCTTCGGCTCCGACAGCCCGGTCACCCCGCTCGACCCGTGGGGCACCGTGCGCGCCGCCGCGTTCCACCACACGCCCGAGCACCGGATCTCCGTGCGCGCCGCGTTCACGGCCCACACGCGCGGCGGCTGGCGGGCCGTGGGACGGGACGACGCGGGGATCCTGGTGCCGGGCGCCCCCGCCGACTACGCCGTCTGGCGCACCGACGAGCTGGTCGTCCAGGCCCCCGACGACCGGGTGGCCCGCTGGTCGACCGACCCGCGCTCCGGCACACCGGGCCTTCCCGACCTCACCCCGGGTCGGGACCTGCCGGTCTGCCTGCGTACGGTGGTGGGCGGACGAACGGTGTTCGTACGGCCGGGCGAGTGATCTGCCGGGGTGGCGCGGCGCCGGCCGGTCGCCGCCGTCGCGCCGCCCGACCTGCGCATCCTCCCGGGCCGGCCCGGCGCCCCGGCCGTCGTGGCCGGTCCGGGGGGTGTTTGACAGTCGGCGCCCACGGGCCGGTAGGTTCGTCCGAGTCCACCACCGGACGTCCGACCGGGGAGCGTTCACGCGACTCGTCGCAGCGCCGCTGGGTCAGGGACGGTGTGCCGCACCGGGCACCGTCACTGGGAGCCAGGCTCAGCGCCCGCGCCGACGAGGGAACGTTCCGGCCGGTCGGCAAGGTGTGACCCGGGTGGGGCCCGGCGCTCAGTAGACAACGGCTTTCGGTCGATCCGCAGCCAGCGGGTCCCAGGTCGGCCCGAAGGGCGCCGGGCCTCCATCCGCAGGGGTCACAGGGGGCGTCGGGGTCACAGGCGGCGGTAAAGATACTCAATGCCCACCGCCAAGGTGCCGAAAAACGCGTTCTTACCCCACTCTTGTGGAATCGACACCACGATACGAACGATGTCGGTGCGACCGGCCAGGCCACGGCCACTATGGTTGGACCCCTGCGTACGACCAGAAGGGGCAGCAGTGAACGACGGCGACGGGACCCTGGACGCCAAAAACCAGGGGAGGCAGTTCGGTCCGCTCGGCACAGCCTTGGTGATCATTCCGACCTACAACGAGGCGGAGAACATCAAGACCATCGTCGGCCGGGTACGCAAGGCCGTCCCCGAGGCGCACGTGCTGATCGCGGACGACAACAGTCCCGACGGCACGGGCAAGCTCGCCGACGAACTGGCCGCCGAGGACACGCACGTCCAGGTGATGCACCGCAAGGGCAAGGAAGGCCTCGGCGCCGCCTACCTCGCGGGCTTCCGCTGGGGCATGGAGCACGACTACGGCGTGCTGATCGAGATGGACGCCGACGGCTCCCACCAGCCCGAGGAGCTGCCCCGGCTGCTCACCGCCCTCAAGAGCGCCGACCTGGTGCTCGGCTCCCGCTGGGTGCCCGGCGGCCGGGTGGTCAACTGGCCCAAGTCCCGTGAGTTCATCTCCCGCGGCGGCAGCCTCTACTCCCGCATCGCCCTCGACCTGCCGCTGCGCGACATCACCGGCGGCTACCGGGCGTTCCGGCGCGAGACGCTGGAGGGCCTGGGCCTGGACGAGGTCGCCTCGCAGGGCTACTGCTTCCAGGTCGACCTCGCCCGCCGCGCGGTCAGGGCCGGCTACCACGTGGTCGAGGTCCCGATCACGTTCGTCGAGCGCGAACTCGGCGACTCCAAGATGAGCAAGAACATCCTCATCGAGGCGCTGTGGCGGGTCACCGCCTGGGGCGCCGGGGACCGTGTCGCCAAGCTCAAGGGCAAGCGGGCCTGACGCTCGTCCCACGGTCGGGGCCGATCGGCCCCTTATCCCGTGCTGAAGGGCCGCCAGGCACACTGGGAGCATGACGACTGGCGTTCCCACCTCCGCGTACACCACCCGGCCCCGGCGCTCCCGGCTGCGCAGGTATCTGCCGCTGGGGGTCGCCGCGTGGCTGGTGCTGGAGATCTGGCTGCTGACCCTGGTCGCGGGCGCGGCCGGCGGTCTCGCCGTCTTCCTGTTGCTCGTCGCGGGCCTCGTCGGCGGCTCCGTGGTCATCAAGCGGGCGGGCCGCCGTGCCTTCCAGAGCCTCAACGAGGCCTTGCAGCAGGGCGGTTCCCCGGCGCGCGGCGGCGGCAACGGCCTGATGATGCTCGGCGGTCTGCTGCTGATGATCCCCGGCCTCCTCTCCGACGCGGCGGGTCTCCTGCTGCTCCTGCCGCCGGTCCAGAAGGCCGTGAGCCGCTTCGCCGAGAACACCCTGGAGAAGCGGCTGCGTGCCGCGGCCCCGGGGAGTCTGGGCGACGCCTTCCAGCAGGCCCGTATGCACCGGCCCGACGGCAAGGTGGTGCAGGGCGAGGTCATCCGCGAGGACGGCGCGGGACACCGTCCGGAGCCGGGGGAGCAGTACCCGCCCCTGACGCGCTGAGCGTCCCGTAACCCATACGAAGACCGCGGGCGCCGTACGTGAGATTCACGTACGGCGCCCGCGGTGTGTTCGTCTGCGGCGTTATGCGGACTTACGGCTGTCCCGAGGGTGAACCGCGATGTTCATCGCCCCCGAGCGCAGAACCGCCAGGCGCTCCTCAAGGACCTCTTCGAGTTCCTCACGGGTACGCCGCTCCATCAGCATGTCCCAGTGGGTACGCGCGGGCTTGGCCTTCTTCTCCTCAGGGCCGTCGCCGTCGACGAGGAGTGCCTGGGCCCCGCAGACCTTGCACTCCCACTCCGGCGGGATCTCCGCCTCGACCGAGAAGGGCATCTCGAAACGATGCCCCTTCTCACATGCGTACTCCACGGCCTGGCGCGGGGCCAGGTCGATACCGCGGTCCGTCTCGTAGCTGGTCACCACGAGGCGCGTACCGCGAAGAGCTCGCTCACTCATGAATCGTGCCTCCCGGGCTTGTCGCCCACAGGACAGGTGTCGCTGTCGTCGTCATCCGGTCAACGTCCGGTCGGCGGTAAAGATTCCCGTTCCGAGTCCCGTTCCGGGTCATGCGTCGCCGTCGTAGCCGCCCCTTGTTGTACCCACCAGCGCCCGGTTTGTCACATCTGCTAGCAGATGTCACCCAGCGTTTCGGCATCTTTGACGCGCAGTAACGGTACGCCTGGCAGGCCAAACGCGTACACTACCGCCCTTTCGCCTTGAGCGCTAAATCCGCGCTAGATCTTTTCCGGGACGGGGTTCCCCGCCTCGGCGATCGCCCGCCGCACCGGAACCCGGGCGAGCAGGGCGAAACCGATCACGAAGAAGGCCACCAGCGAGATGATCGCGGAACGATAGCTGCCGGTCAGCTGATACGTCACGCCGAACAGCAGCGGCCCGAGCCAGCTCATCCCGCGGTCGCTCATCTCGTATGCCGAGAAGTACTCGGCCTCCTTGCCGGGCGGTACGAGATGGGAGAACAGCGACCGGGACAGCGCCTGGCTGCCGCCGAGGACCAGGCCGATGCCGGAGGCCAGCACGAAGAAGAACACCGGCGCCTTCGCGGGCAGGAAGTAGCCGGCCGCCAGGGTGAGCGTCCAGGCCACCAGCGAGCCCAGGATCGTGCGCTGCGCGCCGTGCGTCCGGGCCAGCCGCCCCATCGCCAGCGCCCCGGCCACCGCCAGCACCTGCACCAGCAGCACCGCCACGATGAGCGTCGACTGACCGAGCCCCAGCTCCTGCGAGCCGTAGACCGAGGCCTGCGAGATCACCGTCTGGATGCCGTCGTTGTAGATCAGGTACGCCAGCAGGAACGACAGCGTCAGCGGATGCCGGCGCATGTCCCGGACCGTCGCCGCGAGCTGGCGCAGTCCGGGCGCCGTGGCGCGCTCCACGCGCGTGTGCCGGTCGCGCAGCCGGCTCAGCGGTACGAGCGTGAAGGCGCCCCACCACAGGCCCGCCGCGGCCAGGCAGATCCGCACCGCCTCCGTCTGGGACAGCCCGAAGGAGCCGTGCGCCGAGTACAGCACCAGGTTGGCGACGAGGACCGTGGAGCCCGCCGCGTAGCCGAAGGCCCAGCCCCGCGAGGAGATCGCGTCGCGCTCCTCGGGCGGGGCGATCTGCGGCAGGTACGAGTTGTAGAGCATCATCCCGACGGACTGCGCCGCGTTGGCCACGACGAGGAGCACCCCGCCGAGCAGATAGCGGTCGCCGTCGAGGAAGAACATGCCGGTGGTCGCGGCCGCCCCGGTGTACGCCGCCGCCGCGAGCAGGGGCTTCTTGCGGCCCGTGCGGTCGGCCGCGCTGCCGACCAGCGGCATCAGCACCACGGCCACGATCACCGAGAGGGACACCGAGTAGGCGAAGAAGGAGCCCGCCCGGACCGGCACGCCCAGCGGATGCACATAGCCGCCGGAGTCCGCGGCCCGCTCGGCGACCGAGGTGAGGTAGGGCCCCAGGAACACCGTGAGGACGCTCGTCGAGTAGACCGAGCAGGCCCAGTCGTAGAAGTACCAGCCGCGTTGCTCGCGCCGCAGAGCGGCGGTCTCGTCCGCAGCCCCTGTGCGCACGGTGTCGATTCCCACCCGTGCCCTCGCTTTCCCCGCTGAACTGCGAAGGCTCGGGCCGCCGCCGGGCCGGTCAGGCCCAGACGCCGCGGTCCTCCATGACCTTGCGCAATGTGTCGATGTGATCGGTCATGATGCCATCGACACCCAGGTCCAGGAGCCGGTGCATGCGTTCCGGTTCGTTGATCGTCCACACGTGCACGTGCAGCCCGCGCGCGTGGGCGGCGCGAACGAAGCGCTGGTCGACCACCGGCACGCCCGACTGCGCCTCGGGCACCTGGGCGGCGACGGCGGAGCGGCGCACGGCGGCCGGCAGACCCCACGAGCGCAGCCGCAGGCTGAGCACCCCGCGCGTGCCGAACGAGGTCGCGAGGCGCGGCCCGGCCAGCCGCTGGGCGCGCAGCACCCGCGCCTCGGAGAAGGAGCCCACGCAGACCCGGTCCCAGGCGTCCGTGCGCTCGATCAGGTCCAGCAGCGGCCGCAGGGCGGGCTCTGCTTTGACGTCGACGTTCCAGCGGACCCCGGGGAAGGTCTCCAGCAACTCCTCGAACAGCGGCACCGGTTCACGCCCGCCCACGCGCGCGTGCCGTACGTCCTCCCACGGCAGGTCCGCGATCCGGCCCGCCCCGTCGGACACCCGGTCCAGGGTCGAGTCGTGGAAGGCGACGAGCCGGCCGTCCGCCGTGGCGTGCACATCGGTCTCGATGTACCGGTAGCCCATCTCCACCGCGCGGCGGAACTGCGCCACGGTGTTCTCGATGCCGTCGGCGGCCCCGCCCCGGTGGGCGAAGGGGATGGGGCCGGGGTGGTCGAGGTACGGGTGGCGCTTGGCCGGTCTCGTGAGGGTCACGGACGCAGTATCACTCGTTCCGGTGTCGCTTCGGCAACGACCGTGCTGCGGGGCGATTCCGCCGGGATGGCGAACACCCGGAGGAAGAGCTGGGCGAGCGGGCCGATGGACACCGCGTACAGCACGGTGCCCACGCCGACCGTGCCGCCCAGGGCGAAGCCGGTGACCACCACCGCCACCTCGATCGTCGTCCGCACCAGCCGGATCGAGCGGCCGGTGCGCCGGTGCAGCCCGGTCATCAGCCCGTCGCGGGGGCCGGGGCCGAAGCGCGCGGAGATGTACAGGCCGGTCGCGGCGCCGTTCAGCGCGATCCCCGCGAGCATCAGCGGGATCCGTACGGCGAAGGAGTGCGGGTCGGGGACCAGTGCGAGCGTGCCGTCCATGGCGAGGCCGACGGCGAAGACGTTGGAGACCGTGCCGAGTCCCGGGCGCTGGCGCAGCGGGATCCACAGCAGCAGCACCGCCGCGCCCACGACGATCGACACGACGCCGATGGTCAGCCCGGTCAGCTTCGCGAGCCCTTGGTGCAGTACGCCCCATGGCTCCAGGCCGAGGCCCGCCGCCACGAGCAGCGCGGCACTCGCGCCGTAGAGCGCGAGGCCGGCGTACAGCTGGATCAGCCGGCGTACGAGACGGTCGGGAGTGGACATGAAATATCCCCCTGGGTGGTGGCGGTGGCCTGACGCATGTCACTCTGTGGCTTGGGATGAAGAGTCATCCATGGCCAATTCGGGGAAGGTGGACTGATCGTCATGGCGCAGTGGACCTCTGCGATGGGCGCCGCGCAACTCGCCCGGCTCCTCAACTCCCAGCAGGAGCGTCCGGCCGGTCCGGGCACCCGCCGCCCGCCCGCGTACCGCGCACTGGCCGACGGCATCCGGCTCCTGGTGCTCGAAGGGCGCGTGCCGGTCGCCGCCCGCCTCCCCGCCGAACGCGAACTCGCCCTCTCCCTGTCCGTGAGCCGCACCACCGTCGCGGCCGCGTACGAGGCGCTGCGCAGCGAGGGCTTCCTGGAGTCCCGGCGCGGCGCCGGCAGCTGGACCGCGGTGCCGGCCGGGAACCCGATCCCGGCCCGCGGCCTCGAACCCCTGCCCCCGGAGGCGCTGGGCTCGGTGATCGATCTGGGCTGCGCCTCGCTCCCGGCCCCCGAGCCCTGGCTGACCCGGGCCGTGCAGGGCGCCCTGGAGGAACTGCCGCCGTACGCCCACACGCACGGCGACTATCCGGCCGGGCTGCCCGCGCTGCGCGAGATGATCGCCGAGCGCTACACCGCGCGCGGGATCCCCACCATGCCCGAGCAGATCATGGTGACGACGGGGGCGATGGGCGCCATCGACGCGATCTGCCACCTCTTCGCGGGCCGCGGCGAACGCATCGCGGTGGAATCCCCGTCCTACGCCAACATCCTCCAGCTGATGCGCGAGGCCGGCGCGCGCCTGGTCCCGGTCGCCATGGCCGAAGGCCTGTCGGGCTGGGACATGGACCGCTGGCGCCAGGTGCTGCGCGAGGCCGCGCCGCGCATCGCCTACGTGGTCGCCGACTTCCACAACCCCACCGGCGCGCTCGCCGACGAGGACCAGCGGCGCCGGCTGGTGGACGCGGCGCGCTCGGCCGGCACCGTGCTCGTCGCGGACGAGACGATGACGGAGCTGTGGCTGGACGAGGACCTGAGCGCGGCGGACATGCCCCGCCCGGTGTGCGGGTTCGACCCGGCGGGCTCCACGGTGATCACGGTCGGCTCGGCCAGCAAGGCGTTCTGGGCGGGCATGCGCATCGGCTGGGTGCGGGCGGCGCCGGACGTGATCCGCAGCCTGGTCGCCGCGCGCGCGTACGCCGATCTCGGCACCCCGGTGCTGGAACAGCTCGCCGTCAACTGGCTCTTCAGTACAGGGGGTTGGGAGCAGGCGGTGGAACTGCGCCGCGCTCAGGCCCGGGAGAACCGGGACGCGCTGGTGTCGGTGCTCCGCCGTGAACTGCCCACCTGGGAGTTCGAGGTGCCGCGGGGCGGTCTGACCCTGTGGGTCCGCGCCGGCGGCCTGTCCGGGTCCCGGCTCGCCGAGGCGGGCGAACGCACCGGCGTCCGCGTCCCCTCCGGCCCCCGCTTCGGCGTGGACGGCGCGTTCGAGGGCTATGTACGGCTGCCGTTCACCGTCGGGGGAGTGGTGGCGGAGGAGGCGGCGGTACGGCTGGCGGCCGCGGCCCGGCTGGTGGAGACGGGGGCGACGGGGGGCGTGGAGCCGCCGCGGACGTTCGTGGCCTGACGCCTCCTGGGCGGCTTTGCGGGGCGCCGATCGCGGGACCCGGTACGCGCACCCCTTACGTGGTCTCCGCCCCCACCGTCTCCGTACGCACCGTCTCCGTGCTCACCGTCTCCGTGCTCACCGAGGGTTTCGTCAGATCCGCCGGCTCCCGCGGCTGGGCCTCCACCACCGCGGTCCGGGGCGGCAGCAGGTCCAGCACCGCCGCGCTGTCGGCGTCGCTCGTGGCGTCGTCGTACGGGTCCGGGGTGCGCGGCACCTGGAGGCGGTGCACCGGGCCGGAGCCCAGGCGGGCGTAGCCGCGCCCGGGCGGGACCTGGCCCGGCGGCGTGGTGTGCGGCGCGGCGCCGAGGACCGCCTCCACCTGGCGAGGCGTGGTGGAGCCGAGGACGACACGCGCGCGTGTGTGCTGGCGGACGACGTCGCTCAGCGCCTCCGCGCCGTCGAACTGCTCGGCCACCACGACGGTCACGTTCGCCGCGCGGCCGTGCCGCAGCGGGACCTGGAGCAGGGCCTGCGGGTCCTGGCGGCCCTCCGAGCCGGCGAGGTGCGCGAAGACGGCGGGTCGGTCGAGGAGGATCCACAGCGGGCGGCGGGTGTCCGCCGGCGGTGGGTCGCCCGCCTGCCGGGCCAGGTTGATGGCGATGAGCCGGCGTTCGGTCTCCTGCGCGGCCCACTCCAGGCTCGCCAGGGCGCCGGGCAGCGCGCACTCCACGGCCAGGACGCCGTCCCGGCCGGTCAGGCACGCGTACTCGCCGGTGCCGCCGCCGTCGACGATCAGGACGTCGCCGTACCGCAGCGCCTGGAGGGCGAGGGAGCGCAGCAGGGTCGACGCGCCGCCGCCCGGCTGGCCCACGGCCAGCAGGTGCGGCTCGGTGGAGCGCACGCCGGTGCGCCAGACGACCGGCGGGACGTCGATCTGTTCCTCGCCGTAGGCGAGGGGGAGCGTGCGCTGCACCTCGCCCGGGTCGGTGAAGCCGAGGACGGTCTCGCCCGGCGCGGTGACGAAGTGCTGGGCGGCGATGTCGGTGGGCAGCGGGGCGAGGACGGTGACGGTGAGCTGGTTGCCCTCCTCGTCCCACCCGAAGTGGTATTCGCGGCCGCGTCCGGCCTTCGCGGTGAGCAGGTGCTCGATCCGCGCGCGGGCCTCGGACTCGCCGTCCGGGAAGTAGGCCGGGTAGCGGATCACGAGGTGGCCGACGCGGCCGTCGTCGTCGAACTCGTGCGCCGCGAAGACCTTCTCCCACTCCCCGCCGTGCGTGTACAGGGGCGCCGGGTCCTCGGGGTCGGCGAAGTACGGCACCAGGGCCTCGTAGAGGGACTGGAGCCGCTCGATCTGGGACTCGTCCGGCCCTTCGGGGGCCGGCTCGGTGCGGTCCCGGCCGTGCCAGGCCGCTGCCGCCATCACGGACATGACGGCGAGCAGCGGGCCGTACGGCGCCAGCGCCACGACCAGGACCACGGCGGCCACCAGGAACAGCAGCGGCCCGCGCTTGTCCTCGGGCGTGTCCGCCCACTTGCGCCGCCCGGCCGAGGCCAGCCGGCGCATCCCGCGCGTGACGGCGATCAGCGGATGGAGGACGTCGGTGGCACTGTCGGCCGCCGTCCGGGCCAGCTCCCGGCTCCGGGCGAGCTGCGTCCGGGCGATCTGGGCGCTGTCCTTGCTCAGAATGCGGGGGAGAGGGCGCCGGGCCACTGCTGTCTCCTGGTGGTGCGTGCGGGCGGGAGGGGCTGGGTCAGAACTTGATGCCGCCGAGGAGGCTCGCCAGGCTCTCGCCGCCGGCCTTGATGCTCGGGGCGATGCCCGTGCTGGCGAGATAGAAGCCGAACAGGGCTGTCACGGTCGCGTGCGAGCCCTTGAGCCCGTCCTTGCGGAAGAACAGGAAGACGATGACGCCGAGAATGATCACGCCGGACATGGAAAAGACCATTTGAGGCCTCCTGGTGTCGAGGGGGACAGTCACCATGAGTTCTTCCAGGATCACAGGATGTGTCCATACGATAAAAGGTGCAAATGGGTGAAATCTGACCGCTTTCCCTCGGTCGGCGGAGCGGGCTCCGCCCGATTGGCCAGGGCTGATGCCCCGAACAGGGACGAGCGTGATCTTTACCTCGGGCGCATCGGGTCATGTGCCCCGCGAGCCAGTACGCTGACGATTCACTCGTACGGCCGTGTTCCGCTCGCTGCCGTACGCTCCCTGCAAGTCCCCGAAGTTTCCAGGAGAGGCGGTCCGGCCGATGAGCGAAGCCCCCGACCCCGAGGTCGTGGAGCTGGCGACCAAGATCTTCGATCTGGCCCGGCAGGGGCAGACCGAGGCGCTCGTGGCGTACGTCGACGCGGGTGTTCCGGCCAACCTCACCAATGACCGCGGCGACTCCCTCGTGATGCTCGCCGCCTACCACGGCCACGCGGCGACGGTGCGCGAACTGCTCGCGCGCGGCGCGGCGGCGGACCACGTCAACGACCGAGGCCAGACGCCGCTCGCGGGAGCCGTCTTCAAGGGTGAGGCCGAGGTCATCAAGGCGCTCCTGGCGGGCGGGGCCGATCCCGCCGCGGGCACGCCCTCCGCCGTCGACACCGCGCGGATGTTCGGCAAGACGGAACTCCTGGAACTGTTCGGCGCACACTGACGCACATGTCCTGACCAGGTACGACACACAAAACGGGGGAGGCGGTACAAGGCCGCCGGAAATACGGTCGCGGCAGCACACACCGCGGGTCATCATGACGACGTGATTCACGGACGCGATGGCTGGGCAGGTGTTGCCGCACCGCGCGGGCCGTGATGCGGTCCGCATGGGCCACCGACGAGAGGCAGAGAGAAATGGTCTACAGCAAGCAAGAGACGGCGGGCGCTCCGACGTTGTGTCACGCGGCCAGGTAGTGCGTGTTCTCCGGTTGCGTCGACGCTTGATGTGAGGCTGTTTCCCATGTTCGATCCGTTCATAGCGCCGAGCGGTACGCTGCTCGGCCTGTTGCAGCGGGGCCGCGGCGACGGCACGCTGCACGCGCTCACCGCCCCGCGCGCGGAAGCGCTCGCGGCGCTGAACCAGTGCGTGCTGCGCGACCCCCGCCAGGACTGGCAGGTGGAGAACCGCTCTCTCTACTACGCACGCCTGTACCTCGACCTGAATGGCGAGCTGGACGCGATCGCGGCCCATCTCTTCGGCCCCGAGGACGTTCTCGACACCGACGAGTCCCGCACCGGTCTCGCCCTCGCCGTGCTCGGACACCTCGCCTCCTACGGCAGGCTCGACGCGCTCGAACTGCTGCGGCGGTACGCCGCCACGGGCAGCAACTGGGCGTGGGCCCTGGACGAGCTGGCCCTGCGGGACGACGACGCGGGCCTGCGCGCCCTCGCCGCCCCCGTCCTGGCCCGCTTCGGCACCGACCCCGAGGGCGAGGCCGAGCTGGCCGCCGCCGTCCGGGACGCCTTCGAGCCCCGGCCGTGGCGGCTGTGGGCGGAGGATCCGCGCGAATCGATCGCCACGCGTGTGCGTGCCGCGCAGGAGACCGGCTGTTTCGACCGCTGGCAGCGGCAGATGCAGCCGACCGGTCCCCGGCCGGGCTGGAGCGTGCGCGCCGTCTTCGAGTGGGCGCAGGCGGGCATGGACCGCGGCGCCGCACTCCATGTGCCGGCCGCCCGCTGTCTGGTCGCCGTGGCCGGTCCCGAGGACCGCGCGGAGATCGTCCAGGCCGCCCGGTCCGGCACCGACGGCGCCCGCTGCACCGCCCTGCGCTATCTCGCCGACGGCAACGACGCCGAAGCCCTCGACCTGATCGAGGCCGCGGTCGCCGACGGCACCACCGTCGTCGTGGAGGCCGCCGTCGACGCCTTCGAACGGATGCGCAGCGTCGCCGCCGTCGACCGCGCCCGTCGCTGGGCCCAGCGCCCCGACCCCCTCGGCGCCGCCGCGGGCCGCATGCTCGCCTGCCGGGGCGGCGCGCGCGACAAGGACCTGGTCCTCGGCGCCCTGCGCGAGGCCGTACGCGGCGAGGGCCCCGACGCACCCACCCTGTGGACCCTCGTGGACGGTGCCGGACGCCTCGGCATCGCCTGCGCCGCCCCCGTCCTGCGGCACGTCTACCGCGAGACGGCCTCGTCCCACCTGCGCGGCCGCGCTGCCCACGCCCTGGCCGCCACCGACCCCTCCTTCGCCGCCGGCTTCGCCGTCGAATGCCTGTGGGACTGCGAGGAGACCACCCGCGAGATCGCCGCCCGGCACGCCGAGACCGGTGACACCCGGGTCGTGGAGCGCCTGCGCCGCCTGGCCGCCGATCCGGCCGAGGAGGCAGAGGTGCAGACGGCCGTCCGCAGCCGCTTCGGCTCCGACACCGCCGGCGGCTGAACCCCCCACGCGCGCGTACGGAACACGCGGACGACCGCCCGCCGGGTGAACACCGGATGACCGGCGGGTCAGGCGGCCATGACGGCCGTCTGACCCGCTCGGGTGTGCAGCCCAACGCTCACAGGACGTTCCCCGAGCGGAAAGATCGACGTTGACGCGGCCACGTCCAGCGCGGCGACAACACCCGTATGCGTGTCGTCATCGTGACCGAATCCTTTCCCCCCGATGTGAACGGCGTGGCCCACTGCGCGCTCCAGACCGCCCGGCACCTCGTTGATCGCGGTCACTCCCCGCTCGTCGTCGCGCCGGCCCCCGCTCCCGGCAGCGCACCGGACACGGACGCCCCGTGCCCGGTCGTCCGTGTCCCTTCCCTCCCCCTGCCCGGCTACCCCCAGGTCCGCGTCGCCCTCCCGAGCCGGCGCCTCGCCGCGGCCCTCCTCGACCACCGCGCCGACCTTGTCCATCTCGCCAGCCCCTTCGTCCTCGGCGTCCGCGGCATGGCCGCCGCCGCCCGGCTCGGCATCCCCGCCGTCGCCGTCTACCAGACCGATCTCGCCGGGTACGCGCGTACGTACATGGGCGCCGGGGAAGCGGCCGCCTGGCGGCGCATCCGCTCGGTGCACTCCGCCGCCGACCGCACCCTGGCCCCCTCCAGCGCCGCCCTCACCGACCTGGAGGCCCACGGCGTGCCCCGGGTCCGGCTGTGGCCGCGCGGCGTGGACACCGTACGTTTCAAGCCAGAACACCGTGATGAGGCCCTGCGCCGCGAACTCGCCCCGAACGGCGAGCTGATCGTCGGCTATGTCGGCCGGCTCGCCCCCGAGAAGCACGTAGAACTCCTCGCCGGAGTCTGCGGACTGGAGGGCGTGAAGGTCGTGGTCGTCGGTGACGGGCCCAGCCACGCCCACCTCGCCGAGGCGCTGCCCGGCGCCGCCTTCCTCGGCCGCCGCACCGGCCACGACCTCGCGCGGATCTTCGCCTCGCTGGACGTGTTCGCGCACACCGGCCCCTTCGAGACGTTCTGCCAGACCGTCCAGGAGGCCATGGCCAGCGGCGTCCCGGTCGTCGCGCCCGCCGCCGGCGGCCCGCTCGACCTGGTCGCCCACGAGCGCACCGGACTGCTCGTCCCGGCGCTCGACGCCGCCGCCGTGACGGAGGCCGTGCGCACTCTGGTCACCGACCCCGACCGCCGGATCGCGTACGGCCTCGCCGCCCGCACCATGGTCGAGGGCCGCACTTGGGCCGCCGTCGGCGACCAGCTGATCGGGCACTACGGCGACGTCCTCGCGGCCCGCAGGACGGCGGTGGCGGCATGACCGGCACCGGCTCCTCCCTGCGCATCGTCCGCCTCGCCAACTTCGTCGCCCCCGCCTCCGGCGGCCTGCGCACCGCCCTGCGCGAACTCGGCAAGGGCTTCCGCGCGGCCGGCCACGAACCGGTGCTGGTCGTGCCCGGCGAACGGCACACCGACCAGGACACCGAGCAGGGCCGTGTCATCACCCTGCCCGGCCCGCTGCTGCCCGGCACCGGCGGCTACCGCGTCCTCACCGACAAGCGGCGCGTGGCCGCCCTCCTGGAGGAGCTGGCCCCGGACCGGCTGGAGGTCTCCGACCGGACCACCCTGCGCTGGACCGGCCGCTGGGCCCGACGCGCGCGCGTGCCCGCCGTGATGGTCTCCCATGAGACCGCCGACGGCGTACTGCGCACCTGGGGCCTGTCCGAGAACCTGTCCCGCAAGGCCGCCGACGCCCTCAACACCCGCACCGCGCACGTCTACTCGCGGGTGGTGTGCACCACGGAGTTCGCCGAGCGCGAGTTCGTCCGCATCGGCGCGCGCAACGTCGTACGCGCCCCCCTGGGTGTCGACCTGATGCAACGCCACCCCGCGCTGCGCGACCCCGCCCTGCGCGAGCGCCACGCGCGCGAGGACGAGGCGCTGCTCGTGATGTGCTCGCGGCTCTCCGTCGAGAAGCGTCCCGGCACCGCCCTCGACGCCCTGGAGGCGCTGCTGCGGCGCGGCCGGAAGACCGTGCTGGTGGTCGCCGGGGACGGACCGCTCAAGGCCCGGCTGGAGCAGCGCGCGCGGGAGCGCGGGCTGCCGGTGACCTTCCTGGGGCACGTCTCCGACCGGGCCGTGCTCGGGGCGCTCCAGGCGTCCGCCGACATAGCCCTCGCCCCCGGGCCCGCCGAGACCTTCGGGCTGGCCGCGCTGGAGGCCATGGCCTGCGGCACGCCCGTCGTGGCGAGCGCCTCCTCGGCGCTGCCCGAGGTGATCGGGTCCGCGGGCGCGACCGCGGCCGACCACGGCGAGGCCTTCGCCGACGCCGTCGACATGCTCCTGGAACGCGGCGAGCGCGAGCGCCGCGAGACGGCACGCGCGCGTGCCGAGTGCTTCGGGTGGGGCACGGCCGTGGAGGCGTTCCTCGCCGCGCACGACGCCCCGGTGACCGCGCCCCGGCGCGGCGCCGTCCCGGAGGGCGTGGCATGAGAGCCGTCCGCTTCGTCGCCCTCGGTGACTCGCTGACCGAGGGCGTGGGCGACCCCGTCGGCACCGGCTGGCGGGGCTGGGCCGCGCTGCTGGCGCCGTCCCTCGCGGGGAACGTGGAGTTCACCAACCTCGCCGTCAGCGGGGCGCAGACCCGTGACGTGGGGGAGCGGCAGCTCCCGGCCGCCCTCGCCCTGCGCCCGGACGTGGCCTGCGTGGTCATCGGCGTCAACGACACCCTGCGCCACACCTTCGACATCCGCACGGTGGCCGCCCGCCTCGACGAGGCCTACGCCGCCCTCACCCGGCAGGGTGCCACCCTGCTCACCGCCTGCCTGCCCGACCCCGGCGCGATGCTGGGGCTCCCCGGCGCCCTCGCCCGCCCGCTGGCCCGCCGGCAGCGCGCGGTCAACACCGTCGTGCACACGCTGTCCGAGCGTTACGGCGCCGTCCATCTGCACGCGACGGGCGGTACCTGGATCATGGACCGGGCCCTGTGGAGCGCGGACCGGCTGCACCCGAGCGAGCGCGGACACCGGCAGCTGGCCGCCCACTTCCACGCCCTGCTCGCCGAGACGGGCCGGGCGAGCGGCCAACCTCCCTCGCCCGAGCCGGAGTTCCCCCCGCCGACCCGTACGGCGAGCCTGCTGTGGCTGGCCACCGCAGGCACGGGGTGGGTGGTGCGGCGGTGCAAGGACCTGCTGCCCCAGCTGCTGCGTCTCGCCGCCGACGAGATGCGCCACCAGGCCCGCGGGACCGGCGCCCGGCTCGACCAGAGCGCGTCGGCGGCGGTGTCCGCGGCCCTGGCCGCCCTGCCGGAGCGCACCGGCGCCGCCGGCGGGGCACAGCTGCGCCGTATCGTCGTGAACCGTGCCGCGACGCCCGGCGGTGCGGGCCACCGCGCGGAGGCGGAGGCGCCGGCGTCCCACCGGGAGGACGCGGAGGTGGCGGCGAACGGGATCGGCTAGCCGAGGCGGACGGATGATGGGTCGTTCAACAATCCGACAATACCCGTGTTGTCTGGTTCCGCCTGTCTGCGATTGAATTCCCGGCATGGCAGAGCAGCTGACGGGACTGGCCGGCGACCGGGCCCTCCTCGGGCGTACGAGCACGGCCGAGCGCGTGTCGGACATCCTCCGCAGCCGTATCGCCGACGGGTACTTCCCGCCCGGCACGCGGCTGTCGGAGGACGGCATCGGCGGGGCGCTCGGGGTCTCCCGCAACACCCTGCGCGAGGCCTTCCGGCTGCTCACGCACGAACGCCTGCTGGTCCACGAGCTGAACCGGGGCGTGTTCGTCCGCGTCCTGACCGTCGAGGACGTCGAGGACATCTACCGCGCGCGCACCCTGGTCGAGTGTGCCGTCGTCCGCGGGCTCGGCGAGCCGCCGTACCCGCTGGACGGGCTCGCCGCGGCGGTCGCCGAGGGGGAGACGGCGGCCGGCGCGACCGACTGGAAGGCGCTGGGCACCGCCAACATCCACTTCCATCGCGAACTGGTCGCCCTCGCCGGCAGCGAACGCACCGACGAACTGATGCGCAGCGTCTTCGCCGAACTGCGCCTCGCCTTCCACGTCGTGGACGACCCGCGCCGGCTGCACGAGCCGTACCTCGCCCGTAACCAGCAGATCCTCCGGGCGCTCCAGGCCGGTGACCGGCTCGGGGCGGAGGACCTGCTGGAGACCTACCTCACCGACTCGCTGGAGCGGGTGGTGGAGGTGTACCGGCGCAGGGTCGGCGAGGAGAGCGCCGGGCTCTCCTGAGCCTGTGTGACGCCCGTCGCTTCTGCGTCGTTTGGGTCGATGTCAGACCGAGGACCTAGTCTGTGCACCGTGACTTCACCCGCATCGACGGACAGTGTTCCGCCCCAGCTCAGCGCCGCGGCGCGCCCGGCTCCGGGCCCGGCCGCCGACGAGGGCCTGGCGCGGCGGCTGCGCGCCCTCGCCTGCACGGCGCCGCTGCACGACCTCGACGCGCGCAAGGCCAACCTCGCCGGTGAGTACTCGGTCTACGGAATGGCCGAGGTGGCCCTGGCCGCCATCGACCTCGTCACGCTCAACATGGACTTCGACACCGGCGCGGACCACGAGCAGATCGTGGCCCGGCTGATCCCGCGCATCGCCGCCCAGGCCCCGCAGCGGCCCGTCGGCGAGCACGAGCGCGTGGCCCGCTGGGTCGTGGAGAACCTGATCAACGTCGGCAGCGCCGACCGCGGCTTCCGGGCCGTGTACGGCACCTTCGGCCCGGACGGCACGTACGTCCGCCGGGACTACGACTTCAAGCTGATCGAAGAGGTCCCCGGCCCCGGCGGCACGGTCTACCTGCGCACCACGGACGAGGCGGTCAACGTCCTGGTCGGCGCCCTGGACACCGACGTCACCAGCGCCCAGATCGCCGCCGAGGTCAAGCTCGAAGTACTGATCAACCGCGGCCGGCTGGCGGACGCCCAGCTCGCCGCCGAGCAGGCCCGCTACCGCACGGTGCAGTACTCAGAGACCCTGCGCCGCGCCCTGGATGCCACCCGGCGCAACGTCCGCGCGGTCGACTGGCTGAACTCCGTGCCGGACATGATCGCCGAGGCCCTGGACCACGTGGCGGACCGCTACCGCCACGAGAACGCGATCCTCACCAACATCCGCAAGGCCCGCGACGAGACCGAGGAGCCCGAACACAAGCGCCGCGCCGCCGAACTCGTCGACATCGTCAAGGACTGCATCCGGCGGCACACCCAGCTCCAGTCCCGCCTGCTGGAGGCCGGCCCGCTCTTCCGCGCCGAGCAGGACCGGCAGGCCTTCGCCACCCCGGCGACGACGTCCGGAACAGACCTGTACGGCCATCTCGTGGCCCCCGTCCTGCCGCTGCCCGTGGAGCAGGCGATCCGGGTCACGGACGCCTTCTTCGCCCAGGGCACGGGGCTGCGCACACCGGTCTCCGTGCGCGTGGCGGACCTCGTCGACATACTGCTGACCCCGCCCGTCGAACGGGAGCACCTGGGCGCGGAGATGCCCGAGCCCGACCTGATCGCCACGCCGGACGACAGCCGGTTCAGCGAGGAGCAACTGGTCGCCGCGACGGAGCTGCTGGACCTCCCGGCCGACGCGCCGCGCCGGCTGTCTGGGCTGCTGGCCGAGGCCCGCCGCACCGGCGACCCCGATCTGGCGTATCTGGTGGCCCTGTTGGCGGTGCACGCGGCCAGCCCGGCCGTCGGCACGGCGTACCGCCAGGGCGAGGAGAAGCTGCTGTTCGCCGTGGACGACGGGACCGAGCTGGACGATCCCGAGTTCGGCGGGGCGGACCTGATCGTGGGCACCGCGCTGCTGGACGCGGCCGGGATGGCGGCCGACCGGACGGAAGCAGCATGACCGAGCAAGAACGCGACAAGGAGCCGAAGCCGTGACCGAGCACGTCGACTGGAGTGAGCCCGAGCCCGCCGCCGCGCCGGCCGGTGCCGCCGTCACCCCCGCCGACGCCGCCGACGCGGCGCGGCTCGTCGCCTTCGGACTGCAGCCCAAGGTGCAGCCCGCGCGCGACCAGGAGTACACGGAGCTGCTGCGCCGCTACCGCGACGACCCGGCGTTCGCGCGGCTCGCCGACGCCGTCGCCGCCGGGCTCGGCCTCGTCGTGCTGGAGGTGTCCCCGCGTGCGGGGATGGCCGTGACGGCCGCCGAGGACTCCGTGTTCGCCGTCCGCATGGGCGACTACGCGCGTCGCACCGCCGCCGACTCCGGCGACCGCTTCCTGCACGGCCTCGCCCATCTCGCCGCCGCCGCCCTGGCGTTCCCGCGCCCCGAGGACCTGGCCGACGACTCCTACATCGGCCGCGTCACGGTCAACGGTGTCGACGCCTTCGTACGGCAGGCCTGCCGGCGCCTGGAGGAGCGGGCCGAGCAGCAGGGCGAGAACACCGACCCGGCGAGCGACGCACCCGGTCTGGAGGCCGCCTGGCGGATCTGGGCCAGACGCAGCGCCACCGGCGCCACCAAGGACGCCCGCCGCCCCGCCGCCTCCACCACCGGCATCGTCGCGAAGGCCCTCGCCTTCCTCACCGACTCGGGCTTCCTCCAGCGCACCGGCGACGACGGAGGCGGCACCTACCGCACCACGGCGCGCTACCAACTCCAGGTCCGTGACATGGCCGGCGCCGCGGCGATGGCCGAACTGCTCGACCTGGGCGTCGTCCCGGTGACCGACGGCACGGCAAGCCTGCTGCCCGCCGAGGACACCGAGGACCTGGAGCTGGTGGCCGACGCCGGACTGCCGTTCCACTCCTGAGGGCCGCAGGGCCCCGCCACGACCTGAACCACCGCACCTTTCACCAGACTTACGAGAGTCCGCCATGTACGAGCTGTCCCGGGTCCGCCTCTACTCCATCGGGCCCGCCGGTGCGCGCTACGCCGACACCGTGCTTGACCTGCGGGGCGTGGGCGAGCCCGTGCCCGACCCGGCGCCCACGCAGGCGGAGTTCTTCGAGGAGGAGCCGGCCGGGCCGCCGCGCCGCCCCGCGCCCGCGGGCGTGCTCTTCCTGGAGAACGGCGGCGGCAAGTCCGTCCTGCTCAAGCTGATCTTCTCGGTGATGCTGCCGGGCCACCGCAACACCCTCGGCGGCGCCAGCTCCGGCGTGCTGCGCAAGTTCCTGCTCGCCGACGACTGCGGACACGTCGCGCTGGAGTGGCAGCACGTGCAGACCGGTGAGTGCGTCGTCGTCGGCAAGGTCAGCGAGTGGCGAGGGCGGCAGGTCTCCAACGACCCGCGCAAGTTCGCCGAGGCCTGGTACTCCTTCCGGCCCGGCCCCGGACTGAGCCTGGACAACCTGCCGGTCGCCGAGGCCACCGCCGTACGGCCGCCCGTCGAGGGCACCTCGGGCGCCCAGGGCCGGCGCCGCACCATGAAGGGCTTCCGTGACGCCCTGACCGAGGCGGGCAAGGCCTACCCGCATCTGGAGGCGCACTGGGAGGAGATCCACGACCGCTGGATCGAGCACCTCGGCGACCTCGGCCTCGACCCCGAACTCTTCCGCTACCAGCGGGAGATGAACGCCGACGAGGGCGAGGCGGCCGGCCTCTTCGCGGTCAAGAAGGACTCCGACTTCACCGACCTGCTGCTGCGCGCGGTCACCGACACCCGCGACACCGACGGCCTCGCCGACCTCGTCAGCGGCTTCGGCAACAAGCTGGGCCGGCGCGCCGAGCTGATCGCCGAACGGGACTTCACCGCCGGCTCGGTCGACCTGCTCGGACGCATCGTCGAGGCCGCCGAGACCCGCACGCGTGCGCGTGACGTCCACGCCGGTGCCGAGCGCCGCACCCGCTCCCTCGCCCGGCGGCTGTCCGCGCGGGCCGTGCGGGAGCGGGTACGGGCCGCCGACCTCGCCCAGCGCGTCACGGCCGCCGCGTACGCCGTCACGCACTCCGAGGGCGGGCGGGAGCGCAGCGCCCTGACCGCCGCCGAACTCGCCTACCGGCACGCCTCCCTGGCGCTCGCCGCCGCCGAGAAGTCCGCCGCCGCGCAGAAGCGCGAGCTGGCCGACGCCCGCACCCTGCACTCCGCCTGGCAGGCAGCCGAGGTCGTGCTGCGGCACCGGGCCGCCGCCGACCGCGTCGCGCGCGTGTCCGCCGCCATCCAGGAGGCCGAGCGGGACGCGGCGCCCGCGCTCGCCGCCCGCGCCAAGGCCGCAGTCGACCTCGTACGGGCCCTGCACGCCGCCGCCGAGAGCGCCGAGACCCTCGCCAACGAGGAGGAGGAGCGCTCCGCCGCCCTCCAGGAGGTCGGTGACTGCGCCCACCGCGACTCCACGACCGCCGCGACCGAGGCCCAGCGCGCCCGCAGCGAGGCCGGGCATCTGCGCCAGCGCCTCACCGAGGTCGAGCAGGAGACCGCCGAGGCGGTCCGCGCGGGCTGGCTCGACGACAGCGCCCCGGACGCCGACCCGGCCAGGGCCGCGCTCGCCGCCAGCGACGCCGAGAAGACCGCGGTGGCCGCCTGGGACGCGGCCCGCGAGGCCGCCCGCAAGGTCACCGAGCACGCGCGCGAGGCGGCCGCCGCCGAGTCCCGTGCGGAGCTGACGGCGGCCCGCGCGGCCGACGCGGCGGCCGCGGCCGCGCGCGCCCACGAGGCCGAGCAGCGCCTCGCCGAGTCCCTGGCCGCCGAGGAGCGGCTCGCCGAACTGCTGGGCCTGCCCGGCATCCCGAGCAGGGCGCGCGTTCCCGGCCCGCGCACCGACACCGACGACGACCTGCGCGCGACGACGGCCGCGGAGGCGACCCCCGCCGCCGAGGGCCCGCTGCGGCCCGAGCAACTCGACCGGTTCGCGGACGAGTTGCGCGCGCTCCTCGACGCCGCCGTGACGACCGCCGAACGGCATCTGTTCGAACTGCGCACCGCGGCCGCCGACGACGCCCGGATCCTCGGCGCGCTCGGCGACGGCGGGCTGCTGCCGCCCGGCCCGGACGTGCTGGCCACCGTGGAGTTCCTCGGGGAGCACGGCATCCCCGCGCTCCCCGGCTGGCGCTATCTCGCCCAGTCCGTCGACCCCGCCGACCACGCGCGTGTGCTCACCGCCCGGCCCGAACTGGTCGACGGCGTGATCATCACCGATCCCGACACGCACGCGCGCGCCCGCGACGCCCTGGCCGACGCCGCCCTGCTGCCCCGGTCGACCGTCGCCGTCGGCACGGCCGCCGCCCTGCTCGCCCCGCCCCCCGCCACCGACGCGTCCTCCGAGGACGTCTTCCTCGTGCCGCCGAACCCGGCCATGCACGACGAACTCGCCGCCGACGAGGAACGGCACGCGCTGCGCGCCCGGGCCGCCGAGCGCGACGAGGAGATCCGCACCCTGGCCGCCCGGCTCGGCAAGGACCGCGAGCTGGCCGCCCGGCTCGCCTCCTGGCGCACCGGCTGTCCCGCCGGACGTCTCACCGAACTCGCCCGGGCCGCCGAGGAGGCGGGCGAGTTCGCCGAGGAGGCCGAGGCGGAACTGACCGAGGCGCGCACCGCACGCGCGGAGGCCGAGGAGGCCGCCGCCGAGGCCGCCCAGCTGCGCGACGAACGGCAGGAGGCCGCGCAGAAGGCCCGCCGCGCCGCCGACGCCCTCGCCGGTCTCGCCTTCCGCCTCCGTGAGCGCGCCGGCTGGCAGGTCAAGCTCCGCGAACTCGCCGACGAGGCCGCCGAGTCCGAGGCCCGCGCCCAGGCCTGCCTGGACCGCGCCCGGGCCGCCGACGAAGACCGCCGCGCCGCCCAGCGCGCCGCCGACGACGCCCGCCGCACCGCCCGCGCCCTGCGCGCCGAACGCGCCGAGATCGCCGGCGCCCCCGACGATGTACCGGTCGAGGACGTGGACGCCCCGAAGGCGTCCCTGCCCGCCCTCCGCGAGGCCTACCGGGCCGCCTCCCAGGTGTACGAGAAGGTCGGCGTGGGTGCCGACCTGCGGGCCGAGCAGGCCCGCGCGGAGAGCGACGAGAGCGCCGCCCGCACCGAACTGGACCGGCTCACCAACAAGGTGCGCACCCGCGCCGAGCAGCTGCTCCAGTCGCCCGACGGCTCCGACGGCCCCTCCCGGCAGGCGGCCGCCGCACGCGCGGAGGAGCTGGTGCAGCTCCTGGAGACCCGCATGTCCACCGCGAGCGAGCAGCTCGGCCGACTGCGCGGCGAGGCCGAGCGCCACGCCCCCGAGGACGGCGAGGCACACACCGAGCTGCCCGAGGAACTCGTCCCGCGCGACGCCGAGCACGCCCAGGCGCTCCTGCGCACCGCGACGGGCGAACTCGCCTCCCGCACCGAGGCGTTGGCCGAGGCCCGCGAGGCGCACGCCGAGCTGCTGGACGCCCACCGGGGCGCCGAGGACGCGGCCGGCGGCTTCGACGAGATCGCCGCGATGCTCCGCGACCTGCTGCGCGAGCACGCCCCGGAGGAGGAGCAGGAGGAGCCGGAGCCCTACCCGGGCAGCCTGGAGGACGCCCGGCACTCCGCCGCCGAGACCCGCCGCTCACTGCGCGGCTGCGCCGGCGACCTGTCCGCCGCCGAGGCCGCCGTGCGCGAGGCGAGCGACGTCCTCGTCCGGCACGCCAACTCCACGCGCTACGAGCAGGTCCGCACCCCCGCCCGCCAGCAGATCCGCGAACTGCCCGCCTCCGCGCTGCCCGAGCACGCCCAGAAGTGGGCCGACGCCTTCGCCCCCCGGCTGCGCGTCCTGACCGACGAGCTGGCCCAGCTGGAGCGCAACCGCGACTCGATCGTGGACCGGCTGCGCGGGCTGGTGGAGTCCGCGCTCGCCACGCTGCGCTCCGCCCAGCGGCTCTCCCGGCTGCCGGAAGGGCTCGGCGAGTGGTCCGGGCAGGAGTTCCTCCGCATCCGCTTCGAGGAACCGGACCAGGTCACGCTCACCGAACGCCTCGGCGAGGTCATCGACGACGCCACCCGCGCGGCCGTGAAGAAGAACTCCGACCTGCGCCGCGACGGCATGTCCCTGCTGCTGCGGGGCGTCGCGGCGGCCCTCCAGCCCAGGGGCGTGGCCGTCGAGATCCTCAAGCCCGACGCCGTGCTGCGCGCCGAGCGCGTCCCTGTCGGACAGATGGGCGACGTGTTCTCCGGCGGACAGCTGCTCACCGCGGCGATCGCGCTGTACTGCACGATGGCCGCCCTGCGCTCGAACGACCGGGGCCGTGAGAAGCACCGGCACGCCGGCACGCTGTTCCTCGACAACCCGATCGGCCGCGCCAACGCGACGTACCTGCTGGAGCTCCAGCGGGCCGTGTCCGACGCGCTGGGCGTGCAGCTGCTCTACACCACCGGCCTGTTCGACACGACCGCCCTCGCCGAATTCCCGCTGGTCATCCGGCTGCGCAATGACGCGGACCTCAGGGCGGGCCTGAAGTACATCAGCGTGGAGGAGCACCTGCGGCCCGGGCTGCCCCAGCAGGCCCAGACCGGAGAAGCGGTGCACAGCGAGATCACGGCGACGCGGATGTACAAGAAACCGGCATGACGGTCACGCGGTGAGGCGGGGCCGCGCCGGGTCAGGGGTGGGACAGCTGACCGGCGCCGCCCCGCCTGCGTATCCGCTCCTGCTCGCGCAGGGCCGCTCGCTCCCGGCGCCGGCGGGCACGCCGCTCGCGGCGCAGGGCCCGGGCGGTGCTGCTCGGCTCGGAGACCACGCCGTAACGCTGGTTCCACACCTGGCGGGTGACCCACACGTCGACCACCGCCCATGTGGCCACCACTGTGCTCACCACGCTGCTGATCACCATGGGGAAGGCCAGCCAGGACCCGGCCATCGTGCACAGGAAGGCCACCATCGCCTGGATCAGCGTCACCGCCATGATCAGGACCGCCCGCACCGCCGCCGTCCGCACCGGATCGGGCAGCGGGTGCCGCTTGGCCGGCTCCTCGATCCACAACGGCCGGTACCCCGGCTGCCGTTCCTCCCCGGCGGACCGCCCGAGGCGCCCCCGCACCGGAATGTCGCGATCCGGCTCTCGCTGCCCCCGTGGCTCCGCCGGGCGCTCCGCCGCGCGCTCGGCGGGCGCCTCGCGCCCCTCCGCCGTCCCCATCACCTTTGTCACTCCCCACCGCCGGCACACCGCTCGCCCCGGAGTACCTGGACTCCGACTCCCCAGTGGCTGCCCGGCTTGCGCAGTTTTACGCCGCCGAGGTGCTAGATGCGGCACCTGTGGCCCATTCCGCACCCATTTCCCGAAGACCCGTCACAGACAAGGACGAACGAGATCGCGGGATGATTCCCCATCAGCGAAAAAATCCAGCCAACCACCTGGCCGTGACCCCGTGATCGGTACGGAGCCGGCTGCTCGATCGCGGGTGCAATCTCCCGCAATGACCGGACAACTCGCCATCTCTCGTCGTCGGAGCGGAAGTTCGCCCTCCGGACATGTCTTCGAGTTAACTGTGAGGCGGTAGTAGGCTCGCGCCGTTTGTTGACGCACATGTACACCCCCGGCCGGCGGGGGTCGAGCTGGGGGAGGCCATGCGGTTTCGCGGGAAGTCGATCCGCCGGAAGATCGTGGCGCTGCTTCTCGTGCCGCTGGTGTCCCTGGCCGCCGTCTGGGCCTTTGCCACGGTGATCACAGGGCGCGAGGTCGCCCGGCTGTTCCACGCCACCGATGTCGTCAAGGACATCGGCTACCCCACCGAGGACACGGTCCGCGCACTGCAGCAGGAGCGCCGCCAGACCCTCGTCTATCTCGCCGACCCCCGTGCCGCCGACGCGCTCGCCGCGCTGCACCGCACCCGCACCGCCACCGACCGGGCGATCGTCGAGGTCCGCAAGAACGCCGGGGAGCACGGCGGCGCCAACGGCATGAACGCGACCGAGAGCGAACGCCTCACCAACGTCCTGGACGCCTTCGACGGCCTCGACTCCCTGCGCCGCGACGTCGAGCAGGGCACGGTCAGACGCGCCCAGGCCCTCGACCTCTACAACCGCCTTGTCGACCCCTGCTACACCCTGCTCGACGGCCTCGACGGCGTGGACGACGTCGGGCTGGACAAGCAGTCCCGCGCGCTGGTCAACGTCACCCGCGCGCGCGAGCTGCTCTCCCGCGAGGACGCCCTGCTCGGCTCCTCGCTCGTCGTCGGCACCCTCACCCGCGACGAGACCCGGGACATCTCCGACCTGGTCGCCCAGCGCACCCTCCTGTACGACATCAGCCTGCCGCTGCTGCCCGCCGCCGAGCGCGCACGCTACGAACGCCTCTGGCAGGACGCCACCACCGCCCCGCTGCGCACGGCCGAACAGTCCGTCATCGGCACGGGCTCCGGCACGCCCCGCGACGTCACCGCCAAGAGCTGGGACTCCGCCGCGGCGAGCGTCCTGGACGAACTCGGCACCCTGGACGACCAGGCGGGTGACCGCTTCCAGCACCGCACCCGCCCCGTCGCCCTGACCATCATCTTCCAGGCGGCCGTACCGGGCGTCCTCGGCCTGATCGCGCTGCTGTTCTCCCTCTACGTGTCGGTCCGGATCGGCCGCAGCCTCATCCGTGACCTGCGCCAGCTGCGCCTGGAGGCGCACGAGGCCTCCGGCGTCCGGCTGCCCAGCGTGATGCGCCGCCTGTCCGCCGGTGAACAGGTCGACATCGAGACCGAGGCGCCGCGCCTGGAGTACGACAAGAACGAGGTCGGCGAGGTCGGCCAGGCCCTCAACACCCTCCAGCGCGCCGCCGTCGAGGCCGCCGTCAAACAGGCCGAACTGCGCGCCGGTGTCTCGGAGGTGTTCGTCAACCTCGCCCGCCGCAGCCAGGTGCTGCTGCACAAGCAGCTCACCCTGCTCGACACCATGGAACGCCGGACCGAGGACACCGACGAACTCGCCGACCTGTTCCGCCTGGACCACCTCACGACCCGTATGCGCCGGCACGCCGAGGGCCTCGTGATCCTCTCCGGCGCGGCGCCCTCGCGGCAGTGGCGCCGCCCCGTGCAGCTGATGGACGTCGTCCGGGCCGCCGTCGCCGAGGTGGAGGACTACGAGCGCGTCGAGGTGCGGCGGCTGCCGCGGGTCGCCGTCACCGGCCCGGCCGTCGCCGACCTCACCCACCTCGCGGCCGAACTGCTGGAGAACGCCACGGTGTTCTCGCCCCCGCACACCGCCGTCCAGGTCCTCGGCGAGCGCGTCGCCAACGGATTCACCCTGGAGATCCACGACCGGGGGCTCGGCATGACCGCCGAGTCGCTCCTGGACGCCAACCTGCGCCTCGCCGAGACCCCCGAGTTCGAACTGTCCGACACCGACCGGCTCGGCCTCTTCGTGGTCAGCCGCCTCGCGCAGCGGCAGAACGTCCGGGTCTCCCTCCAGCCCTCGCCGTACGGCGGCACCACCGCCGTCGTGTTCATCCCCGACGCGCTGCTGAGCGACGACGTGCCGGACACCAACGGCCTCGGCTTCCGCCTGGACCGGGACCGCTCGGCGAGGGGGCCGGGACAGGCGCTGGGCCGCTCCGCGCCGCCGGCCCAGCTGCCCGGGCTCCAGACCTCCCTGCTGGACGGCCCCGTCGAGCTGGAGGCGCCCGTCGATCTCGACGCCCTCGACGACTTCCCCGGCGCCCTCGGGGACGAGGACAGCGAGCGCGGCGGACTGTTCCGGCACCGGCGCGCCCGCCCCCGCGACGAGGACCGGACGCCCGCCCCGGCCGCCGACCGCCTGCCGCGTGACCCGGCCGGCGACCCCGGTCCCGTGCCGCCGCCGCGCCGTCAGACGCCCAAGCTGGTCAGCTCGCACGGCAAACCCGTCACCGACCAGCGCTCCCGCCGCGACGACTCCGACCAGGAGTCCGCCGCCGGCCCCCGCCGCCCCGACCAGGCCGCGCCGGCTCCGCTGCCCACCCGCCGGCGCGGCGCGACCGCCCGGCGCACCGGCGAAACCGCCGGGCGCGTCGAGGACGGCGGACCGGCCCGCGCCGCCGCCGACGAGACGCCCGGGATTCCCGCACTGCCCCGGCGCACCCGAACGAAGGGGACGGCCGCGGGCGGCCCCGGCGCCCCCCTGCCCACGGGCGGCGACGCGACGCGGCCGGGCGGCACAGCCCCGCCCGCCGACGGCGCTACGGCCGGACCCGACGGCCATGCGGCACGCCCCGGCGACGCAGCGCCGCCGAGCGGCGAAGGCGCCGTCACCCGCGCCGACGCGGACCCGCCGCGCGACGGGACCCCGGACCTCACCTCCGGTGCCGCGGCCGCCCGGCCGGACGCGGCACCGGACGGCATCGGGCCGTTGCCCCGGCGGGTGCGCCAGGCCAGCCTGGCTCCCCAGCTCAAGCAGGATATTGCGCGACGCGCCGACCGGACGGGACCGCCCGCCGACCGCGACGCCGAGGAGGTCCGCAGCCGGATGGCCTCGCTCCAGCGTGGCTGGCAGCGAGGCCGGGAGGAGAACGCCGCGGGCGACGGGTCCGGCAACGGCACAGCACCAGGAACGACTAAGGGGGACGGTCGATGACCGCACCGAAGGCCACCGGCCACACGACGACCGACAAGGGAGAGCTGAACTGGCTCCTGGACGACCTGGTCGACCGGGTCGCCAGCATCCGCAAGGCCGTCATCCTGTCCGGCGACGGCCTCGCCATGGGCGTCTCGAAGGATCTGGCCCGGGAGGACAGCGAGCATCTGGCCGCCGTGGCCTCCGGCTTCCACAGCCTTGCCAAGGGCGTGGGCCGCCACTTCGACGCGGGCAGCGTCCGCCAGACGGTGGTCGAGCTGGACGACGCCTTCCTGTTCGTCACCGCCGCCGGCGACGGCAGCTGCCTCGCCGTCCTCTCGGACGCCGACTCCGACGTCGGGCAGGTCGCCTACGAGATGACCCTGCTGGTCAAGCGGGTCGGTGTGCATCTGGGTACCTCCCCGCGCACCGATCTGCCCGCAGGCGGGTAGTGGGATGGCATGAGCACAGACGGTCAGGGAAGAAGCCACTGGTTCGACGACGAGGCCGGACCGGTCGTCCGCCCGTACGCCATGACGCGCGGCCGGACCACCAGTCCGGCCCAGCACCGCCTCGACCTGATCGCGGTGGTCGTCACGGAACCGGACGCGGGCGACGCGGAAGCGGACCCGACGCTCTCGCCGGAGCACGTGGCGATCGTCGGACTGTGCCGGGACGAGCCGCAGTCGGTGGCCGAACTCGCCGCGGAGGTCGACCTGCCGATCGGCGTGATCCGGGTGCTCATCGGCGACCTCGTGCACGCGGAACTCGTCCATGTGTCCCGCCCGATACCCCCGGCCGAGCTGCCGGACGAGAGCGTTCTGCGCGACGTGATCAACGGCCTCCGGGCCCTGTGACCGTCCCCCGACCCCATCAAGCAGGAGAAGAGACCGATGATCTTCGGGCGTACTGAGCGCGGCAAGCCCCCGGTCGAACCCGTCACGCTCAAGATCCTGGTGGCCGGCGGCTTCGGCGTGGGCAAGACGACCCTCGTCGGCGCCGTCAGCGAGATCAGGCCGCTGCGCACCGAGGAACTGCTCACCGAGGCCGGACGACCGGTCGACGACGTCAGCGGCGTGGAGGGCAAGCACACCACCACCGTGGCCATGGACTTCGGCCGCATCACCCTGCGCGAGGACCTGGTGCTGTACCTGTTCGGCACGCCCGGGCAGGAGCGGTTCTGGTTCATGTGGGACGAGCTGTCCGAAGGCGCGCTCGGTGCCGTCGTGCTCGCCGACACGCGCCGGCTGGAGGACTGCTTCGCCGCCGTCGACTACTTCGAGCGGCGGTCCATCCCGTTCCTCGTCGGCGTCAACTGCTTCGAGGGCTCGGCCCGTTACCCCGGTGAGGCGGTCCGGCGGGCCCTCGACCTGGACGACGACGTCCCCGTCGTCCTGTGCGACGCGCGTGACCGGGAGTCGGTCAAGGAGGTGCTCATCGGCGTCGTCCAGCACGCGATGCACCACGCGGCCGGCCACCGCGAACCCGCCATCGGCTGACGACGGACACGGCCCGTACCCCCGCCGACCGGGGCACGGGCCGTGGTCCGGTGCGAAGCACGCGCGCGTACGGATCTCCGTACGCGCGCGTGGCTTCTACGCGCCGTCCCCGGCACCCTCCTCCAGCCAGCCGAAGCTCTTCTCCACCGCCCGGCGCCAGTTGCGGTACTCGCGCTCACGCGCCAACGCCTCCATCGCGGGCGTCCACTCCGCGTCCTTGCGCCAGTGCGACTTCAGCTCGTCCAGGTCGTTCCAGACGCCCGTCGCCAGACCGGCCGCGTACGCGGCGCCCAGGCAGGTCGTCTCCGACACCCGCGGGCGGATCACCGGCACCCCGAGGACGTCCGCCTGGTGCTGCATGAGCAGGTTGTTCCTCGTCATGCCGCCGTCGACCTTCAGGGTGCTGATCCGCACCCCGGAGTCCTGGTACATCGCGTCCACGACCTCCCGCGTCTGCCAGCTCGTCGCCTCCAGCACCGCGCGCGCGAGGTGTGCCTTCGTGACGTACCGGGTGAGCCCGGTGACGACCCCGCGCGCGTCGGCGCGCCAGTACGGCGCGAACAGGCCGGAGAACGCGGGCACGATGTAGGCGCCGCCGTTGTCCTCGACGCTCGCCGCCAGCGTCTCGATCTCGTCGGCGGTGCGGATGATCCCGAGCTGGTCGCGGAACCACTGCACGAGCGCGCCCGTTATCGCTATGGACCCCTCCAGGCAGTACACCGGCGCCTCCCCGCCGATCTTGTAGCCCATCGTCGTCAGCAGCCCGTTCTTGGACGGCACCGGCCGGTTGCCGGTGTTCAACAGCAGGAAGCTGCCGGTCCCGTACGTGTTCTTCGCGGTGCCGACGTCGTAGCAGGCCTGCCCGAACACGGCGGCCTGCTGGTCGCCCAGTGCCGAGGCCACGGGCACCCCGGCGAGTTGTCCGACCGCCGTGCCGTACACCTCGGCGGATGACCGGATCTCCGGCAGCAGCGCGGCGGGGAGGTCCATGGCGGACAGGATGGCGGGATCCCACTGGAGGGTGTCGAGGTTCATGAGCAGGGTGCGGCCGGCGTTGGTGACGTCGGTGACGTGCCGGCCGCCGTCCGTGCCGCCGGTCAGGTTCCAGATCAGCCAGGAGTCGATGGTCCCGAACGCGATCTCGCCGCGCTCGGCCCGCTCCCGCAGCCCCGGCACCTGGTCGAGCAGCCAGGCCGCCTTGGGCCCGGAGAAGTAGCTGGCGAGCGGCAGCCCGGTCTGCTCGCGGAAGCGGTCCTGGCCGTCCGTGCCGCCGAGTCGGGCGCACAGCGGCGCGGTACGGGTGTCCTGCCAGACGATGGCGTTGTGCACGGGCTTGCCCGTGGCGCGGTCCCACAGGACCGTGGTCTCCCGCTGGTTGGTGATGCCGAGCGCGCTCAACTGGTCCGCGCGCAGCCCGGCCTTGGCCAGCGCCCCGGCCACCACGGCCTGCACCTTGGCCCAGATCTCGGTCGCGTCGTGCTCCACCCAGCCCGGCTTGGGAAAGATCTGGCGGTGCTCACGCTGGTCGACGGCGACGATCGCGCCGCCGTGGTCGAAGACGATGCAGCGGCTGGACGTGGTGCCCTGGTCGATGGCGGCGACGTACTTCTCGGCGGTGTCCGTCATGGCAGTCCCTGGGTCGCTGGTTCGCTGGGTCGCTGGGTGGGGTCGCTGAGGCGTGCGGGGGATCGGAGAACGGCGTGCGGGGATCAGGACGTACGGGATCGGCGCATACCCGGACGGTGAGGCACGGGGTCAGAAGGCCGCGTTGTAGAGAAGACCGGCGAGCGTGCCGCCGATCAGCGGGCCGACGACCGGGACCCAGGCGTAACCCCAGTCGGACGTGCCCTTGTGGGGGATCGGCAGGAAGGTGTGCACGATGCGCGGGCCGAGGTCGCGGGCCGGGTTGATGGCGTATCCGGTGGGGCCGCCGAGGGAGAGTCCGATGCCGACGACGAGCAGCGAGACGACCAGCGCGGTCGTACCGGACTCGCCGAGCCCCTTGGTCAGCCCGAAGGCGAGGACGGGCAGCACCAGCGCCATGGTCGCGATGATCTCGGTGATCAGGTTGGCGACCGGGTTCCGGATCTCCGGAATGGTCGAGAAGATGCCGAGCGTCGCCACCGGCTCGTCGGCCTCGCCGTCGCCCTCCCCGCGCACGTTGGCCCGGAACTGGGCGAGGTACACCAGATAGGCGAGTACGGCGCCGAGCATCGCGCCGACGAGCTGGCCCAGCAGATACACCCAGACCTTGCCCCACTTGCCGGTGTCGATCGCGATGCCGAGCGTGACCGCGGGGTTGAGCTGGCCGCCGGACAGGGGGGCGGCGGTGTACGCGCCCGCGAGGACCCCGAAGCCCCAGCCGAAAGCGATGACGACCCAGCCCGCGGCCCGCGCCTTGGAGTGTCTGAGGGTGACGGCGGCGCAGACACCGGCACCGAACAGGATCAGGATCGCGGTGCCGATGACCTCGCCGACGAAAATGTGCCCGTTGCTCATGGCGGCTCCCTTGGCGCAGGTTGGGGGGGCGCACGGCCCCGGGCCTCCGTGCAGGAACGGTTCCCTTGACGACTTCGGCCGACGGCGGGGCGCAGGACGGATCGATGGCACAGTGCCTGATAACGCCGAGAATGTACGGCGATGTCGGCCGACACCGGGAAGTGTTCACCGGCGCTCCGGGGGCGTCAAGGTTGCCGACGGCGACGGTGACACCGGCGCACCCGTCACATGGGTGCCTCAAGGACCGTATACGAAACGGGCGTTCAGAGCCCGGGCTCCATGGCCGCGTACCCGGCCTGCGCCGCAGTCGCCCCCGTGCCGCCGCGTCGCACCTCGCGACCCGCGGCCCCGGCGCGCCCGAGGACCCAGCTCGCGCCGCGCAACGCCTTGGCCTCCTTCTTCAGCGGCGCGAGATGGGCCGCGGCCTGGCGATGGTCGCCCACGCTGCCCGGGACGCACACGACGGTCGCGACGGAGAGCGTGACCGGCCGGCCGCCCGCCGACCACGGCGCGTCGAGCACGCCGGCGACCACCGAACCGAGCGCTTCCTCGTCCGCCAGCACCAGGAAGTCGTCCCCGCCGATGTGCCCCACGCGTGCGTGCCCCACGACCGCCTGCTGGAGCGCGCGGCCCACGGACCGGATCAGCTCGTCGCCCGCGGCGAACCCGGCGCCGTCGTTGACCTGCTTGAAATGATCGATGTCCAGCCAGCTGAGCGCGAACGTCCGCCCGTCCGCGATCCACCGGTCGACCTCGGCCGTGATCGTGTCCGAACCGGGCAGCCGGGTCAGCGGGTTGAGCCCGGCCGCTTCCTCGACCCTGCTCTCGGCCAGGGCCCGCACCAGGTCCGCGAGCCGTACGACCCCCACGCAGCGCTCGCGCGCGTCGACCACCGCCACGTCGTCGGAGGTCCGGTCCCGGCCGCCGATCGCGACCACGTCCAGCACCTCCCAGGCGGTGGCGTCCACACCGACCGTGCGGGGCACGTCGCCCAGCTTGAACGCGGGCCGGTCGGCGTACAGGGCGTGGCCGTAGCGGGCGGACATCGACAGCAGGAAGCGCGAGCGGTGCACCGACCGGACGGGCCGGCCGGCCTGGTCCACCAGCAGCACGCCGGAGACGTCCGGCGACCCGGTCAGCAGCGCCCGCACCTGCCCCGCCGACGCGGTCACCGGCAGGACGGCGGCCGGGCGCACGAACTCCCGCACGGACGGCACGGACGGCCCGGACCGGGGCACGCTCACGGCGCCGGGGGAGCGCGGCGGAACGTACACGTCCGCGGCCGGGATCCGCGCCGGCGGCGCGAACAGCTCGCCCTGGGCCAGCTGGGCACCGGCCGAGACCGCCGCCGCACACTGGAGCTCGGTCTCGACCCCCTCCACCGCGACCAGGGCGCCCAGTTCCTCGCACAGCGTCCGCATCGCGCGCACCGCGGCGGGCCGGGCCAGCAGCGAGGCGTCGAGCTTGACCAGGTCGGGGGAGAGGTCGTTGAGCAGCCGCAGCGGTACGTCGCCGTCGCCGATGCCGTCCGCGCTGATCCGGAACCCCTGTTCGCGCAGGGACGCCACCGCCTCCAGCAGCGCCCGCTGCGGCACGTGCGTGTACGGCGGGACGATGTCGAGCGTCACCTCCCAGGGCATGCGTCCCGTCGCGCGCACGGCGTCGTGCAGCGGGACGAGGCCGCCGAGGTCCGCGAGCGTGGCCGCGAACACGTTCAGGTGCAGCGGCAGCAGCGTCTCCTTGAGCGTCGCCGCCCGCAGGGCCAACACCGTGAGCCTGCCGTCGAGTTCGGGATCCCGGCGAGCCTCGGCGAGGATGTCACCCGTTTCCGGGCGGGCGAGCGTCTCCAGTGCGGTGACCGCGCCGGTCCTGAGGTTGACCACCGGCTGGAAGGCGAAGCGGAGAGTGTCCGTCCAGGAGTGCACGGGAGCATGATTGCGCTGCCCGGGCGTGCCCAGGCGCAGTTCATGAGACGTTCACACAGGATTCCGGCGTGATCACAGAGCGTGGAGAACCGCTGTGCCCCCGCACCTCGCACGCCGCTCTGTCTCCGTCTCCTTCACCGCACCGCGACCACCGACGAGCCGTGCCCGAACAGCCCCTGGTTGGCGGTGATCCCCACGCGGGCACCGGTGATCTGCCGCTCGCCCGCGGTGCCCCTCAACTGCCAGGTCAGCTCGCAGACCTGGGCGATGGCCTGGGCCGGCACCGCCTCCCCGAAGGAGGCGAGCCCACCGCTGGCGTTGACGGGTATGCGGCCGCCCGGCGTCGTCACGCCCTCGCGCAGCAGCTTCGCGCCCTCGCCCGCGCCGCACAGCCCCAGGTCCTCGTACCACTGCAACTCCAGGGCGGTGGACAGGTCGTAGACCTCGGCGAGGGACAGGTCCTCGGGGCCGATGCCCGCCTCCTCGTAGGCGGCACGCGCGATGGACGCGCGGAACGTCTCGCCCGGGGGCTGCACCGCGACCGCGGAGTCCGTGGCGATGTCCGGCAGGTCCAGCACCGTGTTCGGGAAGCTCGGGGTCACCGTCGACACCGCGCGGATCCGCACCGGATGCCGCACGCCGTGCCGGTGCGCGAAGCCGACGCTGGAGAGGACCAGGGCGGCCGCGCCGTCGGAGGTGGCGCAGATGTCGAGCAGCCGCAGCGGATCGGCGACCACCGCGGACGCGGCGACCTCCTCGGCGGTGACCCGCTTGCGGTACCGGGCGTACGGATTGAGCGCTCCCAGGGCGGCGTTCTTCACCTTGACCAGCGCGAAGTCCTCCGGCGTGTCCCCGTGCACCGCCATCCGCCGCCGCGCGTACAGCCCGAAGTACACCGGATTCGTCGCGCCCAGCAGCCGGAAACGCAGCCAGTCCGGGTCGTCGGGACGGTCCCCGCCCGCGGGCCGGAAGAAGCCCTTGGGTGCGGAGTCGGCCCCCACGACGAGGACGACCTCCGCCAGTCCGGCGAGGATCTGCGCCCGCGCGGCGGCGATCGCCTGCGCCCCGGACGCGCATGCCGCGTACACACTCGCGACCCGCGCCCCCTGCCACCCCAGGGCCTTGGCGAAGGTCGCTCCCGCGACGTACCCGGGATAGCCGCCACGCACCGTGTCCGCGCCCACGATCGAGCCGACGTCCCGCCAGTCGACACCGGCGTCCGCGAGTGCCGCGCGGGCCGCCGCCGTCCCGTACTCCACGAAGGAGCGCCCCCACTTGCCCCAGGGGTGCATGCCCGCGCCGAGCACCGCCACGTCCCTCGTCATGCGCGCACCCCCGTCGGCCGCCAGTGCCAGATCGTCCGGGCCGTCTCCGCGTCCTCGTCGAGCACGCCGGGGACGGCCTCCACCTGCATGCCCACCGCCAGGTCGGCGACGGTGATCCCGGGAGCCGCCTGTCCGAGCACCACGATCCGCTCGGCCGCCAGCTCCACAGCGATCAACGCGTACGGCTCCCACGGAAGTTCCGGATTACTCACATAGGGTGACGGTGGTCGATAGCGGCTGTCCGTGTACGACCAGATATGCCCCCTTCGCGACAGCGGGACCTCCTCCAGTGCGCCGCCCGCGCAATGCGGGTTGCGGCAGTGGACGTCCTCACGCGGGAAGAACACCGACCCGCAGGACGAGCAGCACGTGCCCAGCAGTCGGAAGCCCTCCCCCTCCCCGTCGAACCAGCCGGCGACCGCGGGTGTGCGTGTGTGCGGCAAGGCCCCTCCCCAGCATCGAATCTGACGAAGCGTCAGAAGTGTGCCACCGGCAGCGGGAAATGGGCAGGGCGTCCGGGGGAATCGCCTCCGATCGCTTCCCCGCCCGAGCCCGGACCTGATAGATGCAGGAGACATGACACGACTCACCGGTGCGGTCCGCGGTCTCGTCGCCGCCCTCGCCACCCTGCTGGCCGTGGCCGTCACCCCCGCGACCGCGACGGCCGGGGCGGCGACGGAGCCCAAGGCGCCCAGGGACTTCGTGGCCCTGAGCGCCGTCGATCCGACGATCATCCAGGAGATCCGCTACTTCACCCCGCACAACTTCGTCGGCGAGCCCGTCGACGGCTACCGGCAGCCGATCTGCATCCTCACCCGCCCCGCCGCCGAAGCCCTCCACAAGGCCCAGCGCACACTGCTGCGCAAGGGCTACACGCTCAAGGTCTACGACTGCTACCGGCCCCAGCGCGCCGTGAACGACTTCGTCCGCTGGGCCGAGGACCTCGGCGCCCAGTCGATGAAGGGCGAGTTCTACCCGAACGTCGACAAGACCCGGCTGTTCGAGGACGGTTACATCGCCGCGAAGTCCGGCCACAGCCGCGGCTCGACCATGGATCTGACGATCGTGAAGCTCCCCGCGCGGCCGACCCGGCCCTACCACCCCGGAGAGCCGCTGGTGCCCTGCTTCGCGCCCAGGAACGAGCGCTTCCCCGACAACTCCGTCGACATGGGTACCGGATTCGACTGCTTCGACACCCTCGCGCACACGCTCGACCCGCGCATCCAGGGCGTACAGCGCGCCAACCGGATGCTGCTCAAGAACACCATGGAAAGGCTCGGATTCGTGAACCTCGCCGAGGAATGGTGGCACTACACGTACCAGCCGGAGCCCTGCCCGGACACGTACTTCGACTTCCCCGTCTCCTGGAGGTCGCTCCGCGGAGCCCCTTAGGCGACCATCGGAAGATCTCCCTCCGCCGATCGGATACAGTCCGCGCGTGTCCGAAACTCAACACCTAACTGTCAACTCCGTACCGAACTCGCACTGTTCGAGCTGCGGAGCGCCCTATGGAGAGGGCGTCACCGGCTGGCCGCGGACCTGCCCGTCCTGCGGAAACGTCGCCTACCGCAACCCGCTGCCGGTCGCCATCGCACTCCAGCCCGTGTACGACACCCAGGGCACGGCCCTGATCGTCATCACCCGCACCATCGTCCCCGCGCGCGGAGGCACCGCCCTGCCCGGCGGCTACGTCGACGACCGCGAGGACTGGAAGCAGGCCGTCGTGCGCGAACTCAAGGAGGAGACCGGCATCGAGGCCGCCGCCCGGGACGTTCGGCTCGTGGACGCCATGAGCTCGCCCGACGGCCACCTGCTGCTGTTCGGAGTCCTCCCCGAACGCCCGGTCGACGGCCTGCCGCCCGCCGACCCCACCGACGAGACCGAGGGCTGGCAGCTGCTGCGCCGGCCCGAGGAACTCGCCTTCCCGCTGCACACCGTGGCCGTGCGGGCCTGGTTCGAGGGCCGCTACGTCTGAGCCGTCCGGCTCAGCCCAGCCCCCGCACCCGTACCGGGCAGGGCGGCTCCGCCGAACCGTCCTCCCGCTCCCGGGTGACCACCACCGAACGGCCCTGCCGACGAGCGACGTAGCGCTCCACCTCCGGTTCCTCCCCACCGTCGCCCGCGTACGGTACGACCAGACCGCCCCCGGTCCGGCCCCGCGCGGGCGCCCACACCTCCAGCTCCACATCGCCGTCGGCGCCGCGCACGGGAATCACCGCACCCGCGCGCGCGAGCACCGGTATCCGCGACAGCGGCGCGTTCACGTACACCCGCCCCGGCCCCTCGTACGCCTCCTCCGTCACCGTGTCGTACCAGCGGCCCCGCGGCAGCTGCACCGCACGCCGCTTCACGCCCGGATCCAGCACCGGCGCCACCAGGAGGGCATCCCCCAGCAGAAACGTGTCCTCACAGCCGCGCAGCGCCCGGTCCTCCGGAGACCCCCACCACACCGGCCGCACATACGGCGCGCCGGTCCGCCGGGCCAGATGCGCCAGCGTCACCCAGTACGGCAGCAGCCGCCGCCGCTCCAGCAACGCCACGCGCGCGTGCTCCAACACCTCCGCACCGAACTCCCAGGGCTCCCTGCGCCCCGCCCGCAGGCTCGCGTGCGTACGGAACAACGGCAGATACGCGCCGAGCTGGAACCAGCGCAGATACAGCTCCGGAGACGGACTCCCGTCGAACCCGCCCACATCCGGACCCGAGTACGGCACCCCGCACAGCCCGAGCCCCAGCACCAGCGACAGCGACGCCCGCAACCCCGTCCAGTCCGTCGCCACGTCCCCCGACCAGGTGCCGCCGTAGCGCTGCAGCCCCGCCCAGCCCGAGCGCGAGAACACGAACGGCCGCTCCTGCGGCGCCAACTCGCGCAGCCCCTCGTAACCCGCCCGGGCCATGCACAGCGCGTACACGTTGTGCGCCTCGCGATGATCGCCGCCGCGCCCCTCCAGATCGTGCCGGGCCGAACGCGGCAGGGTCGGCTCCCCGAAGGCACTGAACGACGTCGGCTCGTTCATGTCGTGCCAGAAACCCGCGAAGCCCCGCCCCAGCCGCTCCGCGTACAGACCGCCCCACCACTCACGCACACGCGCGCGCGTGAAGTCCGGGAACACCGACTCCCCGGCCCACACCACACCGCGCACCTCGCGCCCGGAGCCGTCCCGCACGAACGCGTCCAGCGCCGAACCGGCCTCGTACACGGCATTGCCCGGCGCCGCCTTCACCGCCGGATCGACGATCGACACCAGCCGGATCCCGTCCCGCCGCAACTCCTCCGCCAGCACCGGAAGCTTGGGGAACCGTTCCTCGTCGACGGTGAACACCTGGTGGTCGGCGTAGTGGTCGATGTCCAGGTGCACGGCATCCAGCGGCAGATCCCGCTCCTGGTACCCCGCCACGATCCGGCGGACCTCCTGCTCGCTGCCGAACCCCCACCGCGCGTGATGGTGACCGAGCGCCCACGCCGGGGGCAGCGCCGGCACACCGGTCAGCGAGGCCCACGTGGCCAGCACGCGCGCGGGAGTGCCCACGATCACCCAGCAGCGCACCGGACCACCGTCCATGCGCAGCTCGCACCGCCCCGCCCGGTCGTGCCCCGACCCGGCACCCTCCTCGCCCTCCCGCAGCACCACCGTGCCGTCCCACGTGGAGTCGTGGAACACCAGATGCGTGCCCGCATCGGCCACCACGAGCTGCACCGGCATGGTCAGATACAGCGGATCCTCCCCGGGCCCGAACGCCCGGCCCGGATCGGTGTTCCACAGCCGGTACGAGCCGCTGCGCAGCCGGGGCCCCGACGCCCGCCCGCCCAGACCGAAGAACCGGGCGTCCGCCGCCACCTCCGAGCGCTGCAACCACCGCGCCGTACCCCCACCCACCGGCTCCCACCAGCGCGGCGGCAGATCGTGCCGCAGCGTCACCCCGCCGGGCGTGCACACCTGCACCGCGCCGTGCCGCGAGACGACGACCGTCACCCGCTCGGCGACCACCCGCCAGCCGCCGTCCTTGTCCGGCTCCAACACCGCCCGCGGATCCGGCTCCGGACAACTGCCCGCCAGCGCGTACGACGGCTCCGGACCCGCCCCGTCCCAGCCCCAGAACACCGCCCCGTTCACCGCGACCGTGATCCGCAGCTCGGACCGCCCGAACCGGATGACACCGCCGCCCGGCCCCGGCTCCACACCCGCCACCTGACCCGGGACCCGCGCCCGCTCGGCCCCCCGCCGCGGCAGCCCGGCAGCGTCGATCCGCCGCCTGCGCCACGCCGCACGTACGGTGCGCAACCCCCGAAGCGCCCTCCCCGAACCAACCACACTCACCGAACGCACCAGGTCACGACCGTCCATGCTGCTCACCCTGCCACTGTGCGCCCCACGCGTGCGTGTCGTTCAACTGCCGTTCACCTGTGCCAGGGCCACATCTTCACGACACGGACTATGTGGGGCGAGCCCTGGTGCTGAAGTCGATCACATGGCATCGTCCCTGTCAGCCGCGTCACGCGCACACCCCAGCACGTGCGCGGACCGACGCCCACGACGCGCACAGCCCGGGAGCCGCCCCATGTCGACCGCGAACCCCCAGCCGCTCTGGCAGCCCGATCCCCAGCAGATCGCCCAGGCCCGCATCACCCGGTTCCAGGCATGGGCCGCCGAACACCACGGCGCCCCCGCCGACGGCGGCTACCCCGCCCTCCGCCAGTGGTCCGTCGACCAGCTCGACACCTTCTGGAAAGCCGTCACCGAGTGGTTCGACGTACGGTTCTCGACCCCCTGCACGCGCGTGCTCGGCGACCGTTCGATGCCCGGCGCCCAATGGTTCCCCGGCGCCACCCTCAACTACGCCGAGCACGCCCTGCGCGCCGCCGCCGACCGCGCCGACGAGCCCGCCCTGCTCCACGTGGACGAGACCCACGAACCGCGCCCCGTGACCTGGTCCGAGCTGCGCCGCCAGGTCGGCTCCCTCGCCGCCGAACTCCGCACCCTCGGCGTCCGCCCCGGCGACCGCGTCAGCGGCTACCTCCCCAACATCCCCCAGGCCGTCGTCGCCCTTCTCGCCACGGCCGCCGTCGGTGCCGTCTGGACCTCCTGCGCCCCCGACTTCGGCGCCCGCAGCGTCCTCGACCGCTTCCAGCAGGTCGAACCCGTCGTCCTGTTCACCGTCGACGGCTACCGCTACGGCGGCAAGGAACACGACCGCCGCGACACCGTCGCCGAACTGCGCCGCGAACTGCCCACCCTGCGCGCCGTCGTCCACATCCCGCTCCTCGGCACCGACACACCCGAGGGTGCCCTCGACTGGGCCGCCCTCACCTCGGCCGACACCGAGCCCGTCTTCGAACAGGTCCCCTTCGACCACCCCCTGTGGGTCCTCTACTCCTCCGGCACGACCGGCCTGCCCAAGGCCATCGTCCAGTCCCAGGGCGGCATCCTCGTCGAACACCTCAAACAGCTCGGCCTGCACTGTGACCTCGGCCCCGAGGACCGTTTCTTCTGGTACACCTCGACCGGCTGGATGATGTGGAACTTCCTCGTCTCCGGCCTCCTCACCGGGACGACGATCGTCCTGTACGACGGCAGCCCCGGCTACCCCGACACCGGCGCCCAGTGGCGCGTCGCCGAACTCACCCGGGCCACCCTCTACGGCACCTCGGCCGCCTACGTCATGGCCTGCCGCAAGGCCGGCGTCCACCCCGCGCGCGACCACGACCTGTCCGCCGTGCGGTGCGTCGCCACCACCGGCTCGCCCCTGCCGCCCGACGGCTTCCGCTGGCTGCACGACGAGTTCGCACACAGCGGGGCCGACCTCTGGATCGCCTCCGTCAGCGGCGGCACCGACGTCTGCTCCTGCTTCGCCGGAGCCGTACCCACCCTCCCCGTCCACACCGGCGAACTCCAGGCCCCCGGCCTCGGCACCGACCTCCAGGCCTGGGACCCGAGCGGCAACCCCGTCATCGACGAAGTGGGCGAGCTCGTCGTCACCAACCCCATGCCCTCCATGCCGATCCGCTTCTGGAACGACCCCGACGGCAGCCGCTACCACGACAGCTACTTCGACACCTACCCCGGTGTCTGGCGACACGGCGACTGGATCACCCTCACCGCGCGCGGCACCGTGATCATCCACGGCCGCTCAGACTCCACGCTCAACCGGCAGGGCGTGCGCATGGGCTCCGCCGACATCTACGAGGTCGTCGAGCGCCTCCCCGAGATCAAGGAGTCCCTCGTCATCGGCGTCGAGCAGCCCGACGGCGGCTACTGGATGCCCCTCTTCGTCCACCTCGCACCCGGCGCCACCCTCGACGACGCCCTCCTCGCCCGCGTCAAGCAGGCCATCCGCGAAGAGCTCTCCCCGCGCCACGTCCCCGACGAGATCATCGAAGTGCCCGGCGTCCCGCACACCCTCACCGGCAAGCGCATCGAGGTCCCCGTCAAACGACTGCTCCAGGGCACCCCCCTGGAGAAGGCGGTCAACCCCGGATCCATCGACGACCTCTCCCTGCTGGGCTTCTACGAGGAACTCGCCCGCAAACGCGCCTGAACCCACCCCGCACCACCTGCGCGAACGACCTCACCACCGAGCTACGTCCACCGGCGGCGCCCCCCGTTGTCAGTGCCGCCGGTTACGGTGAGTGAGCATTGATCGACTGCGCACTCTGGGGGAAACATGGCGCACACCGACGACCGGACCATGCGACGCGTCCTGCGCCGCGAGATCGCCGGCACCATCGGCCTGCTCACCGACGAACACGACTTCCGCGCCATGCGGCGCTACCGCAGCTTCACCTTCGACGACCACACGGCCTACCTCCGGCAGGTCGAGGCGGTCCTCATGGCCCGCGCCGCCCAGGGCAGCCACACCACCCTCGCCCTGTTCGACCCCGAGGACTACGCCGTGTACTGCGCGGACACCGGCCTCGACCCGGAAGCGCCGGCCAGCCGCACCAGGTTCACCGCCGAACTCGCGGCCACCGGCCCCACCATCCCGTACGACGGCCGTCCACTCGCCACCCTCGTACCGGCCCTCGTGGACGAGGCCGTACGCCAGGCCACCTGGGAGTACGCCACCACGCTGCTCTCCCGCCTCGGCCCCTGCCCCACCTGCGGAGAGGACATCGGCAGGGCCGCCTTCACCCGCGCCTCCGACCTCCTGGTCCGCATCCTCGACACCGCACCGCCCGGCGACCGGCACCTCGTGACCAGCGTCTCCGGCCCACCGGACACCCTGATCTCCGTCCTCCACGCCGACCAGGACGGCACCGACGCCACCCGCCTGGACGAGGCCGAAGCCCTGGAATTCACCAGCGTCCTCGCGCTCGGCCTGGCCACCCGCAGCCCCGGCGGACTCGTCATCCGCACCAGCCGCCCCGGGACGCCCGACCGCGTCTACGGCTGGCGACTGCGCTGCGGCGAGCTCCAACCCCTCACCGCCGCCGAGGTGTTCGACGCCTACTGCACCGACGTCGAATCCGGCGACCTCATCTCCCCGGAGTCCGGCGTCGACTACGACGCGCCCCCCGACCTCGGAAAGGACGGCACAGCCCCCGGCCACCACCACTGACCGCACACGCACCCGGCGCCGACACACGTCAGGGGCGCCCCACAGAAGGCGGGACGCCCCTGAACCCGACCGCGCGAACGCGCCGGGCCGACGACTACTCGCCGGACAGCACCGCCTGAGCAGCGCTGCGCGCATCCTCGGCGCTGTCCGCGGCACGCGCCGCCGCCGCGGCCCGCTCGCACTGCGCCAGCGTGTACTTCGCCAGCGTCGCCCGGACATAAGGAATCGACGCCGACCCCATGGACAGGGAGGTGACCCCCAGACCGGTCAGCACACAGGCCAGCAGCGGATCGGACGCGGCCTCACCACACACACCACAGCTCTTGCCCTCGGCCTTGGCCGCCTCCGCGGACAGCGCCACCAGGTCGAGCAGCGCCGGCTGCCACGGGTCCTGCAGCCGGGACACCGCACCCACCTGACGGTCGGCCGCGAACGTGTACTGCGCGAGGTCGTTGGTCCCCAGCGACAGGAACTCGACCTCCTGGAGGATCGAACGCGCCCGCAGCGCGGCCGACGGGATCTCCACCATCGCGCCGAACTTGGCCCGCAGCCCCGCCGCACGACACGCGTCCGCGAACGCCTTCGCGTCCGTACGGTCCGCCACCATCGGCGCCATGACCTCAAGGTAGACGGGCAGCCCCTCGGCGGCCCTGGCCAGCGCGGTCAGCTGCGTGCGCAGGACCTCCGGGTGGTCCAGCAGCGTCCGCAGACCCCGCACACCCAGCGCGGGGTTCGGCTCGTCGGCCGGAGTAAGGAACTCCAGCGGTTTGTCCGCACCCGCGTCCAGCACACGCACGACCACACGGCCCTCGGGGAACGCCTCCAGCACCTGCCGGTAGGCCTCCACCTGCTTCTCCTCGGAAGGAGCGTTCTTGCTGTCGTCCAGGAACAGGAACTCGGTACGGAACAGACCGACACCCTCGGCCCCCGCCTCCACCGCGGCCGGCACGTCCGCAGGACCGCCCACGTTGGCCAGCAAAGGCACCTTGTGCCCGTCCGCCGTCGCGCCCGGCCCGGTCGACGCGGCCAGCGCGGCCTTGCGCTCGGCGGCCGCGGCCTCCAGCTCCGCCTTCTTCGCCTCGGTCGGGTCCACGAAGATGTCACCGGTGCTGCCGTCGACCGCGATCACCGTGCCCTCGGCCAGCTCACCGGCACCGGGCAGCGCCACGACCGCAGGCACGCCCAGTGCCCGCGCCAGAATCGCGCTGTGGCTGGTCGGCCCGCCCTCCTCGGTGACGAAACCGAGCACCAGGGACGGATCCAGCAGCGCGGTGTCGGCGGGCGCCAGGTCCCGCGCCACGAGCACATAGGGCTGGTCGCTGTCCGGCACCCCCGGCATCGGAACGCCCAGCAGCCGGGCGACGATACGATTCCGCACGTCATCGAGGTCGGCCACGCGACCGGCGAGGTACTCACCCGCACCGGCCAGCAGCTCGCGGTACGCCGCGAACGCGTCGTACACGGCACGCTCGGCCGTGCTGCCGACGGCGATCCGCCGGTCCACGTCGGACATCAGCTCGGGGTCCTGCGCCATCATGGCCTGTGCTTCGAGCACGGCCTGGGCCTCGCCGCCCGCCAGATTGCCGCGCGCCATCAGATCGGCGGCCACGGCGTCGACGGCCTGGCGGGCACGCCCCTGCTCCCGCTCGGCCTCATCCGCGGGGATCGACTTGGCCGGCGGCTCCAGCACCGCCGTGCCCATGTGCCGAACCTCGCCGATGGCCACACCATGGCTCACGCCCACGCCTCGCAGCGTTGCTTCCATCTCACCCGTCTCCGATAGTGCGGCGGGTCCCGCCGCCGCGATGGTTGTCCTGAACGCCGCCCTGCGACGGCACTGCCGTCAGTTCCAGGCGAAAAGCTCGTCGCCGACCTTGAGGTCACCGTCCTCACGGACGTCCCCGAGGGAGCCGGCCGTGGCCTCAAGCGCGACGACGGGGCAGATGGGGGACTTGCCGGCGGCCTCGACGGCGGCGGGGTCCCAGCGCACGACGGCCTGGCCGCGCGTCACGGTGTCGCCCTTGTTGACGAGCAGCTCGAAGCCCTCGCCGTTGAGCTGCACGGTGTCGATGCCGAGGTGGGTGAGTACGCCGTGCCCGTCCGCGTCGACCACGACGAACGCGTGCGGGTGCAGAGAAACGATGACGCCGTCCACGGGTGATACGGCCTCGGAGGCCTCACGCACGGGGTCGATGGCGGTACCCGGGCCGACCATGGCCCCGGAGAAGACCGGATCGGGCACATTGGCCAGTCCGATGGCGCGTCCGGCAAGAGGGGACGTCACGGTGGTCATGGGAAGCCTCCCAGGAGTGGAGCTGCTTACGGGCCGCCACTGCCTGTCCCGGACGGCACTGAGCAGCAGCGTATGTCATAGGAAGTTGGGGTTCCGTATGGAAGCTACCAGCTAGTGGTCTAGACCACCAACCCGGTGGATTTGCACGGCGTTCACGGCTCCGTGTACAGTCGTACTCCTGCTTGGGACGGAGGGGCGCGAAAGCGGCCTCACTCAGCAGCACCCAAACTTGTCAGATCCTATCTCTGGATCTCCTTCTGCGTGTCCGCAGAAGGGTGGTCAGAGAGACGGAAAAACCCTGATAGAGTTTGGAACACCGAAGGGAAGCCCGGAGGAAAGCCCGAGAGGGTGAGTACAAAGGAAGCGACCGTTCCTTGAGAACTCAACAGCGTGCCAAAAATCAACGC
>NZ_JBHJYK010000029.1:0-100288 GCF_042269865.1 Streptomyces sp. NPDC055966
ATCATCTTCCTGGACGAGCCGACCACCGGCCTCGACCCCCGCTCCCGGCACACCATGTGGCAGATCATCCGCGAACTGGTCTCCGGCGGCACCACGGTCTTCCTCACCACCCAGTACCTGGAGGAGGCCGACCAACTCGCCGACCGCATCGCGGTGCTGAACGGCGGCAAGCTCGTCGCCGAGGGCACCGCCGAGGAACTCAAGCGCCTCGTCCCCGGCGGGCACGTACGGCTCCGCTTCACCGACCCGGTCGTCTACGAACAGGCGGCCACCGCACTGCGCGAGACCACCCGGGACGACGCGGCCCTCTCCGTCCAGATTCCCAGCGACGGAACCCAGCGCGAGCTGCGCGCCATCCTCGACTGGCTCGACAGCGCCGGCATCGAGGCCGACGAACTGTCCGTGCACACCCCGGACCTGGACGACGTGTTCTTCGCACTCACCGGAAACCCCCTCTCTTCCGCTACCAAGGAGATCGTTCGATGAGCGCCGCCGGCTACGCGTTCCGCGACAACCTGACCATGCTGCGCCGCAGCCTCCTGCACGCCCGCCGCTATCCCTCGCTCACCCTGAACGTCCTGCTGACCCCGGTCATGCTCCTGCTGCTGTTCGTCTACGTCTTCGGCAACGCGATGAGCGCCGGCATCACCGGAGGTCACGCGGACCGTGCCGAGTACGTCGCCTGCCGCGTCTTGCCCAGCCCGCCGGGGCCCGTGACGGTGACCACCCGGGCGTCGCGCAGCAGCCTGGCGACGGCGGCGACGTCGGCGTCCCGCCCCAGCAGCAGGTTCGGCTCGTGCGGCACACCGTGGCGCACGGGTGGTGCGTCCGCGTGCAGCAACTCCTGGTACACGGACCTGAGTCGGGGCCCGGGATCCGTGCCCAGCTCGTCGCGCAGCCCGCGTCGATAGGTGTCGTACCGGGTGAGCGCCGCGGCCCGGCCCGCCGTGGCCGCCTCGCAGCGCAGCAGCTCCGCCAACAGCTCCTCGTCGCGGGGCAGTTCGCCGACCAGTTCGGCCAGCGGTGCCGCGGCCTCCTCCGTGCGCCCCAGCCGGGCCAGCGCGAGCGCCCGGGACCGCACCAGTGCACGGAAGGCCCGGACCCGGTCGGCACGCAGCGCCGTCACGGGGTCGTGCCCTTCCTCGCCGTCCGCGGCGCTCGGACCGCCGTCCCACAGCGCCAGGCCCGCCTCGGCCCGCGTCAGGGCGCCCTCGTGATCTCCCGCCCGCGCCCGCTCGGCGCTCGCGCCCTCGTGCGCCAGCAGCGCCGAGCTGTCGACCTGTGCCTCGTCCAGCGCGAGCCGGTACCCCGTCGGCGTGCTCACGATCAGTCCGGCACCCAGCTGTGCCCGAAGCCGCGACACCAGCACCTGCACCGCCTTGCCCGGCCGCCCCGGCAGTGCGTCCGGCCACAGCCCCTCCACCAGCCGGCCCGTGCTGCACCCGGTGCGCAGATCCTCGGCGAGCAACGCCAGCAGTCCGCGCAGCCGAGGCGCCGTGATCTCCTGTCCGCGACAGGCGACTCGGGGCAGCAGGGTCAACTCGATGGTCACGTGTGAAGGTTAGCCAGCAGGGCGCGGAGACGCACCTGGCGGGGCCGGGCCGGAGCCGGTGCGGGTCCGGCGCTCATCCCACGGACGTAAGTCTGCGGAGGCATGCGGGACCGGTGATGCGTTCGCCGGGTGGATGTGTTCACGTGTGCCGCCTGACAGCGTTCCCGCATGGACACGCTCATGGACAGGCACATGAATGTGAATGCGAACATGAACAGGGACAGGGACAGCCGTGGCGGACTGACGCGCCGCCGTCTGATGGGAGCGGCACTGGCGGCCGGCGCCGCGGTGCCGATCGGCGTCGCGCGTCCCGCGTGGGCCGCCCGGACGGCTCCGGGCCCGGCGCGGCTCATCCTTCCCGTGCCCACGGGGCCGTACCCGGTGGGCACGGTGTCGCTGCACCTCGTGGACCCCACACGCCCGGATCCCGCGGCCGGCCCGGCCCGACACCGTGAGCTCATGGCCAGTGTCTGGTACCCCGCCCGGGATGTCCGGCGGTATCCGCGGGCACCCTGGATGGCCGCCGAGCCGCTGCGGGAGCTCCTGACGTCCGCGGGGTTCGCCGCGGACGCCGTGTCGGCACCGTTCACGGCCGGTCACGAGGGCGCCCCGGTGCGGCGAACGGGCGGCCGGCTGCCCGTCGTCGTGTTCTCGCACGGCGCCCACGACCACAGGTCCGACGCCACGGTCGTGGTGCAGGAGCTCGCCAGCCACGGGTACGTCGTGGTCACGGTGGACCATACGGGCGACGCGTTCAGCGAGTTCCCCGACGGCCGGGTCGTCGTCCCGCTGCGAGACCCCCAACACTCCCTGGGGCCGGGGGACTTCGCGCGGGACATCCGGTTCGTCCTCGACCGCGTCGAGGACCTCGACGCGGGGCGCAGTCCCGACGCTGAGCAGCGGCCGCTGCCGGCCGGGCTGTGCGGCGCCCTCGACCTGCACCGCATCGGCATGTTCGGCTGGTCGAAGGGCGGGACGGCGACCGCCCTCGTCATGATCGAGGACCGACGCGTCCGGGCCGGGCTGAGCTTCGACGGCCCGATGGAACCGACGGTCACCACGGACCTGGACCGGCCGTTCATGATGATGACGGCCGTGTTCACCCGGGCCGAGGATCCGAGTGCCGCCGAGTTCTGGTCGCATCTGCGGGGGTGGCGGCTCAATGTCCAGGCCGACGGCGCCGTCCACTCGTCGTACTGCGACAACCAGGTACTGATCCCGCAGCTGGCGAAGGTGGTCGGGATGAGCGACGAGGAGCTTCACGGCTGGATCGGCACGCTCGATCCGGCTCGGGCGCTGCGGATCCAGCAGGCGTACCCGCTCGCCTTCTTCGACCTGCATCTGCGGCACCGCCGGGGGCACCTGCTCGACGGGCCGTCCACGGCCTTCCCGGAGGTGAGGTTCATCCCCTGACATGTCGCCCTCGCCGGTGCGGGCGAGGCAGTCGCTGCGGGAGCGGGTGCCGGAGCGCAGCAGGCCGAGGAGGGTCGTGCAGGCGCGTCAGGCCTCGACGACGACCGGGATTCCCCGGCCGAGGCGTCGTTGGCGTCGCTCGGCCGAGGACTCGCGTGCGGTGAGTGTGTCAGCGCACGTGGACGGTCCTGACCGGCGTGCTCATGTCCGCGTGGGGGTGGCCGCCACGCGGACCGTCCACGCCGTAGAGCACGCCACGGAACTGCACGACGCCGCGGCGCGTGACCTTGATCTTCGCGTCCACCTTGGCGTCGTTGCCCCCGATCTCCGTGATCCGGCCGCACGCGACGGTGTGCCACCCGCCGCGCGTCCCCGTGCGCTCCTGCGCACAGAGCTTGGCGAAGCGCACCGCGTCGCTTGCGCCGTGCCCGGTGACATGGACGGTGTGCCCGGCCCGGACCGTGCCGGGCGACGCGTTCAGAACGACGTCGCCCTTGGCGAACGCCGGTGTCACTGCCAGCACGGCGGTGGCCGCGCCGAGTGCGCCCACGGCGACAACCCTGGCTCCCTGACGGCGGAAGCCGGTTTTCCCGGCGGAGCCGATACCACGGTTCATCTTGCTGTCCTGCCCCTCATCTGGTCCCCATCCACGGCCGGGCCGCCGCCCATGTCCTGGGCCGGTGACTGCGCTTCGACCGCAGCCTGATACCCCGCAAGACGGAATTCCCTCGCACCGCGTTGCCTGCCGACCATGAACAGGATCAGTGTGATGCGGAGGGCCCGCCAGTCAGCGCGCGGCGTGGCGGGGTCGTGGACGACACGAATGCTCGTGTACGACACGAATGGGCTCGCCCGGCCGGCTGATCCCGGGCCGGCCTGCGCGTTCATCTCCCGGCCGGCCGCCGCGCTCGCAGCCGTGGCGCCCGCGAGGTCTGTCTGCGTGCCTCGACGGAGGCACTGGGCGTGCCCCTGTCGGCGATGACCTCCCCCAGCCGCACGCCACCGCCGCCGATCGATCTCCAGCGGCGGCCGACGCCGCCGGATGGCCGAGAGGTGACGCCGTCCGAGGCGCGTGGTCGGTCCAACTCCTCGGTGGTGCACTGGAGATGGGCAGGCGCTCGCCGAAGGTGCCGACGGACGGGCCCGCCGCGATCAGGGTGGCGAAGGGCATGGGCAGGCCGAGGTGGTGGGGGACGGTGAGCGTGTCGAAGTTGTGGTGCGTCCCTGTGAGTGATATTCGGCCCCGGTCGGTTCGGCGGGCTGTGAGGCGGTCATCTCCTGAGGCGATCGATCCTTCTGACACAAAGGAGTGTGATGCGCGTGCGTACTGTTCTCGCTGCCGTCGTCCTTGCCGCCGCAGCGGTCTTCGGAGGCGCGACCCCCGCGGCAGCCCACAGCGGCTCCGCCCCGAGCACCACCGACGACGCCTCGGGCTTCCCGCTCCTGGAAACGCCGGTGAGCCTCATCTGCCACGTCGACGACGTGCTCGGCAACGCCCCCGCCTGCGACTGACAGGGGACCAGGAGACCTCGCCGGCTCGCGCAACGCCTACGTCGTGATGGGCGTCCTCACGGTCGTGCAGACGGAGGGCCCGGCCACGGCACCGAGGCCCCGGCTCGGGGGAGCCGGGGCCTCGGTGTCAGGTGTGCGGAGCGCGCAGTTCGTGCCGTCCGGGGGCTGTCAGGGATGCCGGCCGGGCCGGGTGGGGCTGGGCGACGTGCCGCCGTTGGTGCCGCTGGTCGTCCCGCCCGTCGTGCCACTCGTGGTCCCGTCGGTGGTGCCGCCGGTGGCGCCACCGAGCAGGCCGCCGTTGCCTGCGCCGCCGGTGGTGCCGCCGGTGGTGCCGCCAGTGGTGGTGCCGGTGGTGTCCGTCGGGCTCGGGCTGACGCAGTTCTTCTTGTGGTGGCGGCAGGCCCCGTCGGAGGAGCCCGGTGTGCCCTGCTTGGTCGGCTTGGCCGAGGGCTTGGTCGCGGTCGGGGAGGGGGTGGCCGTCGGGGTGCCGAACTCGTTCGCGCCCTGGCCCAGTGTGGGTGCGGGCGGGAACTGCTGGACGGGTTGTCCCTGGAGGGCGTCGGTCATGTAGCCGGTCCACACCTCGGTGGGCATGTCGGCGCCGAAGACCTTGGAGAAGCCGCCGACGCCCTTCATCGACTGGAGGCCGGAGTTCTTCGGGTCCTCCTTGAACATGCTGACCGCCGTGACCATTTGCGGGGTGTAGCCGATGAACCAGGCGGACTTGTAGTCGTCGGTCGTACCGGTCTTGCCGGCCACCGGGCGGCCCAGCGCCTGGGCGTTGGTGCCGGTTCCGCTCTTCACGACACCTTGCAGGACGTTGGTGACGGTGTCGGCGGTCGAGGAGGGCATGGCGGTGATGCCCTTGGGCGCCTCGAAGCCGGGCAGCTGATGGCCGTTGGCGACGACCTTGGTCACCGAGTACGGCTCGTGCTGGACGCCGCTGGCGTCGAAGGTGGCGTACGCGTCGGCCATGCGGATCGCCGAGGGGGTGGAGGTGCCGATGTAGAAGCCCGGGGTGTCGTACTGAAGGCTCTTGCGCAGCAGACCCGCCTTGAGGGCCTCGCCCTCCACATTGTCGTAGCCGACGTACTCGCCGAGCTGGACGTAGGGGGTGTTGACCGACTGTTCCATCGCCTTGCGCAGCGTGATGTAACCCCACTTCGTGGGCACGTCGTTGCGCTGGTGCAGGAGGCCCGAGGGGTCGCTCGGGTCCGGCATCTCCTGGCCCTGCTGGTTCTTGATGGTGATGCCGTCGTCGCCGTTGAACTTGGAGTCCGGGGTGATCGGTGAGGCCGGCTGCCCCGGAGAGAGGACGGCGCCGTGGTCGAGGCCGGCGGCCAGGTCGAAGGGCTTGAAGGTCGAGCCGACCGGCACACCGGTGGCGTCGGCGTTGTTGGTCCAGTGGCCCTTGTTCCAGCCCGCACCGCCGTACAGGGCCACGACCGCGCCGCTGGACGGATCGACGGACGCCGCGCCGACCTGGACGTCCTTGTCGGCCGAGCGGTGCTTCGGGTCGAGGTGCTTGTTCTCCATCGCCGCCACGGACGCCGACAGCGCGTTCACCTTCTTCTTGTTGAAGGTGGTGTAGATCTGGTAGCCGCCGTTGCCCAACTGCTGGTCCGTGAGGGACGTATGGGCTTCGACGTACTTCTCGGCGGTCTGCACCAGATAGCCGGTCTGCCCGGACATCCCCGCCGACGGGGAGTAGGGCTTGGGTGTCGGGAATCCGGCGGCCAGGTACTGCTGTTCCTGCGCGGCGGTGATCTTGTTGATCTTGGCCATGCGGTCCAGCACGTACTTCCAGCGCCCGGTGGCCTGGGCCTTGGCCTGGGGATCGGTGTCGGCGTGCATGAGCAGGCTCGGCTCGTTGACCGTGGCGGCGATGAAGGCACCCTGGCTGACGGTCAGTTGGGAGGCGTGCTCGTGGTAGTAGGTGCGCGCCGCGGCCTCGATGCCGTAGGCGTCACGGCCGTAGTAGCAGCTGTTGAGATAGCCCTGGAGGATCTGCTGCTTGGACAGCTGGCCACCGATCTTCAGGGAGATCATGATCTCCCTCAGCTTGCGGGTGACCGACTGGTCCTGGGTCAGGTAGGTGTTCTTCACGAACTGCTGGGTGATGGTGGACCCGGACTGCACCTCGCCGCCGGAGGCCATGTGGTACACGGCGCGGAGCATGCCCTGTGTGTCGATGCCGGGGTCGGTGTAGAAGGTGGCGTTCTCCGCGGCGAGGAAGTCCCACTGCACCGGCTTGGGAACCTGGGAGAGGTCGACGTTCTGGCGGTTGGTCGACCCCTGCGTCGTCATGATCGAGCCGTCCGACCAGTAGTACGTGTTGCTCTGCGCCTGTGTGCTGGGGTTCACACTGGGGATCGTCGTCGTGGCGTAGGCGTACCCGAACAGCCCCACCACGCAGCCCAGGAACAGCAGGAACGTGCCGGACACCAGCTTCCACGAGGGAAGCCACCGCCGAAAGCCCTGTCTGTGCGCTTGCGGGTAGTTGATGAAGCGGCGCCGGCCGGAACGCCCGGCCTGTGCACGCCGAGTACCCGCCGCGGCACGCCCTGTGTCCGTCGCACCGCCCGCTTCCGCCGGGCGACGTCGTCGTCCGCCGTCCCCCCGGGCAGCCCTGCGCGCCTCGGCCCGGCCGCCGTACGGCACGCCGTCCGAGCCGGACGGCCCGGTCCTCCCCGACGTCCGGCGCCGGTGTTCACTCATACTCGCCACTCCTCAGCCAGGCGTATGCCCCCACTGCTAGCAGCCGGCCCGTCCCGGCGCAGAGCCTGACGGGGGCTTGACCTGGGGTGGATTGCCGTTCCCGGCATCTCCTACAAGTTGTAAGACTAAGCGGTGCCCGGTGTGCGGGGACAACCGCCCCCGGGCAAAGTCCTGCGACGAGGGGAGATGGCCGTTCGGCGACCTATCCGCGGGGCCCGCCGTGCATGCCCTCGTGTCCATGTCCGTGCCCGTTTCCGCGCCTGTCACCGTGCACTTCTCCGCGCCTGTCCCCGTGCCCGTCGTCGTGTTCCTCTTCCTCGTGGTCCGGCGGGCCGCCCATCATGCGGAGCATCGCCGGACCACCGGTGCGCAGGAAGCGGACGAGCAGGGATGCGGCCAGCAGCAGGAAGGCGATGTTGAGCCAGGTGGTGTAGTTCCAGGTGATCCCTTCCTCGGGGATCCTGGCGTCGGCCTGGTCGGGGATGAGCCCGAGGCCGCCGAAGGCGAATTCCACGACATATCCGGCCACGGCGATCGCCGTGAAGAACGTGACCAGCAGGAAGACGGCCATCCGGGCGCCGTAGTACTTCCGGTAGATGTTCAGGATCGGCAGGATCAGCAGGTCGGCGTAGACGAAGGCGATGACGCCGCCGAAGCTGATGCCGCCCTTCCACAGCACCACGGCAAGCGGCACATTGCCGATGGAACAGACGAAGGTGGCGATTGCCACCAGCGGCCCGATCAGGGGCCCGATCAGCCTGGCCGCCAGTGGGTGGTCGGCCAGGAAGAACGTGCGCCAGAAGTCGTCCGGCACCCACGCCGCGATCGCCCCGGCGATCAGCAGCCCCGCCACCAGGTCGCGCAGGATCGCCGCCCATTCCATGACGAAGATGTGCGACACGGACGTCAGGCCGTCCCGGGAGAAGAGCCGCCGGGCGAATCCGCCCTCACCGCCCGCGGACATGTCCATCGCCGCGTGCCCCTCCATGGAGCCCGCCAGTCCGCGCTCGGCCTGCTCCCGTGCCCGGCGCAGCAACCGCTCGCGCAGCAGGACCCGGAACAGCAGGGCGAGCACGACGATCATGATCGGGCCGCCGACGAACTCCGCGGCGGTGAACTGCCACCCCATCAGCAGGGCCAGGATCACACCCAGCTCGATCACCAGGTTGGTGGAGGCGATCTCGAAAGCCATGGCCGCGGTGAAGTCGGCGCCCTTGCGGAACAGCGACCGGGCGAGCGCGACAGCGGCGTAGGAACAGGACGAGGACGCCGCGCCGAGGCCCGCGGACAGGGCGAGCGTACGGGGCCGGTCGTCGCCGAGGAGCCGTACGACCGTCTCGCGGCGCACCACCGCCTGGACGACCGCGGAGAGGGTGAAGCCGAGGATCAAGGCCCAGGTGATCTCCCAGGTCATCGACCCGGCAAGGGAGAGCGCGTGCCCGATCGCATGCATGATGCCTGCCCTTCGCTGTCGACCGCCGCCGTCGGGACCGGAGTCTATACCCCCTCGGGGTATTTGAGGCCGGGCGTGTGCTGGTGCAGGGCGTTCGCGCCGTGGTCGGGCGAAGAGGGTGCGGTTCTGGCGCACGATGGTGTTGGCGGGCGGTCGGTGGCGGGCGGTCGGTGGCAGGTGGTCAGGTTCCGGAGGGGTCGGGCTTCGGGCGCGGGCCGCCGAAGCCGTGTGCCGAGAGGTCGAACCAGTTTCCCTCCGGATCCATGGCCCGGTACTCGGCGAAGGGGCGGCCGGTGAAGCGTTCCGCGGGTTTCGGAGTGCCCGCCGCAACCAGTGCCTCGGACGTGGCTGCCGTGTCCTCGACGTGGAAGCCGAAGTGGTTCATTCCCACCGGGGTCTCGCCGTCGAGCTGGTGCTTGATCAGGGCGAGGGACAGATATCCGTCGGAGAGGAAGCAGCTGCCGTCCGGATCACGGTGGAAGAGTTCCATTGCGAAGACCGAGGAGTAGAACTCGGCGAGCTTCTCCGGGTCGCGGGCCACGATGGCCAGGTGGCGGAGTTTCGGCCGCCCGGTGGGTTCGTTCATGGCGGAATCCTTCGCGTCGAGGACGTGCTCGGTCGGGCGGGGTGCGGGGACCATGTTGTGGAACGCCCTGATCAGCCAGCGACGTTCCGGTGTCCGCTCCACGACGGCCAACGCGTGCGTGGAGGTGAGCGGTTCGTCGCTGCGGGCGGTGATGGTCGACTCCGCCTCGACCGTGGCCAGACCGGGGCGCAGGAAACGGACGGACACGACCTGGGCGTCGAGGAGCGTTCCGGCGAACGGCCCCTGGAACAGGGCCTCGTGCCCCGCCTCGATGCCGCTGCGGCCGGCCGGCTTCTCGCCTCGTACGGTGGTGAAGTCGCAGTCCTCCGTGAAGCTCGCGGCGAAGAGCGCGGCGTCACCCGCCGCCCAGCCACGGGTCATCCGCGACCACAGGGCCCGGATCTCCTGAACGTCGTCCCCGGCGCCGCCGTCCCGGGTGTGTTCGCGGGCGCCGTGCGAGCCCGGGGTGTGGGCTTCTTCGGGCTGATGCATCGTTCTCACACCTTCAGCAGGGCGCTCGTTCGGACGAGCAGGGCGAGTTCGGGGCAGCCGGTGTCCTCGGACCGGTGCGGGAAAGGCGGGGCCCAGGCTGCCAGGGAGTGGTAGTACGCGCCGCCGCGGTGCTCCAGGTAGCAGATGAGGTTGAGGGGCCATCCGGTCCGCCCGAAGAGATGGCGGTCCATGGGCGTCGGGCGCTCACTGAGCACCTGACCCCGTTCCGACGGCGGACCCAACCGGTGCCAGTCCGGGTGCATGTGGATGGAGCCGAGCAGATCCATCCCCAGGGCGTCGGCCTCGCGGGACGCGCGGAGGAGGTCGCGGGAGTCCATCCACCAGCCGCGGTGCTCGTTCTCGTAGGCCGGTCCGAACGTCGGCACGATCGTCTCGCGGAACTCCCGTCGGGCCGACGGATCGGTCGTGCGGGCGTTCCGGCCGAAGGTGATGCGCCGTACGTGGTACGTCGTCGTCTCCGCGTGGCCGAGCAGCAGGGCGAAACAGGGCAACGGGGCCTGGGCCGTGATGAGTTGGTACTCGCCGACGGCGGCTGCGAGGAAGTCCGCGAGTGCCTGGTCGTCCAGCAGGACGGTGGGAGGAGCGGGGGCGGCGCCGAGATCGGCGGAGCCCTCGGGAGCGCTACATCGGGTGTTCGGTAACGCCGGTTCGGGTGTGTTCGCCGTTACGGACATGGGGGGTTGGGTCTCCGTTGAGGTGGGGTGGGGAGGCCGGAGGAGGGGTGAGGGCGAGGGGGGAGCGGGTGACCGCGAGTTTACTTGAGAGTTCACAATCTTCGCCCCGGTCGGAGTGAAGCGTGGGGTATTCCCTATGCGGCATAGGGGAGTTGGGAGTTCGCCACCATCGCCGAGGTCAGCAACTACTGGCGCTGAGCGGCCTCCCGGGCCTCGCCGCCTGTGTCCGACGCGGGGTCAGTGGGGATCGGCGGGGACGGGTGAGAGTCGGTAGGCGGGCCCGTGCGAGACGACGTGGCCGGCTGTGGGGGTGCGAGTGGGTGCCCAGGCGGGGTTGGCGCGTTGCTTGCCGTTGCCGATGCCGGTGTCGACCAGGATGTGCAGCCCGTCGAGGGTGAAGGCGAAGCTGTGGCTGTCGATGTGCAGGATGCCGGAGTCGTCGGCGAAGTGGGGGCGCAGCCAGTCCTGCCCGGCGACGAGGTCCGGGGTCGCGTCGGGCAGCAGCCACGCTCCGGTCGCGGGTGGGAGGGGGACCTCGTCGATGCGGTGGACGGTGACGCCGCCCACGGTCCAGGAGGGGACGGCGGTCGGCTCCGTGGCCGGTGGAGTGCTCATGAACGGGCGCATCCTTCGGTCTCGTCACGGAAGATCGTCGCGGGTCGGTGCGGCGTCCTCGCGCTGGAGCATGGGGTTTGCTTCAGTCCGCCGTAGATCGTCCGCCACCGCGCACGCCGCCGTGCGAGAGCTCGCCTCGGACGTGGGCCGGGCCGCCCCGAGGGGCGTCCCGCCGGCGACGGCACGGTCAACACCGGCGACCAGCACCCCGGCACCCCCTGGCTATGCTGCCGACGAAACGTTCAGCGAAGCGCTCAAACGGACAGCGGGTTGTGAGGGGGCCATCGGCATGCGCGAACCGGTCGATCTCAGGCGGCAGCGGATCCTCGCCGCGGTGCAGTCGCGCGGTGGGATCCGGGTCAGCGATCTCGCGGCGGAGCTCGCGGTGTCGGTGGTGACCGTACGGCGCGATGTGGAGGAGCTGGCCCGTGCGGGCAAGCTGCGCCGCGGCCATGGTGTGGCCCGCCCGGTGCTGCCCGAGACGGAGCGGCCGGCCGCCCCCGCGCCGCGTTCGGCGAACGGCGGTCCGGTCGCGGTCGTGGTGCCCGAGCGCCATGCTTATCTGTACGAGGCGTTGCACGGCGCCCGGACTGTGTTCGAGGAGGCCGGGACCCGTATCGCGCTGCACATCGCACCGGCTGCCCCGGGGGCCGAACAGCCGCTCGTGGAGCGCGCGTTGGCCGAGGGGGCGCGAGGCCTGCTGATCGCGCCGCGCTGGCGCAGCCGCACCACGGAGGAGGCGGATTACTCCTGGCTGTCGCGCCTGGACGTGCCCGTGGTGGTGATGGAACGCAGGCCGCGGCGCGGCAGCGCACTGCACGCCGTGGACACCGTCTGCACGGACCACTGGTACGGCATCCATCTCGCCGTCGGCCACCTCACGGAGCTGGGCCATCGGCGTATCGTGCTCGCCGCGCGCGACGACAGTCCGACGGCCCGCGCCATCCGTGCCGCGTTCACCGAGATCGCCGCGGACCACCCGGACGTCGACAAGTGGGCCGTGGCGCTCAGTTCGCCCGGCGCGGTGCCCGACCGGGCGGCGGCCACCACGGAGACACCGGTCGAACTCCCTTCAGTTCTGGCCGAGTTGGGTGCGACGGCCGCCGTGCTGCACGGCGACGTGGACGCCTTGATGCTGGTGCAGTCGCTGCGCGACAACGGCGTGCGGGTTCCCGAGGACTGCTCCGTGATCGCGTACGACGACGTGGTCGCGGCGCTCGGCAGTACCCCGCTGACGGCGGTGTCCCCGCCGAAGGCGGACGTCGGTCGTGCGGCGGCGGAGCTGCTGCTGCGCCGGCTCGACCCGCGGGACCCCGAGGGGGCGAGCGCGCCCGTGCGGCGGCTGGAGTTGCTGCCGTCGCTGAAGGTCCGCGGCTCGACGCAGGCGCCGCGCACATCCGCGACCCCGGAGTCAACTGCCCTAGCGAAGTGAGCGTTTGACCGTTTTATTTTCCTCTGATTGATCTATTGACCAGGTTCATTCAGTCGCTCAGTATTCCCGTGACCCGAACACGCAGGATCCGCACGAGCCGCGGGAGGCGCCCATGCCTGGTCGACAGAGCCGTCGATCCGTGCTCGCCGCGATCACCGCGCTGCCGCTGACGGGCGCACTGAGCGCGTGCAGCGGAAACGACAGCGCGTCCCTCCGATCCGGGAGCAGCAGCAAGTCCGGCAGGAAAGGCGCGACCACCATCACGTTCTGGTCTGCCCTGCGCGGCAGCCAGCAGGTGGTGGACGCGTTCAACAAGACGCACGACGACATCCAGGTCGACTTCGAGCAGATCCCCTCCGGCACACAGGGCGGGTATCTGAAGCTGAGCAACGCGGCACGCGCGGGCAACGCCCCCGACGTCGCCACCATCGAGTACCCCCAGCTGCCGGGCTTCGCGATCGACGGGGTCGCCCGCGACATCACCTCGCTGGTCGGTGCAGGCCTGCGGGCGAAACTGCTGCCCCAGTCGCTGGGCCAGACGACCTTCGGGAAGCGCACGTACAGCGTGCCGCTCGACATCGAGCCCATGGTGCTGCACTACCGCAAGGATCTGTTCGACCAGCTCGGCCTCGATGTCCCCACCACCTGGGACGAGTTCGCCGACCTGGCCCGCACGGTGCGCCGCACGGGCGGCGGCCGCCGGATCGCCGTGTTCCCCACCGACGGCATGCCGCAGATGGCCGCCTGGTGCTGGCAGGCCGGGGCGCAGTGGTTCGACATCTCCCAGGGCGCCTGGAACGTGTCCATGGCGGACGCCCCGACCCGGAAGGTCGCCGCGTACTGGCAGCGGCTCATCGACGAGGACCTCGTCCACTGCAACTCCACCACAGCCCGCCTCTACGACGCGCAGATCGGCAAGGGCCAGGTCCTGACCCGGCTCAGCGGCGCCTGGGACGCGGGCGCGCAGATGAAAGGGCATCCGGAGCAGAAGGGCCAGTGGCGTGTCGCGCCGCTGCCGCAGTGGACCCCGGACCAGCCGGCGCTCGGCACGCACGGCGGCTCGACGTTCGCCGTCACGAAGGACAGCAGGCACCCCGAGGCCGCCATGGAGTTCATCGAGTGGCAGGTCGCGCACCCCGACGCCCTCAGGGCCCGGCTGTCCAGCGGCGCGAGCAGCCAGTACCCGGCCGCGACCGGACTCGTGTCCGTGGGGCGTGCCGCGTTCGACCGCGCCTACTACGGCGGTCAGGACATCTACCGGCTGTTCGAGGAGGAGGCCCACAAGATCCGCGACGGCTGGGTGTGGGGCCCGCGCATGACCGCCACCGGCTACGTCATGCAGGACGCGTTCGCCCGGGCGGGAGCCGGCTCCGGCACGATCCTGTCCGCCATGCGCGCCGCACAGAACGGCACGATGCCCGATCTCAAGGCGCTGGGCCTCGCCACCACCCAGCATTCGACGTGACCGCCCGCACTCCGAGAGGCAGGTGACCCATGACCGCGACAGCCCGCGTCACGACGCCGCGGACCGCCCCGGCACAGCCGGCGGACGGCTCCCGGCGCACGGCACAGCGTGCGGCGAAGCGCCGTCGTAACGGCGCCGCGGGCGTCCTCATGACGCCGTTCTTCGTCCTCCTCACCCTCGTCTTCCTGCTCCCGGTCGGCACGGCGGTGTGGCTGAGCTTCTTCAGCGACGACCATCCGGGCCTCGGCTTCGGCCCGGCGCGCACCGTGTTCGTGGGCCTGCGCTCGTACTCCGTCGTGCTCACCGACCCGACGTTCCTGTCCGGGCTCGCCACCGTCGGGCTGTACTGCCTGATCTACATCCCGCTGATGGTGACCGGCTCCCTGGCGCTCGCCCTGCTGCTCGACTCCGGCGTCGTCCGGCTGCGCGCCTGGGCCCAGTTGGGCCTGTTCCTGCCGCACGCGGTGCCCGGCATCATCGCCGCCCTGATCTGGCTGTACCTGTACACACCCGGCATCAGCCCCGTCATCGACGCGCTCGGCAAGGCCGACGTCACGGTGGACTTCCTCGGCCTGCACACCACGCTGCCGTCGATCGTGAACATCGCCCTGTGGAGCAACGTCGGCTACAACATGGTCGTCTTCTACGCGGCCCTCCAGGCGGTGCCCCGTGAAGTGCTGGAGGCGTCCGTGGTCGACGGCGCGGGGCCGGTGCGCACCGCGCTCCAGGTCAAGGCACCGCTCGTACGCTCCTCGATCGTCATGGTCGCGATGTTCACGCTGATCTGGGCGCTGCAACTGTTCACCGAGCCGATGCTGCTCCACCAGTCCTCACAGATGATCAACACCCGGTTCGCGCCCAGCATGTACATCTACGACGCCGCCTTCAGCCGCAACAACTTCTCGCTCGCGGCCGCCGCCTCCGTGATCCTCCTGGTCATCACCATCGCCCTCTCCTACGGGGTCACCCGCTGGACCAACCGCGTCGACTCGGCCGAGGTGAGCGCCCGATGAGCGCCACGGACCGGACCCTGACACGCCCGCGGATGCTGGGCCGGGCGACCGTCAACGTCGTCGTGGCGGTCTCCGTCCTGTACACCGTGCTGCCGGTGGTGTGGCTGCTGCTCGCCGCGACGAAGTCCCGCGACGCCCTGTTCAGCAGCAGCATCCTGTCGTTCCGCGACTTCTCCCTCGTCCGCAACATCGAGGACCTGTTCGCCATGGACGGCGGACTGTACGGCCGCTGGTACGGCAACAGCCTGCTGTACGCCGTCCTGGGCGCGGCGCTCGGCGCGCTGATCAGCGTCGCCTGCGGGTACGCCTTCGACAAGTACCACTTCCGGCACAAGGAGAAGCTCTTCGGGCTCGTGCTGGCCGCCGTCATGGTGCCGCAGACGGTGCTCGCGCTGCCGCTGTACCTCATCGCGTCCGAGACCGGTGTCGTGAACACCTTCTGGTCGGTGTTCATCCCGGTCCTGTTCAACCCCTTCGGCGTGTACCTGGGCCGCATCTTCGCCCAGGGCTATGTGCCCGACGAGATCCTGGAAGCCGCGCGGGTCGACGGCGCCGGCGAGCTGACGACCTGCATACGTGTGTCGCTGCGCATGCTGGGCCCCGGTCTGGTCACGGTCTTCCTGTTCCAGCTGACGGCGATCTGGAACAATTTCTTCTTGCCGATGGTGATGCTGTCCAACCAGAACCTGTATCCCGTGAGCCTGGGGCTGTACCAGTGGAACAGCCAGGCGTCCGTCTCGCCCGAGTACTACCCGGTGGTGATCATGGGCTCGCTCCTCGCCGTCCTTCCGCTCATCGTCGCGTTCGCCCTCCTCCAGCGCTTCTGGCGGTCCGGCCTGACGGCGGGGGCGGTCAAGTGACCAGGCCCCGCGCGGCGTTGGCCATGTCGCGCCAAGCGGCGGCCGCCGTCTTCACCCCGCGGTCGCTGGCCGCGCTCGGGGACGTGTGCGACCTGGCGCCGCTGCCGGTCCTGGACGACCTGACGACCGTACGGGCGAAGGACGTCCTCGGCGATGTCGAGCTGCTCGTCACCGGCTGGGGATGCCCGGGCCTCGACGCGGACGTCCTCGCGGCGGCGCCCCGGCTCGCGTGCGTGGTGCACGCGGCCGGTTCGGTGCGCGGCCACATCACCGACGCCTGCTGGGAACGGGGCATCGAGGTGTCCTCGGCGGCCGCGGCCAACGCGCTGCCCGTCGCCGAGTACACACTCGCCATGATCCTGCTGCACGGAAAACACGTACTGGAACGCGCCCGCGACTTCCGGCGGACACGTGAGCGGGCCGACTGGCTGAGCACCTCGCACGAGGTCGGCAACTACCGTCGCACGGTGGGCATCCTCTCCGCCTCCCTCATCGGCCGGCGCGTCATCGAACTGCTGCGCCCCTTCGACCACGAGGTGCTGCTGCACGACCCGTACGTCACCGGGGCCGAGGCCGCCGAGCTGGGCGTCCGATGGGTGCCCCTGCCCGAACTCTTCGCCCGCAGCGACCTGTTGAGCGTCCACACCCCGCTGCTGCCCGCCACCCGCGGACTCGTCGGCCGCGAACTGCTGGACGCGATGCGGCCGGGAGCAGTGCTGATCAACACCTCGCGCGGCGCCGTCGTCGACCAGGACGCGCTCACCGACGTGGTGCGCGCGGGCCGCGTCCGGGCGGTGCTCGATGTGACGGACCCCGAGGTCCTGCCCGCCGACCACCCCCTGTGGGACTGCCCGAACGCACTGATCACGCCCCACCTCGCCGGCTCCCAGGGCAACGAATGGGAGCGGCTCGCCGACACGGCCGTCGGCGAGGTGGCCAGGTGGGCCGCGGGCGACGGCCTCGCCCACCCCGTACGACGCGAAAGGCTGGCCTTCCTCGCATGAGCATCCCGATCGAACTCCCGCCGGACGACCGGGAATCGAGCCCGTACACCGGCTACACCCGCGCCCACTGGGAGGCCGTCGCCGACGGGCTGCTCGGCGCCGCCTGGCGCTGGGCGACCCCCGGCGGCGCCCTGCTCGACCTGCCGGGCCGCCCGTCCAGGTCCGGCGTCCGCTCGGACGGCCTGGAGGGCTATGCCCGTACGTTCCTGGCGGCCGGCTTCCGGGTCGCGGGCGCCGGCGGCAAGGACCCGCACGGCTGGCTGGAGCGGTACGCGACCGGCCTCGCGTCCGGCACCCGCACACCCGGCCGCAACGACACCGAGTCATGGCCGCTGATCCTCGACCACCATGTACAGGGCCAGCCGATGGTCGAGTCGGCGTCGGTGGCGCTCGGCCTGTCACTGACCAGGCCGTGGCTGTGGGACCGGCTCGACGGCGACGTACAGGACCGGGCCGAGACGTGGCTGCGCGGCGCCGTCACGCACACCCCCGCGCCGAACAACTGGTACCTCTTCCCGTTCACGGTGGCGTCGTTCCTGGAGTCCGCAGGCCGCGGCGACGCCGCGACGGCGCGGGCCAGGGAGCGCGCGCTCGACCTGATGGAGACGTGGTACCGGGGCGACGGCTGGTACGCGGACGGCGACGGCCGGGCCTTCGACCACTACAACGGGTGGGCGTTGCACCTGTATCCGCTGCTCCACGCCCATCTGACGGGCGACACGGCGCTGTCGCAGCGGTTCGGGCCGCGGCTGCGCGAGCACCTGGAGGGCTTCTCGCTCCTCTTCGGCGCCGACGGGGCGCCGATCCACTTCGGGCGTTCGCTGACCTACCGGTTCGCGGCGTCGGCGGCGGTCGGCATGGGTGCCGTCACCGGCCACACCCCGCTGCCCCCGGGCACGTCCCGCCGCCTGATCAGCGGAAACCTGCGCTACTTCCTCGACCGGGGCGCGGTCACCGACGAAGGGCTCCTCAGCCTCGGCTGGCACGGCCCGCACACCGCCACGCTGCAAACCTACTCCGGACCCGCGTCGCCCTACTGGGCGTCGAAGGCCTTCGTCGCGCTGCTCGCGGCTGAGGACGACCCGCTGTGGACGGCGACCGAGGAGGCGGCCCCGAGCGACGGCCCCGACCGGGTGCTCGCGCTGCCCGCCCCCGGACTGCTCGTCCAGTCCACCAGGGCCGACGGCATCGTGCGTCTGCACAACCACGGCAGCGACCATGTCCGTCCGCACGAGGGTGAATCCGCCGCGGAGGACGACCCGTTGTACGGCCGCCAGGCGTACTCCACGCACACCGGCCCCACATCGCGGGCCAACGTCGCCGACAACCATCTGTCCGTGGAGGTCGGCGGCGTGGCAAGTGTGCGTCGGCGCATCCATCCACTGGGCGCGGGACAGGGCGACGGATGGGGCTGGGCGGCGTCCTGGCACCGGCCGGTGTTCCTGTCCGGACCGCCGATGGTGCCGGGCCTGCGCGTCGAGAGCGTGACCGTGGCACGCGGCCACCACGAACTGCGGATCCACCGGGTGACCGGGGCGCCCCACGGCGCACGGGTCACCCTCACCGGATGGGCCACGCGGGCGCTCCGCTCCGAGCTGACGGGGGTGCACGGCTGGGCGGGGGCGGACCAGGTACGCGCGCCCGAGGGCACGGCCTACGAGCCATGGGTGCGGATGCCCAGGCTTTCGGCGGAGGTCCAGGGAACGGCGGTGCTCGTCGCACTGGCCGCCCTGGGAGCCGACGCCGGTGATGATGCCGAGGCCCCGCCGCTCGCCGCCGCCGTGGCCGAAGTGACGTGGCTGGACAGCGAGTTGCGTGTGCGCTGGGCAGACGGCCCGCAGACCGTCGTGTCCTTCGACCCGCTCCGGGTGCGGACGGTATAGGCTCCGCGCACGTCGTGCTTCCCCTACAGGGGACGAAGGCGGCCACTGGCGGCGGTGCCGCCGTGGCTGGTGCCCATGTTCTGGATGCCGAGGGGCAGGCCGCTCTTCTGGTCGACGTTCTTGTACGGGCCGGAACCGGCCGCTCCTCCGCGCACCCACCTGGCCGGCGCCCGGGGAGCCGGAGGCGTCACCGCTGCCGCCCTCACGGTTGGCCCAGGCGTGGTAGGGCACTGCCGTCAGTTCGATCAGGTCGCCCTCGGCCGGGCGCTGAGTGGTCGCGGCGGTCTCGGTGGTCTCGGCGGGGGAGGAGCCCGGAGAGAGGTACGGGGTGTACGGCCGCCAGCCGGGGTCCGGGACATGGCGTCGGCGGCCCGCGGCCGTGATCGTCGTGACGCCTCCGAGCAGGTCGGGGCGCTGCTTGACGGCGAGGGGGCGGGTGGGGTCGAGAACGATGTCGTCCAGGCCGCCGCCGGGGTGGTCGGCCTGCTCCAGGCAGTGGACGAGGGGACCGCGCTCGATGGCCACGCACCCGCGTAACGGCGTCCATGCGCGGGTCGGCAGCGGTGAGGCGGGGATCGAGGACGAGTTCCAGGACCACCTGGTCGCCGGTAGCCCGGACGCGGTGCAGGCGCAGCCAGCCGTCGGCGACGGGGGCGTCCGTCCGGTCGTACGATTCGGTGCCGCAGCGCACATGGAACTCGCGGCACCAGTGGGGGATGCGCAGGGACAGCGTCCGGGGGCGGTCGTCCGGGGTTTCCTCGACGATGGCGCCGTTCCAGGGGTACTCGGTGGCGCAGCTGAGGGTGATGCCGTCGCCGGTGTAGGTACCGGTCTCGGTCCTGCTGTGCGACACCCGAGGCGACTCCATCCGCGAACAGCACCACCTGCGCAACCTCATGGACCGCCGCGTCGACGGCATCATCGTCGCCGGCCGCCGCACCGACCCGCGCCCGCCGCTGACGGGTATCACGGGCCTGGAGACGGTCCCCGAGGTCCACGCGCTCTCACCGTCCACGGATCCCGGCGACATGTCCGTGGTCACGGACGACAAGGGCGGCGCCGAGCTGGCCGCGGAGCACCGGCTGGCCACCGGCCGCACCCGCATCGCCCACATCACCGGTCCCGAGCACCACGCGGCCGCCCGCGACCGGGCCCGCCACACCGTGGCGCACCTCGAACAGGCGGGCCTGGCGCTGTCCACCGGCCGTGTCCACTTCGGCGAGTGGAGCGAGGCATGGGGCCGCCGCGCCGCCGACGCGGTGCTGCGTACGGCGCCCGACACGGACGCCTTCTTCTGAGATTCACGGGTATATGTCCCATTTGAACCCATATGCAATTAAAGCTCGATACGTCATTGTTTGGCCCGCTAGGGCGCTTCACTCGATACAGGTGACTCAATTCACCTACGACGCGTCTTAGTGCTGTAAACGGCGCGTAAATCCCCCAATTCCCGCGCCCGCGCGCCGCGCGAATCCGACCGGACAACGACGTTGCTTAGTAAAGTAGGGAATTGTCGATTTATTCCCGGCGGGCTAACAATGTGCGCGCCGCAGTGCACCACTGGACGAAATGTGGTGCAGCTTGCCGAGGGAACCGGCAACTGCGGGTCATGCAAATTCTGGAAGAGGACCGCTCCATGCCCCTTCATGCCCGCAAGCGCCCCACCCGGGCGCGCCGCCGTATCGCCGTCACCGTCGGCACCCTCGCCATGATCTCCGTCGCCGCCCTGGGCACAGCCCAGGCCGCCCCCGCCGCCTCTGCTGCGACGACCTACACCGTCCGGCCCGGCGACCACCTGGCCTCCATAGCCCGCGCCCAGCACGTGCCCGGCGGCTGGCTCGCCATCGCGACGGCCAACCACCTCGCGAGCCCCTACGCCCTCCAGCCGGGACAGGTCCTCACCCTGCCCGCCGGATCGACCCCCGCCGCTCAGCCGGCAACCACCACGAAGGCCGCGTCCCCGTCCCCCACGACGCCCGGCAGCCAGTCGTACACCAACAACCTGGACGGCTGGATCAAGCACGCGCTGGCGATCATGGCCCAGAACGGCATCCCCGGTAGCTACAACGGGATCTACCGCAACGTGATGCGGGAATCCTCCGGCAATCCCAACGCCATCAACCTCTGGGACTCCAACGCAGCCGCCGGTACGCCCTCCATCGGCCTGCTCCAGGTGATTCAGCCCACCTTCACCGCTTACCACGTGTCGGGCACCTCGACGAATATCTACGACCCCGTCGCCAACATCACCGCCGCGTGCAACTACGCCTTCCACCGCTACGGCTCCATCGACAACGTCAACGGTCCCTACTGACAGGGAATTACCGCTCCAAGGAACTCCCGAAGCTCGCGGTCACGGCGGCACTTGCCCGCCGTGACCGCGAGTTGCATCGTCAAAGCACCGACCAGTCCCCGTACGTGGCGACGGGCCGAACCTTCGCACAGTCCCCGGTCCTTAGGGGGGTTCATGCGCCGCGCCGTCGGGGCCGGCCGCGGTGAGGCGTTGGAGCAGGGGGCCTGGGCGTAGTTGATCTGGTCCGTGCACTTCACTCCGGGCGCCTTCTCACGTGGCTTCTCCCTCCCTTGGAGTTCCGCACGGCTGGGGGCGGTCAGCGGTGATCTGGTGGCGGTTGTGGAAGGTGATGCCTATGGGGGGGCCGAGCGCGTCGGCGACGGCGATGACGCAGACCGGAGTTGCTGCGACGCGGGCCGGGCGGAGCGTCATCGTGTCGGTCCCCAGGATGACGGGATGTGGGCGGAGTTCGGGGGGCGGGGGATTGGGGAAGGTGGGTCAGGGAGTCAGGACGACCTTGCCGGTGACGGTTCCGGACTCCGCCAGGCGCAGGGCCTCGGCAGCCCTGGCAAGCGGCAGTCGGGCGGCGATGGGGGCGGTGATGTCGCCGCGGCCCAGAGCGGAGAAGACCTCGGTGAGGTCGGCATGCAGCCGGGCGCGGAAGCGATCCTTGTGGAGCTTCTGGCCGGCCCAGATGTTGTAGAAGTGGGCGCGGCGGCCGTTGGGCAGGGTGTTCCAGAGCCAGGTACGGGCGAGGATCTTCAGGACGGGCCACTGCTTGGAGCCGCTGTCGTCACGGGTGGAGGCGCTGCCGTAGGAGACCAGGGTGCCGCCGGGGGCGAGCAGGTGCCAGGAGTCGATGACGCTGCGCCCGCCGACGTGATCGAAGACGGCGTCCACTCCGCCGGGGGCCAGCTCACGGACCCGGGCCGGCACGTTCGCCGTGCGGTAGTCGACCGGGGTGACGCCGAGGTCCCGTAGTGCGTCGTGGTGCCGGGCGGAGGCGGTGCCGATCACCTTCACACCGGCTGCGCGGGCGAGTTGGACCAGGATCAGGCCCACGCCGCCGCCGGCCCCGTGCACCAGGACTGTCTGCCCGGCGCGCACACGGGCCGTGCCGTGCAGCATCTGCCAGGCGGTGATGCCGTTGACCACGACGGTCTCGGCCTCGGTCGCGCTCAGACCGTCGGGGACCTCGACCGCGTCCTGCGCCTCGACGACCACGTGGCTGGCCCAGCCGCCGACCTTGACCAGCGCCGCCACGCGGCGCCCGGCCAGGGCCGGGTCGACTCCCTGGCCGGTCGACAGCACCCGGCCCACCAGGTCGTAGCCGGGCACGAACGGGAACGGGGGCTGGTCGTAGTACCGCCCGCGGCGCATCTGCTGCTCGGCGAAGGAGACCCCGGTCGCCTCCATGGCGATCACGATCTGTCCCGGGCCGGGCTCCGGGACGGCGGCGCCGCGGACTTGCAGTCCTTCCGGGTCCACGATGCCCGGCAGAACGACTTCGACGAAGGGGTGGTTGCTCACGACCACCCTCCCTTCTCTAGTGGCTATCGCGTTCGTTAGAAGTTCTAACACGACCACTCGCGATGGTCAATCGCAATCGTGATACCTTCTAACAACGCCGCCCGCCGCCTGAGCCCGCGTCGGCGTCAGGTCCGGCGCAGGCCTCAGCAGAGGCTTCGCCCGCTCACCTGTGGGCACGGAGGAAGGCCGGGATGTCCGATCGGGTCGGGTAGTCGGGCAGCGGTGCGGCTTTGTTCTGGAGGAACGCGGTGATGACGGCTGCTGCTCGTTCGTCGTTGTCACCCAGGCCGTTCCACATGTGATGGCCGACGCCGGGCATGTACTGGGTGCGCCGCACGGCGGGGTCGTCGGCGAGGACGGTGGTCTCCCATTGGCGCACCTGGGAGGAGCACTCGGCGATCATCAGCATCGCGGGCGTCCGGGAGCGCCTCAGTTGCCGGGCGATGGAGGGGGAGTCCTTGACCGTCTGCTGGACACGGAGGCTGGCGGCGGCGCTGAAGGAGAAGTTCCGCGCGGTGTCCTCGACCGGGATGCGGTGCGCGTCGCGGGCGCAGTAGCCGGACGCGGTGTCGCTGCCGAGGTCGGCTGCGGTGAGGGCGTTGTCGCCCTCGGCCTGTCCCACCAGTCCGTTGTCCGGGCTGAGCAGTCCGAGCCGCATGAGGCCGAACGCGACGGCGTAGCGCGGGACGTGCGTCGAGCGCGGTCCGGTCATGGGCGGTGCGATGCCGCGCGCCGACGGCCGGCCCTTCTGCCCCGCGATCCGTGTGGTGGGACCGTCCATCGGGCCGGGTTCGGCGATGATCGCCCGGTGCAGGCGGGCGGCGACGGCCGGGTCGGCCAGCGCGCGGGTGAGCACGACGGCGCCTGAGGAGAATCCCAGCACATCGCTGCTGCCCAGCCGGTCGAGGAGGGCCCCGAGATCGCGGACGGACCGGTCGATCGAGTACTGGCCCATGGGCAGCGGCTCGCTCCGCCCGCCACCGGCCTGCTCGTAGGCGTACACGTCGTGGCCCTGCCCCGCCAGGCGCTGGAGGAAGTGGTGGTCGAGCACCGAGATGCCGCGCACCGGACCGCCGTTGAGGTAGACGAGCGGGACGCGGCGCCGGGGCCCGTGGCCGGTGGGCGGGTAGTGGTAGACGGCGACCCGGCTGCCCGTGGACAGGCTCCAGTGCTCGGTGGTCACGAACGGCAGGGCGGGCGGGTGGCGGCGCGTCGTGGGGACGGTCGGGACGCACACCGACAGCGTCAGGGCGGCCGCGACGAGCACCGGCAGGAACGGCACGAGTCGCCCCCGCCAGGTCCGGCGGCGGCCTCGCCGCAACGCCGCGACGAGCGCGATCCCGAGGGTCGCGGACCATGCGGCGAACCCCGATCCCGCGCCGTCGGTGGCGACGATCAGCGCCAGGAAGACGGCGACCAGCACGAGGACCGCGGCGGCAGCCGCCAGCAGGCGGCCGACGAGGCGGACGGTACGTATGACGGACGACGGCACGGCAATCCCCCAGGTTTCAAAACACCGTTTCAAAACGATGTTATCAGGGTGGGTACACTGCTCCCCGTGGGAAGGCCGAGAACGAACGACGCCGCCGTCAGAGAGCGGCTCGTGGCATGCGCGACCGAGATGTTCGCCACCCGTCCCCGCGAGTCGGTCACGGTCCGCGCGCTGGCCACCGCGGCCGGGACGTCGACGGCGGCGGTGTACACGCTGTTCGACGGCAAGGACGGGCTGGTCGGCGAGGTCCGCGACCGGGCGGTGGCCGGCCTGTTCCAGGACCTGTCGACGGCCCCGACCTCCGACGACGCACTCGACGACCTGCACGAGCTGGCCGCCGCATACCGTCGCTGGGGACGCGAGCACCGCCACCTGTACACGGTGTTGTTCGGCGGCGCGCAGTCCTTCGACCCGTCCGGCAGGGTCGGCGACCGCGACCCCGTACGACTGCTCGTCGCGGCGATCGACCGCGCCGTGGCGGACCACACCCTCGCGGGCGACACGACACTGATCGCCGTGTCGCTGTGGGTCGCCCTGCACGGAGTCGTGACCCTCGAACTCGCCGGCGCCCTCGACGACACCGCGGCCGAGACCGCGTTCCGGTCGACGATCGGCGCCGTACTGCGCGGCTGGGCAACTCCCGCCGCACCCACCGGCCTTCGCCGCGCCGGCACCGCGCCCTGACGCGGATGCCCGGTCCTGTACCTAGACCTGTTGTCCTGCCCGGACTCGGCAACCATGGCCGACGGCGACGCAGGTTTCATCCGCCGCGAAGTGCTCAGCGCGCGTGCGAACAGCACCCTTCTTGAGGCGCGGCACCGGCGACGGACTCCGTACGGCAGAAGCAGGACGCTTCGATCGGTACGTCCGCCATCGCGGCGGCGATCTTCAGCTGCTGCGCCACGATCTGGGCCTCGCCCGCCCTGCCGAGCCGCACGAGGCACTCGTGGAGGCCGTGCAACGCCCAGACATTGCCCGGGTGTTGCTGTGCGCGTGGCAGGGTGTCGTCGAGTCCGAGATCGGCCCGGTAGACGGCTTCGGCCTCCGCCACCAGGCCCTGTTCGAGGAGCAGCGCGCCGTATGCGTGCCGGGTGGGCTGCATCCACCCCCACGGCTCGTCGTACGGAAGGCCGTCGTCCAGCTCGATCGACCGGCGCAGGGCGGCGAACGCGGCCTCGTGGCGCCCCTTGCGGTAGTCCAGCTCCCCGTCCAGCATGTGCGCGGCGATCGCCAGGATGGCCGCACAGGTGTTGTTGAACAGCATCCGGGTCTCCGGGACCCGGGCGGCGGCCTCGCGGAAGAGCTCACGTTCCGCGTCGGCGTCGTCGGTCCGGTTCGACGCGGAGAGCGCGACACCGCGTGCGTACCGCAGCATCGCCGTGGTCACGCAGTACAAGCGCGCGTCGGCGGGCATCGGCAGGGCCAGGATGTCGTCCCAGCGCCCGAAGCGGATGAGCACGTGCACCCGCATCGCGAGGAAGCCCTCCAACCAGTCCGCCATCGGTGGGCTGTCCACGCGCAGCAGTTCCTCGGGCACGGCCGCTTCAAGCCGGTCCGCCGTTTCGAGCGCGTCCTGGAAGCGGCCGAGGAACATCGCGCCGTAGATCTTGAAGTGGTAGTTGTGGCAACGGTACAGGGTGTAGAAGTTCATCGCCCCGGCCCTGGCGTGGAACTTCTCGTCGGCTGCGATCGCCTCGGTGTTGTCGGAGATCACCCGGCGATAGTCGCCGCAGAGCACTTCCAGGTGCGAGGGCATGTGCTGGAGATGGCCCGCGTCCGGCACCAGACCGCGCAGCCGGTCGCCCACCGGCAGGGCCGCCTCGGGCGTCGGGGACATCTCCATCAGGTGGATGTAGAGATGAAGGAGGCCCGGGTGCCGGGTGCCCGCCTCCGTGGCGATCGCCCGCTCCAGTACGGCCCTGGCCTCGACGGTGCGCGACCCCGGGGCCGGCGTGCCCGTGCGGAGGTCCCACAGCCGCCAGGGCGTGAGGTTCATCAGGGCGTCGGCGTACAGGGCGGCCACGTCGAGATCGTCGGCCGCCATCTGATGGACGGCCCGCATGCTGTCGGCGTAGCCCGTGTTCCACACGGAACAGTCCTCGACGTCCGGGGCCTGGGCCTGTGGATAGCGGGCACTCAGCGCACCGATGAGGGCTCGCTCGACCGGCGTGGCGCCGACGGCCTTCGTCTGCGCGCGCCGCACCGCGGCATGCGCACGCTCCACCGTCCGCCCCAGGTCCTGTGCGTCGAAGAACTCCCAGGGTTTGTTGTAGTTGGGACCGAGCGCGTAGGCCAAACCCCACTCGGCCATGGCACAGTCGGGATCCGCCGCGACGGCGGCCTCGAAACAGCGGACGGCCTCTTCGTGATTGAAGGCATACGTCCAGTTCAGCCCGCGGTCGATCCACGTCTGTGCCTCGGGGGACGACGTCGTCACACGCCGGCCGTGGCTGCCGAGGTCGTAGTAGCGCATACGAACTCCTCAAGGCTGACGGCCACCGTCCCGGTCGCGGGGAGGGTGCGACGGTGACCAGGGGAGACGACCCTATGCCGAACCCCGGGGCCCAGCAGCCCTGACTCACGACCCGGTGCCATGTAGTGAATTCACACCTGACTATTGATCGCTTTTTTGGTTTGCCGGTCTATCGTCTCAACAGATCATGATCGAATGTCAGCTGAGGTCGACACGGTGAAGCGAATGATGGGCCGGGGAAAGCGGTACAGGCCGGTGACGTGGACGCTCGCGGGAACAGCCGCGGCCGTCCTGGCGGCCGGCGGTTGCAGCACGAGCGGCGGCGGATCCGGTCATGCGCCGCTCCCCTCGGAAAGCGGCAGGCCAACGGGCGCCCCCGGCAACGCGTCCGGAGCTGCCGACACCGCGGCCGCGTGGCACAGGTGGGGCCTGAATCCGCTGCCGGCCGCGCCGCCGCCCCCGGCCGACAAGCCGGTGAAACTCGCCGCCACCGGAACCGTTCCGGTCCTCACGCATATACCGACCACGCAGAAGGTCGTGTTCATCACCGTCGACGACGGTCAGGAAAAGGACCCCAAGTTCATCGAGATGATGCGGGACCTGAACATCCCGATCACGATGTTCCTGATGAACGACGCCATCAAGTCGGACTACGCGTACTTCAAACCGCTTCAGGCGCTGGGCAACCACATCCAGAACCACACCCTGCACCATCCGGTCATGAGCACCGTCCCTCTGGCGCGCCAGAAGGAAGAGGTGTGCGGCGACCAGAAGATCCTCACCAAGGAGTACGGCACCGCGCCACTCCTGTTCCGCCCGCCCTACGGCGCGTACAACGAGAACACCAGGATCGCGGTCGGGGAGTGCGGACCCCGCGCGATCGTGTGGTGGCGGGAATCCATGCAGATCCGCAACATGCAGTACCAGGACGCACGCAAGAAGCTGCGCGCCGGTGACATCATCCTCGCGCACTTCCGCGGGCCCAGTGAACTCAAGGGGGCCACGATGACGCAGATGTTCACCAACCTGCTCAGGCGCATCCAGGAGCAGGGATTCACAGTGGCACGCCTGGAGGACTACATCCAGCCACCGGCCGGATGAGCCCTGGTTCCCCCAGTTCGTAGGCGTCCGGCGTGGGCCGGGCGTAGACCGGGTCAGCCACCGCCGTTCGTGGCGGTGAGCTTTTCGACGATGTCTCGTCCGGGCCGACGAGGCGCCCGTCGCCGGAGTGGATCTCCCATGGGCTCAGCGGGCGTCCGTTCCGTCGGTCGAGGAGTCTCGAGTGAGCCTCCACGGAGTCGAAGCAGTGCGTCTCGCCCCACGGGCGCAGTGCCACGGTGACGGGGAAGAGCGCCTGCCCCTTGTCCGTGAGTACGCGACGACGGGATGGCCAGGGGTGTCCGCCGTGGGGGCGGCGTTCAGTTGCGCCGCCCTGCTGCTGTGGGCGATGCCCCGGTGCGTCGGGAGCGGCGGGCGCGAGTGAGCAGGGCTCGGCGCCACGTCTGTCCAGTTGCGAACCGCGTGCGCAAACCATTCCGAGCAGCCCCGGGCTGATCCGAGGCCCCCTCGACCTGTCCCGTTCAAGACGCCCCGGCGGCGGTCAGCCCGACAACTGGCCGTCGTGCAGAATCCGTTGGAACAGACGGTGGTCCCGCCACTCGCCGTTGATGTGCAGATAGCGCGGAGCCATGCCGATCGGCTCGAAACCGTTCTTCGCCAGCACCCGTTGCGAGGGGACGTTGTCGAGGAGCGTGGTGGCCTCGATGCGGTGCAGGCCGATGACGTCGCGGGCCGTGTGGCAGACGCTCGCCACCGCCGCGCCGGCCAGTCCCCGGCCCTGGCGGTCGGCGGCCACCCAGTACCCCAGGGACGCGCTGCGGAAGGGCCCGAAGACCAGGCTCGTGAGGGTGACCGTGCCGACGATCGTGCCGTCGCTCTCCAACACCCAGGGCACGAGGCGGCGTTCCGTGAACTCACTCAGACGCTCGGCCGTGCGCTCGGCCTGCCCCGCGACGGTGAAGAAGCTGTCCGGACGGCGAGGTTCCCAAGGAGCCAGATACTCCCGGTTCGCCACATACGCGGCGTGCAGCGCTTCCGCGTCGCTGACGGAAACAAGCCGCAACACCGCGCCGCCCGGCAGTACTTCAGGAGGAATGATCACCTCGGCACTCTAGTACCGCGATGTCACGTCGCTCCCTCTGCTCGGCTCCTGCGGCACCTCCATCCCGATCTCGGTGTACATCGGCCTGGCCGCCCTCATCACCGTGATCGCCGTCATCGCCGCCCGCGAAGCCCGCGGCAGCGATCTCGCGGCCATCGAGGCGGACGGCACCACCGCTCAGCCCGCCTCGGAGCAGCCGACGGCGGCCTCCGCCTGAGCCGTGAGACGACGTGACCGAGCAGAGGGGCCGGGGCGACGGGCCGTCCCAGGCCACGGGATCCGGCCCCTCACCTGATCCGCCTGCTCGACCCCTTCACCCTTGCCGCGCGTCGACACGGGCGCTCCCACGCGCTCCACCAGGTAATTCACGGGCGGTGTGTCCGGCGTTCGTCCTATCGTGTCCGCGGACGCCCGGGGCGGGGCGGGGTCGATGGGAGGGGCGGCGGAGTGCCGGACGCGTACCAGGTCATGCTCGATGCCGAGTTGAGCAAGGCGTTCGACGTGTGGTCCGGCTATCTGGACGCCGACACCGGCGAGGATCCCCAGGTCCGTGCCCGACTGCGCTCCACGTGGGAACGGGCTCGTGCGGCGGCCGCCGAAGGCGATCTCGTGTCCGCGCGTGCCGCGGTGACGGACCTGTACGACGAGGCCCGGGAAGCACGCCTTCCCTGGGCTCCCGCATTGCCCCGTCCCTGGGAGGCGGACGAGCAGGCGCGTGACTACGCCAAGGACGAGCTGCGTGAAGCCCTTCCCCTGCCCGTGCGCGACGCTCTCGGGATCATCGCGATCTCCCTCTCGGTCACGGCCCGCCGACTCCAGTCCCTCCCCGGGCTCGACTGCGGCACCCGTCAGGACATCCTCTACATCACGGCCCGCGCCAGGATGGCTCTCGACCTCGCCCACCCGAGAGCAGCCCGGCGTGAACTCGAACGCCTGAAGGTAATTGCGCGGCGCTGGAGCACCGAGCCCTGAAGGCCCGCGGGCTAGGACAGGGCGCTGATCCTGCTGCGGACCTTTTCCACGATCGTGGCCGGGAGCGTCGCGTAGCCCTGGAAGCTCAAGTCCTCCTGGCCCCTCCTGCCGGAGACGTACGTCAGGAACGCCTTGGTGGCGGACCACGTCGCCGCCTTGTTGCCCTTGTCGCAGACGATCTCGTACGTGACCATGTCGATCGGATAGGCGCCGGCAGCCTTGGTCCCATAGTCCAGCTTCAGTACGAGGTCGTCGCCGGGGCCCGCGACGCTGGAGCCGGCGATCGCCTTGGACGCCGTGAGAACGCTGGCGTCGACCGGGGCCGGGGCTCCGGTGGCGATCGAGACCGTGGGAACGCCATGGGCCAGGGCATGGGACAGCTCGACGTAGCCGATCCCACCGGTGGTGTTCTTCACCTGGTCGGCGAGGCCCGAGGAACCCTTCGCGGACTGGCCGCCCTTGGCCATCCACACCTTGTCGTGCCCGTGCGGCCAGGCCCCCGGGGCGGCGGCGCTGAGGTAGGAGGTGAAGTTGTCCGTCGTACCGGACGAATCGGAACGGTGCGATGTCCGGATCGGTGTCGAGGGCAGTGTGGTGCCGGGGTTGAGCTTCGCGATCGCCGGATCGTTCCACTTCGTGATCCGCGAGTCGAAGACCTTGGCCAGGGTGGGTGCGTCCAGGACCAGTTTGCTGACGCCTGGCAGGTTGAAGCCGATCGCGATCGGGCCGCCGACCATCGGCAGGTGCACTGCCTGACCGCCGCCGGAGCACACACTCCTGGACTGGTCGACCTGTGCGGCGCTCAGCGCGGAGTCGGAACCCGCGAAGGCGGTTCTGCCCTTCAGGAAATCGGTCTGACCGGCACCGGAGCCGTTCCCTACGTAGGTGATCTTGGTACCGGGACACGCCCGCATGTAGTTCTCGATCCAGAACTTCATCGCGAACTCCTGCGCGGTCGAGCCGGAAGCCGGCACCGCGGCCGCCCTGCCGCAGGCGATCCCGGTGGGGGCGGGCGAGGGCGCCGCGGACGGTGTACTGGCGGGCCGGGAACTGCCGGTGGAGCCGCACGCCGTCAGCAACAGGGCACCGCAGACCACCGCCGCTCCGACCGCCGGGCTGCGCGGCCCGCTCTTTGGCTGAAGCACTCTTCGGCTCTCCTTCTTGCGGACCGCCGGGGTCGGCCCGGTACGGGGGTGTGGCGCCGCGTGATCCCTGTGGCCTGCATGGGTAGCGACAGCTGTACTCACTATATGCAATCACATCATTACGCTTAGTGATGCATGCGGTGCTTGCGGGGTGGGTTGGGCATCTTGCTCCTGCAGGGTGAGGAGATGATGAGTCAGCCCTGCGATCGTCTGGTCGCGCCGCATCGGGAGAGCGCCGGGAAGTGTGTTGTCGGCCCGCTCTGGGCCCGGTGGATCGCCTCTCTCGCGGTAGCGCAGAGTTTGGCATAGGACAAAGTGTTAGGATTGCCCGCGGAGGTGATCACGTGCCGGTCAGCGGTACGACCGCGGCGGAGATCGCCGGCAGTGTGCGGGATCAGGTCGCGTCCGGCGAGCTGGCGCCACGGGCGGTGCTGCCGCCGGTGCGGGTGCTCGCCGCCGAGCTGGGAGTGAACCGGAACACGGTCGCCCTGGCATACCGGCGGCTCGTCGAAGCCGGGGTGGCGGAGACCCGGGGCCGTGGCGGCACGGTGATCGCCGAGGTGCCGCAGCTGGCCCGCGAGGGCGTCGGGGCCGACGGCGACTCCGTCGACCTGGCAAGCGGCAACCCCGATCCCGAACTGCTGCCGGACATCCTGGCCGCGGTCCGTGGCGGCCGCTACCGCCAGCCCCTGTACGGCATGCCCGCCGTCGACCCGGACCTGGCCGAGTGGGCCTCCAACGACTTCGCCGAAGATATCGAGCAGCCGTTCCGGACACTGGTGACGCACGGAGCGGTCGACGCCACCGAGCGGCTCCTGAACGCCCATCTCACCCGCGGCGACCTGGTGGCGATCGAGGACCCCTGCTTCCTGGCGAGCATCGGCACGCTGCGGCTGAACGGCTACCGGCCGGCCCCGGTCCGGGTCGACGGCGCGGGCATGCGTCCCGACGCCTTGCGGGCCGCCCTTGAGGACGGTGCCCGAGCGGTCGTCTGCACGCCGCGCGCCCACAATCCGACCGGTGCGAGCCTCACCGAGGAACGGGCGGCCGACCTGCGCGCGATCCTCGCGGACCACCCCCAGGTCCTGGTGATCGAGGACGACCACTTCTCGGCTGTCTCCGCGCGGCCGTACCAGCGGATCACGCCCCCGAGTACCGCGCGTTGGGCTCTGGTGCGGTCCGTGTCCAAGTTCCTCGGCCCGGACCTGCGGCTCGCCCTCGTCGCCGCCGACACGGAGAGCACCCTGCGCCTGGAGGCGCGGTTGAGCGCCGGGACCACATGGGTCAGCCACCTCCTGCAGCACATCGCCCACGCGCTGCTGCTCGACCCCGGCGTCCATGAACTGCACGAACGGGCCCGCGAAGCCTACGCGCACCGCAGTGGTCTGCTCGTCCGGCGGCTGCGCGCTCACGGTGTCGAGGTGCCCTGCCGGCCCGACGGGCTGAACGTATGGGTCGAGCTCGACGTCGACAGCCGGTCAGCGGTCCAGGCCCTGGCGCAGCGGGGCTGGGCCGTACGACCCGGCGGCCTCTTCGTCCGTGAACCGTCCGCCCACCCGGAGGCGATCCGGGTCACCAGCTCCACCGTCACCGAGCCGCAGGCCGAGGCGTTCGCCGCCGAACTCGCCGCGGTCGTCGCCGACTTGCGCGCGGCGAACCGGCAACCGTGACCGGCCCTCCCCTCCGAAGGAGTCACCATGTTCCAGGGCCTCAGCGCCTTCCCCCTCACGCCCACCCGTGAGGACGGCATCGACGGCACGGCGTACGCCGCGCTCGTCGCCCGCCTCGCTGCCGCCGGAGTCGACTCCATCGGCGCGCTCGGCTCCACCGGCGGCTACGCCTACCTCACCCGGGAGCAGCGCGCTCACGCCGTGCGGATCGCGGTCGAGGCCGCCGACGGGGTCCCTGTCCTGGCCGGGATCGGCGCGCTGCGCACCTCACACGTGCTCGCGCTGGCCGAGGACGCTCAGAAGGCCGGGGTCTCCGCCGTGCTGCTCGCCCCGATGACGTACCAGCCGCTCACCGAGGACGAGGTGTTCGGTCTGTTCGAGGATGTCACCCGCGAGCTGTCGGTGCCCTTGTGCGTGTACGACAATCCCGGCACCACACATGTGCACTTCAGCGACGAACTGCACGGCCGGATCGCGCAGTTGCCGAACGTGGGATCGATCAAGATCCCCGGCGTGCCCGGGGACCCGGCACAGGCGAAGGCCCGTGTGGACGCCCTGCGGGCGCTGATCCCGGACACGGTCACCATCGGCGTGAGCGGCGACTGGCTGGCCGCGCTCGGTCTCAACGCCGGGTGCGACGCCTGGTACTCGGTCATCGGCGGCACGTTCCCGCAGACCGCCCTCGCCCTCACCCGTGCCGCCCGGAGCGGTGACGCGTCACGCGTGACGGACCTGTCCGACGCACTTGAGCCGCTGTGGGCGCTGTTCCGCCGCCACGGCAGCCTGCGCGTCATGTCCGCCGCCGCGTCCCACCTCGGGCTGACGGGGGAACCGAACCTGCCGCGCCCCTTGCGCGGCCTGGACGAGAGCGTGCGGCACGACGTGGTCACCGTGCTGAACACCCTCGGGCTCACCGCCTGAGCGGGCACCCCGCGCGCACCACGAATCGTCGGCACATCTCGTCGGCACATCACGACCGGAATGCCGTCACCGGGCCGGTGGCAGGTGGACCGTCATGATCAGGTGGCAGGTCTCGGTGCCCGAGCCGCGGTAGGTGTGCGCGGTGTCGCCGTCGAACGTGGCAGTCCGGCCGGCCTCCAGGATGTGCTCGCTGCCGTCGACGACCAGGGTCATCACGCCTGAGGTGACACTGATCGTCTCCACGACCCCGGCCTGGTGGGGATGGCTCGGATACTCCTCGCCCGGCTCCAGCCGCCAGCGCCACACCTCGACCGGGGCCGGGCCCGAGGTCGTCAGCATGAGCCGGGCCTCGCCGCCCAGTTCGCCGGTCCACAGCGGGGCCACGTCGTCGACGGCCGCGATCCGGACCCTGCCCTCGTGCGGCCCCTGCATGAGGGCGGACACCGAGATGCCGAGGGTGTCGGCGAGCCGGACCAGGGTGGCCAGGTTGGGGTTGCCCTGTGCCTTCTCCAGGGCGACCAGGGCGCCCTTGCTGACCTGGGCGCGCCGGCCGAGTTCCTCCAGGGACAGGCCCGCGCGGACCCGGGCCGTCCGGACGTTGTGTGCGACCGTCCGCAGAGCGGCGCCTGTCTCGGCCACCTGATCACCATCCTCGTACGCTGGTCGGAGTGATGGACCGCACGGTCGTTATGTTGACACGCGTCGGTCGATTCGTTGTACCGTGTAGCCGTTCCATTGATAGTAAGGGATGTGCTGTGATCGCTCTGCTGCTGGCCCTGGGCAGCTCTCTCGCCTACGGATGCGCCGATTTCCTGGGCGGCCTGGGGGCCCGAAAGGCCCATGTGCTGCGCACCGTGATGGTCGCGGCGCCGGCCAGCCTCGCCGTGGAGCTGCTGCTGTGGCCGGTGCTCGGTGCCTCGTTCAGCGGCGCGGCCCTCGGCTGGGGTGCGGCGTCCGGGGTCGCCTCGGCGGCCGCGTTCGTCCTGCTCTACCGCACCCTGGCGATCGGCCCGATGAACGTGCTCTCGCCCGTCACCGCGCTGGTCTCCGCCGCACTGCCCGTGGGCGTCGGTCTGCTCCAGGGCGAGCACCTGAGCACCGCCGGACTGGTGGGTCTGCCGCTCGCGCTGCTCGCGGTGGTGCTGGTCAGCGCCGGACACGGCACGGGCCCGGTGCGTCCCTCGCGCACGGCGCTGCTGCTGGCCTTCGGCGCGGGCGCGGCCATCGCGCTCCAGCTGATCTGCCTGCACCAGGCACCCGCCGACAGCGGGGTGGCGCCGCTGATCACGGGCCGCGCGGTCTCCTCGGCCGTCACCCTGGCCGCTGCCGGTGCGCTGCGCCGCAGGCTCGGCGACGAGCGGCCCGCGTACGGGATGTCGGCCGCGGCGGGTGTGCTGGACTCCATGGCGAACCTGCTCTTCCTGCTCGCCGCCCGCAGCGGTGACCTCACCGTCGTCGCCGTGATCACCGCCCTCTACCCGGCAGGAACGGTCCTGCTCGCCCGCGGCGTCCTCGCCGAACGCATCCACCGCGGCCAACTGGTCGGTCTGGGCACCGCGTTCGCCGCGGTCAGCCTGCTGGCCCTCGCCTGACCCCTGTACGTCCGCCCCCGTAGCCGTCCCCACGGAAGGCGACCGGAATGTTCATCGAGAGCTGTGACGCCGGTCCCGGTCTCGGCGAGGCCGAATGGGCCACCTGGATCGCCGACGACCATGACGCACCCAGCCCGGCGAGGCCGAGGCGGACCTGCTGCGCCGTGGACCAGCCTTCGTGCGACCGGCCGTGCTCCGGCATTGTGCGGCCCACGCTCCGAAATCGCCGGCGTACGCGCCAAGTTCACGTATGGCGACCACCGGCCGGCCGAGCACCGCACTGCCGTCGCCGACCGCCCCACAGCGCGGGACCGCGGCCCTCGACGCGGCCACCGTGGGCCGACACGCTGCGTCGGCGCGATCGTGCAGCCTGGACCGCGTCGGCCCCTGGAAGCCCTGCCCCCGCCCGGCCACCCACCCCACACACGAATCGGAACCCGCCCATGACCGTCTTCCGCATCGCCCCCGCCGTCGCCGACGCCTTCCCCGGCACCCTCATCGCCGTGGTCACCGCCACCGGCCTGCGCGGCCGTGAGCCCTGGCCGCACACCGTCACCGCCCTGGAGGAGCTGGAACAGCAGCTCGCCGACGGCAGTTGGACCCCCGCCGACGAGGCCGACCCCCGGATCGAGGCCTGGCACACCGCCTATCGAGCCTTCGGCACCAACCCGCGCCGCATCCGGCCCAGCGTCGACGCGCTCGGCCGCCGCATGGCGAAGAAGGGCGGTCTGCCGCGGATCAACCCGGCCGTCGACTCCTACAACGCCGTCTCCGTGCGCCACGGCCTGCCCTGCGGCGCCTTCGACCTCGAACACGTCACCGGTGCCGTCGACATCCGCCACGCCGACGGCACCGAGTCCTTCACCCCGCTCGGCGAGCCCGACACCGTCGAGACCCCGAAGCCGGGCGAGATCGTCTACGCGGACAGCGAGATCGTCCTGACCCGGCACTGGAACCACCGCGACGCCCACCGCACCCGCGTCACCGAGGACTCCACCCGCGTCGCCTTCGTCCTGGAGACCCTCCACGCCGAGCGGGACGGCGACCTCCTCAAGGTCGCGGCCGACGAACTCCAGGGCCTCCTCGCCCCGCACGCCCAGCAGACGGCCGTGCACTACCTCAGCCCGCAACAGCCCCAGGCGACGGCCTGATTCCGTGGCGCCGTGCCGTGCCGCACTCCACGCTCGGCACGCCTCACTGAGTGGGATGCGGATTCAAGGGGGAAGGATTGATGCGCCCGGTGTTCGTCGTCCTGGACCCGTCAGGGAGAGGGAGAGAGGTCAGGCCATGCCCGACTCGCCGCAGATCGATGTCGTCCGCCGCTTCTACGACGCCAAGGGGGACCTCGCGGTGATCAGGTCGCTGGTCGCGCCCGACGCGCAGTGGGACGTGGTGGAGGGGTTCCCGAACGGCGGTGTGTACGACGGGCTGGACAGCATCGTCGACGACTTCTTCGGCTTCTTGTCCCTGTTCTCCAGCTTCCGGGCCGTCGCCGACGAGTTCCACGAGGCCGGCGACCGCGTCATCACACTCGGCCGCTACGTCGGCGTCACACACGGCGGACGGGACGTCACCTCGCGGTTCGCCCATTTCTTCACGCTGCGGGACGGCTTGATCGTGCGGCTCCAGCAGACCAACGACACCCTGCCCATCGCCCGCGCGCTGGAGGAATGACGGCACGCTGCCGGGTTGCCCGCACGGTCAGTGCGGGAAGGCGCGAGGGGGTCGCTGGCGGGGCAGTTCCTCGCGGAAGTCGGAGATGGCGGTGCTGATCTGGCGCATCAGGACCGTGTGTTCCAGGCGGTCGAGGTAGAGGTTCGCGTGTGCCAGGGCGGGCAGGTCGACGCAGAAGTACAGCCCCATGAGCGGGTTGACGAACAGTTCGCTGCCGCGGGTGCGTTCGGTGAACCGTACGTCGCCGAACTCTCCCCGTACGGCTGCGGCGACGGATCCGTGCACGATGCTGGGATGACTGGCATGGCAGTCCTGGGCGTGGGCGACCGCGTCGAGATAGGCGGCGCCCTCAAGGCTTTCGCGGGGCAGTGAGAACGCGCCCAGGTAGCCGCCCGAGCGGTCCAGGCGGGCCAGGTTCTCCAGCACGAGGGCATGGTTGACACCGTGGTAGGCGTCCACTCCGAAGCCCACGCACGCCACGAGCCGGTGCGCGACCTCGTCCAGCCCGGCGACCGCCGCGAGGCTGGCCATGTCCTCCTCCGGTGTGCCGAGCCCGTGTTCGTCCCCCCGCATCAGGATGTCGGTGCCGCCGTCCACCAGCACGACTGCGTCCACCCCGCCGAGGTGGTCCAGCAGTGCCCGGTAGGCGGCACGCAACGGCTGGACGCCCGTGAGGGGAAAGGCGTAGACGGTGTCGGGCAGTTCGCGCGTGCGCAGCCAGCGGGCGAGCGAGCGCTCGGGGAAGTAGTCGCCGCGCAGCGGGGTGTCCGGGCGCACGGCGGCGACGTCCTGTGCGACCCAGGAGTCGAGGTCCAGGCCGTACAGGTCGGAGAAGGACAGGCTGGCCAGGTGGACCTCTGCCCCGGCCGAACGCAGGGCGAGGGCCAGGGGCAGTCCGGCGTAGACGTCGAAGCCCCCGCCCGCACCGGCGACGAGGACCCGGCGCGCCTCGCGCAGGCGGGTGAAGAAGGCGGGCTCACGCAACGAGAACATCAGCAGAACCTAACAAGGCCGGTGCGCCACCCGGACAGCGGTCCGGTCAACGAGCGGCTCCGGTGCCGGACTTGGGACGAGCCGGAACCCGGTCTCCGCTCGCAGGGAGTGGCCGACGCCGCGAAACCAAGCGGCGGGCATGCAGCGGATCGCCGACGAGGCCCAGGTGCCTCGTCTCACCGTCCACCGCGGCTCCCCCTGCGGCGCAACGGCACATCAGGGCAGGAACGCGCCCGGCACGAGCCGGGCCGGTCACGACACCGTCCCGGGCCGCCTCCGTCATCGTCGACGGCCTCCGCCGCCCGCACAGGACTGAACGCCCCAGACGCGGCAGCGCAGGCACCCTGCACCTGGCGCCCCTCGTACTGGGCTCGGGCACGCCACTGCTCACCGGCGGAGTGCCGCGCTCGCCGGTGCGGCGTACGGTCACCTCGTCACCAGGGCACTTCCCCCGCGTCCTCGAAGAACCCGCCGGTCGGACCGTCGGCGGGCAGGGCCGCGAGCCGGATCGCGACCGCCGCGCCCTGTTCCGGGGTGCGCACACCGCGGAAACCGTTGAGGTCGGTCGCGCAGAAGCCGGGACAGGCGGCGTTGATCAGGATGTTCGTGTCCTTCAGCTCCTTGGCGTACTGGACGGTGACGGCGTTGAGGAAGGTCTTCGACGGCGCGTAAGCGACGGAGATCGGACCCGTTTCGGCGCCGGGAGTGGTCTGCCGGGTGAGGGAGCCGACGCTGCTGGACATGTTCACGATGCGCGGCGACGGCGAGCGGCGCAGCAACGGCAGCATCGCGTTGGTGACGCGGATGACTCCGATCACGTTGGTCTGCACGGCCGCCAGCACCGTCGAGGGGTCGACCGTGGTGGGCATCTGTGGCGCGTTTCCCGTGATCCCGGCGTTGTTGACCAGCACGTCGAGGCGTCCGGCGCGGTCCTCGATCAGCCCGGCGGCGGCTGCCACGCTCTCGTCGTCGGTCACGTCGAGCGGTACGCCGAAGGCGTCGACGCCGGCCGCCAGCAGCTTCGCCACGGCGGCCTCGCGCCGCTCCTCGTCCCGGGCGCCGACTCCGACGCTCCAGCCGAGGGCGCCCAGACCGGCCGCGATCTCGTAGCCGATTCCCTTGTTCGCGCCGGTGACCAGCGCGATCGTCTGTTCGTTCATACGGCCGATCCTCTCCGGGCCTCGCCGGATCCGGCCAACACCGAATGGGTGGGCAGCGATACCTGACGGGTATCGACCCCGGTCGGGGGCCGGGTAGCATCGCGGTGTGGAGACACGGGAGCTGCGGTACTTCGTCGCCGTCGCCGAGGAGTTGCACTTCGGGAGGGCCGCGCAGCGGCTCGGCATCGCGCAGCCTCCCCTGTCGCGGGCGATCCATCAGCTCGAACGGCGTCTGGGGGCGTCGCTGCTGGAACGCACCAGCCGCACGGTCACCCTGACCGAGGCCGGGTCGGTGCTCCTGCGGGAGGCCCGGGCGGCGCTGGACGCGGTCGAGGCCGCCGAGCGTCGTACCCGCCGCGCCGCCCTCGCCGCGACCGGCCGGCCCGGCGTGGTCCTCGCCACGAAGGCCGGCGCCTCCAGCGAACTGCTGGCGAAACTGCTCGACGCCTACGCCGCCGAACCCGATGCGGTCACCGTGGACCTGCTCCTGTGCGGGATCGGCGAGCAGGAACGACTGCTGCGCGACGGCCGGGCCGACGTGGCCCTGCTGCACCTGCCGTTCGACACCGCGGCCGGCTTCGACATCGAGGAACTGCGTACGGAGGGGCAGGTCGTGGTCCTGCCGGCCGGGCATCCCCTCACCGGCCGGACCCATGTACGGATGGCCGAGGTCACCGAGCTGTCCGACCTGCCGCTGCCGCGCTGGCCGGGCCCCGACGGCGCGTACCCCGAGGGCCCGGGGCCGCGGGCCCGCGACCATGCGCAACTGCTCCAGCTGATCGCGCTCGGCCGCGCCTGCTGGATCGCGCCGGAGTCGTGCCGGGCGCAGCTGAGCGAGGATCTCGCCGCCGTGCCCGTGCTGGACGCGCCGGCGGTCACGACGGTGATCGCGTGGCCGCCCCACAGCCGCTCCCGAGCCGTCGCGGGCCTCGTCCGGGCTGCGACACGTCACTGAACGCCCGCCCGCGCCTCCCCTCACGCACCCGCCGGCCGGATGCCGCGTCGCCGACGTGATTCAGCCGTGGCGCCCCAGTTCCCGCTGCGCCACCTCGCGGAAGCTGTTCGGCGGGCGTCCGGTGAGGCGCTGGACGGTGTCGGTGATCCGGTCCTCGGCGCCCTGGGCGATGGCGCGGTCCATGCCGGCCAGCATCGTGGCGAACTCCAGCGGCATCTGCGCGGCGAGGCGGTCGCGCAACTGCTCGTACGTCAGACGCCGGTGCGCCACGCGGCGGCCGGTGACCTCGGTGACGATGGCGGCGATGTCGTCGTGGCCGAGGGTCTGCGGGCCGGTCAGGACGAGGTCGGCATGGAGCGCGCGGTCGTCCGTCAGGGCGTGTACGGCCACGGCGGCGATGTCGTCGGCGTCGACGAATCCGATCCGTCCGGTACCGGCCGCGGTCCGGATGACGCCGTCCTCGCGGATGCTGCGGGCGTGGGCGTGCGTGCCGGTGAAGTTCTGCATGAACCAGGAGGGCCGCAGCACCGCCCACTCGTCGAACAGGTCGGGCAGACGGCGGTGCACGGCTCCCACTCCCGGTCCCCCCTCGGGGATGGCCGACGAACTGAGCAGTACCGCACGTCGCAGACCGGTGGCCCGAGCCTCGCGGAGGAAGGGCAGCATGACCGCGGCCGGGTCCGGGTCGCCCGGGGGCGGGACGAGGTAGACGCGGTCGGTCTCCGCGAGGGCGGGACCGAAGGTGGCGGGGTCGTACCAGTCGAAGCGGACCGGCTCCGTGCCCGGGAGCCGGGTGGCCCGTCGGCTCCCCGCCCTGACGAGGTGGCCGGCGGCGGCCAGGGCGGCGGTCGTGCGCCGGCCGGTGGTGCCCGTGGCCCCGATGACCAGGGTGTGGCTCATCGCGCACCGTTCCCGGCGAAGGCCAGGCCGGGCTGCTGGACGGCGAGGGGGTTCCAGTAGTCCCGGTAGGAGGTGAACTGTCCCTCGCGGACGGTCACCACGGCGATGTAGGTCATGTCGAACGGCGCCCCTGTCTCGACCAGAAGGCCCAGGCCGCGCATCTCGGCCACGACGGTCCGCACGTCGGTGGTCCGGTGGATCCGCAGGTCGGGGAAGTCGTGCAGGTCGATGTGGTCGGGGTAGCCGCTCATGTAGGCGGCGATCGCGTCCCGGCCCTCCAGCCGTCGGGGCCAGCCCGGCGGCGCGAAGGGGAACTCCATCACGCCGTCCTCGGCCCACAGGGCGGTCCAGGCGTCAATGTCCTTGTCGAGGAGCAGCCGCAGGCTGTGACGGTACAGCTGTTCCGGCGAGCGGTGCGTGGGCATGGGTGCCTCCGTCCCATACGATCCGGACCCGCGGTCCGGTTTGGTGGGCGCTACGATACGGACCACGGGTCCGGATCGCAAAGGAGGAACCACGTGACCGAGCGCCGACCGCGCAAGGACGCCCTGCGCAACCGTGCGGCCGTCTTCACCGCCGCCGACACGCTCTTCGCCCAGTGCCAGAGCCCCGACGGCGTCACCATGGCCGACATCGCGGCGGCGGCCGGGGTCGGCAAGGCCACCCTCTTCCGTGCCTTCGGTGATCGCACCGGGCTGATCCGCGCGCTCTACGAAGCGCGACTCGAACCGATCATGAACGCCGTCGCGGACGGCCCGCCGCCCTTGGGCCCCGCCGCCCCGCCACTGGAGCGCGTCCCGGCCCTGCTCGACGCCGTCCTGTGTCTGAAACTGGACAACCGTCACCTCGCACTCGCCCTGGAGCAGACCGGCGCGGACAACCCCTACGCCACCGCGCACTACGAGGGCTGGCACGCGCTGCTCCGGGACACGCTGGACCGCATTCCGGGCCTGGCCGACAGCGACTTCACCGCCCATGCCCTGCTCGCCGCCACCCGCGCCGACCTCGTCGCATACCTGACCGACGGCAAGGGCACGCCCCGCGAGGAACTGCGGGAGAAATTGGCGAAGTTCACCGCCTCCGTCCTCAACACCGGCTCCGGACAAGGGCAGGCCGCCGAACACTGACAACGCCCAGGACGGGTCGGCTTCCGAAGTCAGCCGTCCGGATCATGCCCGACGGAACGCACCCCTTCGAGCCCCGTCCGCGGGAAGAACGCGTAACCCCAGCGCGCCTCCCAGGTGTCCGACATCGACCAGGCCGAAGAACTCAGTGTGCCGCTCCGCCGAGCGGTGAACAGCGCTTTACGGCGCTGAGGGCGTCACCGGTTCTGCCGTCGGGCCGCCGTCGACGGGGATGCCCAGTCGGCCGGCCACGGTGGTGAGGGCGTCGCCCAGCGGAAGTGCGACCCGGGTGAGGGCGTGCCCGTCGCCCCGGGTCGGGTCCCGGTTGACGATCAGGACCGGTTTCCCGTCCTGGGCCGCCTGGCGGACGAACCGGAGTCCGGACATCACCGTCAGTGAGGAGCCCAGGACCAGCAGCGAGGTCGCCGCACGGACCAGCGCACGGCAGTGCTCCACCCGCTGCGGCGGAACGGCCTCGCCGAAGAACACCACGTCCGGCTTGAGGATGCCGCCGCACACCGAACAGGGCAGGACACGGAAGTCCCCGACCTGTTCGTCGCTGAGGTCGGCGTCGCCGTCCGGGTTGATCCCGGCGGCCACCGGCTCGAAGCCCGCGTTGGCCTCCTCCAGCCGCCGGGCGAGTTCGTGGCGCGGGCTGAGGGCGCCGCAGGAAAGGCAGACGACCCGGTCCAGACCTCCGTGGAGTTCCACGACGCCGTCGGTGCCGGCGGCCTGGTGCAGGCCGTCGACGTTCTGGGTGATCACACCCGCGAGCAGGCCGTGGCGCCCGAACGCGGCCACGGCCCGGTGCCCGGCGTTGGGACGGGCGCGACCGAAGGTGCGCCAGCCGAGGTGGCTGCGCGCCCAGTAACGGCGCCGCGCCCGGCCGCTGGTGGTGAATTCCTGGTACGTCATCGGGGTGTGCCGGCTCAGGCTCCCGCCCTCGCCCCGGTAATCGGGGATGCCCGACTCGGTGGAGATGCCCGCACCGCTGAGCACCAGCACACCGCCCGTGCGCAGCACATCGGCGACCGGCTTCAGATCCGTGGTGCCCGGCGGCAGGTCCTCGGTGGGGGTCCAGCTCAGAGTGGGGCGCATGCGCATACCGCCAGGGTACGAAACCGGCAGCCGTCCTCCGCTCGTACCGTGGCCGTGGGGCGGGTCTGCCCCACCTCGTGCCCGGGGGCCTGCCGGAGTGTCCGAGGCCGGCCGTGCATGATCCGCTGTTCGCACGTGAACCGTGTGAGAAGGGCGGAGAGTTGAAGGCTCGGATCGGATACGTCGCGTGGGTCGCGGGTGCAGCGCAGTTCTTCGTGGCCCACGTGATCGTCGAGTCGGCCTGGAGCAGGCCGTACAGTTGGGCGCGGAACAACATCAGCGACTTGGGCAACGTTCACTGCGCGCTGCAGTCGGCACCAGAACCACGCTATGTCTGCTCGCCCGAACACGGCGTGATGAACGCCTCGTTCGTGGCTCTGGGGACGCTCCTGGTCGTCGGTGCCGTCTGCGCCGGGACCGTGTGGGGCAGAGGCGCGACCGCGAGGGTGGGCCGGTCTCTGGTGGCCTGCGCCGGAGTGGGGTTCGCGGTGGCCGGGCTGGCGCCTGCGGACGTCCACGAGAACCAGCATGTCCTCGGTGCGCTGCTCATCATGGCCCTGGGCAACATCGGCCTTGTGCTGACGGGAGTCGGCCTGGCGGATGAAGCGCCGGGGCCGCTGCGCTGGGCGACCAGTCTGCTGGGAGCGACGGCGATCACGTCGTTCGGGCTCTTCCTCTCCCACCGCTACCTCGGACTCGGCATGGGAGGCATGGAGCGGGCCGCGGCGTTTCCCCTCCTGGCGTGGGCGCTGTTCATCGGTGTCCGCGGCCTGCTCCACCGGGCGACTCGCACGGAGCCGCACCATGACCCGGTGCGGGCCTGACGGCCGCTGGTCCAGCGTGCGTTGACATGCGCTGAGCCGTCGAACGGCGCTCTACGGTCTGCCGGCGCAGGGCTGGGGTGCGGCGTCGTCGCCGAGCCTGTCCAGGAAGCCGGCGAGGGTGTCGGTGACCTCGTCGAGGGTGCGGGCGGCGAAGAGGACGGGCTGGTAGCCGCCGACGTCGTAGGGGGTGGCGAGCATGGCGTCGATGTCCAGCCGGCGGATGCGGGATGCGTGCAGCCGGCGGATCTCTCCGTAGGAGGAGAGCAGGGCCGCGCCGTAGGCCTTGGGCGCTCCGTTCTCCTCCAGGACGCCGTACTCAAGCGTGAACCAGTACACGTCGCTGATCATCTGGAGGACGTCCTTGCGCTCGATGCGCTCCGCGGCTTGGCCGAACAGGCGATAGATGTCGGCGAAGGCGGGGGAGGAGAGGTGGATCCCGTGCCCGAAGACGTCGTGGATGATGTCGGGCTCGGGGGTGAACAGCGGCACGGCCGGGTGGCGCACGAACTGGACGGCGTGGAAGTAGCCGGCCGCCATCGAACCCAGGAACCGTTTGTTCGCCACGACTCCTCCCGCGAGGGTGAAGTCGAAGCCGGTCAGCCGGCGCAGGTGGGAGCCGACCTCGGCGTGCTGCGGGATGTGGTCGGCAGGGATGGGAGCCTGGTCCCGGGCGCCGAGCGCGGCGCGGCAGGCATGCTCGTCCTGGGCGCCGAGCAGCGCCCGGTGCACGGTCCGCCAGGTCCGTTCCTCGCCCTCGCTGTAGTCGACCGTCGGGTAGGGATCACCGACCCGGTGACCGCGGGCGGCCGCGGCGATCGTCCTGCGCCGCAGCAGGTACCCCGGATCGCTCAGCCCAGGGTGCTGGACAGCCACGCCCAGCCGGCCGTCGGCCGCTATGGGCGTGCGCACGGGAATACCGCTCACGCACCCGATCCTCCCATCGGGCAGAAGGGCACACATCTCGGCACGCGGTCGCTGGACAGGATGTGGCGCGATCAAGGCGGTGACCGACTCCGGGGCGCCCGCTCGTGCCCTCGGCGAAGGTTCTCGGCGGAGCGCTGTTACGGGGTGACCGGGCCCGGCTCCGGCTCGGGGACAGCCGCTGGCGCGCGGCGGGGGAGCAGCAGCGGGGTCGCCAGCAGGAGCACGCCGGCCAGGCCGATGGCCGTACGCGGACCGAGCAGGCCGCCCAGCACCCCCCAGACGGCCGTCAGGAGCGCGGACGAGGCCTTGGTCGTCACCGTCCAGGCGGACAGTGTGCGGGTGACCCGGTCGGTCGCGGTGCGGTCGAGGCGGTAGGTGGCGTAGACGGGGTTGAAGACCCCGCAGCAGAAGATGAGCCCGAGTTCCACGCCCATCACCAGCAGCAGCCCGCCGGTGCCCGGCCCGAGGAAAGCCAGGCCGACGGGCCAGAGCGCGCGCAGCGCCCCGACCACGACCAGGGTCCGGTGCTGCCCGTACCGGGTGACGAGCGGTCGGGCCAGCCGCGAACCGAGCAGTCCGCCGATCGAGGGCGCGGCGAAGGCGAGGCCGTACTGCCACGGCGTGAACCCGAGTGGGCCGAGCATCAGGACGGCCAGCAGTGGCTGGGTGGCCATCACCAGGCCGTTGAACAAGGCGGTGTTGAAGAACAGCGGGCGCAGTGTCGTGTCGGCGAGGATGTACCGCCAGCCGTCGAGCAGGTCCACGGCCCGCATGCGCGTGGCCTCCCGGCGCTCGGGCCGCGGCTCGTGGCCGCCCGTCGCGCGGATGCCCAGGGCCGAGAGCAGGTAGCTGACCGCGTCGGCCACCACCGTCGCCACCGGACCCAGGAGCCCGATCGCCGCGCCGCCCAGCGGGGGCCCGATGATCGTGGTCGTCCAGGCCGTGGACTCGAACCGAGCGTTGGCGACGAGCAGGTCCTCGGCCGGCAGCAGCGTCTTCAGGTACGCGCCGGACGCGGCGCGGAAGGTGATGTCCGCCGCCGCGACGACGACGGAGACCAGCAGGAGCTGAAGGAAGCCGAGCACCCCGAGCGCGTACGCGACAGGGATCGTCAGCAGCGCCGCGAACCGCACCAGGTCCATCGCGATCAGCACCGGCCGCTTGCGGCGGAACTCCACCCACGGACCGAGCGGCACCGCCACGGCCGCGCCCACCGCAGCCCCCACGGAGGAGAGCGCGGCGACCTCGGCGGGTCCGGCGTGCAGCACCCGGACGGCGATCAGCGGGAACGCGCCGAAGGCGAGCCACGTGCCGAGCGCGCTCGTCCCGTACGCTCCCCAGAGCCATCCGAACGGCCGCCCCAGCCGACGTCCCAGCAGATGCCCCAGCCGGTCCCCGCTCTTCATGTCCGATGCTCCTCGCCACTCACCCGCACAACCGATCCGCGACCGGAATCATCAAAGCGAGCGCCGTAGCCTGGGATCAAACAACCACGGGGCTCTCGGATACAACCAGGAGTTGTACCCATAGGCTGTCGACATGGACCTCGACACCGTCCGGACCTTCGTCGCCGCCGCCGACGCGGGGCAGTTCCAGGAAGCCGCCGCCGAGCTGGCGGTCACGCAGCAAGCCGTCTCCAAGCGCATCGCCGCGCTGGAGCGCACCCTCGGTGTGCGGCTGTTCACCCGCACCGCGCGCGGCGCCGAGCTCACCATCGACGGGCAGGCGTTCCTGCCCCACGCGCGCGAGCTGCTGCGCGTCGCCGAGCGTGCGGTCGCGTCCGTGCGCACCGGCCGCCGTCCCCTGCGCGTCGACATGATCTCCTCACGCGGCGCGGCGTCGGGCCTGATGCGCGGCTTCCACCACGCGCACCCCGAGATCGACCTCGACGTGCTGATGCTGCTCGACATCGAGACGGCCGTCGCCGCCATCCGATCCGGCGCGATCGACGCGTCCTTCCGCGCCGTCGCCGCACCCGGCCGGCCCCTTCCCGAGGACATCGAGTCCGTCCGGGTGCTCGACGAGCCGCTCCAGCTCATGACCGGCCCCGCCCACGCGCTGGCGGGCGCCCGCTCGGTGACGATGGCTCAGCTCGTCGGGCACCGGATCTGGATGCCCGGCATCGTCCCGGGCTCGGAATGGGCCGCCTACTACGACGACCTCGTCGCCGAGTTCGGCCTCACCATCGAGGCGACCGGCCCCAACTTCGGCTCCGACGCGCTCCTCGACACCGTCGCCGACACCCCGGCCCTGGCCACCTTCATGAGCGAGCAGACGCGCCTCGTCTGGCCCGCCGGGCACGGCCTGCGCCGGATCCCGGTGACCGACCCGACGCCCGTCTACCCGCACTCGCTCCTGTGGCACCGCGACAACCCCCACCCGGCCCTGGCCACGCTGCGCGCTCACCTCGCCGCCACGGCGTCCGGTCACGACGCGGCCGGGACCTGGACGCCGCACTGGGTGCTTCCGCGCTGAGCGTCGCCGCGTCCGGGCTCACCGCGGCCGGATGGGCTCGCCCGACAGCACCCGATCAGGCTCAGGTGGCGGAGGGACGACGGCCGCCTCGGCGGTCGGAGCTACGGCTTCTGGCTCCGGCGGCGCCACCCGTGGCTGCGCCGGGCGCCGTCCGCCGGCCGGATCCGCGCACAGCCTTGCCGGAGGCGGTGCCGGTTGCCCCATCGGTGGCTGCCTGGCGGGCGGAACCGCGGCCGCCGGCGCCACCGCCCGCGGCCCCATCGGAGCCCGCCCGGCGGGCCGAACCGCGCCGGGCGGTTGCGGAGGTGCCCTCGGAGGCCTTCGTCCCGGCCGCGGCCTGACGCTCGGAGCCCTGGCTCGCCGTGCTGTTGGCAGCACCCGTCGTGGGCTTGGCCCCGCCGCCGTTACGGCGTCGGCGGCCGGATCGCCTGCCGGGCTTGGTGCCGGTGCCGGTCTTCTGGTCCGGGCCGGACGCCGGCGGTGTCGCCTGCTGGGGGACCTCGATGGTGACGGCCACGCCGGAGGGCTCGCGGGCGCCGGTGATCGTGGCCAGTGCCGCGTCGCTGGAGGTGATGCGGGCCGTCCGGGGGCGGATGCCCGCGTCCGACATGAGCCGGGTGACGTCGTGCTTCTGCGTGGGCAGGACCAGCGTGACCACACTGCCGGAGCCGCCGGCGCGGGCCGTGCGACCCCCGCGGTGGAGGTAGTCCTTGTGGTCGGTGGGGGGATCGACGTTCACGACGAGGTCGAGGTCGTCGACATGTATGCCCCGGGCCGCGACGTTGGTCGCCACCAGGGCGGTGACCTGGCCGTTCTTGAACTGTTCCAGGGTGCGGTTGCGCTGCGGCTGGGAGCGGCCCCCGTGCAGTGCGGCCGCGCGGACGCCGACGGCCAGGAGCCGCTTGGCGAGCCGGTCGGCGGACCTCTTGGTGTCGAGGAAGAGGATGACCCGGCCGTCACGGGCCGCGATGCGCGTGGTGACGGCCTTCTTGTCGGTCTCGTCCTGGACGTGGAGCACGTGGTGCTCCATGGTGGTCACCGCTCCCGCGGAGGGGTCCACGGACTGGACCACCGGGTCGGTCAGGAACTGCCGCACCAGACGGTCGATGTTGCGGTCGAGCGTGGCCGAGAAGAGCAGGCGCTGTCCGTCGGGCCGTACGCGCTGCATCAGCCTGGTGATCTGCGGCAGGAAGCCCATGTCGGTCATCTGGTCGGCTTCGTCCAGCACCGTGATGCGCACCTGGTCGAGAACGCAGTCGCCGCGTTCCACGAGGTCGTTGAGTCTGCCGGGGGTCGCCACGAGGACCTCGGCGCCGCGCCGGAGCGTGCCGGCCTGCTTGGTGATGGACAGCCCGCCGACCACGGTGGCCAGTCGCAGGTTCACCGCCGTGGCGTAGGGGGTGAGCGCGTCCGTCACCTGCTGGGCGAGTTCACGGGTGGGCACCAGCACGAGGGCGAGGGGAGCCTTGGACTCCGCCCGCAGTCCCGCCGTGCGGGCCAGGAGCGCCAGCCCGAACGCGAGGGTCTTGCCGGAGCCGGTGCGTCCCCGTCCCAGCAGGTCACGACCGGCGAGCGAGTTCGGCAGTGTGGCGGCCTGGATGGGGAACGGGACGGTCACGCCCTGCGCGGTGAGGGTCTTCAGCAGCCCTGCGGGCATGTCCAGAGCGGCGAAGTCCTCGACGGCGGGAAGAGCGGGTGTGGTGCTTTCCGGCAGCCGGAATTCCCTCGGCGCGGACACGGCCGGTGAGGGTGACGAGGCGCGCCGGTTCGGCTTCTGGGGCCTGCGGGACATGCGGTGGTCTGCCTTCCTGGGAACAGCACAAACCGGGGTCCGCACCATGACGGTATGGACCCCGGTGAGCGGATACGCGTCCGGCGATCAGGCGGGGATGATGTTCTCCGCCTGCGGGCCCTTCTGGCCCTGCGTGACGTCGAAGGAGACCCGCTGGCCCTCCTGGAGCTCACGGAAGCCCTGGGTCGCGATGTTCGAGTAGTGCGCGAAGACGTCGGGGCCGCCGCCGTCCTGCTGGATGAAGCCGAAACCCTTTTCGGCGTTGAACCACTTCACGGTTCCCTGAGCCATGATCTTCTCCTTCTGTAGGCAGAGGCCCCATCCGGAGACGCCGGAAAAACAAATAATGCGCCTGAAGGAGAAACATTCCTGTCAGGCGCACATAGGTTCATGGGTACCACAACTGCAACTCCGGAACCCTAGCACAGCCCGGCATCAGCAGTCCTCCGTTCCGGGGGATCAGTCAGAGCAGCGCCGGGCGCCGCCACTCCTGCCCGAGAACATGGTGGTCGAGGAAGTTCAGCACCGTCTCGTACATGATCCGGATGTGGTTCGGCGCTTCGACGGTGTGGCCCTCGGTCGGGAAGTGCAGGAACCTGACCGGCACACCGAGCCGCACCAGATCGCTGTGCAGGCTCAGCGCCTGGCCCATCGACACGCGGTGATCCCGGCCTCCGTGGACGATCAGCATCGGCGTCTTCATCCTCGCCGCGTCGAGGTGGGTCGAATCGGCGTCGTACCGCTCGCGCCGAGTCCGCGGGTCGCCGAAGATCTTGCGGAAGTAGGCGTGCATGTCCGTGCCCGTCTGCAGCGCCTCCAGGTTCCACATCGCGGCGGCCGAGACGATCGCCTTGAAGCGGTCGGTGCCGGTCGCGGCCCGGTTGGCCAGGTAGCCGCCGTAGGACCAGCCGGCGAAGGCGGTCCGGGCCGCGTCGAGGTCGGCGCGTGCCAGTGCCGCGTCTGCCAGCGCGATGACGTCACGGTAGGGCCGACCGCCGTACTGGCCCCGGCCGCGTTCTTGCATCCGCTGCCCGTAGCCGGTGGACAGGGCCGGGTCCGGCAGGAGTACCGCGTAGCCGCGGGCAGCGAACGGCCAGGGGTTCCACGACGACGTCCAGGCACTCCAGGACGCCTGCGGCCCTCCGTGCGGGATGACGACCAAGGGGGCCGGTCGCTCGGCCGAGGCGTCTTCGGGCAGGACGAGCCAGGCGCGCAGCGGGAAGCCGTCGTCCCCCTGGGCGTGTACCTCGGTCAGGGTGCCGGGAAGCGAGCGGAGCTCGTCGGCGGCGTTGAGGAAGACGGGTCGCTGATCGGGCGTGGCGGCATCCAGGCGGACCACGCGGGGCGGGCTGTCGATCGCGCTGCGCAGCCCGTAGAGAGTGGCTCCATCGGATGTCACGCAGAGCGAGGCGTAGGCGCCGGAGGAGGTCAGGCGGGTGATCGTGCCGTCCGCGTCGCGGCGGAAGACCGGGCAGTGCCCCCGCTCGTCTCCGGTGAACCACATCGTCGGGTCCCCGGGGACCGGCGAGAGGACCGCACGTCCCGGCCATGGCCAGTTGTCGAACTCCGGCAGCAGGTCGGTCTCTTCGCCGGACTCCAGGTCGAACGCGACGAGCGTGACGCGCCATTCGGTGTCGTAGGTCTCTTCCCGCTGACGCTGGCAGACCAGAGTCGAACCGTCGGGCGTGAACGCCAGGCGGTAGTACTGATGGCCGGGGCGTGAAAAGGTCCGGCGCCGCATGCCGGTCGCCGCGTCGGCGACGACCACGGTGTTGGTGTCGGGGTCGCGGCCGGTCGCGGCCCGTGTGTAGGCCACCAGCGACCCGTCCGGAGACATCGCGGTGTCGGCGGTGCCCGCCAGGCCCTGGCTCCCGGCGATCACCGCAGGCCCGTCGGAGCGCAGGACGAACGTGTGCGGTTCGTCAGGTCCGAGGGCGGCACTCCAGGCGCCGGTCGCGGTCTCCTCGTAGAGGGCCGCGTCGACCATGGCACGCTCGCGCGCACGCCGAGCCGCGGCGTATGTCCCGGTGTCCGCCGTGCCAGGCAGCAGATCGGCGGTGAGAGCGATCGCGTCGGCATGTGCCGCGCAGGTGAACGCGGCTATTCCCCCCGGGTGTCGGGCAATCCGTCTCGCCTCGCCGTTCTCGGGCATCGCCCACAGCGACACATCCTGACTGGCGGGCTCATCACCGGCGGGGTCCGTGCGAGCCCGGCCGGAGAGGAACAACAGCGTCCCGTCAGCGGCGAACGCCGGAGCGAAGTCACCCTCTACGGACCGAGCCACGAGGCGGCTCTCGTCCTTGCCCGAGGGATCGACCTCCCAGAGCCTCGTCACGTGCCCGGTGCCCGACTCGTCGACCGACTGCACGGAGGCGATCAAGCGTGTTCCATCGGGTGCCAGAACCAACCCGGTCAGACGAGAACGCGCCGCCAACAGCTCATGGAACGTGGCAGCTTCATCAGGTTCGTAGAACACGGCGATCATCCTGCCCGCCGTACTCGATCTGCGGCAGGGCGCCGCCCACGGAGCCGGCTCCTGGGGAACCGCGTTCCCGCTCGTCCTCGCCGACGCCGGATGCGATGACACGCTGTGGCGTCCGGGCTCAACCTCGCCGGAGAGACCGTCGTCGGTGATGCGCGCTCGTCGGCGTCGGGCAGGCGATCCAGGCGGACCGGTGCCGGGTGTCAGCCGTTGGTCACTGCGGTGTCAGTGGGGGGTGCTGGTGTGGTCCGGTTGGGGCGCCCGCCGCCGGGGATGCCGGATGGGGCGGGTATGCGTACGAGATGAAGGGATGGATCATGCCCGCTGTGTACACCAGTGCGCTCGACTGGCCGCTGGCCCGTACGTGTCCGATGTCGCCGCCGCCTGCCCTCGGCGTGGTCCGTGACGGCCCGCCGACGCGGGTCCGTCTGCCGGCCGGCGCCGGGACGGAACAGCTGGTCTGGTTGATCACCCGCTACGAGGAGGTGAAGGCCGCGCTCAAGGACCCCCGGCTGAGCGCCGACGAGACCCGGCCCGGCTTTCCGTTGCGCATCCCCGTGCCCGCCGACGACCGGCCGAGCGGATTCCTGCGCATGGACGATCCGGAGCACGGTCGGCTGCGCAGGATGGTCGCCCCCGAGTTCACCGTGCGCCGGGTACGCGCGCTGCGCCCCCGCATCCAGGAGCTGACCGACCGGGCGGCCGACGCGCTGGCAGCCGGGCCGCAACCCGCGGACCTGGTAAGGGACTTCGCCGCCAAGGTGTCGGCCCTGGTCATCGCCCGGCTGATGGGGATTCCGGACGAGCACACCGCGTTCTTCCTGGAGCAGACCCAGATCCTGCTCACGGACGACGACCCGGCGCTCTCCCTCGCGGCGCACCACCGCATCATCGGCTTCCTCGACGAGAACGCGCGCGCCAAGGAGCAGGATCCCGGTGACGACCTGGTCAGTCGTCTCGTCCGTGACCACGTGGCCACCGGCGAACTCGACCGTGCCGATCTCCTGGCCATCCTCAAGCTGCTGCTCATCGCCGGCCACGAGTCGACCGCCACGCAGATCGCGGTCAGCACCCTGAGCCTGCTGACCGATGACGCACTGCGCGCCGAGGTCCTGGCCGAAAGCGGGGCTCTGTTGCCGAAGTTCGTGGAGGAGTCGATGCGTTTCTGGTCGATCATCCAGGACGGCGTCGTGCGTCAGGCCACCGAGGACGTCCGGATCGGCGAGACGCTGGTCAGGGAGGGCGAGTCGGTGATGATCAGCCTTGTCGCCGCCAACCACGACGCCACCGTCTTCCCCGACCCCGAACGCCTCGACATCCACCGCGATGCCTCGGGCCATCTGCTGTGGGGCCATGGCGCCCACTTCTGCCTCGGCGCGTCGCTGGGCCGGCTCGAGGTGACACTCGCTCTCGACTCCCTCTTCACCAGGCTGCCGACCCTCCGCCTGGCCTGCGAGGCGTCCCGGCTCCGTTTTCGCGAGAACCCCGTCTTCCACTGCCTCGCCGAACTGCCCGTCGCCTGGTGACCGACCGTGCGAAACGCTCCGAGGAGCGCTGCGCCGCGCCGTCCAACGGAGGGATGGCTCTCACCGCCGAGCCCGCTTCGGGCGCGGGAGGCACACCGGGACCAAGGCGTCCGTGGCAACCGAGCCCGACCATGGGCTTCGATCAGTCGTTCCACGTCCACGGCGCCGCCCAGCGACTGCGGCGTGGACGACATCCCGATCACTCTGCCTTCACCGCCCGGACGATCACGCTCGGCCGGTGTGAGCCGGGTGGGCCGGCGACCCGCTGCGACGGTCGTGCATGGTGAAGTCGCTCCGGACGGCCGTACCGGACTGCAACAGCTTCTGGTGAACGACCGGATTCCGCCCGGGGTATGAGGCCACGACGCTGATGTACCCCTCGGGCAGGCCGGTCACGGCGTACTGGCCCCGCACGTTCGTCGAGGTCCGCACCAACTGTCGGCCGCCGGCGTCCATGATGGTCACCACGGCGTGGCGGAGGGGCTGTTGCCCGTCGTCGCGCACGGTGCCTTCGAGCATCGGCAACTGCTCGCCGAAATGGTGCGGGTGGACCGGAAGCGCCGTGGGTGAGGGTGCCTCCACGGACGGGTCCTCCACCGGCGGCTCCGGAACGTCCTCCCGCCCGCTTTCCCCGGGCGGTCGTACGGCCGCGCGGTGGTGCCGCCATGCGTCGAGGCCCAACAGGGTCATGCCTGCCGCGATCCACGCGCACAGTACGAGGACCGGCCTGAGCACTCCCACGTCGTTGAAGTACAGGACCCCCCGCAGGGCGTCGACCGCGTTGCCCAGGGGCATGACGGCGTGCAGGCCCTGGAAGAACGCCGGCAGGAGCTGGACGGGGGCGACGCCACTGGAGGGGACGCTCAGCACGATGTACAGACCCAGGCCCGCGAGAGGGAAGAACTGCTTGGTGAAAGGCGCCATGCCGAGGGAGAACGTGGCCACCGCCGTGCTGAGCAGGAAGGCGATGCCCAGGGCCGAGGGCTCGTAGGGGAAGTAGCCCAGCCCTGCGCCGACGAAGAAGCCCACCACGCTGAAGAGGGCAGAGGCCGCCACGATCGCGAGCATCTTCTTGCGGCGGTTGAACGTCACCGCTCTCAGCAGGGTCGTGGCGAGTATGTAGCCGGGGACGTTCCAGGCGACTGCGAAGTACACCGGGGTCGTGCCGTTTTCGTCCTTGCTCACGGTGGGCGCCACGTCCGTGATCGTGAGCTTCTGGTGATGGCGCGCCGCGACCGTCGTGAACCCCTTGGCGAGCGCCTGCTCAAGTGCCGTGCCGTTGGCCTCGGCCACGTACAGCACGGCGTTTCTCCCCTGGGCCGCGTAGCCGGCCACGGCCGTACGGTCCAGCACCGCCCGGCGGGCCTCGCGGGCGTCCGCCGCGGCGGTGACGTCGAACCAACCAGGGTGCCGCTGTTGCAGCGAGGCGTCGACCTTGCGTTCCAGCGCGGGGTCCGCGATCACCACCTTCGCGTGGTGCGGCCGAGGCTCGTGGAAGGCCGTGGGGAAGCAGAACAGCAGGCCGAGGAAGAGCAGTGTCGGGATCATCAGGGCTTCCGCCAGTGTCCTGGCCGAGGGCATGCCCCGCTGACGCTCGATCCGGTGTCTCACAGAACCACCCGATTAATGTACCGATCGGAACATCTATTCCTGCTGGACAATACATGTACCGGTCGGTACGGTCAAAGTCGTGGCCCGACCCGTCAACGCCGAAAAGCGCACCGAACTGCTGAAGCAGGTGGTGCACTACCTGCAGCACCACGGCCTCGCGCAGATGTCGCTGAGTCCGCTCGCCGAGTCGATCGGCACCACCAAGCGCATGCTTCTGTACTACTTCGGCAGCCGCGAGAACCTGCTGGCCCAGGCGTTGGCGGCCTGCCGTCCCGACGCCCGCGCGATGTTCGACGACGTCCAGGACGCCGCCGGCCTGCGCACGGCTGCCCAGGGCCTGTGGGAAGCGATGACCGTCGGAGAGCAGTCCCGGTCGATCCGTATGCTGCTGCAGCTGCTCAGCCTGGCCGCCACCGATCCGGAGCAGTACGGCAGCCTCGCCGCCGACAGCGTCGAGGTGATGGTCGGCCCCATCGCCGACGCGTATGCGCGGCTGGGTCATTCGCCGCAGCAGGCGCGGGCGGGGGCGACCCTGCTCGTCTCCGGCCTGCGGGGGCTGTGCCAGGACCGCCTGGTGACCCATGACGCCGCCCGTACGGACGCGGCCGCCCGCCGCCTCATCAGGGACGCGGTGACGTCGGACGGCTGAGGCGTGCTGCGGTCGGCCCGACCGCGTCGGGACTGGGGGATCTCCTCGATCCCCGGTCCGGGTCGGGCTGCGGCGGACGTGGGCCGCCGGGCCGCTCGTTTCAGGGTGTCGTCGGCTGCTCCGGCCCGGCGGGTCCGGTGTGCCGTGCACGGCCGCCCGGGACGTGGTTCAGGGCGCGGTGAACAGCGTCGGGAAGCGGGTGGCCAGCCATGGCCGGGAGCCCCAAGTGAGGACCTGTCCCCGGGCGATGGCGCGCCAGGGATTCAGCCGGCCCAGCGCGATGAGCAGGAAGGCGACGGGATCGAGCAGGATGGTGCAGTGCGGGCGCCGGAGTGGTGCCCCTGGTGTCACGGGCGTCACCTGCACGGCGCCGTCGGCCAGAGAGACGCCGAATGCCGCGCCGCCGCGCAGCAGGATCCGGTAACGGGTCGTGAGCCCGGCCGTGACCGCGGGGTTCGTGACACGAGGCATGGCCGAGAGCATGAACGGCATGCACAGGCCCACCCGTGTCCGGTCGACCATGTGCGGACGCTGCAGGGCGCGAGCCAGGTCGTAGCCGTGGCCGAGCATGTGCGTGAGCAGGTACGACGCGAGGACGGACCGGTCCATCAGCCCCATGGGCGTGGCCGGCGCCGGGCCGTCGGCCTCGTGGTGCGACAGCGCGTCCAGGAACGCCTCGGCCTGCTCCGTGATCATCGTCGCGAGAGGCTCCGCCCGGCGCTCCGTGAAGACGGCGAGGGACTCCGCGTTGGCCCTGGCGAGGCTCTCGGGCGTTCCGTCGCCGTAGGGGCGCTCCCGGCCGGCTGCGAGGTCGGCCATCAGCTCGTTGGCCATGGCCAGGTGGGCGGCCGCCTCGCCGACGGTCCACCGCGACCCCGGCACGGCACGCCCTGTGTCGCCCGCGCTCCGCACCAGCGTGGCGATCTCCTCGGCGGTGTCCCGGATCGCCCGTGCGAGCCCCTCGGGTATGGGCCACGAGCCGTCCGGCTGTCCCGTCGTGTGCACGTTGCCTGCTCCGCTCCCCACTTGCCCGGCACGCCCCACGTGCCTGTGGCGCTGGAACCCAACCAGACTCGGGGGCGCGCGGCAAGCCCCCGTGCGCCCGCGGATACGGCGTCAGGTCCGGGGTGACAGCAGGTCGTCCAGTTCGGCCGCGAAGAGGAGTGCCGGGTCGAAGCCCATTCCGGTGAAGTGGCCGGCGAGTTCCAGGGACAGCACGCCGTGCAGCCGGGTCCAGAAGGTGAGGGCCCGGTGGAGGGCCGTGGGCGGGGCGGGGTGGCCCTCGGCCCAGTGCCGGTTGCCCTCCAGGTGGGTGCTGAACGGTGTCGCGGGCCGGTCCTCGGCGAGCGCCGTGCATGCGTCGAGCAGGGTCGTCATGATCTGGTCGGCGAGGCCCGTCGTGTCCTCGGGGGCGTGGTAGCCGGGTACGGGGGTGCCGTAGATGAGGAAGTACCGCTGCGGGTCGGCCAGGGCCCAGTCGCGCAGGGCGTGCGCCAGCCCGGCCAGGTCGGCGCCGGTGTCGGAGGCCGCGCGGAAGGTTTCGGCGAGGCTGCGGTACGCGTCCCGGACGAGTTCGGTGATCAGCTCGTCGCGGCCGGCGAAATAGCGGTAGAGCGCGGGCCCGCTCATGCCCATCTGCTTGGCGACCGCGTTGAGGGAGAGCGCGGGCACGCCCGCCGTGGCGATCTGCTCCCAGGCGCGTTCCTTGATCTCCGCCTGCACTTGGGCGCGATAGCGCTCCCGGGGCGTCTGCGCACCGGTGTCGCCCATGCCCTGCCACCCCGTTCCCGCACCATCGGCTACACATTGAAGGTTCCGTTAGAAGTTATCACGGAACGTCCTGGCCGGCCCTCCGCGACCGCCGGACCGGCCACACCGCACCGGACGGGCCGGTGCATCCGGCGGTTGTAGCGTGGCCTGGTGAGAAGCGGCGCATATCGGGATGTGGGCGAGGCCGCGTGGTCGTGGGTGCTGGACCACGTGCGCGAGGACGAGGGCCCGTGGCTGGTGCAGGCGGTGGTGGAGGGCGGTCCTGAGGCCACGTCACCTGCCCAGGACCGCGACTCGCTGTACGCGGGGATCGCCGGCCTGGCCCCGGTGCTGGCCGAGATCGCGCAGTACCGGGAGCTGAGTGCGCGGGAAACGGCACTGGCGACCGGCATCGTGACCAGGCTGTCGGCCCAGGCCGGGCAGCGAACGGAACCCTCTCTGTACGACGGCCTCGCGGGCGACGCGACGGCGCTCAGACTGCTCGCCCCGGGCGAGGAAGCGGTGGCACTGCGGCGGCTGGCCGCCCTGGCGACCGGCGACGGATGGAAGACCACGCTCGACTTCGAGCCGGGCTCCGACGCGCCCCTCACCGACGTCGTCATGGGCACCGCGGGCGTGGTGATGACGGCGGTCTGGGCGAAGAGCGAGTTCACGGACGAGATCGCGACGACGGGAGGCGAGGCCCTGCTGCGGGCGGCGGACCGCACGGAGGCGGGCCTCGACTGGGGCATGACGCCGGGGGCGGCGTCGAGGGCGCCGAACTACTCGCACGGAACCGCCGGGGTCGCGGCCGCTCTGGCGGTCGCGGGCGCCGCCCTGGGCCGCGAGGACTTCGTCGAGGCAGCGGTGGCGGGCGCCCGGCACGTCCTCTCGGTGGGGTCGTTGAAGGACGCGGGCTTCGTCGTCCCGCACACGATCCCGCCGTCGCGCCGGGAGGTGGAACCGGTGACGTACACGTGGTGTCACGGCCCGGCGGGCACCTCGCACCTGTTCACCGCGCTGGCGCACGCAGGGGTCACGGAGGTGGCGGGCCATGACGTCGACGAACTGCGGCACCGCTGTATGACCTCGATCCTCACCTCGGGCCTGCCGGAACGCCTCCGTCCCGGCTTCTGGGACAACGACGGCCGCTGCTGCGGAACGGCGGGCGTCGGAGACGTCCTGCTGGACGCGGCCCAGGGCTGCCGGGCGCCGGAGAGGAGGCAGACCCTGCTGCGGGCCGCGCACAGGATGGGCGACGCGTTGGTCGGCCGGGTCATCAGGGATGACGCGGGCGCCCGTTGGCGCTTTCTGGAACACCGCGAGGACCCGCCGCTGCTGCCGCCCGGCACGACGTGGATGCAGGGCGCGGCAGGCATCGCGGCCTACCTTCTGCGCCTCGCCCGGTACGGCGAGACCGGCCCCGACGCCCCGGTCGTCGACCGCCCGGACCAGTGGTGGGCCGTGCCGGCACACCTGCGCACTACACGTGCGGGCGCAGGAGCGACCAGTCCCATTCGAGACAAGTAATCCATAACGATCTCGGCCCAGGCCTTGTGTGAGGCGTGGCGCCCTCTAGCCTCCGTGCATGGCTTTTCTTTCAAGTCGTCGCAGACGATCCCGCCTTGCTCCGGAACTCGACGACGAGGACCTGGGCAGGCTGATGAAGAACCTGCTGGCGACCGCGAGGACGAGCGCGATCGCGATGACCGACATGTGCGTGGCGCAGATGTCCCGTCTGCTGGAGCAGGCCCCGGACGACTGGGACCGCCGGGCGCACCGCATGGGCGTCCTGGCCGAGTTCCTGGCGGGATCGCGGCTGCCGCGGTCCTGGGCCACGCGCGAGCCGCGCAACGCGAACGCACTCGTGCTGTACGCATGGAGCGAGGTGGTCCACGCCCGCTCGCAGGGGAGGCTGGACGACGCGGCCGGCGTGGTCGACAGCTGTCTTCGGGCCGCCGAGCTCACCCCTCAGGACCCCACCCCGTGGGTGGTCCTCCTGACGGCGGCATGCCTGGAACGCTGGGAGCAGCAGCGGGTGTTCGGCGTGTGGAACGAGGTGCTCGCGCGCGACCGTTGGAACCGCGAGGCCTACCTCACCATGCTGCGCTATCTCACCCCGGAGCAAGCGGGGTCGCGCATGCAGGTCATGGAGTTCGTGGACGCCCTGGGCGCACGCATGCCCGCGAACGCTCCCTGCGCGGGTACGGAACTCACCGCCCAGGTCTTCCAGTACCACTCCGTCCTCGACCGGGGCGGCTTCGAGGCGCTGGTGGCGCGCAACCACTGGTCCCAGGCGACGGCCGCCCAGGCCCTCGACCGCGTGGCCCACACGTGGGTGCAGCCGGGATTCCTCCGTCACGCGCGGGCCCGTGCCGACCTCAATGTCCTTGCCTACACGCTGATGGCCGCCGACCGGCGCCACGAAGCCCGCGCGGCCTTCGAAGCGCTCGGCGGCATCGTCACCTCTTGGCCCTGGCAGGCCGGCGGAGACCCGCTGACCCAGTTCGAGGAGGCACAGCGCAGAGTGCCCCGCGACGGGTGATCCGACGTGTGGGCCTCATCTGCCCCAGATCCTCCGGTACGTCTCCCGGTAGCCCGGCGGGTCCCAGGTCGTGGCTCCGGCGCTGTCGGCGGCCGTCGCGACGTGGACGGGGGCGACGTAGCCGCTGGCAGGGCGGTGGGCGAAGGCGCGGTTGAACTCGTCGACGATCTGCCAGCCCTGCTGCGACAGCGGCTCGGGAACGGTGGCGGCCTGGTACTGGCCGCTGTTGATGCGCTGGAAGGCGGACGGGTCGCCGTCGCCCGCACCGATGTTGAACGGCGGGCCGGAGCCCTGCCTGCCGGCCGCGCGGAAGGCGGGGGCGGCGTCGGCGAAGTACAGGTCGTTGATGGCGACGGAGTGTGTCCACCTGTCCTGGTAGCGGGAGAGGAGGGTGGAGACCTCGCGCGGCGTGCGGCTGCTCGCGTCCGGGATCGGGATGTTCTCGTAGGCCAGCAGCCGCACGCCGGAACAGGTGGCGAGCTCCTTCCTGATCAGGTCGGACTTCTTCTTCGCGAACGGGATGGAGGCATCGGTGATGAGCACGACCCCGGCTCGGCCGTCGGAGTGCGCGATGATCCACTGCGCGCTGATGCCGGCGACGTCCTCGACCCGGGTGGTGACGTTGGTGAAGAGCTCGGGCCGCCGGCTGGGGCCGGGGGAGGCGAGCGCGTGCCAGCCGATGAGCGGGATGCCGGCCGCGTTGGCCTGAGCGACCTGCTGCGAGGTCGAGCCGGGATCGAAGCCGCCGATGACGATGCCCGAGGGCCTCAGCGTCACGGCCTCGCTCATGGCCGCCTGGATGCCGGCGGGGCTGCCGCCCCCGTCGATGACCCGGACGTTCCAGCCGATGACGCGCACGGCATCCCGCACGCCGTCCGCGACGCCCGCGACTCCTGGGTTCGTCATGGTCTGCGCGACGTAGACGATCGTCCTGCCGGAGACCGCCGCGGGGCCGCCGGCCGGTCCGTTCCGGGCGGTGCCGGTCTTCTCCGCTCGGGCGACGGCGGCCTGGGCCCTGGCCTGGACCGCGGGGCAGCCGCTCGGGCCCGTGGTGGAGACGGCGGGGCCGTTCGACGAGCCGCGCTGGCAGCCGGCGAGGCCGGCGAAGGCGGCCAGCAGGGCGACGGCGACGGACCGGGCCGTGACGGCGCGGGGCAGGGCCTTGCGGTTGCTGTGCACAAGAGCTCCTCGCGGAGGGACGAGCGGCAGGGTGCGTCCGGGTTCCGGAGCCGGGGCCCTCGCGTGGATCATGGAGCGGTGCCCGGGGTTCCGCCGCCGGAGGCCTTCGACGGAGGCTGCGGCGTGCCGGCCGGCGCGCCGCGGGGCGCGTCGGCGCCGGTGCGCAGTCGGCGCGCGGAGTAGCCGGCCAGTCCCACGGCGAGCAGGAGAGTGCCGCCGTAGAACAGGGGAGTGGTCCAGAAGTCGCCGCCCATCTGTGCGATGCCGGTGAGGCCTACGGCGAGTACGGCCACGGCGACGACCGTGCCCAGGGCGTTGGGGCGGCCCGGTTTGATCGCGGTGGAGCCGAGGAGGGCGCCGGCGAAGGCGGGCAGCAGATAGTCGAGGCCGACGCTGGGATTGCCGATCTCCTGCTGAGCCGCCAGCAGCACACCGGCGCAGCCGACGATCAGCCCCGATGCCGTGAACGCGTAGACGGTGTACCTGCGGGTCGGGATGCCGACCAGCTCGGCGGCGCGCGGATTGGCACCGATGACGTACAGGCACCGGCCGAGCGGCAGCCGCTCCAGCACCACCCACAGGGCGACGGCGAGGCCGAGCACGTAGAACGCGGGCAGCGGCAGGCCGAGGAGCCGGGAGTCGTAGACGTCGGTGAAGGCCGCCGGCAGACCGCCCGGGCCCGGGACGATGCGGCCGCCGCCGGTGACCCAGCCGGTCACGGCGTACAGCATGCTGCCGGTTCCGAGGGTGGCGATGAACGAGTCGATCCGGCCGAACTCGACGACCACACCGTTGACAGCACCCACGACCGCGCCGCCGACGATCACCACGAGGCAGGCCCAGGGCCAGGGCCACGCGGCGTGGACGACGAGTTGCAGCACCATGACATGGGCCAGGCCGAGACCGTAGCCGAGCGAGAGATCGAACGAACCCGTGACGACGGGGACCATGGCGGCGAGCGCGAGGACCGCCGGGATCGACTGGCTGAACAGGATCGAGTCGACGGTGTCCCGGGTGGGAAACGTCTGCGGCAGCGTGAGGGAGAAGACCAGGAAGAGCAGCGCGGTGAGGACCAGGAGGCCGTAGGCGCTCACGAACTGCCAGGCCGGGCCCCGCCGGTGCGGCCGGGAGCGCGGCGCGAGGGGGGAGGGCGGGGCGGTCATGAGCCCGTGGTGGTTCCGTGGTCCGGAAGGGCCGAGGCCGCCCGGGTGAGTCCCGAGACCGTGAGGCCCGCACCGCTCAACTCGGTCGTCACGCACCCGCGGACGAACACCAGGGCGCGCCGGCACACGCCCGCCACCTCCTCGAAGTCGGACGAGACGAGCAGGACCGCGAGCCCGGCGGCCAGCGCCTCGTCGAGCAGCCGGTAGAGCGCGGCCTTGGCCCCGACGTCCACGCTCGCGGTCGGCTCCTCCAGGATCAGCAGGCGCAGGCCCGGCCGGAGCCACCGGCCGATCAGTACCTTCTGCTGGTTTCCGCCGGACAGGGTGGCGAGCGGGGCCTCGCTGTCGCGCGGACGCACCGCGAACCGCACGATCAGCTCCGCCGCCCGGGCGCGTTCACGGCGGGGACCGATCCAGCGCAGCGCGGGCAGGCCTCCCGCGCGGGGATTGGCCAGGAGGTTCTCGCGCACGGTCAGCCCCGCGGCGCAGCCTTCCCGCTGTCTGTCGCCGGGTACGAGGCCGACACCGCGAGCGACGGCGTCCGCGACCGTGCGGGGGCGGTAGGGCCTGCCGTCGAGGAGCACCCGGCCGCCGAGGAAGGGCCGGGCCCCGGCGAGCGCCCGGCCCAGGTCGCTGTGTCCGGCGCCCGAGAGGCCGACCAGGCCCAGGACCTCCCCGGCCCTCAGCCGCAGGGCGACCGCTCCCGTGCCGGCGGTCCGTGCGCCGTCGAGGGTCAGGACGACGGGGCCGCCGGCGGCGCCGGTGGCGGGGCGCGGACGGGGCGGTTCCGCGCCGACGATGTCGTGCACCAGACGGGCGGGGCTGTGGCCCGCCAGCGGGCCGTGGCCGACGAGCCGGCCGTCGCGCAGGACGGCGAAGGTGTCGGCGACCTTGTACACCTCGTCCAGGCGGTGGGTGACGTAGAGGACGCCGTGGCCCCGGTCGCGCAAGGCGTGCAGGACCTGGAAGAGCCGGGCGCAGTCCGCGGCGGGGAGACGGGCGGTCGGCTCGTCGAGGACGACGAGTCGCGCGCGGGCGGCCAGGGCCCGGCCGATGGCGACCAGTGAGCGTTCCGCGGGGCCGAGCCGGGCGATCGGCGTGTCGGGATCGAGGTGTCCGGCGACGGTTTCCAGGGCGTTGGCGCAGCGCTCCCGGGTCCGCTGCCAGGAGATCAGTCCTGCGCGGCGCGGATATCCGGTGGTCAGGGCGAAGTTCTCGGCGATCGTCATCCATTCCACGAGCCCGAGGTCCTGGTGGATGAAGGACATGCCGCTGGAGGCGGCGTGACTTCCGAGGGGATGCCCGGCCACCGTGATCCGGCCCGCGTCGGCCTGGTGGACGCCTGCCAGCACCTTGATGAGCGTGGACTTTCCGGCACCGTTGGGGCCGAGCAGGGCGAGGACGCTGCCGGCCCGGACGTCGAGGTCGACCCCGTCCAGTGCGAGGGTCCCGCCGAACCGTTTGACGAGCCCGCGGATACGGACCAGGGCGCCGTCCTCGACGTCCCTGACCGCGTACGCGGAGGTGTCGGGAGGGTCGGGCACGGACATCTCCGGGGGTCGGCAGGGCGATTTCTTCCCGACTTTCGCCGGTGATACTAGTGGAGAAAATCATGGCATTACGGATTTGTCGCTCGTTGCGCCCCCAACGGGCCAGCCGCGCCGACGACCTCAGGCGGCGTCGAGCCCGCATTCGGCCCAGATGACCTTGCCCTGCCCGATGTAGCGCGTACCCCAGCTCTGGGACAGCTGGGCCACCAGGAACAGACCACGGCCGCCCTCGTCGGTCGTGGCCGCGCGGCGCAGATGCGGGGCGGTGTTGCTGGTGTCGGAGACCTCGCAGATCAGGGTGCGGTGGCGCAACAGGCGGACCCGGACGGGCCCGGAGCCGTGGCGGATGGCGTTCGTGACCAGCTCGCTCAGCACGAGCTCCGCGGCGAAGGAGGCCTCTTCCAGTCCCCAGTCGGCCAGCTGCCGCAGGGCCGAGGCGCGGACCTCGCTGACGAGAGCGGGGTCGGCGGGCAGCTCCCAGGTGGCGATCCGCTGCGGGTCCAGGGCGTGGGTACGGGCGACGAGCAGGGCGACGTCGTCATGGGGGTGGGCCGGCGCCACGGTGTCGAGGACCGCCTCGCAGATCTCCTCGGGTGTGCGTTCCGCGTGGGCGAGGGTGGCGCGCAGCTGGTCGAGGACCACGTCGACGTCGCGCTCCCGGTCCTCGATGAGTCCGTCGGTGTAGAGGACCAGGCCGCTGCCCTCGGGGAGGTCGATCTCGACGGCCTCGAAGGGCAGGCCGCCCAGCCCGAGCGGGGGCCCGGCGGGCAGGTCGGGGAAGGACACCGTGCCGTCGGGGCGGATCAGCGCGGGGGGAGGATGCCCGGCGCGGGCGATCGTGCACCGCTGTGTGGTCGGGTCGTAGACGGCGTACAGACAGGTCGCGCCGATGATGCCCGATTCGCCCGCGGCGGGCTCCTCCCGGTCGAGACGTCCCACCAGGTTGTCGAGTTGGGTGAGGACCTCGTCCGGGGGGAAGTCGAGCTCGGCGAAGCTGCGGGCGGCGGTGCGCAGCCGGCCCATGGTGGCGGCCGACAGCATGCCGTGGCCGACGACGTCGCCGACCAGGAGGCCGACCCGGGTGCCGGACAGCGGGATGACGTCGTACCAGTCCCCGCCCACGTCGGACTCCGCGGGCAGGTAGCGGTGCGCGACCTCGACGGCGTCCTGGTCGGGCAGGCTGTGCGGGAGCAGGCTGCGCTGGAGGGCCAGGACCATGGTGCGCTCGCGCGTGTAGCGCCGGGCGTTGTCGATGGACAGGGCGGCGCGGGTGGCGAGTTCCTGGGCCAGCGAACGGTCGTCGTCGCCGAAGGGAGCGGGGTCCCGCCCGCGGTAGAAGGCGGCCACGCCCAGGACGACACCGCGGGCGATCAGGGGGACCGCGATGAGGGAGTGAACGTGGGTCAGCAGCTCCTCGGTGCGCTCGGGGTCCTGGGCGAGCCAGCCCGCGGCGGCGTGCAGGTCCGGCTCCAGCACCGCCTTCCCGCTGGTCAGACAGCGCAGCTGCGGAGTGGTCGGACCGTAGTCGATGCGCTTGCCGACCGGGTGGAACGGCCGGTCGTCGCGGATGCCGTGGACCACCGTCCGGTACAGGCTGGTGAGGGGGTCGGCGGCCTCCTCGCCGCGCGGTACGGCCTCGGGCAGGTCGATCGTGACGTAGTCGGCCAGTCGCGGCACCGCTGTCTCGGCGAGTTCCTGGGCGGTGCGGAGGACGTCCAGCGTGGTGCCTACGCGCGTGCTCGCGTCGCTCAGCAGCTCCAGGCGGCGCCGGGCGGCGAGGGCGTAGCGCCCCACGTGCGGCTCTCCGACCAGCACGAGTCCTCGCGCCGGGGACGGGGAGCCGGGGCGGCCGCCTGCCGTCACGCCGGGCTCGCCCACCGAGGCGCCCTTGGCGCGCGCACGGGTGCGGCCGGGCGCGAGGCCGGGCACCGTGGTGAGGCGGGCGGCCCGGGACGAGGGGACGGCGGGGGCACCGGAGGCGGCGGCTTCGACAGGCAAGCGCCACGGCTGCCCGGCCGGCGGCGGGACGAGGAGCGGTTCCTGCGGTGCGGGTCCGGGCAGGACGGCCTCGGCGACGAAGCCTTCCACCCCGGTGGCGCTCGTCATCGGACGGCTCACCAGGGTGACCCGCCGGCCGTCGGACAGGCGGACACGGACCGCGGCCCGCTGCCCGCAGGAGATCAGCTCGGCGGCCCGTGCCATGAGGATCTCGCGGTCACGGGGACGCAGTGCGAGGGCCAAGTCTCCGACCCCGACGTTGTGGTGAGGGCCGGTGGCGGTTGCGGCGCCGGTGTCCAGGTACGCCCGCAGCAGGGCCCGCTCACGGTCGGAACTCTGCCCCAGCAGCCGCCTCTCGATGGCGTGGGCCGCCCTGCGTATCACGGTGGCCAGCGCCGGGTCCTCGGCACTCCGGGGATAGCCGAGGCACAGCACACCCTCGATGCGGCCGCTGAGCGGGTCGCGGACGGGAAGCGCACGGCAGGCGTTGCCTTGAGAGCGCTCGGCGAAGTGCTCGGCGCCGTAGACCTGGATGAGGCGGCGCTCCGCCAGCGCGAGACCGATTCCGTTGGTGCCGGCGTACTGCTCGGCGAACACGAATCCGGGCTCACGCTGGAACGCCGGGAGGCTTCTGGCCAGGGACGCGGATCCGAAGCGGCGCAGGAGGACCGTCCCGCTCGCATCCGCGACGGAGATGTTCATCGCGCTGTCGGCGAACCAGGACTGCAGCCGGTCGAGTACCGGCACGGCCGCGCGGACGATACGGGCTTCACGATCGAAGTCGGCCCGGAAGGGAGGACCGGACTGGTCGGGCGAGAGCCCCAGGGCCCGGCAGCGCTGCCACGAGTTCGAGATCGGGGTGCGCACGCAGTCTTCGACCGGCTCACCCTCAAGAAAACGCTCACGGGAACGGGCGGGCCCCGTGCCGTCTGTCGCACGCCCCATCAGTGTCGGTTTCCCACCTGGCAGAACCACGTGTCGCCTCACTCGAGCCTGCAAGAGTTCCTTTTCCAAACAATAGAGCCAATAGGGCATAGGCGAGAAACCGGACATCGGAGGCGGGTGGTCACAGGACGGCGACCGGATTGACGGGCGAGCCCGTCCCGCCCGGGACGTTCAGCGGCGCCACGACGAGCAGGAACTCATACCGCCCCGCCTCCGCCGTCGCGGCCGACAGGGCCTCCAGATCGAGGTTGTCCAGCAGCGGCACCCCCATCGCGGCCACGACCAGGGCGTGGACGGGCGAGTGCACGCCGTCGACGGGTGAGGGCCGTACGTCACTGTCGCCGTCACCGCCGAGCAGCGCGATGCCGCGCTCGGCCAGCAGCGGTACCGCGTCCACGTGGAAGCCCGCGCTCGCCGAGGCGGAATCCCAGGCACCGAGGTCCCCACGGCGGCGGACGTGCCCGGAGCGCAGCAGCACCGCGTCGCCCTCGCCGATCCGCACACCGAGCGCCTCCTCCGCGGCGGCGACGTCCTTCGCGTGCACCGCCCGCCCCGGCTCCAGCCAGCGGATCCCCAGGACGGTGGGGAGATCGAGGAGGACTCCCCTCGTGACGAGGGGGCCGAGCGCCGACACCGCGCCGAATCGGGCACCTGCCGCGCCCACCACGTCCTCGGCCGCCCGGCCGCCGTACAGCCGCCCTCGATAGGCGACATGGCACAGGGCGTCGAGATGGGTGACGGCCTTGCCGTGGTAGTCGGCGGCGATGAAGTCCTTGTGGGTGGAGGGTTCCGGGCGCTCCACGTCACCGAGATCGGTCATGTGGTGCAGCGCGGGCCTGGGGTTGTCCGGGCCGGGCACGGTGTTCCAGGGCAGCGCCAGCGGGACGACCTGCCCGGACCGCACGCCGGCCGTGGCCCGCCGCACGTGCTCCGCCGTCACCCGGTTCCAGGCGCCACGGTCGGCCGGGGCCCAACGGCCCCATGTGCGCACCGCCTCGAAGAGCGCGTCGAACTCCCGGCGGGAGACCGCGGGCCGGTCACCGGCACCGGCGGGCCCCGGATCCGGGTCGTCGGCGGAGTTCGGGCTCATCCGCACTCACCGTCCCCGGCGTCGACACGGCCCCGGCGACGGGGCATCGCTGCGCCGGCGGGACACCGCCGTGCGGCCCGCCGGCCCGGAATCCCAGCTTTGCACGACCCGCGCCGAACCGCCGGTTCACGCCTCCGCACGGCAGGCGCAGCCGCGGGGCGGCCCGTAGATCGAGGAGGAGCCGGTGAGGCGGGAAGGGAGCGCCACTGGTGGCATGGCAGGTTGATCACGCGGCCCTGTTCGCCGCCACACCGAGCCCCTGTCCGGTGCTCGGTCCGGACCTGGGCCGCAGGCCGAGGGGGCCGACATCTCGGTGCTTCCCTGCACCGGACGCTTGCCACCGGCCGGGCCGACACGATGGCGCTCCAGAAGTACGACATCCCCGTCATGGGGATGGCCGGGGGTCTTCCAGGAGCGGACACACGCAGCCGTCTGATCACCAACGGCCCCGGTGCCCATGCCACGCCACCCCAGGACGGCACCGGCACGAGGCCTTTCCGGCGGAGCGTGCGGTGTGCGGCGAGCGGCGCCCGGTGCCTTCGCGCAGGCTCCGGGCGCCGTCGGGGCGTCAGCCGTCGTCGCCCGTCATGCCGTCGATCATCTCGGCCAGGACGGTCCGCCGGTCCTCTCCCGGCCGTGCCCGGAGGACACGGGCCAGGCGCGCGCTGTCGTAGTGCCAGTGGTGGTCGAGGTCCTGCGCGACTTCGCCGGACTCACGGACGTCGGGCCGTGAGCCGAGCAGTTCACCGAGGTCGTGCGCCAGGTCGTGCCAGGACACGTGACCGCTGCAGGCGTTGGCGACGCCGTGGACGGGGCGGTCCAGGCACTCGGCCACCGCGCGGGCCAGGGCTGCCGCGTGCACCCAGGCCACCCCGTACCAGGGGTGGCCGCCGGTGCCCGGACGCGGCAGTTCGATCGCGCCGCCGCGGTGGGCTGCCTGGTAGAGCCCGCCGATGGCGCCCCAGCGCAACTGTTCGCGCAGCCGGTCGTGCGCGCCCCAGACGATCGGTGAGCGCACGGCGCTCGCGCCCCCGCGCCCCTCGGTGCCCGCGGCGCGCAACAGCATGGCCTCGCAGTCGAGTTTGCCCTTGCCGTACGGGCTGACGGGCTCGCACACGGGGGACTCCTCGGCGACCCGGTCGGTACGGGGATGACCGTAGGCGTCCACGCTGCTGACGAAGACGAAGGGGCCCCGTCGCCAGGCGCCGACCATCGTCTCCATGGCCGCCAGGTCGACCTCGGGTCGGGTGAAGGTGCTCGCCGCGTGGACGATCGCGTCCGCGTTCGCGACGGCGTCGCGCAGTCCGGCCAGGTCGGAGAGGTCGCCCTCGACGACGTCGACTCCCTCGGCGGCGATCAGATGGGCGGACTCGGGCCGGGCGAGGGCCAGCACGGGGCGGCCCCGGGCGGCCAGTTCGCGCAGGACGAACGCGCCCACGCCACCCGTCGCGCCGGTGACCAGAACGGTCCCGGCGCGCACCTTCCGGGACCGGTCCGGCCTGCCCACGGCCTTGGCGGCGGCCTGCTGTGCCGCGCGTTCGTCGAGGAGCGCGGTCAGTGCCCGGGGGGTACGGGCCTGGAGCACATCGAGACCGGTCAGGGGCAGTCCGAGCTCGGTGCGCAGTCGTTCGGCGAGCTGCACGGCGACCAAGGAGTGACCGCCGAGGGCGAAGAAGTCGTCGTCGGGCGTGGGGACGGGACCGAGCAGTTCGGTGAAGGCCCCGGTGACGGCTTCGGCCCGGGCACCGGACGGCGGGTTCGGCGCGGGTGTCCCGGGCAGCCGGGCGCCGTCGAGCTCTCCGGAGACCGTGCGCGGCAGCGCGTCGAGCAGCGTGACCGTGGCCGGTACGGACTCCGGCGCCAGCGTCCGCCGCAGCAGACCGAGCAGTTCCTGGCCGGACGGACCGACGCTGTCGCGCAGGACGGCATAGGCCACCGGCGGCCCCTGGGCGGGCTGGATCACCGTCGCGTCGGCGACCTGCGGCTGAGCGCGCAGGGCCCGTGCCGCCGGGTGGCCGGCGCCGTCCGCGCCGTCCGCGTCGGCGCCGTCACCGGCCGGCGTCGACCGGGCCTCGGCAACGGGGCCCAGCAGCTTGCTCAGCGCACGTTCCGGGGCGGTCGTCGCGGCGTCGAGGAGCGCCGCGTAGTGCCGCGCGGTCGCCTCCGCGACGGTGTCGTCCAGCGCGTCGCCGTCGTACTGGACGAGCGCCACGGGACGTGCGGCATCGCCCAGCCCCAGTGCGTAGGACAGGGTGAACTTCGCGCCGTCGGTGCTGACATCGACGTACTCGGCCGACGTGCCGGGCAGCCGGAGCACCGTCGGCTCGCCGAGCACATCGGCGGTGACGCCGACCAGCGCGGTGCCGTCGCCGCCGCGCGCCGTGGCGCCGAGGCGTTCGAGCACGAGGTCGAAGGGGATGTGCCGGTGGCGCTGGGCCTCCAGAAGCGCGTCGCACACCCGTCGCAGCAACTGGGCGAAGGACGGGTCGCCGGAGGCGTCGACCCGTACGGGCAGGGTGTTGACGCACAGACCGACCAGGCCGCGCATCGCGGTTCCGCTGCGATGGGTGCCCGCCACGCCGATGACCAGGTCGTCGTCGCCGGTGAGCCGGTGCAGGGCGGCGAAGGCCGCGGTGAGCGACACCGTGAACAGCGTGGCGCCCCGCTCGGCACCCAGCCTGCGCAGGGCGTCGGGCAGCGCGGACCCGAGCGGCACGCTGTGCACGGCCGCCGGCCGGCTGCCGGTGCACGCCGCGGCGGTCGTCGGCCGGGGCAGCCGGGGCGGGGTGGCGTGGGCCAACAGGCCGCTCCAGCGGTCCAGTTCCGCGGCGAGGCCGGGGATCCCGTCGTGCTCGCGGCGCGCGTGGTCGGCGTACTGCGGTGGCGTCGTCAGGGTGTGCCCGCCGAGTGCGTCGGTGGCCGCCGCGTAGAGCGTGCCGAGTTCGGCGGCCACGGTCTCCAACGACCCGCCGTCGATCGCGATGTGATGGAACGTCAACAGGACGGTGTGGTCCAGCGGTCCGTGGCGCAGAACCAGTGCGCGTACGGCCTGCCCGGCCGCGAGGTCGAACGGCCGGGCGGCCTCCCGCCGCAGCAGCGCCGGGGCGTGCGCCGCGTCGGTGTCGACCACGGGCACGGGGACCGTGCGCGGTGCCCCGAGCACCACTTGGCAGGGCTCGCCCGCATGCTCCGCGTAGCGGGTGCGCAGGATCCCGTGCCGGGCCACCAGCGCGCTGAGCGCGGTCTCGAACACGGCCGGGTCGAACGGGCCGCGCACCCGGGTGGCGAACGGCACGTGGTACGAGGCACCCGCGCCGCCGAGCCGTTCCGTCAGCCACATGCGACGCTGGGCGCGGGAGAGGGGGACGGGGTCGCCCGCCGAGGCGGTGCCGCGAGTGTCCTTCGGCGTGCGGGCGGCGTCGCCCGGGGCCGCGCCGGTGTCGGTGGCCGGGATGCGCTGTGCGGCTCCGGCGCGGGCCCGGCGCAGCAACTCCCGCTGGAGCTGCTGCTGTTGCATCCGTGACGTGGAGTCGGCGTCAGTGGGCATCGCTGTGCTCCGGGCTCTCGGGGTGGAGGTCGCTGTGGGCGGCCAGCAGGGCGCGTTCGACCAGGTCGGCCTGTGCGGCGACGGTCGGGGCGGCGAAGAAGTCGGCGAGGGAGAGCTCGACGCCGAGTTCCTCGCGCAGGTCGTCGGTGACGGCGAGGGCGAGCAGCGAGTGGCCGCCGAGGGCGATGAACTCGGCGTCGGCGCGGGTGACTTCGCTGCCCAGTGCCCGGCTCCAGACCTCGGCGACGGCCTGTTCCAGCGGGGTCAGGGCGGCCGCCGGGCTGTCGGTGGGGTCGTCGCCGGACGGCAGGGCGCGTTCGGTCAGCGCACGCCGGTCGACCTTGCCGGCCGGCGTGAGGGGAAGCCGCTCCACCACGGTGACCGCGTCGGGCACCAGGTGCGCGGGCAGGAGACCGGCGAGCCGCTCGCGCAGGGCTTCGGCACGGGGCACGGGCCCCGGCGCCGCGACGACGAACCCGACGAGGCGCGCCTCGAACGTCCCGGCGCGGTCGACGGCCACGGCGGCGTCGTCGACCTCCGGCTGCCGGCGCAGGGCGTGTTCGATCTCCGCGGGTTCGATGCGGAAGCCGCGGACCTTGACCTGGTCGTCGTTGCGACCGTGGAACTCCAGGATGCCGTCCGGGCGGAAGGACGCGATGTCGCCCGTACGGTAGAGCCGGCCGGCGACGGGGTCGTCCACGAACCGCTCTGCGGTGAGCTCCGGCAGACCCGTGTAGCCGTGGGCGAGCCTGCTGCCGCCGATCCACAGCTCGCCCCTCTCGCCGACCGGGACCGGGCGGCCGTCGGCGTCCAGGACGTGCGCGGTGGCCCCGGCGATCGGCCTGCCGATCGGCGGCGGAGCGTCGCAGTCGCGCTCGGTGACCCGGTGGGCGGTGGCGAAGGTGGTCGTCTCCGTCGGCCCGTAGCCGTTGACGAGCTCCAGCCAGGGGAACGTGGTGAGCACCTCACGGGCCGGCGCGGCGGCCAGGGCCTCGCCGCCCACGACGACCGAGCGGAGCTGGGCGAAGACGCGGGAGCGACGGGCGGCGAGCTGGTGGAACAGGGCCGTGGTGAAGAACGCCACCGTCACGCCGTGGCGCTCGACGTGCCGGGCCAGGTCCTCCAGAGAGGGCCGCTGCACCGTGCAGACGACGACCGCGGCGCCGTTGGCGAGCGCGCCCCAGACCTCGAAGGTCGAGGCGTCGAAGGTCATGGGCGAGTGGAACAGGACGCGGTCGCGGGCGGTGAGGGTCACGTAGTCCGGCGCGGTCACCAGCTCGGCGACGGCACCGTGCGGGACGGCGACGCCCTTGGGACGACCGGTGGAACCGGATGTGAACATGATGAACGCCGCGCCGTCCGGATCGGACTCGTCCAGCGGCCCGCCGTCCGGCAGCGGCTCCTCGGGCAGGGCCAGGACGGGCCCGGTGAGCGCGGCCGCCTCCAGCAGCTTCGCGTCGCCGACGGTGAGCGTCACCCCCGCGTCGGAGATCATCGCCTCGGTGCGCGGCCGGGGCTGGGCCGGATCCAGCGGCACGCACACGGCGCCGGCCAGCCACAGCGCGAGCTGCGCCACGACCGTGCGGGCCGACCGGTTCGTCAGCAGCGCCACCCGGTCGCCGCGGACCACCTTGTTCTCCCGCAGGCGTGCGGCCAGGGCGCGGCCGGACCGGAGGAGAGCCCCGTAGGTGAGCGTGGTGTCGCCGTCCACGACGGCCAGGGCGTGCGGGGCGAGTTCGGCGTGCCGGACGACGAGCGCCGGGAGGGCCGTCGCCGCGGGCGGGTGAGACGGGGTGCGGACGGGCTTCGGGCTGAGAAGTGTCATGTCAGGCTCCTGCCGGTTGCGGGGTCCGGCGCTGGTCCAGGAGGGCGGCGAAGGCGCGCAGGTCGGTGCTGCGCAGCAGGTCGCGAGCGCGCGGGCGTACTCCGGTGGCGTGCTCGACGGCCACGAGCAGCCGCGCGGCGACGACGGAGGTGCCGCCGGCGTCGGTGAAGTTGTCGTCGAGGCCGGTCCCGGGGCGGCCGAGGAGGTCGCGTACGGCCGTCAGGACGAGCCGTTCGGTCGGTGAGGCGTCGGCGAGGTCGTCCGGGGCGGCGGCCGCCACGGGAGCGGAGCTCTGGGCCGCCAGGGCGATCCGGTCGACCTTGCCGTTGGCGTCGAGGGGGTAGCGGTCGACGATCCGGACGGCGGCGGGAACGGCCTGCTCGGGAAGCCAGGCGCGCACCGCGGCGAGCAGGTCGCCGGCGGCGGGTTCGGTGCCGTCCGCGGGCCGGACGTGGGCGACTAGGCGGGCGTGCCCGGAGCTGTCGCGCAGCACGGTGACGACGGCACCGCGCACTCGGGGATCCTGCTCGAACGCGGCCTCCACCTCGGCCGGTTCGATCCGAACCCCACTGATCTTGACCTGGTCGTCGAGCCGCCCCAGGAACTCCAGGCAGCCGTCGGCGTTCATCCGTACCCGGTCGCCGGTGCGGTAGAGACGGTCGACCGCGGGCCGCGCCAGTTCCTCCGGCGGGGCCGTGAACCGGTGCGCGGTGAGCTCGGGGTCGAGGTAGCCGAGCGCCAGGCAGTGGCCGCCGATCCGCAGCTCGCCGTCCCGCCCGCGGGCGACCGGCCTGCCGTCGTGGTCCGTGACGACGACGGTGACACCGGGCAGCGGGGTGCCGATGGGCGGCGGGGCCTGCTCGCCCGCCGTCGCGTCGGTGCCCCGCATGGCGTGGGCGGTGGTGACCACGGTGGCTTCCGCGGGGCCGTAGGCGTTGTGGACGGTCGCGGTGACGTCGGGGCCGGGGTGGCGGCGCATGCGGTCGCCGCCCACGACGAGGTGGCGCAGCTTCAGGCCCGTGGGCCATGGCCGGTCCAGGAGCGGTTCCACGGTGGGGGTGGCCGCCACCGAGACCGTGACCTGGGCGTCCCGCCACCAGTCGGTCAGCACCTGCGCGTCCCAGCGGGTGTCGTCGGGGGCCGGGACGAGGGCGGCACCGGAGGTCAGCGCGGCCCACAGCTCCAGCAGGTGCGGGTCGAACGCGACACCGATGAGCAGCGACTGACGGTCGCCCGGTGCCAGTCCGGTCTCGGCCCGGTACCAGTCGAGGGCGACGGACAGCGAGGCCTCGGCCACGGCGACCGCCTTGGGCCGGCCGGTGGATCCGGAGGTGAGGACGGCGTACAACGCGCCCTCCGGCGCGCGCCGCGCACCACGGCTGCCGCTCGCGGCGAAGGCCGCCACCACGGTGGCGGGGGCGTTCACGCCGTCGGTGGGCAGGGGGAGCGGGCACCTCTCCCCGGTCCGGTGGCCTTCGGGCAGGACGCCGGGGTCGCCGACGAGGCAGACGACGTCGAGGTCCTCGGTGACCGCCTGGGTGCGCCGCTCGCCGGGGCGAGGGCCGAGCGGCAGGTACACGGCGCCGAGCCGGGCGAGCGCGACCGCGGTCACCACGAGGGCGGTGGAGCGGTCGAGGCAGACGCCCACCAGGTCCCCGGGGCGAACGCGGTCGCGCAGGGCGGCGGCCACGTCCGTGGCGGCGGTGTCGAGTTCCTGGTACGTCCAGGTCCGGGCGCCGTCGATCACGGCCGCCGTGTGCGGCGCGCGCAGGGTCCACTCCTCGAAGCGGGCGAGCACGCGGGTCGGTTCGCCGGCGGGGCCGTGGGCGATGCTGAGCGTGGTGCCGGTGCCGGTGCCGGTGCCGGTGCCGGGTGCCGTGGACCTGGCACCGGGGTCGGGCGGGGTGTGGTTCATCATGACTCCGAGGAACGTTCGGCGACGGCCGCGAGGGCGTCGGCCTGGTCGGCGAGTACGGGGTTGCCGAAGAGCAGCTTCAGCGGCGGGCGGGTGCCCAGCCGGGGCTCCAGCCAGGCCGCGAGCTCGGCGGCGAGCAGGGAATGTCCCCCGCTGCGGAAGAAGTGGGAACCGGCGTCGAAGCGGCCGTGGCCGAGGACCTCGCGCCAGCCCTCCGTGAGCAGGGCCGTCATCGGATCGTCGGACACGGCGGCCGCCGGCCCGTGCGCGGACCCGGCGTCGGCCTCGGACCCGGAGTGGGTCCCGGACCCGGCCTGGACTCCGGACTCGGCGGCGGTCACGGGGTCGAGCGCGGCCGCACGACGGGCCAGGGCCGTACGGTCGGGCTTGCCGCCGGAGAGCGTCGGCATGGAGTCCAGCACGGCCCACCGGGCGGGCACGAGAGGGCCGGGCAGCCGGCGGCTCAGCTCGGCGTGGAGCGCCTTCTCGTCGAAGTCCGCGCGCTCGGCGCCGTCTTCGAGGAAGCCGACGAGGCGGGGCCCGCCGGGGCTCTCACGGTCCAGCACGACGGCGCACGACCGGCCGCCGAGCGCAGCGGACGCCGCCGCCTCGATCTCCTCCAGCTCGATGCGGTGACCGCGCAGCTTGACCTGGTTGTCACGCCGTCCCAGGAAGTACAGCAGGCCGTCCGAACCGCGGTAGCCGAGGTCCCCGGTGAGGTAGACGCGCTCCCCGCCGAGAGCGTCGACCGCGACGAACCGGGCAGCCGTCGCCTCCGCGTTGCCCGCGTACCCTTCGGCGAGACCGGGCCCGGCGATGGCGAGTTCACCGACGGCACCGGACGGCAGCGGGCGGTGGTGGTCGTCCAGTACATGGACGCGCTCGCCCGGCAGTTCGGTGCCGAGCGGAACCTCGGCGCCCTCGGCGAGCGCCGCACGGGAGACCTCGTGCACGGTGGAGCTGATGGCCGCCTCCGTGACGCCGTACACGTTGAGGACGGTGGCGTCGGTGTCGGCGAGGATGCCGCGCAGTGCCGGCGCGGGAAGGCGTTCGCCGCCGAGGACCAGGAGCCTCGGTGCCCAGCTCTCGTCGCGCAGTGCGGGGCGCAGGTCCTCGCGGGTGGCGAGGAAGTAGCTGGTGGGCAGGTTGGCGACGGTGACCCGGGCGGATGCCAGCAGGTCGGCGAGTTCCGCACCGGTGGGCACCTCGTGCTCGGGCAGGACCAGACACGCACCGGCGTGCAGGGCCGGCAGCACCTCCTCCAGCGCCACGTCGAAGGACGGCTGGGCGAACATCAGGACCCGGTCGGAGGCCGTGAGGCCGAACCGGTCCGCGGTCGCGGTCAGATGGTGCTCCAGCGCCGCGCGGCCGACGGCGACCGGCTTCGGTGTTCCGGTGGAGCCGGAGGTGTGGATGACGTAGGTGGTGCCGGGCAGCACACCGGCCTCGTGGGCGCGGGGCAGCACCGGTGCGTCGATCCGGGCGGTCGGCAGCGTGTCCGGCAGGGCCGGGGTGGTCTCGCCGGTGAGGACCAGCGCCGGGGCGAGCCGCTCCAGCAGCAGTCCGAGCCGGCCGGGCGGGTCGGACGGGGACAGCGGGCAGTACACGGCGCCGGTCCGCAGGCATGCCAGCAGGGCGACGACCGAGTCGGCCCCGCGGGGCAGGACCACGGCCACCGGCCGGCCGGGCGTCACACCCGCGGCGCGCAGACGCTCCGCGAGGGAGCCGACGCGCTCGTCCAGCTCGCCGTAGGTGAGACGGCGCGCGCCGCACAACAGGGCGGGCAGGGAAGGGTGTTGAGCGGCCACGGGATCGAGCAGATCGCGGTCGGCGGCGACCGGCACGGGCCGGGCGGCGGGCTCCACGACGGCGGGAGCGAGCGCGGCCAGCGGCGCCTCGGGGGTGTCGATGTAGGCGCGCAGCAGGTCCAGGAACCGACCGGAGAGCAGCCGGGCGACGTCCTCGCCGAAGAGGTCGGCGTCGTAGTCCCAGACCAGGGTCATCCCGGGCGCGCCATGACGCGGGGTCACACCGCGCCGGTCGTCCGGCAGCAGCACCACGTCGAGGTCGAAGCGGGTGGTGCCGGTGTTGAACCCCTCGAAGAGGGTGATGTCGAGGCCGGGTACGTCGATCTCGGGCAGCGGTGCGTCGTGGGCGCTGAACATGACGGAGAACAGCGGATTGTCCGCGCCCGAGGTGTGCATGCCGAGCGCCCGGGTCAGCTCCTGGACCGGCACGTCCTGGTGCGGCAGGGCACCGATGAGGGTGTCCGTGACGTCGTCCATGGTGTCCTGGGCGGGAGCGGCGCCGTCCAGGACGAGCGGCAGCGGGATGGTGTTCACGAACATGCCGACGGCGTCCTCGTAGCCGAGGGGGCGGTTGCCGACGGCGGTGCCGATGACCATCCGGGAGCGGCCGCTGTGCCGGCGCAGAAGCTCCGCGAACAGACCGAGCAGCGTGGCGAACGGGGTGAGACCGCGGGAACGGGCGTGCCCGCGCAGCCGCTCGGCGAGATCGGCGCCGATCGTCTGCCGCAGTTGCCCGCCGTGGTGCCGGCGGCGGGCGCCGGGGCGGGCGAGGCCGGGCAGTGGCAGGTCGTGGGGCTGGTCGCGCAGCTCGTCGCGCCAGAAGGCGAGGGACTCGGGCGCGAGGGCGGCCTCGGCCCGGGAGCGGACGTGGTCCGCGTACGACGGGGCGGGCGGAAGCTCCAGCGTCTCGCCGAGGACATGGGCGCGGTAGACGCGGAAGACGTCGCCGAGCAGGGTCGCGAAGGAGTGCCCGTCGTGGATCAGATGGTGCTCCACGTGGACCAGCCGGTGATGACGCGCGGCGAGCCGCACGAGCGTCCAGCGGATCAGCGGTGCCTCGAAGGTGTCGAGCGGCGACTCGGCCTCGGTGCGCAGCAGCCGCGCGAACTCGGCCTCGGGGTCGGCCTCCTCGCCGAGGTCGACGGTGCGCAGCCGCGGCAGGCACCGCGGCGCGACCCGCTGGCCCGGTACGGATCCCGTGGCGGCGACGAGTTCGAGCCGCAGGCCGTCGTGGCGGGCCAGGGTGGCGGCGAGACCCCGGCGCAGCGCCTCGGTGTCGAGGGTGCCCCACAGGTCGAGTGATGCGGTGAAGTTGTAGGCGCGACTGCCGGGCTGCAGCTGTTCGTGCAGCCAGACGATCTCCTGCGACGAGGAGAGCGGAAGCATGGGCGATCCCTGAGGTCGTCGGGTCGGTGTCCGGCGCCGGTCACGGTCGTGGCCGGCGGTGGTCGTGCGGGCGGCTCCGCGGATCGCGCGGTGCCGTGTCAGAGGGGGTGGTGCGTGAGAGTGCTTCGGGTTGCGCGCATCCGGTGCGTGCGATGCGTTCCGCGCGGCGAGTGCGTTCCGGTGTGCCGGGTGCGCTGGTGGCGCAGGGAGGGGTGCACGAACGGCGCCTGCCCCACCGAACTGCCCACCGACCTGCCTGCCGAACTGCCCAGCGGTTCGGCCGCGTTCGGGTGCAGGCGGTCAGCGCACGATCCGCTCCGCGGGGCGCAGCGCCTCGGTGAGCGCGTCGAGCGCCCGGTGTGCGGTGTCGTCGTCGAGGACGGCGCGGTCCCACACCATCCGCAGCCGGATCTCCGCTCCCTGGGTGACGGAGGCGGCGAAGGGAGCGCGGACCGGTCTGCCGTCGACGTGGATCTCCCGTCCCTCGACACCGGCCAGTCTGAGCGGCGGCCGGCGGCTGTCGTCGTCCACGGTCAGCAGTCCGTCGAGAGCACCGGTCCAGCCCGAGCCGGCCGCCCGCACCGCGGCCACGACCACGTCGAACGGGACGTCGGCCCGGTCGAGGTCGTCCCACCAGGCGTCGGCCGTCGCCCCCGCTGCGGGCTCGTCCCGGGTGTCGGCGGGGAAGACGACGGTGTTGAGGAAGCAGCCGACGACCGGGTCCGCACCGGCGGGGCGGCCGCCCCACGGGTAGCCGAGCGGGACGACGTGGCCCGGCCCGTACAGCGCGCGGGCCGCCGAGCGGCAGGCGTCGAGCAGCGCGGGGAAGGGTACGCCGTGGTCGGGCGCGGGCAGCCGGGCCTGGGCTGCACCGCTCGGGAGCGCGCCGTCGGGTACGCGCGCGGTGCGGGCCGCAGGGGCCTGGGCGCGCAGGGCGTGCAGCCGGTCCGCCCAGTACGCGGTCGCCTCGGGTGTCTCCGACCGTTCCTCGGCGGCGAGTTGGAGAAGGACGGCTTCCCGGTAGGCGGCGCGTTCGGCTTCTGTCCGCTCGCGTTCCCCGGCTGGCGGACGGGGCCCGGTGGCGTCCTCGGCGTACGCGGCGCCGAGTTCCTCGACGATCCGCGCCAGCGAGCGGCCGTCGCAGACCGCGTGGTCCAGGACGACGGCGACGATGTCCTCCTCGCGATCCGTGTCGCGTACCAGGAAGAGCCTCAGTGGTGGGCCGTCCGGATCCCAGTCGGCCAGCACACGGCGCAGTGTGTCCGCGGGCCGTTCGCCCGGAGCGGGAGTCGGCCGGGTCACGTGGACGTCCGGGTCCCCGACGCGCAGCACGGGGGTCCCGCGGACGACGGCCGGCCGCGAGCGCAGCACGGTGTGCCGCGCGGCGAGCCGGCGGGCCGCTGTCCGCAGACGCTCGGGGTCGACGGCTCCGTACGGGAAGGCGAAGAACATCGGCACCACGTCGGGGCGTCCCGACGGGTCCAGCGAACGCACCAGTACGAAGCGGCGCTGTGCCCCGGTGACCGGCAGCAGGGCGTCGGACCGGTCGTCGGCGGTGAGACGCCGGAAGCGGGCCAGGTACTGGCCGGTGATGCTGAGCACTTGGTCCTCTCAGTCGTGGCCGCGGTGGCGCGGCACGGGGCGGTGGCGGGTACGGACGACGTGCGGCCTGCCGCACGGGTACGGCGGTGGGCGGTGCTCGCGCGGAGCTGTTCCGGCGGTGCCGCTCGGGTCGGGCGGTCAGTGGGTGGGCGCGGGAGCGGACTGTTCGGCACCGTCCGCGGTGGTGGTCTCCTGCGGGCTCCCGGGGGCCGCGCCCGCCTGGGGGTCGCCGGGTCCGGGCAGGTCCCGCATCCGGCGCAGCGGGGAGAGCAGCAGCGGCAGCGGTACGGCGAGGAAGCCGGCGGCGCACCAGGCGAGCGCCGTACGCGACCCGAAGGACCCGGCGAGAGCGCCGCCGAGGAGCGCGCCGAGCGGCAGGGTGCCCCACATGAGGAAGCGCAGCGTGGCGTTCATCCGGCCGAGCAGCCGCGGCGGGCACAGCCCTTGACGGAAGCTCACCTGGGCGACGTTGTAGACGACGGCGCCGAAGGAGACGACCGTCGATCCGGTGGCGAAGAGGACCGCGCCGAGGACTCCGTGGCCGGACAGCGGCCAGAGCACGGCGAACGGGCCGGTCACGATGACGGACAGGAGGATGACCCGGGCCTGGCCCAGCCGGGCGGCGAGGCGCCCGGCGCACAGGGCGCCCAGGAGTCCGCCGACGGCCGATCCGGAGAGCACCAGCCCGAGCGCGCCCGGCTTCAGCCCGACGACGCGGACGAGATGCACGGTCTGTGTCGCCATGAGGACGGCCGTGCAGAGGTTGGCGAGGGCGGTGGTGAGGGCGATGACGCGGAGGAGCGGGTGGCCGACGACGAACCGGACGCCTTCGCCGATCTCCTTGCGCAGCGACCCGCCGGCCGCCGCCGCGGGCGTTTCCTCGGGCTGCTCGACGCGCAGCAGGAACAGGGCGGAGAGCAGGTAGCCGATGGCGTCGGCGATGACGGCGAGGTGTGCTCCGGCGAGCTGCACCAGTCCGCCGCCGACACCGGGGCCCGTCACCTGGGCGGTGGACCGGACCGTCTCCAGAGCGCCGTTGCCGGCCACGAGCTGCTCGCGGGGGAGGATCTGCGGCAGGTAGCTCTGGTGGGCGACGTCGAAGAACACGGTCGCCACGCCGGTGACGAGCGCGACGGCGTAGAGCTGGGCCATCGTCAGGACGTGGGCGAGCGCGGCGGCGGGGACGGTCGCCATCGCCGCGGCGCGCACCAGGTCCGCGCGGATCATCAGGGGGCGCTTGCGCATGCGGTCCGTCAGTGCTCCGGCGGGGAGCCCGACGAGCAGGAAGGCAGCGGTCTCCGCGGCGGTCAGCAGGCCCACCTGGAAGGCGGACGCGTGCAGTTCGAGGACGGCCACGAGGGGGAGGGCCACCAGCGTGACCTGGGCGCCGAGCTGTCCGGTGGCAGCTCCCGCGAGCAGCAGCCGGAAGTCGCGTATGCGCATCGGGCCACCGGTGGCGGCTCGGGATGTGACGGACATGTGAGCGACATTCACCGAAACTGCGATCCGGAGTCAAAGGATCGCGGTCAGTTTCGGTCGATTCTTGCGTCTGTTTGGCGCCAAGGTAGGAAAAGTTTCACATAAACGAGGTTCCTCCCGCATGAATTACCGTCACCGGCCAAGCCGCACGGGTTCGGTGGGGGCGGGCGACGACGCGGATGCGAGGGGCGCCTCAAGTGGCACCCCTCACATGGAGTGGTCAGTTCATTCCTGACCGAAAATGCACATGCGTGATCACGACCGTGCGGAACCTCTCATTCCGTCGACTATGCGATTCTCGACCGCAGGTGTTGCTCCGTCAGCCGTTCAGCACCGTGCGTTCTCCCATCACCACGACAGGGTGGAGCGTGGGGTCGAGGGTGTGCAGCAGGTACTCCATCGACGACTTGGACTGGCTTATGCACGCCGATGTGCCGCTGCCGTGGTCCATGTGCAGCCAGATGCCGCCGCCTTCCGACTGCCCCTCCGGCCGGGCCGGGTCGTTGGGCGGGGTGCCCTTGACGCGGTTGTAGTCGATGGCGATGACGTAGTCGAAGTCGTGCCAATACGACCTCTTCCAGGACCGGGGCGCCTGGAAGCCCGCGGAGCGGGTGTACGGCAGCTTGGCCCAGGGCGCGGCGAGCACACCGCCCGCGTCACTCAGCGTGAACACTCCCACGGGGCTGCGCAGATCACCCTCGTGGTGATGCGTCGTCCAGCCCTTCCGCCCGTTGTGCGCCGGCCAGGACCGCTCCTGCCGCCACCCGGAGCCGTGTTCGGTGAAGACCGCCACGGTGGAGTCGGGGGAGTTCTCGCCCGCCCCGAACACGGCCACGACCTGACGCGAGTCGGCCGGCACCTGTTTCCACCACCGATCCCCGATGCCGGGTACGCGCTTCAGGGTCGCCTTTCGAGGGCGGGCGGCGTCCGCCTGGACACGCACGGCGGCGCTCCGATGACCCCCGGCGCCGCACGCAGCGAGGGACAGCACCAACAAGACACCACAGCTTGCGCCGGCGGCTGCCCGCACGTGACCTCTGCTTCGCATACGCCTCATGATCGCAGGTCGCTTCGAACGGCTGTGCACAGCTTGGTCATACGCCGCTCGGTGGCCACGACGCGCGGTCGCAGACCGCAACTCCCACCGATGCCGGAGGGTTCGCCGCCGATGGCGGCTGTCGATACGGCCGTGGGCCGCACCCGGGGCCGTTGCCACCGGCCGGGACACGGGCTGACGATGTGCGCTGTCGTGCCGTGCCGCCGGCGCCGGCCTCTCCGGCGGTTGATGGCCTTTCTGGACTACTTCGCGTGCGCCGTCGCGGCGCTCGGCTTTCTGGCCACCCACAGCTCCGCACCGAGTGCCGGCGCGCCCGGACAGCCCCAGCACGCCGCGAGACCGGGGTCCTGGTCGCCACGCCTGGCCCAGCCAGGGAGCAGCGAGTGAAACACGCCCTGTTGAGGCCGCCCGAGGCGCGCTGGCTGAACTCTGCGCGGCTGAGCGCACACCTTGACCTCGCCGCCCACAGCCGTGTGCACCCGCCACTGGCCGAACCGGACCGGGACGCTCTGCTCACCCTGGCCGAAGCCCTCGCCCCGTCCGGCCGCGGCGGCGCCGGCTTCCCGTCCGCCCGCACGGCCCAGGCCGTGCTCGCCACCGCCGACCGCACCGGCGCGCCGCCGGTCATCGTGGTGAACGGCGCCGAGGGCGAACCGGCCGGCGCCACGGACAAGACGCCGCTCGGCGGCGCTCCGCACCTGGTACCGGACGGCGCCTGCCTGGCCGCGCCTGCGTTCCGTGTCGAGGAGATCGTGATCGGAGTCGCCGCGGGCAGCCCCGGCGAGAGAGCGGTCCCGGCCACCCTCGTCGAGCGTGAACTTCCGTGCCCGAACCGGACCGTATGCCTGCCCGAGCGCTTCGATTCCGGCGAATCGGGGGCCCTGATCCGGGGCATCAACGGTCTGCCGGTGGTTCCGGCGCCGCTGAAGACCCGCGCGGCCGACGGCGGACCGCGCGGGGTGCGCCGCCGTCCGGCGCTGCTCGCCAACGCGGAGAGCCGGGCCCGACTCGCCGTCGCGGCCCGGCGCGGTCCTGCTCACCGTCGACCGGCCCAGGACGAGGAACTCGCGCCGGTCCGCACCTTCACGACCGAACTGCTGCGCCGGCCCGACACCAACAGGTACATCTCGGGCATGGTGTCCGGTGGCTGGGCTGAGCTTCGCACACCGGGGCCGGGGCCTGCGCGGGGAGCCGCGTCGTTGACCGGGAGCTTGTACGGTCCCGCATGGCGGCACACCGAGGGCGACGGACGTTGTCGCCGTCACTGTCGCTGTCACCCGTCTTCGATCCGCGGCATCCGGAATCCGGGCGGGCGGACGGCTGAGTACGTTGCTCAACCCCCGCTGGCCACCCGCCAGTTGTGGGCGATCACCACTTCTGCCCCGCCGAGGCGCAGGGCGCCTACGGCACCGCTACAGACGCACGCCGGCCTTCATCGGCGTCCGCGGGGCTACGTGTGGTCGGGGATGCTGGTGCGGAAGACGGGCCAGCAGACTTCGGTCCGCCACTGAGTGCTGTCGGGGGTGTGGCGCCGGCTGTGCAGGTAGTACTCGCGCATCGGGCCCTGGACGGCGAGTGCGTGACGTGCGACGTACGCGGCCAGGGTGCCGTAGGCGCGGTCGACTTCCGAGGGCGGCCCGCAGTGCTCGATCACGGCGAGTTCGGCCGGTGGCACGAGCAGAGGTTGGACCCTTCCGACCGGGCGGAGGGGGCCGTCGCAGGGCACGAAGACGGTCGCCTCTCCCCGGTGCAGGGTGAACAGTTCGTCCCCGTACACGCCGCCGGCGTGCCCGGTCTCCCGCAGCCCCTGGCTCGCTACCGTCGCGAACAGTTCGCCGAGGGCGCCCTGGAACCAGGCTGCCATGTCCTGGCCCTCGACCGTCGCAGTGATAGCCGCGGCCTGGACGGCGCCGACGCTGCGCAGCTCGATACCGGGGAAGTCGGCGGAGGCGGGCGCCGACAGGAGGTCGCGCAGTGCCGCCACGGCGCGCTGGGTGCGGCCCAGTTCCTCCTCCAGCCGGTGAAGGTGCGCGCTGATGTGCCGATTGCGGGTGGGAACGTCTGAGGCGGCCAGGACCGTTCTGATCTCCTCCAGAGGCATCCCGAGGTCGCGGAAACGGCGCACGATCTGGGCCGTGGGGATCTGCTCGGCCGAGTAGCGCCGGTATCCGCTCCTCGGATCCACATCGGCTGGTTCGAGCAGCCCGAGCTCGTGGTAGTGGCGCAGGGTTTTGACGGTCATGTGGGTGGCTCGGGAGAAGTCCCCGATCGACAGGTGGCTCGTCACCCGTCGATTGTGCGGCCTCCCGTAGGGGGAGAGTCCGGCGGAGCCCTTGCCTTGACTCTCCCGCGACGGCCGCCGGAAGCCTGCTGCCCACGGCCGGAACCGGGCCGCCGATCACACCGAGCAAGGGAGCGGACCTCCATGTCACACATCACCACCGCCGTCGATGTCGACCAGGTCGTCGGTCGCTACGTCGCCGTCTGGAGCGAGGCGGACGCCGCCGCACGCCGGCGCGCTGTCGCCGAGCTGTGGGCCGCGGACGGCGTCGAGTTCGTCGAGGGCACCCAGTTCCGCGGCCACGACGCACTGGTCGACCGGGTCGCGGAGGCGTACGGGCTGTTCGTCGCGTCCGGCACCTATCACGTCACGCACGACGACCACGTCACTGTTCACGACGACATCGTCATGCTCACCGTCCAGCTGACGTACGCCTCGGGCCCCCAGGTGGGCCAAGTGGCCTGGGCCGCCCGGGTCTTCCTCGCCCTCGACGACGACGGCAGGATCCTTCAGGACTACCACCTGACCGTCCAGCCACTGCCCGAGGCATAGGGCCTGGCCGGTCCGCCCCGCGTGGTCGTCTCGGAACGGGATGCGGGAAGAGAGCGGGCCCAGCCCCGCCTCGTCCGGTTCCCGTGTTCGTTTTCCCTGGGGTCACGGTCAATATCGTCTTAACATCCGTCAGATGAAGGCTCATGGAATATTCAAGAATCGCCTGAGGCCCGCTGTGGCCGCCGCCGTGCATGCGGCGGCGGCCCTGCTGCTTGTTCTGGCGGGCACCGCTCAGGCCGCACCCGGCGACAACCCCGGGGCACTGACGACGATCACCTCCTCCTCGGAGCTGTCCAAGCTCCAACTGGTCGAGCACCGCGTCCCTACGGCTTCTCTCGACAACCTGGCGAGCGAGATGGGCACGTCCCGCGGGGTCGACCAGGTGCTCGCCAGTGCCAACCATCCGATGCGGAACGCGGCGGACTGTCACAGCACCGAGACCGCCGCCCTGCCGGTGAAACCGACCGCTGAGTCCGCCTACTGCTGGGACACCGGTGACGCGGTGACGCAGGACTGGCTGCCGCAGTCCGTGACCTCTTCCGGGGACGCGGACAACGACGGTATGTGGGGCACCAACAAGGTCATCCTGGCCGGGTGGGGGCAGAACGGCGCCACGACCAGCGACCACATGGGCCGTATCGCCTTCATCGACGCCAACGATCCGGGCAACTTCAAGTACCGCTGGGTGCTGCCGGTCATCCCGCTCAACGGCGGTACCGACTACCGCGCGCTCAAGTCCCACCTCGGCGGCATGGTCTGGTACCAGGACAAGCTGATCGTCACGTCGTGGGAGGGGGACGCCGACAACAACGTGATGTACGTCTTCGACATGAAGCGGATCCTCCAGGCCACCGTCAACAGCTCCGCGATCGGCAAGGTGAGCGGCGGCTGGTCGGCGGACGGCTATCAGTACGTGATGCCGGCCATCGGCTCCTACAGCCTCGCCGGCGGGGCCTGCAACGCGGACAACGACGACTCCCGGCCGTGCTTCGGCTCCATCTCGCTGGACCGCAGCAGTGTGCCGGACAGCCTGGTCGCCACCGAGTGGTTCTCCTCCGGAGGCACCCAGCCCGCCCGCATCTGGCGGTACGACTTCAGCTCCGAGCCCGGCTACCTCGCCACGGACAGCAGCGGCCACGTGAACGCCTCGGCGGCGTACGAGACGAAGGCCGTCGGGCTGCAGGGAGTGCTGTCGCACAGCGCCACCAGCGGCGGCACACCGAACTTCTATGTCGACGATGCGCGCGGCGGCGTCGGCCAGCACGGCATCCTGTGGCGGCAGAACACCAGCGGGGCCAAGGGGGCCGCCAACTGCGGGCAGGACATCACGTACGCCTGCTGGGGCCAGCACACCGAGAGCATGTCCTACTGGTGGAGTACGGGCCGGGTGTGGACGCTCACCGAATGGGCGGCCGACAGCGCGGGGCACTGGACGGGAACCGATACCGCGATTCCGCAACGGGTCCTGTACTCCGTGCCGTTGACCTCGGTAGACAGCTCACTCGGCTGACCGAGCCGTGTGCCCCGGCACATCGGGTCCCGCCCCGCCTCACCCGAGTGCTTCGTGGCCGCGCCGCGACCACGTTCGAGGTTGCCGACGTCGGGCGGGGCGGTGGCACCAGCGCACCGCCCCGCGTCGGATGGGAAAGCCGTGCCGGTCCGGTCCTTCGCGGCGGCCGATCGTCTCCTTCCTACTCGCCGCGCGCGGCGAGCCGTTCGGCGATCTCGTTCTTGACCGTCTCGTGCAGTTCCTGTGCCGTGAAGCCGAGGCCGCGCAGGATCCGCGCGGCCGGGCTCTCCTCGACGCGGATCAGGCCCAGCAGCGTGTGTTCCGTGCCGACCCAGTCGTGGCCGAGGTCGGCCGACGCGCGGCGTGCCTGGACGATGGCCTCCTTGCTCTCCGGCCGGAAGGCGATGTGACCCCGCAGTGCCTTCTCCCCGGCCGGCGGCATCGCTTCCTCGATCGCGTCGCGGATGCGTTGCTCCGACCCGGTCTTCGCCACCAGCACCTCATACGCCAGGCCCCGCGGTTCGCCGAGCAGGCCGAGGAGCATGTGTTCGGTGCCGATGAAGTCGTGCTTGTGCGTTCGGGCGGCCTCCTGTGCCAGCACGATGCCGTGCCGGTTCAGGTTGGTGAACCGCTCGAACGCGGCGGGCGTGTGGCGTTGCTGGGCGGCCTGTTTGGACACGCCGATGGCGTCGCCGATCTCGGTCCATGACGCGCCGGTCTGCTTTGCCTTGCTGACGTAGTGGTCGATGAGCTGGTCACCGAGGTCGGACAGCGTCTGGGCGCGAAGTCGCGCCTCGCTGATGCGGGCCAGTTCGTTGGCGTCGGGGAGTTCCTCGTCGAGCCGGGCGATCAGGTCGGCGAGGCTGATGTCGAGTGGGCTCATGCGTCAATTTTAAGTTGACGATCGGTCGCCGTCAACTTGTAATTGACGATCGATGCGGCGCTCCGCTGGCCGTCCCGCTGACCAGGGTGCGCTACGGGATGCGAGCCGAGCTCCACCGTGAGTGTCCCGGGCGGACGGTGCCGGGCTGTGCCGGACGGGTCCCGCCCCGCCAGGCTGATCGGCACCGCTGCGTGTCCCTTGGCTGTCGTGATCGTTGCCGGGGTATGCGAAAGATCATCACGACCGCAGCGCTCGCCTTGGCCGCCATCGCCGTGGCTGCTCCAGCTCATGCCGACAGCGGCGACGGTGGCAACGGCAGCGTCGCCACTGCGCCGACCGGGGATATGGACCGTACGCTTCTGTGCGCACTCACTTCGATCACCGGAGTGGGCAGGGGCACTCATTTCTCCGACTGCGTGAACGGCGGCCCAGCGCAGCCGTAGCGCGGTCCGCAACGCATCCATGGAGCGGATCGGTACGACGGAGAGGTGCCCCAGCCCCGATGGGGCACCTCGACCGCGCCGACGGAGGCGACGCGGCGCAGAAGAGTCATCGGTGGTGCGCGACCGCCGTCTCAACGGCGGACCAAGCATCACGGGACCGCAAGTGTCCTTGGGCAGCGAAGCCTGCTGAAGAGGGGCCGGATACCGATGGGGCCCTGAGCCGCGTGAGCTCGATCGATCACCGGCTCCGACCCATGACACCTGGGACGGCGGCCGGACGAATCCGGCGACCGTCACGACACACAGGCCAACCGGGTCGAAGCCCGTGGCGAAGCCGTGGTCGGGTGAGAGGGTCGCCCCGGACTCCTCGACCTCCTGCGCGCCGACGAGAACCTGCTGCGCACCGGCCGGCCGACGTACCTCAACGGCCATGCAGAGGTGCACTTTGCGGCTGAACCAGGACAACTCGACGGGATCGGCCCCGCCCGCAACGACAACAACCAGATCCGCCTGACACCGTCCAACAGCCAGGTGCCCGCGTCGCCCATGGTCAACTTGGGGTTGTCCGTCCGGATCGAGGCCCGGCCGGGACACGAGGAAGAGGTTCAGGCCGCCATCACCGCGGCGCTCACGGACGTCGAGGAGGAACCGGGCACCGCAGCACCTGGAGGCAGGCCGTGCCCGCCTGGCCCGGCTCCAGGAGTTGTTCGCGCACCCGCCGACGATCGAGTACACCGATGTCCTCGCAGCCAAGATCCCCGGTACTGCCTGCTGGTCGGACATACCATGACGACGTTGACATGGGGGGACCGCGGTCCACCGCAGGGAGGGAACGGGAGCCGATGAGCCTTCGTCAGTTCGAGTACGCCCTGGCCGTCGCCGCGGAGGGCTCGGTGACGGCGGCGGCGGAGCTGCTGCACGTCGCCCAACCGTCGATGTCCCAGCAGATCCGTAACCTGGAGCGGGAACTCGGCGTGGAACTGTTCGCCCGCACCCCGACCGGACTGGTGCCCACCGTGGTCGGCCGCGCCTTTCTGCGGGAGGCGGAGGTCGCGGTCAGCGCGGCACGGCGGGCGAGGGCGACGGCGCGGGCCGGTGCCGATGAACTGGTGGGCGAGCTGGTGGTCGCGGCGCAGTTGGGCTTCGGCACGCGGCAGCTGCCGGGCGCGCTGGGCGCGCTGCGCCGCCGCTTCCCACGGCTGGAGGTCACCGTCTTCGAGGAGCCGAGCTCCGCCGAGCTGGAACGGCTGTGCCGCCGGGGTGTGCTGGACCTCGCCCTGATGGCGGCGTGCGAGCGGAGCCCCGCCGACGCCCACCACCTCGGCGACGAGGAGTTCGTCGTGGTGCTGGGCGCCGGGCACCGGCAGCTCGCCGCGGACCGGGTGGATCTACGCGAGCTGGAGGGGGAGCCGTGGGTGAGGTTCGACCGTGACAGCGCGCTCGACGGCGTGCTGCTGAACGTGCTGCGGGAGAACGATCTGACCCCGACCACGGTCGCCCGCGTGTCCCAGACCGCGACGGCCGTGCGCTGGGCCGCCCACGGGCTGGGGGTGACGCTCGTCCCGGCCTCCGCGGTCCCCCATGGTCACGAGCACCTCGTGCGCCCGGTGTTCCCCGTCGTGTCCCAGCCCGTCATCGCCGTGCTCCGGGCCGGCGCGGGCCCGGCGGAGACGGCCCTGCTCGAATTCCTGCGTCAGGAGATGTGGTCCGATTCCGATTTCTTCTCACCGGTGCCCTGACGGCCTGGTGGAGGGAAGCGGGTGCCGCTGAATTCCTTTTGCCGCACAACGTGCCCCGGAATTACGTCGGCGTCAACCCCTGGGGAATTCTCCGCCGTCCACGACGAGATTGCTCCCGGTCAGCCAGCTCGCCCGGTCGGACACGAGGAACAGCACCGCGTGGGCGATGTCGTCCGGTTGGCCGTCACGCCCCAGCGGCACGGTGGTGGTGTTCTGGACCAGTGTCGGGTCCAGGCGCGCCCACTGCTCCCGCGTTGCTTCGCCGCCTGGGGTTACGACCTTGCCAGGAGTCACTGTGTTGACCCGGATCCCGAACGGGGCCAGTTCCGAGGCCAGCCCCCGGCTGTAGTTCTCCAGCGCCGCCTTCGCCGCCGTGTAGTGCAGGAACGGGCCTACCGGGGTGGGGACCACGGCCGAGGAGACGTGCACGATCGTCCCCGAACGCCGTTCCCGCATCCCCGGTACCAGCAGCGAGTCCAGCCGAACCGATGCCAGGTAATTGAAGTCCAGCGCGTCCTGCCATTCCTCGTCGGGAATGGCCGAAGCATCCTTGTACGGTCGCGCCCCACCGGCGTTGTGGACCAGGACGTCCACCCCGCCGAGCACTTCCTGCGCGGCCGCGGCGAGCGTCTCCAATCCAGCACGTGTCCGGACGTCGGCCGGCACCAGGGTGGCCCCTTCCGGCACTGCGCTCGTCGCCGACCTGGCGGTCGTGAGCACCTCGGCACCCGCGTCCAGGAGTTGGCGCACGACGGCCGCTCCGATTCCGCGAGAACCACCCGTGACGAGGGCTCGCTTTCCCTTGAGCTCTCGCGTTCCCGATCCGTTATCGATCGTGGTCATGCCATTGGTCCTCTCGATCGCGTAATTGTCCGCCCGACAGAAAAGAGTCGACGTGTGCAGCGCGTGAATCTTCGAAAGAATCGCGCCTGTCGCCGCGTCGAGCTGCTTCACGGTACGTACGGAAAAGAGCGAGAGGCAAAGACGAAATGCCAGCAGGGGGCATAGGCAATTCCTATGGCGCCCGGCGAGAACCTGTCCAAGGCCAGCGGCCGGCCAACCGGCCCCACGCGAAGATCCGGTCCGCGCCGCGACCGACGGTAGGCAGTGTGACGGTACGGGCGGAGCGCCGGCCGATGGGGACGGCGACGCAGGACAGCAGGCCGCCGTAGGCCGCCACACGGGAGAGCGCCGAGCGTGCTTGAGGCAGCAGGGTGTCGGAGCGTGAGCCGTTGGACCAACGCGCTCGTCACCAGCTTGGAGGCAGTCCCGTAGCCCGCGCGCCGACCCACGGTCAGAGGCCCGTCAGAGTTTGGTACCGAAGTCCTGGGTCCACAGCGGGCCGCCGGAGGCCTGGTTGACGCCCACGCCTATTTCCTTGAAGGCGCAGTTGAGGATGTTGGCCCGATGGCCGGGGCTGTTCATCCACGCGTCCATCACGGCCTGCGGGCTCGACTGGCCCTTGGCGATGTTCTCGCCGTATGTCGACCACTGGTAGCCCGCCGCGGTGATGCGCTGTCCGGGGTCGGTGCCGTCCGGGCTGACGTGGTCGAAGTAGTTGCGGGCGGCCATGTCGTCGGAGTGGCCCTGAGCGGCCCTGTCCAGGTCCGCGTTCTCGCTGACCGGCGAGCATCCGGCGGTCGCTCGCTGCTGGTTCACCAGCGTGATGACCTGGGCGACCTGTCCGGAGGCCGTCGGCGGTGCCTGCGGTGCGGTGGGAGCGCTGGTGGTGACGGTCGGCCGGGGAGCGGGTGTGTCGGTTGTCCGGACGGGGCGGGGGCTCTTCTTGGCGGGACTCTTCTTCTTCGTGTGGGTCGGGGAGGGCGACGGGGACGCCGAGGGCGAGGACGAGGCCGGTGCTGCGCTGGGTTTCGCGGCGTCGACGGCCGGGTCGTCGGAGGAGCGTTCGGCGGCGGTGGTGTGCGGTGCGGGGTTCGAGCCTGCATACCAGATGCAGGCGCCCGCCAAGCCCGCCACCGCGACGGCTGTGCCGGCGGCCCGCCGTCGTATGCGTCGGCGCCGCCGGGCTTTGCTGCGGGACTCCTGCCGGCTGGGCTCCGCACGGTGCCCGACCCCACCCGGGCCTTCGCGGGAGGCGGAGGCCGGTGCGGCGCCGCTCGGGCCGAAGCCCGGCCGGGCAGCCGAGTGGCCGCCGCCTGCGTACGGCTCGGCAGAGGAAGGGACGCCGTACCCGGCGCCGCCGTCGGCCGGGGCGGGGCCGGGCTGCGCCGGGAACGGGGTGGTTGCCGCGACCGGGGCCGTGGCGACGGCCGAGCGGGTGGCGGCGAGCAGCGCCGACGACGCCGCGACCAGGGCCAGCCCGGCCAGCAGACCCTCGGCGGGCAGCAGGCCCTGCCACAGACCGCCGCAGCGCGTGCAGTCCCGGGCGTGGCGCGCTATTCGTTTGCGCCACAGTGCCGAGGGCAGTCCGTCCCAGGTGGCCAGCAGGGCGCGCTGGTCCTCGCACGGCGGGCGCGTGTCGAGTGCCCGTACCACCACACGGGCCGCTTCGAGGCGTGCCTTCATCCGCTGTACGCGGACAGCGGTGTGCTGGGGTGACAGTTCCAGGGCCGTGGCGACCTCGGCGCGGGTCAGTTCACCGGCACACTCCAGCCACCACAGCGCCAGCACTTCCTGATCGTCGGGCTCCAGCCAGCGGGTCGCGCGGGCGGTTTCCTGCCGTTGCCCGGACAGCTGGAGCCGCATGATGGTCAGGTCCACGAAGTCGGCGCCCGGGTCGGCGAGTTCGCCGGCTTCCTCGACGTCGGCGGGGGCGAAATGCCGGTTGTGCCGGTATGCCCGCACGCGGTTCATGGCGATGGCCACGAGCCAGGAGCGGAAGCTCTCGGGGGTGCGCAGGTCACCGAGCGCGTCGAGGGCGCGGAGCATGGTCTCCTGGACCACGTCGTCGACGTCGATGGAGCCGTTCAGCGCCCGGCCCACGATGTTGTAGACCAGCGGGAGATATGCGCTGACCAGGGCGTCCTGGGCCGCCGGATCTCCCGCTCGGGCGGCGTTCACCAGTGCCGCCGTCTCCTCCGTGCGCTGTGTACTCATCAAAACTTCCCTGTTCTCGACGCCGAACGGTGCTGTCCGATATCTGGGAGACCGCTGGGTGCGGCGCCGATAACGGTTACTCGGAGAATTGCTCGACTTCTTCGGTGCGTGGTCTGCCGCGAAGGCTCACAGCATCGACACACCGTCCGCAATGGAGGAGGTCACACCGAGCTCCAAAAGAGCGGTGCCATGTGCGTCCGTCGTCTTGCAGGGTTCGGGCAGGACGCGCTCGACCGATGAGGTCGCCTGCCCCCCCCTCGGCCGTATCCGGCAGGGCGCGGCGGCCGACTGCGGCCGAGGTCCCACTGTCCGAGCCACGCTCGGGCGTGGCCGTGGACCACCGGGCGGACACCTCGCTGCACGGCCGGCTATGTGCCCCGCCTGACCGGGCACCCGTCCGACCCTGCCCCCGCCCTCGCCGCCACCACTGCCCTCGCCACCGGCACTGGCGAAGTGGGGGAGTGGCGGGGCAGGGCGCTCGCGCTCACCGTGCGGCGTCCTGTGGCCTCCGCGCGTGTGCACCACATCGGGCTTCGGCGAGTGAACGGGCTGTGCTGTGGGGTGTGAGGGGGACCCTCCGTGTTCCGGTCCGTCGTACGGAGCGTGCTCCGGTTCGTCGGGTGGCGTGCGGGGTGTGGCGGGTGGTGGTGCGCAGGTGGGTCAGGGTGTCGGGATAGGCATCCAGGGTGTAGTCGACGTCGAGCGCACCGGGCCGGCGGCGGCCGGACAGCCACTGACCCACCGGCCGGTGCACAGCGGCGTCGGCACTGGTGCGTAGGCCGTTCCGTGGGCCGGGGATGTCAGACCATGAGCAGGAGTCGTGTGTTCGGGACGAGCTTTCGGTTCACGCTGGTGCTCTGCACGAATATGGTGAAGTCGTCGTTGTGGTCCGGCTTGACGCGAACTTCCTCGCCCGGCAGGCCGAGCAGAGCCCGGGCCGCGGGCCCCGTGTAGACCCGGTCCGTCTTCTTCTCCAGTACCGCGATCTGCTTTCGTGCCTGGACCTTTTCCGACTTGCTCAGTTGGTAGAACGCACCGCCGGTGCGGTATGTGTGCCCGCAGGCGATGACCCAGTCCCGGATCGCCGCGTCGCGAGTCACAGCTATCAGCTGGTACTGCGACGGATTCACCGGGGTGAGGCCGGCCGCCTTGATGGTGTCCTTGTTGACCGCCTCGGCACCCGTGGAGAACACCGCCCGCGATCCCCGGATGCCCCGGGTGCGCCCCACCATGAACTTCTCGGTGGCCTCCTGGATGACCTGCCCGGCCTCCTCCAGACCCTGTGTGCTCGTGGCGTCCCAGACGGCGATGTTGTCCTTCGGGAAACCGCACTGCATGGCCTCGCGCTTGCCCATCTGGTCCGGCACGAGGACGGCCAGCGTCCAGTTGTCCGCCTGAGTCGCCATCATCTTGGCCACGGCATCGACCAGTTCACGTGGGTCCGTGGCAGGGGCATCGGGGCAGCGATGACTTGCGTTCTCCTGCCCGTCGGTGAGCACGAACGTCAAGAAGCTGTGGTCGCCGTACAGTTGAGCCGTCTGCGCGAGCTCCCGCTGCGACTTCAGTGCGGCCGCCAGCAGCGCAGTCATGCCACCGACCCGGTACAACTGCTTCAGTGACGGCATCCTCAGCACGTCCTTGTCGTAGATGACGCACTCCACCTTGTCCGCGAAGACGTACACGGTGACGCGAGTCTCCTGGTCCAGCTCCCTCGACCGGCGGGCAAGATAGGCAATCTGCTGGTCTGCGACCTCGACGACCTTGCGACTCAGATGCGACATGGACGAACTGGCGTCCAGCACAAGAGCAACGTGATTGATGTAGTTCTGACTTCCGGACAAGACAGCTCCCCCTCGTTCCGACTCGATGCTTCCACCGTCTCACGCACCACTGACAATCGATCTTGACTCCCAACGTGGACCCCGGTGCGTGTCAGCTCGCCCTGCGCCCCGCCCCGCACCGACCCGCTCAGCTCCGCCCGTCGCGCTTGCCTGCGCCGTCAGCCACCCTGGTGCTGGAAGGCGCGGCGATAGGCCGTGGGCGTGGTGCCGACAGTGTCACGGAATCGGGCGCGCATGTTGGCGCCGCTGCCGAGGCCGCACCGGGTGGCGATCTGTTCCACCTGGAGGTCGGTGGTCTCCAGGAGTTCTCGCGCGCGGTTGATGCGGGCGGTAAGGAGCCATTGGTGGGGGCTTACACCTGTTTCCTGGCGCCATAGGCGGGTCAGGGTGCGCAAGGAGACGCCGGCGTGGTCGGCGAGGCGGGGGATGCTGAGGTCTTCGTCGAGGCGGCGCAGGGCCCATGTCCGGGTTTCGGTGAGCGTGGTGGCCTGGGGGGTGGGGAGGCTCCTCGCGATGTACTGGGCCTGTCCGCCGTCGCGGTGCGGGGCGGCGACGATCTCCCTGGCGATGTCGTTCGCGACGGCTGCGCCGAGGTCCTTGCGGACCATGTGCAGACACAGGTCGATGCCGGCCGTGACGCCCGCGGAGGTCAGGACGGTGCCGTTGTCGATGTAGAGGACGTTGCGGTCGACGCGCAGCTGAGGGTAGAGCTCTTCGAGGGCATCCGCGCTCGCCCAGTGCGTGGTGACGGTACGGCCGTCCAGCAGTCCGGCCGAGGCGACGGCGAAGGCGCCGGTGCAGATGGAGGCGATGCGTATCCCGGCGCGGCCCGCGAGCTTGAGAGCGGCCCTCACCCGTGGGTGCGGAGGGCGCCGGAAGTCCTCGAAGCCCGGGACGATGATCGTGTCCGCATCGGCGAGCGCTTCGAGTCCCGCGGTCAGTCCGAGGGTGAAACCGGCGCTGGTGCTCACGGCCTCCTGGGTGTCCCCGCACACGGTCAGCTCGTAAGGGGTGTTCGGACGGGTGTTGAAGATCTGCGTGGGGATCCCCAGATCCATGGGCAGCACGCCGTCCACCGCCAGGACCATGACCTGGTGCCTGTTCATGGCCGCAATATTACGGCCGTCTCATGTCCCAGAGGGGGCGAGCCAGTCGCCCTTCCCGGACCAAGGGGCGTCACGTGGGTAAATCTCCTGTTCAGACCCGGATCATCCGCCCGAAGAGCAGTGGCCCATCTGCACCATGCATTGGCCCCATTCATGGCCCAAAAAATGCGCATGCTGGCAGATGAGCCGTGGCGTGGATGGGAGGCTCCGGAGCAGGATCGAAACGCGAACGCGGGGCAACCGGCTCCACACACCAGTGGACCGGCCCGAGAGTCCCGGCCGTGGACGAGGAGTTGACTGTGACTTCGCAGAATGTGGTGGGCCGCTTCTTCGACGTGCGGGGTGGACAGGTGTACGCCCACGTCCGCGAGGGTGACGGCCCGGCTCTGATCTTCCTCCACTACTGGGGAGGATCGCGGCGCACCTGGATCCCGGTGCTGCAGCGTCTGGACCCCGGGCAGGGCTTCGTGGCCTACGACCACCGCGGATGGGGCGACTCCACGAGCGTGCCGGGACCTTACGACCTGGAGCAGCTCGCGGACGACGCGCAGCGGGTCATCGACGTGCTCGGAGACTCCCGCCATGTGCTCGTCGGGCACTCCATGGGCGGCAAGGTGGCCCAGATGCTGGCCGCACGCAAGCCCGCGGGCCTGACGGGAGTCGTCCTCGTGGCGCCCGCGCCGCCCGCACCGGTCGGAGTGACCGCGCACATGCAGGAGACGATTGCCCACGCCTACGACAACGAGGAGGCGGTTCTTCAGAGCATCGACCTGATGCTGACCCACGGCGGGCTGACTCCCGAGCTGCGCCGGCAGGTGGTCGAGGACAGTCTGCGCGGAGGCGACCAGGCCCGTCTCGCCTGGCCGCGCCAGGGCCTGGTCCAGGACGTGTCGGCCGGTGTCTCGGCCATCGAGGTGCCGGTACTGGTTCTCGCAGGCAGCCACGACAAGGTCGAGCCCCCGACCGTGCTTGCCGACCACCTGCTGCCGCTGATCCCGACCGCCTCACTGACTGTCCTGAGGGGCACCGGCCACCTCTCGCCCCTTGAGGTGCCCGACCAAGTGGCCGCGCACATTGATGCGTTCGTCGCTCAGCTGTAGACAGAGCACGGCACTTCAGCCGCGCATCACCCTCCCGCGGGGTAACCGGGCACCGCTCCATGTGCCTTACAGCCGCCCCTGTTCCCCGCCCGCATCCACCGATCAAGGCGCCATCCGGCGACCGTACCGATCTACCCCGTGCCCGGGCACCTGACGAGAGAGACACATCGCGACCACCGATGCACACCTGTCCGCCTTCGAGCGGCCCGACCTCCGAGTTGCTGTTCGTCGCCTGCGTCCTGCACGGCATCGGACTGGCCAGGGCCGTGACCCACGCGTCCAGATCACGATCGACCCTGGGGCTACGAGGCCGGTGTGTTCCTCAGGAGGTGGTCGAACCCGAGCGGGGGGCGTCCGAGGAGTTCGGTGATGTCGTTCGTGGCGCGGTCGTAGCGGTTTTCGCGGTGGAGCCGGGCCATGGTGGCGATGTGCTCGAAGACGTGGGGCGGCAGGTCTGCCTTCTTCAGGTCGTCTTCCAGCCATTCCTCGTACGGCACGTCGACATAGGTCACGGGGCGGCCCAGGGCTGTGGAGAGTTCGGCGGCGATGGCATTCATGTCACGGGACTGTGCGCCGGTCAGCTCGTAGACCCGGCGGGATGGCGAGGTCGGGGCGAGCAGGAGATGTGCGATCACCTCCGCCACGTCGGCCGCGGCGACCGGAGAGGTCCGGGCGGAGCCGAACGGGAGGCGAATCGTACTGTCACGCTGGACCGAGGCGGCTGCGACCCGGGCGAACAGCGGGTTCTCCATGAAGACCGTGGGCCGCACATGTACGACCGGTGCCCCGGACCAGTCGAGGACGTGCTCGGACAGCCAGTGCAGTCGCTGCTGCCGGGATTCGGTGGCGCTGGTGAGGCTCATCTGCGACACCGTCATCTGCGACATGCTCACCAGCAGATCGAGGCCGTCACCCTCCTGGATGGCCGCCGCAACTGTCGTGGCGGCCTCCAGGTATACGGGGGACACGCTCATCCCGAAGTAGGCGCGGCGGCAGCCCGAGAGTGCGTCGACGACGTCGGCGCCGTGCGTGAGGTCGCCGACCACCACCTCCACGCCGTCCAAGGCCCGCAGCACCGCGGCCCGTTCGTCGTCGTGATGCACCAGAGCCCTCACCGGCATACCGTTCGCTCGCACATGATCGAGGACCATGTTTCCGACTCCGCCGACTGTGCCACCGACGCCGGTGACAAGGATGGGTCCTGCGCCCATGTCGATCGCCTCCTGTAGTTCGGACCGGGGTGTCCGGTTGCTCGGGAATGTCCGGCCTCGGGTTGTGTCGGTCGTCCGCGCATCCGCCGACCGACGCCTGGGTGATGTTTGTCCGCAAGTCCTCCTGCCGTACCGGATTCCCAAGGCGGGGAGACTGCTGAAGGGCTTGTGGACATGGGCTCACCTGACGTTCTGATGGCTGGTCATGAGCCGGGGACAATCACCATCCGGAAGCGCGCCTTGCCGGTCGGCGTCTTCCGATAGTCGGTGTCCACGCCGTCCAGTGGCACGGTCTCGGTCACAGGCCGGATGCCGTGCAGGGCGCTGAAGGACATTGCCCTTCCTCGACGTCCGATGCGGTGCCGGCCGGGTGGCGGTGCAGGATGGAGGTGCCGGCGAGCGGTTGGGACGGGGGTGACGCCCAAGAGGATGGTGTCGGCTCCGATGACCACGAGTTCCCCGCAGGGGAGGCGGGCCGGGCACGGTGGCGGTGATGGCTTCGGAGTTTCCGGCGGTGGCGAGGACGCCCCGGCGCGAACGAGGGACCTGGCGACCGGGGTGCCGTAGGCGCTGTCGACGTAGTGGTGAGCGCCGAGTTGCCGGGCGAAGTCGGCCTTCTCCACGCCCCGCACGATCATCACGGTCCCTAAGCCTGTCGCCGCCGCGAACTGCACTCCGAGATGGCCGAGGTCGCCGAGGCCGAGAACCGCGACCACGTCGCGGGGCCGAGCGGAGCTGTTCCGCAGGCCGTTGACGACGGTGACGCCTGCGCAGGCCACAAACGGTTGTCGTGCATGTAAAGATCTTTGGAGTGGCACTCGGTGTGGGCACTCACCAACGCCATGGCCGCATCCCAATTCCGGAGCCGTTCCGCTGCCCGGACCCGCTCGAACACTCCACAGCAAAGGTGGCGGAACCTGTGGATTCGGGACATGGTTCGCTCGACCACCCGGGCGATGGGTCCAGGCGGTCGGAGTTGTCGACATTGGTGCATGGGCCCACGCTGCATCGGCATCGGCGTCCACTACCTGTCCGGCCATCTCCGCTCGGCCTCGGCCTCACCGTCCACCGTGCGCGGCAGCTCACTCTGGAGATGATGGATCGGGCCGACATCATCCTCACGATGGACGTCGCGGCGCTCGACGTCCTCCGCGAAGTCTGCGGCGAGAGTAATCGGCCCAAGCTCGCCCAGGACCTCGGTGACCGAGACATCCCGGACCCTGATAGGCAAAGACCAGGCAATGCTCAATGTGTGTGCCGTCCTCGTCGAGCCGGGAAGGGCTCTGCGTGTCCGCCGGCCTCACCGGTGAGCGGCTGACTCGCGACGGACGGAATCTCGTCCACGCGCCTGTCCAATATGTCCGGACGGCCGTATGCGGGGGCCGCTCCGACACGCCCCGCCGAACGCGGGGGTCGGCCAGGAGCGGACCTACCGATTCCGGCAGTCGGGCCGACGACACCTTGCTGGTGGGGGCGACCGCCGCTTCAGGTGCCGAGCGTTGTGCGTCTGCTCGTTCCCGGCCGACGACGCCAGCGACACAAAAAAGGTGGGTTTGCTCAGTTCGGTCAGTTTCGCCTGTGTCCCCGCCCCACTCCTCGACATCACCCCGGGCTGCACCGGTGGATGACGTCCGCGTCCGGAACGGCCACATCCCCGCCGGTCGCCAGCACCACGTCGGGCTGGAGCCGGTCGGTCGCCCGACGAGCTCGGAGTGGGCCGAACGGCACCCGGGCCATGTCCGTCACGGCGGCTGGCGACGCCAACTTCGTATGTCCGCCGGTCCCGCCCCTCCGCCCGTGACGACGAGGCGGAGAGAGGCGCGGTCCACTGCCACCTCGTCCGCGGTGCGAGCGGGCGCCCGGACAGGCCGCACAGCGGCACCGGATCGGTCAGGGCGTGCACTGTCACTGTCCGGCGCCGGCAGCGGGACCGGGGAGACGCATGGACGGCCCGAGTGACGGAGCGTGGGGTGGGCTCCCAGCAGTGGGACGATCCTGGTGGCGCGCCTTGCAGGTCTCTGAGGAGCGCGGCGTGCCGCGCTTGGGGACAGGGGGCCTACAGTTTGGTCATCTTGGCGTACGGGCTCAGGATCCGCACTTGTTCTGAGCCGAAGTCCACAAGTACCGCGATTCCCTCCTCGATGCTGATGACCCGGCCGAGGCCGTACACGTCGTGTGTGACCTGGTCGCCTTCGGTGAAGTGCTTGGGGGCTGGTGTGACGGGGGCCTTGAAGGGGCTGGTGGGCAAGTGTCGCTTCGGTGCAGCAGGCTTTGTCATTGCCCCTAGTATGCGCCTACCGCCCGCGCTGGTGGCTGTCTCGCTCATCGTTCGGCTCCACTCCGGCAGGAGTGGGGCCTGCTCGTCGGTCGGCAGACGGGCGGTGTCGGGCGGTTCGGCTTCACTATCAGGCCGTACGACCCGTACCCTTCGTGGTGTCTACGGCGTCAGATAGCGGGCGCCAAAATCTGGAGGCAATACCTCGTGCTGATTGCTCAGCGTCCTTCGTTGACCGAAGAGGTCGTCGACGAGTTCCGCTCCCGGTTCGTGATCGAGCCGCTGGAGCCGGGCTTCGGCTACACCCTCGGCAACTCCCTGCG
>NZ_JBHJYK010000030.1:0-24741 GCF_042269865.1 Streptomyces sp. NPDC055966
GCCGTTCTCCCACTGGGAGACGTCGATCCCGTGCTCCTTCAGCTTGTTCGCGAGGCCGGCCGGAACCTGGACCTTGCCGTCGGCGCCGTCGGCCGACTGGGAAGCGGTGGCACCTGCGGCGCCGTTCGCCGTGTGCGAACCGGAGCCGCCGCAGCCGGTCGCGGTGAGCGCGAGGGCCGCGGCGAGCCCGGTGGTGGCGAGAACGGTGCGCTGCCGTCCGCGTCGACGCGCGAAGGGCACAGATATGGAACGCATGGTGCGATATCCCCCGTTGGAACGTGGCTCGCCCGGCCGTGTCGACACAGGCCGTCACTGAGGCGGTCACGCGTGCTGGGCGCACGGCCGAAGGAACCGCCTCTTCGCGCGACCCATTCCGCGCGCCACCCCGCTATGCCCGTGAAGTCGAGGGCGAGCGGAGGAGGCACAGTGAAAGTTCCCGGCAGGCCTCCTTTCACCGGATCGCGAGGACTACGTGTCTCTCACCACGTCAGTCGGGCGCGCAGCGTTACACACAATCAGTCGATCACGGCGGCCCGCCAGGTCTCCGCGTCGGCGTCCAGGAGCGCCGTGACGAGTGCGGGGTCCGGCAGCGGGCCGTGGTCCGCGGCGACCCTCAGGGCCGAGGCCGCGGTCAGATGGCCGAGGCGCAGGGCGCGGTCCACAGGCAGGCGGCGCAGCAGGCCGCTGAGGAATCCGGCGGCGAAGGCGTCGCCCGCGCCCACGGGTTCGGCGACGCGCACCTTCAGAGCGGGTACACGGTGGGCGGCGGCCCCTACGAATGCGGTGGCAGCGCGGTCCCCGTCCTTCACCACGAGGACCTGCGGCCCGGACAGGAGGTCACGAACCCCTTCGGCGTCGGTGATCCCGTCCCCCCACAGGGCTTGGGCCTCGTCGAGGCCGACGAGGGCGATGTCGGCCAGGTCCGCGAGCCGACGCAGCACGTCGGCGGCGGAGCGGCCGGCCCACAGGGCGGGGCGGTGGTTGACGTCGAAGCTGACGGGCCACGGGCGGTCGGGGCGCAGCGCGCGTTCGACGAGGGCGCGGCAGCCGGGCGACAGGGCGGGGGTGACTCCGCTGAGGTGGACGAGTGCGGCGCCCGTGAGCGCCGGGTCGTCGAGTACGTCGGGGGTGAGGGCGGAGGCGGCGGATCCGGCGCGGTGGTAGTGGACCCGGGTGCCGTGCGCGCCCGGGTCCTTGAGCAGGAGCCCGGTGGGCCGTTCCGGGTCGGTGCGGACGCCGCTCACGTCGACGCCGCCCGCGGCGATCCGGGCGCGGACGCGACGGCCGAAGGGATCGTCGCCCACCGCGGAGACCCAGCGGGCGGGGACTCCGTGGTCGGCAAGGTAGAGGGCGACGTTCGACTCGGCGCCCGCGATGTCGACGCGCAGCAGGTCGGCGCCGTCCAGCGGCCCGAGGGGGTCGGGGGCGAGGGCGGCCATGGTCTCGCCGACGCAGACCACGGGGCCGTGACGCAGTGGCCGATGGGTGCTCATGGTGGGTTTCCTAGGGTGTGTCGGCGCGGTCCGCCGGGACGGGGGTGGAGGGGAGCGCCGGGCGGTACGGGGCGGCGGGGGCGCCGGGGACGTCGACCCGGACCGCGAAGACGGCGCCGTCGAGGGGTCCCGGGGCGGGCAGGCCGATGTGCGCGCTGGTGACGAGGAGCGTACGGCCGTCGGGGCCGCCGAGGCAGAGTCCCGCGGGCTGGCCGGCGGGCAGGTCGACGATGCGGTCGAGGCTGCCGTCGGGGCGGTAGCGGTGGACCTGCCCGGTGCCCCAGACCGCGGTCCACAGACAGCCCTCGATGTCGGTGGTCATGCCGTCGGGGCTGCCGGAGTCGAGGGCGACGAAGGGTTCGGGGGTGCCCGGGTCGCCGCTCACGGGGTCGATCGGATAGCGGCGGATGACGCCCCGGGCGCTGTCGGCGAGATACATGACGGTTCCGTCGACGCTGAAGGCCGGGCCGTTGGGAACCGTGACGTCCCGTAGGACCCGGGTGACGCGGTCGTCGCGGTCCAGGCGGTAGAGGGAGCCCGCGTCCTCGGTGGCCGAGTACGCCATGCTGCCGGCCCAGAAGCGCCCGTGCGGGTCGGCGACGCCGTCGTTCATCCGCATCGGCACGGGTGCGCCGTCCTCGGGGCGCGCGATCCAGTCGACGCGGCCTGCGGGGTCGATACGGCAGATGCCGGTGTCCGCCGCCGCGATCCAGTGGCCGGGGCGCCCCTCCACCGGTGCCACGGCGCCCAGGGGGCACGGCAGTTGAGTGATCGGTCCGAGCGGCGCGTCGGGCCCGTCGGGCAGGGCGAGCAGTCGGCCGGTGAGGATGTCGGTGAGCACGGCGCGGCCGTCCGTCCAGCGGATGCCCTCGCCCAGTTCCAGGCGGTCGGTCCCCAGGACCGCGGGGGCGGTCACGGGCGTACCTCGACGCGGACCACGTCCCGAAAGACGCGGGCGCGCTCGCGCAGGGCCGTGCGGTCGCCGCCCGCTGCCGCGTCGCCGACCAGGGGCGATCCGACACCGACGGCCGTGGCACCCTCGCGCAGATAGGCGGCGGCCGCTGCGGCGTCCACGCCCCCGACCGGTACGAAGGGCAGGTCCGGGAAGGGGCCGCGCAGGTCCCGCAGATAGCCGGGCCCCCCGGCGCTGCCTGCCGGGAAGAGCTTGAGGGCGTCGGCGCCGAGCCGCTGGGCCTGGAGGATGTCCGTGGGCGTCAGCACGCCCGCGAGCACGGGGAGTCCGAGTTCGCGCCCGGTGGCGATGCCGTCGCTGACCGCCGGGGTGACGAGGAAGGCGGCGCCGGCCTGCCGGGCGGCACGGGCGTCGTCGGAGGTGAGCACGGTTCCGGCGCCGAGCGTGGCGTCGGGGCCGAGCGCGGCGCGGGCCCGCGCGATGACATCGAGCGCGTCGCGCCCGGAGAGGGAGACCTCGATGAGGGTGACGCCCTCCTCGGCGAGGGTGAGCACGGTTGTCAGCGCGGCGTCCGGGTCGCTGCCGCGGACGATGGCGAGCAACCGGTGGGCGCGCAGCGCGGCGAGCAGGTCCATCCGGAATCCCTTCTGGTGACGGGTGTTCAGGGGCGGCGGTGCGCGGTGACGGTGAGCCGCCAGGCAACCTCGCCGCTCGGCGGTACGACGGCGGTGTCGCCGTCGCCCGCCGCGGCGCGGTCGAAGACGCGCCCGAGCATCGGCTCGACGCCGATCGACCGGTACGGCGCGTCCCGGGGGAAGCCGCCGAGGTTGCGCCAGAGGGCGACCGCGACCGGCTGTCCGGCGGTCTCCACGGACAGGTGCAGTGTGTCGGCGCCGTCGTGTACGGACACCTGGGAGGTGAGGACGACCGCGCCGACTGCGCTCCCGTCGTCCGGGCCGAGCCGGTCCAGCGGTACGCCGTCGACGGTGGGCCAGGCGCCTGCGATCCAGCGGTCGCCCTCGTCCGGGTAGAGCCGTGTGACCGCCGGTCCGTCGACGCCGATCCGGGCGGCCGGAGAGAGGTCGAGCAGGGCGTGGGCGGCCCATACGAAGCGGTAGCCGGGCTCGGCGGCGAGCGTGTAGTCGGCGACGACCGCGTCCCCTCGCTCGCGGATGCGCCGGGCCAGGCGGAAGTCGGGACACTCCACGATGTCCTCCTCCCCGGCCCGCCGCCAGGGCCGCGACCAGGCGTCCCCGTGGTCGGGCAGTCCGCGCACGGTGGGCGCGCACTCCTCCAACCCCCCGGCGTCGGCGAAGGGTTCACCGGGCCGGACCGCGTGGCGGCGGGGCTCGTCGCGGTGCCACAGCCATGCGCGGCCGCCCGCGGTCAGCGATGTCCAGCGCCCTCCGTGGTCCACGTCGGTGGTGACGCGGACGGGCAGCAGCGTGGCGCTCACCATTCGGCGAAGGAGCCGTCGGCATGCCGCCAGACGGGATTGCGCCAGGCGTGGCCGGACCGGTCGGCTGCGCGCACCGCGTCCTCGTCGACGGCGATGCCGAGTCCGGGCAGTGCGGTGCGGTGCGCCTGGCCGTCGACGAAGCGGAAGGGCTCGGTGTCGACCAGGTAGGACAGCAGGTCGGCGTCCTTGTTGTAGTGGATGCCCCGGCTCTGCTCCTGGATCAGGAAGTTGGGCGTGGCGAAGGCGACCTGGAGGCTGGCGGCCAGCGCGACGGGGCCGAGCGGGCAGTGCGGCGCCAGATGAGCCCCGAAGGTCTCGGCGAGCGACGCGATCCGGGTGACCTCCGATATCCCGCCGGCGTGCGACAGGTCCGGCTGGGCCACGGCGACGCCCGCGGTCAGAGCCGGGAGGAACTCGGCTCGCCCGTAGAGCCGTTCACCGGTGGCGAGCGGCACCGGCGAGGCGGCGACCAGGCCCGGCAGCAGGTGGGCCTGCTCGGGCAGGACGGGCTCCTCCACGAACAGCGGGTGCAGCGGGGCTATCTCGTGCAGCACGCGGCGCGCGTTGGCGGCGGCGAAGCGGCCGTGGAAGTCGACGGCGACGTCGCGGTGCGGGCCCAGGGCCTCGCGGGCGGCCGCCACGCGCTCGACGACGGCGGCCGTCTCGGCGGGGCTGCCGATCGGCGGAGTGCGTCCGGCGGCGTTCATCTTGACGGCGGTGAAGCCGGCCTCCACCTGGGCGGTGACCTCCTCCTTGAGTCGCTCGGGTTCGTCGCCGCCGACCCAGGCGTACACCCGTACCGTGTCGCGGACCGGTCCGCCGAGCAGGGTGTGCACCGGCACCCCGAGGGCGCGGCCGGCGATGTCCCACAGGGCCTGGTCGATGCCGGCGACGGCGCTGGAGAGGACCGGGCCGCCTCGATAGAAGCCGCCCTTGCTCAGCACCTGCCAGTGGTCCTGGATGCGCAGCGGGTCCTGGCCCACCAGGTACTCCGCCAGCACCTCGACGGCCGACCGGACCACCTCGGCCCTGCCCTCCACCACCGGCTCGCCCCAGCCGACGACGCCGTCGTCGGTCTCGATGCGGCAGAACAGCCAGCGGGGCGGGATGAGAAAGGTCTCGACGCGCGCGATCTTCACTGTGTCCGGCCGTCCTTTTTCTCGGGTGAAGCGTCCACGCCCTCGGACGCCTGCGGGCCGCTGACCTTGTCGAGATCGCGCGTCGCCTGGTCGAGCAGGGCGCGCATGGCGAGTTCGGCGGCGTCCGGGGCCCGGTCGCGCACGGCGTCGAGGACGGCGCGGTGGCTGGGGACCGGGTCCTCGCTGTGCGGGGCGCTGTGCACGAGCTGGTCGCGCTGGGCGAGGCCCGACTCGATGACCATCTCCATGCGTTCCAGCAGTTCGTTGTGGGTGGCCGCGAGCAGTGCCCGGTGGAAGGCGAGGTCGGCCTCGACGGCGTCGCTCGCGCCGCCCCCCTGGCCCATGGCGGTCAGCGCGGCCTCCAGCGCCTCCAGGTCGGCGTCGGTGCGCCGGTCCGCCGCGAGGCGTACGGCCGCGGGTTCGATGATGCCGCGGACCTCGCCGAGGTTGCGCAGCAGTGCGAGGTCGGCACCGGTGCCGCTGCTCTCGGCGAACTGCCAGCGCAGCACGTCGGCGTCGAGCAGGTTCCAGTCGGAACGGGGCCTGACGAAGGTGCCGCGCTTCTGCCGGGCGTCGACCATGCCCTTGGCCGCGAGCACCTTCAGGGACTCGCGCAGGGCCGTCAGGCTGACGTCCAGCTCACTCTGCAGGGCCGCCATGTCGAGCGTCGCTCCCTCGGGGATCTCGCCGCTGAGCACCCGGCGGGCGAGGGTCTCCACGGTCTGGCCGTGCACTCCGCGGCGCGCGTATGGCGTCATGTTCTATGCCTTTCTTGCCGTTCGATGGGGGCTGAAGCGGTCGGCTCTGTCAGGCCGAGGCCTTGGTGACGCTCCAGCCGCCGTCCACGAGCAGGCTCGATCCGGTGATGTAGGAGGCTTCGTCGGCGGCGAGGAAGGCGACGGCGGCGGCGACCTCCTCGGGGGTGCCGAAACGGCGGGCCGCGGTCTGCGCGACGCTGAGCTCGCGGTCGGCCTGCGGCACCCGGTCCCAGGCGGCGGTCAGGATCGGCCCCGGCAGCACCGCGTTGACCCGGACGTCCGGGCCGTACTCGACGGCGAGTTGACCGCACAGCGAGAGCAGGGCGCCCTTGCTCGCCGCGTACGCCGGATGGCCGGGGATGCCCCGGTGCGCGTGCACGGAGGAGACGAGCACCACGGCCCCGCCGTGCGCGCGCAGGTCCGGCAGTGCCGCCTTGACCCCGAGGAAGGCACCGGTGAGATTGACCGAGAGCTGGCGCTCCCAGGAGGCGAGAGTGGCCTCGTGGGCCGGTGCGACGGCCACCGTGTACGCGTTGCTCACCAGGACGCCCACGGGCCCGAAGCCGTGCGCGGCGGTGATCACCCGCTGCCAGTCGTCCTCGCTCGCGACGTCGGCGGCGACGAAGAGGGTCCGGGCCCCGTCCTTGCGCAGCCGCTCGGCACTCTCCTCGCCGCGCTCGGCGGCGATGTCGACGAGGACGACGGCCGCGCCCTCCGCGGCGAGACGAGCCGCGGTGGCCGCGCCGATGCCCGACGCGGCCCCCGTGACGACGGCGACGCGGTTGGTGAAGCGGGCGGCTGGATTCATGGGGTGGATCTTCTCCTGTTCGAGAGGCCGATGGGGTGCAGATTCTTCCGCTGTCGTCACCGACGGGCCAGAACGGTCAGCTCCGCGTCGTGTTCGGCGGTCCAGGCGAACGGCAGCCCCGAGTGGAGCAGATACGCGCCGCTGTAGCGGGTGCCGGTGGCGGTGTCGGTGTAGACGGACTCCGGGGCGAGGCCCCGCAGGCGGAGCCGGGCGGGCCGTCCGGGCACCAGGGGCGCGCCGTCCAGCGGTCCGGTGTTCCATGCCGTCACCACCACCCGGGCACCGCCGCGTTCCTCAAACTGGACGCCGCACGTCGGGTCGTCGGGGCTGCCCAGCAGACGGACCTCGCCGTGGTGGACGACGTCCCGGATCTCCTTGTAGCGGGCGATCCACCGCGCGGCCTCGGCACGCTGCTCCGGTGTCCAATGGCGGATGTCGGCGCCGACACCGAGCACACCGGCCATGGCGGTGACGAAGCGGAAGGCGAGCGAGCGCGGCCGGGGGTCGAAGACGCCGGGGGCGTCGGTGACCCAGGAGCTCATGGTGTGCGGGGCGTGTGCGTGGAGGTAGCCGTACTGGATGCGCAGTCGGTCCATGGGCGCGGTGTTGTCGCTGGGCCACATCACGTCGGTGCGGGCGATGGTGGCGTGTTCGACGCGGGCGCCGCCGCCGGCGCAGCCCTCGACCGTGACGTGCGGGTGGGCGGTGCGCAGCTGGTCCAGCCCGCGGAGGTAGCCGGCGACGTGCGCGGCGTCGAGGTCCTGCCGCTCCGGGTCGGGTCCCGCCGGGTGGCCGGGGCGGCCGCGTTCGGTGGGCGGCCGGTTCATGTCCCACTTGAGGTAGCCGATGGCGTGGGAGCCGAGCAGCCGGTCCAGGGTGCCGATGACGAACTCCTGGACGTCCTCACGGCCGAGGTCGAGCAGCAGCTGGTTGCGCACGAGTGTGACCGGGCGGCCGTCGATGCGGTACACCCACTCGGGGTGCTCGGCGTAGAGCTTCGAGCGCGGGCTGACGCCCTCGGGCTCGACCCACAGGCCGAAGTCCATGCCGAGGGCGCGGACGTCCTCGACGAACCGGTCGAATCCGCCGGGGAATTCGGCCGGGTCGGGGTCCCAGTCGCCGAGACCGCCGGTGTCGTCGGCGCGCCCGGTGAACCAGCCGTCGTCGACGACGAAGAGTTCGGCGCCGAGCTCGGCGGCGGCCTTGGCGAGCTCCAGCTGGCCTGCGGCGTCGACGTCGAAGCCGGTGGCCTCCCACGAGTTGTAGAGGACCTTGCGGGGCCGGTCGATCCGCTCGCCGGTCAGTTGCCGCTCGTAGCGGTGCCAGACGCGAGCCAGGCCGTCGAGACCGTCCGGGCTGAAGGCGCAGGCCAGGCGCGGCGTGACGAGGGTGGTGCCCGGGGCCAGGCGGACGGCGCCCTCGTGCGGCACGCGGCCGGCGCGGACGCGCACCGCGCCGCCGGGCTCGGCGTCGGCGGTGATCCGCCAGTTGCCGGACCACTCCAGTGCGATGCCGTAGGTGGGGGTGGCTCCCTCGGCGGGGGCGGCGGCGTCCTGGACGGCGAGCCAGGGGTGGTAGGCGTGCCCCGCCGAGCCCTGGGTGCTCTCCAGCTCGAAGCGTCCGCGCTCCAGTTCCACGTCCTTGAGCTGGAACTCCTGCGACCACTGGCCGGCCAGATAGGTCAGCCGCGCGCCGCCCTGGACGGGCACGTTGACGGCGGCGGAGTCGAAGCGCTCCAGCCGCACCTCGTCGTCACTGGTGCAGGTGAGCTCCGTCCAGCGCAGGACGACGTCGGTACCGGGCACCGTCTCGTAGCACAGCGTGGTGTGCAGTCCGAGGAGGTCGTCGGCGAACACCAGGCGCAGTGCGCGGTCGCCGTCCTGCGTGGCGCCGTCGAACCGCCACCAGCTGCCGCGGTCGCCGCCGGGGCGGGAGGCTACCAGGTCGGCTCCGGTGAACGGCCGCAGTCCGTACGGAATGTACTCGGCCGGGGCGGTGTCGGCGGGGGTGATGAAGTGGGTGCGGCGCGACCAGTCCAGGGGCGACGGTCCGTCCTCGGCGCCGTGCGGCCCCCAGGCGGCGAGTTCGGCCCAGCGTCCGTCGCCCCCGAGCGTGACGGCGTAGGTGGTGGTGTCGGTGCGCAGCAGCCACCGGTCGGACGCGGTCACTTCACGGCTCCGAGGTTCAGTCCGGCCACGAAGTGACGCTGGAAGCGGAGGAAGACGGCCACCGTCGGGGCGGCGGCGATCACCGAACCGGCCGCGATGACGTTCCACATGGACACGTACTGGCCCTGGAGTCCGATCAGCGAGGCGGTGATGGGCATCTGGCTGTCGGTGCGCAGCACCGTGATGGCCCACAGCAGGTCGTTGAAGATCCAGGTGAACGACAGGGCGGTCAGCGCGGCCAGTGCCGGGCGGGCCAGCGGCAGGATGATCCGCCAGTAGATCTGCCAGGGGCCCGCGCCGTCGATGACGGCGGCCTGCTGGATCTCGCCGGGGATCGCCCGCATGAAGCCGTGCAGGACGAAGACGTAGAAGCCGACGCCGAAGCCGACCTGCACCCCGACCAGGGCGTACAACCGGTCGTAGATGCCGAGTATTTCGCTCATCCTGGAGACCGGGATCAGCAGGATCTGCGGGGGCAGCAGGTTGCCGCCGAGCATGACCAGCAGCAGGACGCGCCGGAGAACCAGGTCGTAGCGGCTGAGCGCGAAGGCCGCCATGGAGGCGAGGCCGAGCGAGAGCGCCACGGTGGGGATGGTGACCAGCATGCTGTTGATGAGGGCACGCTGCTGGCCGCCGTCCACCCACGCCTGACGGAAGCCGTCGAAGGTGAACGAGTGCGGCCAGCTGCCCACCCCGTGCGCGGCGATGTCGTCGAACGTCCGGGTGCTGGTGATGAGCACGAGAACGATCGGCAGCAGCCACAGCGCGGACAGCAGTCCCGCGGTGAGGTGGAATCCGGTGGTGCGCAGCTTGCGGCTGTCCAGGACGGAGCGGTGGCGCGCCGCGACCTTGGCGGGGCCGGCCTGGCGCTCGGTGTGCGCGGTGGCGTGGGTGGCGGTCATCAGTCGGCCTCCCGGAAGGCGCGCACGAGGTAGCTCACGATGACGCCGAAGGCCAGCACGAAGATGACGACGGCGAGCGCGGAGCCGTATCCCAGGCGCAGGGACTGGAACGCGGTGGAGTACATGTAGGTGCTCAACAGTTCGGAGGAGTGGTAGGGGCCGCCGCGGGTGAGCGCCCACACCACGTCGAACGAGCGCAGCGAGTCGATGACGATCACCGACAGGACCACCACGTTGACGCTGCGCAGCTGCGGAAGCGTGATGTACCGGAACTGCTGCCGGCGGGTGGCGCCGTCGACCCTGGCCGCCTCGTAGAGCGCGGGGTCGACGCCCTTGAGGCCTGCCAGGTACAGCACCATCACATAGCCGACCTGGCGCCACAGCGCGGGCACGATCACCGCGTAGAAGGCGGTGTCCTGGTCGGCGAGCCAGGCGTGCTTCCAGCCGCCGAGACCGACGGCCTGAAGCACGTTGTTGATCAGTCCGTCCGGCTGGTACATGGCCTGCCACACCAGCGCGGTGGCGACCAGCGAGAAGACCACCGGCAGGAAGAGCGCCGCCCGGTAGAACCCGATGCCGCGCCGCTCCTTCTGGAGCAGCATCGCGGCACCGAGCCCGAGCACGGCGGAGAGCCCGCCGAAGAGCAGCAGCCACAGCACCGTGTTGATCGCGGCGGTGCGGAAGACCGTGTCGTGCACCATCTCGCCGTAGTTGCCGAGGCCGACGAACTTCGGTGCCGCCAGGCCGTCCCAGGACGTCAGGGAGAGGTAGAAGCCCTGGAGGGCCGGCCAGAAGACCCAGAACGCCTCGGCGAGCAGCGGGACGAGGACGAAGGCCAGGACCACCGGGGGCACCCGAGTGGCCCTGGACCGAGGTGCGGATCCGGTCAGCGCCATCGTCACTGGCTCCAGATCTTCTGTGCGCTGCGCTGCCACGTGGTGAGGATGGAGCCGATCTCCTTGGGCTTGGCCAGGTAGTGCACCAGCGCCGTGTCGGCGGTCGGCTGGAGCGCGTCGCTGGAGTCCCGGTTGAAGAACTGCGTCACGTCGGCGGCGCTCTCGATGAGCTTGCGGCCCTTGAGGACGAGCGGGGTGCCCGCGTCCTTGGCGTCCGGGTGGGTGGGCAGCGTGGTGCCGGACGAGCTCTTGAGGTAGAGCTCCTGTGCCTCGGCGGTGGCGAGGTAGCGCAGCAGCTCCTTGACGCCGTCGGCGCGCTCGGTGCGGGCGCTGGCGAAGTAGCCGTCGGTGGGCGCCTCTTCGACGACCGGCACCTTCGGGTCGATGATCGGGAACTGGAAGAAGTCCAGGTCGCCCAGAGCGTCCTTGGGCGCGGCGTCGGCGAAGAAGGTGCCGATGAGCATCATGCCGGTACGGCCCTGGAGCAGGGCGGTGGTGGCGTCCTGGAAGGGGATCGCCGTGCCGTTGGGGTCGAAGTACGGGCGGACCTCGTCCCACCTGTCGAAGACCCTGCGGACCTCGGGGTCGTCGAAACGGTGCTTCCCGGCGAGGAGTTCGCGGTGGTACGTGGCCCCGTTGACGCGGATGTCGAGGTAGTCGAACCAGGCGGAGGCGACCCACGGGGTGTCGCCGCCGGCGCCGAGGCCGATCGGCGCGACACCCTTGCTCTTGAGCTTGTCGCACAGGTTGAGGAACTCGTCCCAGGTCTTGGGCTCCTGCACGCCCCACTTCGCGAAGTTGGACTTCCGGTAGAACATGCCCCACCAGTAGTAGCTGGTGGGCACGAAGACCTTCTTGCCGCTGGAGGCCGAGGTGCACAGCTTCTTCAGCGCATCGGAGTAGCCCGAGAGCTCGGGCTTCGTCCAGATGTCGTCGAGGTCGAGGAGCAGGTCCTTCTTGGCGTACGACTCGGCGACGGAACCGGGGTACCAGGTGTAGACGTCCGGCGGGTTGGCCGACGTGAGGTACGTCGGCAGCTGCGTGCGGAAGGTCTCCGACGCGACGGTGTTGAGCTGCGCCTTGGCGCCGCCGCGCTTGTCGAAGGCGGCGACGAGCTGCTGCATCGCGGTCTTGGCCTGCGGCGAGGAGAGGTTGGACTGAAGGGTCACGGGGCCGCCGGGCTTTCCTCCAGAGGCGGACGGGCTCTGGGTGACGCAGCCGCTGAGCAGCGCGCCGGCGCCGACTGCGCCCGTTCCCATGAGGAATCTGCGGCGGGTGGCGTTGAAGACGGTCATCTGTGCACTCCCTTGGTGCCCACGGAACGGAGCTTGCGGCCCCCTGACGGCCCGGCTCCGGGCGCGGCAGGCACAGCCTGGCGCAGGGTCAGGGAGCCGGTCAAGATTAATTACTAATTTATTTTCTTGAGGCTGCGGGGTGAACGCGAAGCTCAGAGCCCGGTCTGGTGGACGCGCCCATCCACTCCGCGGAAGGCGGCCAGCACGCCACCGTCCGGCCCGGCCACGGCACCGATCGCACCGTCGAAGGCGCCGCTGACGAAGTCGTCGTCCTTGCTCCAGCCGGCCCAGCCGCCGGACGCGGTCCAACTGCGCGTCCAGAGCGTGTAGTCACCGGCACGGGCGTACAGGCGCACCGTGTCACCGGAGGCCACCAGTGTCGGGCTGCCGCTGGTCGTACCGCCGAGGGCCGTCCAGTCCGACCAGGCGCCGGAGGCGTCGCGGGTCCGCGTCCAGACCGAGTCGTCGGGGGTGCGCACGGCCACGTGCAGGCGGCCCGCGTCGTCCACGACACCGGACGGACGGCCGTAGAACGCCCTGTCCTGCGGGGCGCCCTGCGAGGTCCAGCCGGAGACCGGGCCGCGCGACCACAGCCTGCCGTCCGCGCCCCGGGCGAGGAGCGTCCAGTCGTCCGGGCCCGCGAAGGCCGCGGTCGGCGCGTCCGTCAGCGTGCCGCCGAGGCTCTGCCAGCGGCCCCAGTGCCCGTTCGCGTACACGCGCCGGTAGGCGGCGTCGTCGGTACCGCGGACGAAGACGTCGATCCGTCCGCCGGCCGAGGCGTACGCGGCGGGCTGGCCGAGGATACGGCCGCGCGTCGGGCCGCCCAGATCGGCGGTACGGGCCTCGGACCAGTCACCGCCGCGCGCGGCCTGCGCCCGCAGCGACCCGTCCGTACCGCGGGTGAAGACGGTCAGGGTGTCGCCGTCGCGCACCAGGGCCGGACTCGCCGAGGAGCGGCCGGGCAACTGCGCGCCCGGTGCGTCGTCGGTGCCGGTCAGCTTGAGGAACGCGGTGCCGTGCGCGGGCACGTGCACGGTGTACGAACCGGTGAAGGTGCCGCGCGAGGTGCGGGCCCGCAGGTCGCGCACGGCGACCTTGCCCGTCAGACCGGCGTCGGCGAAGCTCACCGTGCGGTCCTGCGCCTGGTCTGAGCGGTTGAGCAGGACGACCGCCCGCTTGCCCGCGCCCTGAAGGACCTTGCTGTAGACGTCGCCGACGGAGTCGGTGGCCACGCGGGCGCCCTGGATGCCCAGCGGGTCCTGGTCGACGGCGATGATCTCGGGGTTGCGCAGGGTGTCGAGCATGGACTGCGACAGGGTGCGCGGGTCGCTGCCGAGCATCAGCGGCGAGGCCATCTCTGCCCACATCACGAACTGGGTGGTGGACTCCTCCTGGTTGAGCTCGTAGCCGCCATCGGCGAGCTTGCGCATCGGGATGAGGTAGTCCGGGTCGTTCCAGTGACCGGGGCCCTGGGCCTCGGGGTGCCAGGCGTTGGCATCCATGTTGCGCAGGATGTTCGGCCACTCCCCCGCCGTCGGGGTACCCCAGGCGATGTCGGTGCCGGTGCGCCAGGAGTCGGCGGTCGTCGGACCGTAGACGAAGGTGTTGTGCGCGTCCTGCTCGGGGGTGTGCGGCATGCCCCAGTCGTCGGTGAGCGGGTTGCACAGGTTGAGCAGCATCTTCCGGCCGGACTTGGCGACCGCGTCGCTGAACTCCTTGAAGGCCGGGCCCGGGTCGAGCCCGGCGCCGATGCCGCAGAGGAAGTCCACCTTGACGGCATCGATCTTCCAGCCGGCGAACTGGCGGGCGTCCTGCTCGTAGTGGCCGCGGCTGCCGAGCCCGCACCACTTGCCGCCGTCGTACTCGCCCGCGTCGGTGTAGATGCCGGCCTTGAGGCCACGCCTGTGAAGGTACGTCACCAGTGCCGGGATGCCGGAGGGGAAGCGCGTGGGGTTGGCCACGAGCCGGCCCGTCTCCGGGTCACGCGGCTGGTCCGCCTGCCAACCGCCGTCCAGCCAGACGATGTTGTAGCCGCTGTCGCGCAGCCCGCTGCTGACGAGGTAGTCGGCGACCTTTTTGACCTGGTCCTCGGTCGGGGCACCGAGCCCGTAATAGGTGTTCCATCCCATGTACGGCGTGGGGGCGAGGCCGCTGTCGTAGTACTGCGGCGCACCCTGGTCGTCCGCGGCGTGGGCCGCCGGAACGGCCGACCCGACCAGTACCACGGCGCCGAGCGTCGCCGCGGTCCGCCACACACGCACCATCACTGCACGATGCGAAGCCACTGAGTTCTCCCGAGAGTTGGGGGCACGGGGCACCCCGCTCCGGTCGTACCGGGGGTCGGTGCCACGGCGGAAACTGTGCCCAGACCCCTGAAGCCTGTCAATATTAATTGCTAATTAACTTAAAAACGGGACTCGAAGTGCGGTTCCCGGACCGCCGGGACCCCGGTCAGGCCTTCGGCCCCTGGCTGAGCTGGCGCTGAAGGCTGCGTGTGAGGTGGTCCGTCATGGCTTCCGCGGCACGGTCGTGCTTGCGGCGCAGGATCGCGCGTACGACACGTTTGTGCTCCGCCAGCGTGGGGTCGTCGGCGCCCCTGCCACTCGTGAGGCGAAAGACATGCAGATGGGAGTGGAGCCGCCCTACCGCATCGGCGAGCAGCGGACGATGCGAGGCCGCCGCGATCGCGTCGTGAAAACGCTGGTCGAGTGCGGCGAAGTCGCGGTAGTCCGCGTACCGTCCCGACGGCCCAGGATGAGTCTGCATCTCCTCCACGAGCCGCTCGATGGCATCGAGTTGCTCCTCGGTTGCGCTGACGGCCGCGAGCGCCGCCGCTCTCGGTTCCAGGAGGAGTCGCATTTCGAAGAGCTCCTCAAGGCCCTCGCGGGTCAGCAACTCCGTCGCCCGGTACCCGGAGAGGGACCTCTTCACCGCAAGTCCGTCCGACTCAAGCCTGGCCAGCGCCTCATGGACGGGCGTGGGCGAAACGCGAGAGCACGCGACAGAGCCTCGATGCCCACGCGTGCGCCGGGAGCGATCTCATGATCCATGACCATGGCCGCTGTCCGAAAGGACCTGGCGAACAGAACCGGAGAAACTGTCGTGCGGTGGCATCCGTCCTCCTGCTCCTGATGCTCCGGGGCTGTCGGGACGAAGGTAGTTAAACGAGGTGAGGGCGTTGCCCTGAGCCGTCCGAGCCGGGCAACTCAGCGGTGACAACCGCGGTCAGCGGTGTGAGATTCCACAGACGGCCATCGTCCGGGTGGACGACGGGGCAGGCGTCGGCAACGCCACGGCACGTGCAGCCGGTAGGCGTTCACGGCCGTGCCGCCGAAGACGCCGGCCCGTTCGTGCACGCTGAGCCCGGCCGTCAAACCGCGGGCCGCATCGAGCACCTCCCCGTAGACGGCAGACATGGGTCCTCACGTTCAGAGAGTGCCGCGCAGGAGCAGGCCGCAGCCAACCCTGCCTTGGATCCCGCGCCAACGCCCGCCCAGGGTCTCTGGATTACAGGTTCTTCCTGATCAACTCATAGTCTTGAAAAAGACAGTGCTTTCTTTATTGACAGCGAAAAATAACCTCCCTAAGTTTCCGGCCATGCGCTCGACCCCCTCTCACGAGGCGGTCCCGGCGATGACGCCGGCCGCTTCCCTGGTCTTCACCACCCTGCTCTCCCACGGACCGCTCACCCGGGCCGAGGTCGGGCGGCGGACCAGGCTTTCTCCGGCAGCGGTCACCAAGGCGGTCCGTCCGCTGATGGAACTCGGCTATCTCGTCGAGGGCGTGGACGAAGAGGCGCGGCCGTCGGTGGGACGCCCGGCCAACCTGGTGTGGGTGGACGGGGGCAGGGCGCTGTTCATCGGGATCAAGGTGACGGGCGACGAGATCATCGCCGTGCTGGCCGACCTGTGTTGCCGTATCCGGATCTCCCGGCACGAGCCCCTCACGGGCCGCGAGCCGGGAGCGGTGCTCCCCGCCATCACGGCGCTGGTACAGGAGTTGCTCACCGAGGCCGACGGATTCGGTGAGAGCGTACGGGGACTGGGCATCGCGATCTCGGGGGACGTGGACCGCGCGGACGGCGTGGTCCGCTACTCGCCCTTCCTTGAGTGGCGGGACGTGCCCCTCGCGGAACTCGCGGGGACCACGACCGGACTGCCGGTCACGGTCGACAACGACGTGCGGGCGCTCACGGTCGCCGAGCACTGGTTCGGCGCCGGTGTCGGACTGTCGGACTTCGCCCTGGTGACCGTGGGCGCCGGCGTCGGCTGCGGCCTGGTGGTGCACGGCCGGGTGGTGTCGGGCGCGCACGGCGTGGCCGGCGAAATCGGGCATCTGTCCCTCGACCCGCTCGGCCCGCTTTGCCACTGCGGCAACCGGGGGTGCGTGGAGGCGATCGCGGCGGACCCCGCGATACTGCGCGCAGTGCGCGCGGCGACGGGCAAGCCGGTGACCGACGCGGCCGAGGCGCTGGACCTGGCCCACGGCGGAGACGCGAGGGTGCGCGCGGTCTACGCGCAGGCAGGCGAAGCCATCGGCAAGGCCATCGGCTCCCTGGTGAACATCTTCGGGCCCGAAAGGGTGATCATCTCCGGCGAGGGCCTGGCCGCCTACGACCTCTTCGCCGAAGGCGTCCGGGACGCGTTCGCCGCTTCCGCCTTCGGTACCGCTTCGCAGTGTGCCGTGCTCACACGTCCGCTGCCCTTCGATGAGTGGGCGCGCGGGGCCGCGGCCACCGCGATCCAGTCCTTCATGGCGTCGGACACGTACGAGGAGTGAGGAGTAGCGATGACGTTGCAGAGCCGCAGCCCGTAGACCGCCGCCAGGAGCCGGCCGCCGCACAGTGCTCCACGGGCTGTCCGGTGTCGGCCGCCACCCTGGCCGTGCCCACTCTCGCCACCCATCGCGCGGGGCCCTTTCAGAAGGACAGCGGCCTCACGGCACGGGCACACGCGGTACCTCGCGACACCTTCCGCACGCGCATGCCCACCTGCCTACAGGGCAACGCGATTCCCACGCTCCTGGTGCACTTCACGCTGCGGCGACGGTTCATCAGCGAGCTCACCGACGCCCGTCCCCCACCGGGTAGCACCGCACCATTCCTCTCACCCCGCCGCCAGGAGGCGACCCATGCGGTCATCCCCCTACAGAGCCCTGCGCGAGGCTCTCCCCCGCTTCCCACGCCGTACCATCAGAGCCACGCTGGTCCTGGCCGTCTCGGCCGGACTCGCCACAGCGGTCCCCGCCGCCGCCACCGGGGCCACGGCCGCCGCCGGCAAGTCCCCGATCGCAGCCACCACCTCGGCCGCGACCACGGCGGACACCACCTCCGGCCTGGCGGCCAAGCCGTACATGGGCTGGTCCAGCTGGAGCATGCAGTCCTCCCAGTACCCGGGCCTGAACCCGGACGGCAACTACAGCTACCTCACCGAGGCGAACGTCCTGAAGCAGACGGACGCCCTCGCCACCACGCTGAAGAAGTACGGCTACACCTACGTCAACATCGACGCCGGCTGGTGGATGGACCGCAACTGGACGTCCGAGTTCGACCAGTACGGCCGGCAGACCCCCGACCCCGTCCGGTTCCCCCACGGCATGAAGTCCGTCGCCGACCACATCCACTCCAAGGGGCTCAAGGCCGGCATCTACCTCCCCGTCGGCCTGGAGAAGGGTGCGTACGGCGACGGCAAGGCGCCGATATGGAACGCCCCCGGCTGCACCACCGCGGACATCGTCTACCCGGACCTACGCACCACCAACGGCTGGGACAGCGCCTACAAGCTGAACTTCGACAACCCCTGCGCGCAGAAGTACATCGACTCCCAGGCGCAGATGCTCGCGGACTGGGGCTATGACTTCCTGAAGCTGGACGGGGTGGGCCCCGGCTCGTTCAAGTCCGGTGACAACTACAACAACGTCCCGGACGTCGCCGCCTGGCACAAGGCCATCGCCGACACCGGTCGCCCCCTCCACCTGGAGCTGTCCTGGTCCCTCGACAGGGGCCACGCCGCCGACTGGAAGAAGTACGCCAACGGCTGGCGCATCGACACCGACGTGGAGTGCTACTGCAAGACCCTCGTCACCTGGGAGAACTCAGTCAACGACCGGTGGGACGACGCCCCCGCCTGGAGCCGCGAGGCAGGCCCGGGCGGCTGGAACGACCTCGACGCCATCGACGTCGGCAACGGGGCCATGGACGGCCTCACCAATGCCGAGCGGCAGAGCTACCTGACCCTGTGGGCCATCAACAAGTCGCCTCTGTTCACCGGTGACGACCTCACCAGGCTGGACAGCTACGGCCTCTCCCTGCTGACCAACCAGGAAGTCATCGGCGTCGACCAGAACGACTCCCCCGTCGCACGTCCCGTCACCCCGATGGGCAACGAGCAGGTCTGGGGGACCAAGAACTCCGACGGCAGCTACACCGTCGCCCTCTTCAACCTCGGCAACTCGCCGGCCTCCGTCACCGCCAACTGGGCATCCTTCGGGTTCACCGGCACCGCCTCCGTACGCGATCTGTGGAACCACCAGAACCTCGGCACATACAAGAACAGGATCACCGCGACGCTGCCCGCACACGGCTCCCGGCTGCTCACCGTCAGGCCCGGCGGAGCTCGGCTTGCGGCCACCGCTTACGAGGCCGAGTCCGCGGACAACACCCTCACCGGGAACGCCTCCGTCGCCACCTGCGACGCCTGTTCGGGCGGCAAGAAGGTCGGCAACCTCTACCTCGACAGCAAGCTCCAGTTCAACGACGTCAAGGTGAAGAAGAACGGCATCTACACCATCAGGGTCGCCTACGTCAGCGGCGACCCCCGCTCGGTGACCGTCTACTCCAACAGCGGCAACGGCACCAGCCTGAAGTTCCCCTCCACGGGCGACTGGAACACGGTCGAAACGGTCACCGTCCAACTGGGCCTGAAGGCGGGCTCCAACACCATCACCTTCGACAGCGGCTGGGACTACTCGCCCGACATCGACAGGATCGACGTACCCAAGTCCCCCTGACCCCTCCCGCGGGTCCCGGCTCCGACACGACCCGGGGCCCGCGCCCTGGACCGTCCCGCCCCCCACGGTCTCGGAGCACACGGGGTGGCACGCCCGCCGTACTCACCTCCCGCACCACCCGGGCGTACGCCCGCCGTGCTCGCCTCACCCAGCGCCCGACGGCCCCCGTCCGTCCTTCCCGCATGCGCCGTTCCCCGGACATGGAGTGCACACCATGGACACCCAGCACACCGAATCGCGCGACAACCACCCGAGCCGCAGGGGCTTCCTCGCCCTTGCCGCCGCAGCCGGGACGGCCGCCGCCCTCGGCGGTCTCCCCGTCTTCACCGCCTCCGCGGCCCCCTTGCGCCCCACGTCCTCGCCCCTGCTGTCCGCGGCCGCCGCCGCGAAGAACCAGCTGTGGTGGCAGGCTCCCGGCGACTCCAACTCGATGATCCAGCAGGGTCTGCCGGTCGGGAACGGGCGCCTCGGCGCGCTCGCGAGCAACGACCCCTCCAGCGAGCTGCTGACCATCACCGATGCCTCTCTGTGGACCGGCGGTCGCAACGACACCCTCCAGAGCGACGGCCAGTTCCCCTACGGGCGCGACGACTTCGGCTCCCTCACCCTGCTGGCCGAGCTCACCGTCGACATCCCCGCGCACGACCTCGGCTCCGTCGACCACTACCGTCGCACCCTGGACCTGGCACAGGGCCTTGTCAGCGCGTCGTACGACCTGTCCGGCGTCACCTACCAGCGGCAGATCTTCGCCAGCCGCCCCGACGACGTCATCGTCCTGTACTTCTCCCAGCGGGGCGGCGGCACCTACACCGGTACCGTCTCCCTCGCCGGCACCCACGGCGAGTCCACCACCGCCGACAGCGCCCGCCGCTACGCCTCGTTCGGCGCCTCGTTCGCCAACGGCCTGAAGTACGGCGCCGCCGTGACGGCGCACAGCAGCACCGGCAAGGTCGTCGTCGAGGGTACGGCGATCTCCTTCAGAGGCTGCAAGGATCTCACCGTCGTGGTCAGCGGCGGCACCGACTACGCGCCCGACGCTGCTGCCGGCTTCCGCGACCCGTCCCTGGCCCCGGAGCGCCTGGCACGGACGAAGGTCCTGAACGCGGCCGGTCACTCCGCGAGCACGCTGCTGTACACCCACGTAGCCGACTTCCGCCCGGTGTTCGAGCAGCTCGACATCCATCTCGGCACGTCGTCCACAGCACAGCGCAGGCTGGACACCTGGCAGCGGGTGCAGGCTCGCTACCGGGACAACGTCCCCGACCCGGAACTGGAGGCCGCCTACCTTCAGTTCGGCCGGTACCTGATGATCTCCGGGTCGCGGGGCACCCTGCCGATGGGCCTGCAAGGTCCGTGGCTGGACGGCAACAACCCGGACTGGATGGGCGACTACCACACCGACATCAACGTCCAGATGAACTACTGGATGGCCGACCGGGCAGGCCTGTCCGACTGCTTCGACGCCTTCGCGGACTACTGCCTCGCGCAGCTGTCCTCATGGACGGACGTCACCCAGCGGTTGTTCAACAGCTCCACCAACAGGTATCGCAACTCCAGTGGAAAGGTGGCCGGTTGGGCCGTGGCCTTCTCCACCAACCCATACGGCGGCAGCGGTTGGTGGTGGCACCCGGGCGCCAACGCCTGGCTCTGCCAGAGCCTGTTCGAGCACTACGAGTTCACCCAGGACCGCGCCTACCTCGAAAGGATCTATCCCCTCGTCAAGGGCGCCGTGGCGTTCTGGGAGGCCCGCCTCGTCACCACGACGGTCACCGACGCCTCCGGAGTCTCGCGCGAGGTCCTCGTCGACGACTGCGACTGGTCCCCCGAGCAGGGTCCGCAGGACGCCAAGGGCATCACCTACGCCCAGGAACTGGTGTGGAACCTCTTCGGCAACTACCACACCGCGACCCAGGTACTCGGCAGGGACACCTCCTACGGCGCGACCGTCGACGGTCTGCGTCAGCGCCTGTACCTGCCGGTGGTCAGCCCAACGACCGGCTGGCTGGAGGAGTGGATGTCTCCCGACAACCTCGGCGAGACCACCCATCGGCACCTCTCCCCGCTCTTCGGCCTCTTCCCCGGCGACCGGATCCGCCCGGACGACTCCACGCCGAAGGACATCCTCGCCGGCGCGACGGCTCTCCTGACGGCCCGCGGCATGAACAGTTACGGCTGGTCCAACGCCTGGCGCAGCCTGTGCTGGTCGCGGCTGAAGAACCCGGAGAAGGCCTACCAACTCGTCGTCAACAACCTGAAGCCGTCGGCGGGCGGCAGCAACGGCACGGCACCGAACCTCTTCGACATCATGGATATGGGGGGAGGCCGCGGTATCTTCCAGATCGACGCCAACTTCGGCACCCCCTCGGCGATCATCGAGATGCTGGTCTATTCGCGGCCGGGTCACGTGGAGTTGCTGCCCGCCCTGCCCGCCGCGTGGGCGGCATCCGGCTCGGTGTCCGGCGTCGGTGTCCGCGGCGGCTTCGTCGCCGACCTCAGGTGGAAGAACGGCAAGGTCACTCAGGTGACGCTGAAGAGCGTCGGTGGCCGTAACACGACTGTCTTCACGGGCGGAGCCTCGCGGAAGATCAGCCTCAAGCCCGGCCAGTCCGTCACGCTGGGCAACTTCGGCTGAGGCCGCTCCCCAGTCGGTTCCGGAAGAAGCAATTCATGGTGTCCGCGGCGCGCGGCACGTCTTCGCGGGTGCACAAGGGACGATGCCGCCCCGCGTACCCCCGGGGCAGCACAGCCGGAGCCGGTGAGCCGAGTCCACCGCGGACGACGAGAAGAATGGAGATCGACGATGTCCCCCGACAAGGAAGGCGTGGCGGCTTGTCGACGGCCACGCCGCAGAACCCTGACGACCGTGTTCGGCGCGCTGACCAGCGTGGCCCTGACGGTCGTCCCGTTGAGCACCGCGAACGCGGCAAGCGCCGCCACGTCCTCGTCGCAGAGCAAGGGCACCCGGGTCAGTGCCTGGTCGCCCAGCATGACGACCGGCGGTCCGTCCTTCAGTAACCGGACCATCCGGATGGTGGTGCACAGCAGCGTCGCGGGCTCGGGCGCACGCATCACCCTGTCCAACCGGTACAGCACCACGCCGCTCGACGTCACCGAGGCGGACATGGCGGTCCAGGCGAGCGGTGGCGAGGCGACGCGCGGCACCATCCGGAACATCACCTTCGGCGCCTCCCGCCACGTCACGATCCCCGCCGGCGCCGAGGCCGTCAGCGACATCATCCCGATCTCGGTCAGCGCCGGGGAGAACCTGCTCGTCAGCCTCTACGCCCCCGGCACGACGGGAACGTCGACCTGGCACTCCGACGCCTTCGACACCACCTACATCGCCTCCGGCAACCACGCCGGCGACGACACCGCCGCCTCGTTCGGCACCACCACGACCTCGTGGTACTACCTGGCGGGATTTGACGTCCTGTCATCGACCGCGCGGGGCACCGTCGTCGCCTTCGGCGACTCCATCACCGACGGCTACCATTCCTCGACCGGCACCTACACCCGGTGGCCCGACTTCCTCGGACGCCGACTGGGCGCCCGACCGGGCCCGCGGAAACTGGGTGTCGTCGACGCCGGCATCGGCGGCAACCGGGTCCTCACCGACGTCCCGAACCTGTGGCAGGGGGTCAGCGCCCTCAAGCGCTTCGGGCACGACGCCCTCGGTCAGCCAGGCGTCAAGGACGTGATCCTCTTCGAAGGCATCAACGACATCGGAAACAACGCCGGCCCCACCGGCCAGCCGCTGACGGCCCGGGACCTCATCAACGGCTACCGCACCCTGATCGGCGAGGCGCACGCCGCCCACGTCGACGTCATCGGCGCCACTCTGATGCCCGACGAGGGCAACGGCTACTACACGCGCGCCGCCGAGGCGATCCGCCAGAGCGTCAACCAGTGGATCCGCACCAGCGGCGCGTTCGACGGCGTCGTCGACTTCGACAAGACCATGCGCGACCCCGCGAATCCAGCCGCCCTCAACCCGGCCTACGACTCGGGGGACCACATCCACCCCGACGACGAAGGCATGAAGGTCATGGCCTACGCGATCGACCTGCGGCTCCTGCGCACCTGACACGGGCAAGCACCGGTCCATGACTGCCCAGGGCACCCGAACCAGCCCGGCCCGCGCCCCCCGTTCGGCACCCAAGACCGCGTCCTACGTGGTGAGGCGTCGTCGGTCTCGTGATGGGGCGGACGCGGCAGCCGGGGCAGGCCGTACGGGGCGCCGTTGTGCACCTTGGCCGCGGTGCAGCCCTGAGCGACGGCGTTCGAGACACCTTGAGGTAGCCGTCCACGGTCGGGGACGGCACGGTGCTCGCGTACGCACGGATCCTGTCGCGGCAGACGCAGAGGCACTTGCAGAGCGGGAGATTGACGGCCTTGACGTTGATGTCTGAGAGACAGCTGTCCGCCGCGGCAAGCGCCCGGGAGTGAGTGTGGAACGGCAGGACCCGCGCCACCTTCTGGGAGATCGCCCCGACGTCGTAGCTGTCCGTCCGACACAGCAGTCGCGTACCAGTTCAGCGCCGTAGTCTCCCTCGACGCCGTCCCTCTGTCCGCAGGACCTGGACGAAGCTGTCCTCACCGCCGTGGGCGAGGCCGTACGCGTAGGGGCGGCCGACGGCAGTGGTGGTCACGACGAGCCTTGATGATGTCGGCTCCCGTGCGAACGCCGGAGTCGAGGAGTACGGGCATGCCAACCGGGGACATGAACAGCGGGGGCGGACCGAGGCGGCCTTCCTCGTGATCGACTGCGCTGCGGGGGCCGCCGCCGGGGTCACCCGGGCGCTGAGCACCCACCCGCACATGCCCACGATCGAGCATGCGGCCGCCGGCCACGACATACGCGCCATCGTCGCCACCCGCGACCCGCCGGCTCTCTCCCTCTACACCCTGGACCTGCTCCCGCGTCTTCCCGGCATCGCCGCCGTGGAGGCCCAGCTGACCAGCCCGCCTTCGGCTCACGATTGGGCCCCGGGCCCGCCTCGACGACACCAGCCCACGCAGCAGCGCTGCTCCCCCCTCTCCCATCGACCCATCGGCACTGGACATGCTTCCGGGGACTCGATGCCTGCTCCCGGATCTCCGTCGAAGCAGGTCAGGGCCGGGGTCCGCTGTCTTGCCCGTATACGCACCGCTCGCGCCAGCCGCTCCCTTCCTGTGCGCTGTGATGGGCTTCACCGTAAACATGAGGCACCCCTCGGGTACGCTGGGCAGAGCCGAACATGAGGACCCCCTCCGGATGTCTCCCGCAGCTCGGCACCCGGCTGATCCGGGATTTCCGGATCGCACAACACGGACATGACAGCGGTCGCCACATCGGCGGACTCGCGGCACATCACAAGGAAATGACTATGAACAGGTGGATCAGGCGCGTCTCGATCGCTGTTGCTTCCACGGCACTGGCAGGCGGAGCCCTTCTCGGAGCCAGCGGCTCGGCATCAGCAGCGACGGCCCCGGACCCCGCGGAGCACACGCAGTCCTCAATCGCCGCCTTCGCTACCGGCAGCGACCGTGATGACCACCGCGAGGACGGATACGGGAGCGGTCACCACGCGGAACAGGACAACGGCTGGGACGCCCCCCGCGGCTGGTACACGAACGACGACGGCCAAGGTCACCACGACGGCCGCCATCACTACCGCACCTGGGAAGAGCGTTGGGACGGCCGCCACCTGTACGTCTGGGACGGGCACCGTTGGGAGGAGGCAACGACGTGGTACGGCGTCGGCGGCGACCGCTGGTACCTGGACCAGGTCGCCTGGTATCTGCACCAGAGCTGATGCGGCCGCAGGCCATCACGGTCGGTTTGACGAGCCGCAACGACGTGGCCAGCGGAGCGGACGGGGGCGGGCGCCAAGAGCCCCCGCCACAGGCCGCCGGGGGCCGG
>NZ_JBHJYK010000030.1:24751-98031 GCF_042269865.1 Streptomyces sp. NPDC055966
GGGGCGCCCCTGCAAACCGGTGTGTTTTTCCGCCGCCCAACCGTGGGGCGGGGGGTCGTGGGGTGGGGGCCCAAAAACCCGACCGCTCGCCGAGCCGATTTCGGACCTGGTCCGATGACATCGCTTCCTGGCCGAACGAGGCCACCACACAGGACCCGCGTGCACTGCTCCCGTCTTCCGACGCCACTGGTTGGACCGACGGTGCCGCTACATCCCGGTGCCTCGAAGCACGCGGGGAGCGATCACAGTGCCGGGCGCGCGGGATGCGGGAGTGAGAGACAGTGAGATCGCTCAGAACCGTGGCGTACGAGCTGCCCGTGCAGCTTGTGGTGTCCCACGACCTGTCGGTGCCGATGTGTGCGGCACTGCGGTACGAGGCGGATGACCCCTATGCCGTCCGTGCCGTGTTCGCCTCCCCTCTGAGCCAGAGTCAAACGGTCGAGTGGTTCTTCAGCCGCGACATGCTGACTCAGGCTCTGAGCGAGCACACCGGGCACGGTGACGTGCGCATGCGGCCGGCGGTCGACTCGGGACGGGACGTGGTGTTCGTCGAACTCCGTTCGCCCTCGGGATCGGCCCTGCTCGAGTTCCCCGCGCAGAGCGTGGAATCCTTCCTGCGCGAGACGCGGTCCGTGGTGCCGCCGGGGGCCGAATCCAGCCGGCTCGACCTGGACGCCGAACTGGCACAGTTGCTGGCGGAAAACTGAACACCTCCCCTGGATCGTGACGCCCCAGCGGGTCTCAGCGAGCCCGATGCCGACGACGGCACCGGGCTCGCCGTGCGTTCTGCTGCCCGGCGACCTCACCTGCCGCGGCTCACGCCTCCTCGCCGCACTCGCGGCATTCCTCTTCGGGGCACTCGAGAGTGGTGAGGGTCTGGTCGACCTGCTGGGCGGTCAGCGGCGGCTCCGGCAGCTCGTGGGCACACTGAGCGCGGAAGGCGTCGAGCAGCAGGTGAAGGTGCCGGCGCCAGGCGTTGGGGGCGACGGCACGTGTGGCCTGGATGATCCCGGCCTGGGACCAGATCACGAAAGCAAGGTCTTCCGGTGTGACATCGTCACGGAGGACACCCTGTTCCTGGGCGTTACGGAAGATCTGAGCGCCCCGTTCTTTCGCACGCTCAAACATCCCCCTGCCGAGCGCATGGAGGGGCAGACGGGCCGAGACCAGGTCGTTGAAGGCGCAGTCAGAGGCCTGTAGTTCACAGAGCTTTTCCAGGTAGTGGCAGAACCCTTCCCAGGCGTCGTCCATGGCCGCGGCCTCTTCAGCCGCGGCCAGCAGCTCCGTGAACTTCGCGGTGAAAAGCTCTTCGACCAGGTCGAGCCTGCGGGGAAAGTGCCGGTAGAGCGTCCCGATCGCGACGCCTGCCTCGCGGGCAACGCCCTCCAGGGAAGCATCCAGCCCCTGCTCGGCAAAGGCCCTGCGGGCGGCGGCCACGATCGCATCCCTGTTGCGCTGCGCGTCGCGGCGCAGCGGCTTGGCCGGCGCCTGGGGCGCGGGCAGGACGTGCTCGTGTCTCATCCATGCAATCTAACATGAGGGGCCCCTCGAATTCAGGATGTGACCCCTCTCACGGCACGGACGGAGTGCGATCGGTCCAGGAGTCGATCTCGGGCCGCACAGCGCCTCATCCGGGACCGGAAGACACCGACAGCCGGGAAATGAGCCGGCGCGCCCAGGACGCAATCCAGGCACACCCAGGGCACGCCGGAGACGTGGCGGACACACACGTACGAGGGCCCCACCAGCCACTTCCTCACAGCCCCTCCCCCGGAGCGGACTCCACGGCCCCAAACCGCGCCTGCGGCTCACGGCGCACGCCCGGGGAGCCGGTCAGCCCTCGGCGGCCAGGCCCGGCCAGCCGCCGGCCGCCTTCGCCGCCACACGCACCGCCGTAACCCGAGCCGACTCTGTGAAGCGCGCCACTGAAGATAAGGACCAAATATGACATTCTCCGCCATATGGATCATATTCTCCTTGGCTGGCGACACAGACGCGCAGCAGTCATACCGCGGGTCTGGACGGCAGTATCGCGACGGATCAGTGCGACCCGTGCGAGCAAGGATGATCACCTCATGCATCATGGCGTGAAAAGCCTGATCGCGGCAGTGCTCACGTGGCAGCTCATCGCCCTGTGGCTACCGGGGCAGCAACAGTTCCTGGGCGTCGCCGCTGCACTGGTCATGGTCAATGCGTCCACGGTGTACAGCTCAGTGGTCCATGCCGTGCGCCGGGTGGCGATCCAGGTGTCAGGAGTGTCCCTGGCTGTCGTGGCTGCCTGGCTGCTGGGGGCCACCTCGGGAGCCATCGTGGCTGTCCTGACGGTGGTACTCCTCACCGGCGGCCGCCGTAACGGCGAGGACCGGCTCCAAGTCGCATCGACTGCGGTGATCACGCTGACGGCTGCCGCCGCGGCTCCGATGGGACATGTGGTCTTCCCGGCGGTCTCCACCCTCGCCGGCGCCGCGGTGGGAGTTGCGGTGAACGCCTTGGTCCTCCCACCCACATACCTCAGCCAGTCTGATGCCGCCGTGCGCAGTCTGGCGCGCTGCACGGGCACGCTCCTGCGGGACATGGGCCGCTCCTTGGGGGAAGGGCGGTCGCCGAGCCACGCGCACATCTGGCTGGAGAGGGCACGAGACCTGGAGCAGCAAACCGCGGACGCTCGTGAGGAGGTGCAGAAGGGAGCTGAGAGCCTGCGCTGGAACGCCCGGACAACCGCGCGCCGACAGCACATGTCCCCGGTCCACGAATACATCTTGGAAGTTCTCCACACGGCGTCGTTCCAGGTGCGCGGCATCGCCAGGACCCTGGCCGACAACGTCGACCACGACGCGGACCATGGCGTGAAGCGGGGCTTCGCCGTTCGATACGGGGAGGCACTTGAGTTGGCAGGACAGGTGTTCCTCACGTACGCCGCTGTCGGGATGGCGGCCTGTTCGGCGCCAACCGATGCCCGAGAGCAGTTGCGCACAGCGATCCAGCGCATGCTGGCCTGGCACGCAACGCTGACCGATCTCATCGAGCGGGGGGCATGGGGCAAGCTGGACGCCTGGCATGTCTATGGATCGCTGATCACCGATGTCGAGCGTCTTCTCACCGACCTGGACAACAGCATCAAGCCGCCTCAAGACACACACGCGGCCGCAACCGCCGACGTTCGTGGTGCGGACTCGACGATCCGCTCGACCATCTTGCGTGGCGTGCGTCCCGCACCCCACTCGGCCCAGTGTGAGTGCAAAGTCGGGTGATGTCGGAGCGGTGCCGGTCAGCCGAGTCCGAGGAGGGTCAGTGGCCGCCTCACCGCAGACCGCGGTGGTGAAGGCCGGAGGCAGGCAGCGTACAGACTCCACCCGCGTGTTGGCGGCAGTGCGCGACTTGAACAGGCTGGAACTGGCCGGGGAGACACTGCGGACCACGCTGGAGGCGCTGGCCTGCGCGGCCCCGGACTGGCTGACCCAGGCGGTGTCCGTTCGGGAATGGGCCGAACGCAACGGCCCGCGGACTCACTCCTGGCATCCGCCGGCCTCCGCGAGCAAGCGCGAGGAGATGGCCCTGGTCTACGGACGGGACGGGTTCGCGCTGCTGGAGGCGGTGCATGCCCCTGACGCCCCGGCTTGACTGCGCGAACTCCCGGCGGTGCAGGTCCTGCGCGCGATGTGGGTGCAGAACTACCACCGCACCGTGTCCGAAGCCGGAGCGGAGGTGAAGCGGCGGGAGAGCAAGGACCTCCCGCCCGGCAGACTGCGGCTGGCCTCTCCGTACGACACCGACGCCCGCTACGGCCTCAAACAGGGCTCCTGGTGGACCGGCTACAAGATCCACATCAGCGAGTCCTGCGATGATCCCGATGACCAGGACCCGGCTGCCGACGGCCAGGCGCTGATCCCCGGAGCCGATGGACCGTCGCCGCGCTTGATCACCGGCATCGCGACCACCGACGCCACAGTGACCGACGCGGAAATGACCGAACCGGTCCATCACATGCTCGCCGCCCGCGATCTCCTGCCCGCCGAGCACTTCCTCGACTCCGGTTACGCCTCCGCCGAGTTGATCGTGGGCGTCAAGAAGAACTTCGGGGTCACCCTGGTCACCCCGGTCCTGATGAACAGCTCACCCCAGGCACGTGCTGGCGCCGGTTTCGACCGCACCGCGTTCACCATCGACTGGGACAAGCGGCAGGCCACCTGCCCACGCGGGGACGCCAGCACCTGGTGGAGCCCCGCCACCCTGCGCGGCACCAAGGCCATCGTCATCAAGTTCGACAAGGAGACATGCCGTCCCTGCCCGGTGCGCGACCAGTGCACCCGCTCGAAGACCGGCGGCCGGACTCTCTCCCTCCAGCCCCGCGAGGTTCAAGAAGTCCTCGACCATGCCCGCCTCCAGCAGGGCGACGAGCAGTGGCGAGCCAAGTACGGAACCCGCGCGGGCATCGAGGGAACCATCCACCAGGCCGTCGCGGTCACCGGGATGAGACGTGCCCGCTACCTCGGTCTCCAGAAGACCCACCTGGAGCACGTATTCTCCGCCGTTGCTCTCAACCTCATTCGCCTCGATGCCTGGTGGAACGGCCACCCGCTCGACCGCACCCGCGTCAGTCACCTTGCCCGCCTCAAGCTCTCCCTCGCCGCGTGACCGAATAGGCCAGCAGGATCGGTGACAGGGCTCTTACCGCCACCCCATCCAGGCGCGGGCGGAGCCGAGAGTAGGGTGCCCGGCGAACGGCAGCTCGCCTGCCGGGGTGAAGATCCGCAGCAGGTAGTCCGCCTCGGGGGTGGTGGAGGGCAGCACGAACGTGGTCTCGGAAAGGTTCGTCCAGCGCGCCAGGCGCTGCATCTCCTCATCGCTCAGGCCGGTCCCATCCAGGAGCACCTCGACCGGATTGCCGCTGTAGGGGATCGTGGAGAACACGTCGACCTGTGCGAACCAGCGAGTGCCCGGCGTGGTCATCGAGGGCCTCCCGGTAGCGGCTTCAGCGGATTCTGCGCGTCTCGCACACGGCGGAAGCAGGTGGGTTCATCCAACGGGCACGCGCGCGGTCAGGACAGGGCCACTGACCACAAAGTGGACTGATCACCACGGGCAGTTGGCAACCGCGGGCGCTTGTGCCCGCGGTAGCCAAGGGTTCGGGGCCGACGCCCGATCCCCGCTTATCGGATTCCGGTGGGGGCGACCAGGCGTCCGCCGACGAAGGTGTGGGTGGGGTGGAGGTCGCGCAGGGCATCGCCGGGGCAATGGGCGGGCTCTTGGTCCCAGATCGTGAAGTCAGCCCAGCGGCCCGCGGTCAAGGTGCCGCGCAGATGGGACTCGCCCGTGAGGTGGGCCGCCCGGGTGGTGTGCAGGGTGAGGGCCTCGTTGTAGCTGATCGCGTGCTCGGGTCCCTTGACGCCGATGACCGTCTGCCTCGTGGTCATGCCCCACACCGAGCGCATCGCGCCGAACTGGCCGACCGGGAAGTCGGAACCCGCGCTGACCTGGGCGCCCAGGTCGATCCAGCCGCGGGCCGGAAAGAGGCGGGCGACGCGTTCCGGGCCCCAGAAGCCCTCCTCGACCTCGGCGGTGTCGTGCAGCAGGGGCTGCTGGATGGTGACGGGGATGCCGAAAGCGACGGCGCGGGCGCGCTGCTCGGGGCCGGCGAGGCCACCGTGCTCCATGACCAGGCTGCCGGCGGGCAGGCCGGGGTTGCGCTGCAGGACGCGTTCGTAGACGTCGAGGAGGGTGCGGACCGCGCGGTCGCCGTAGGCGTGCGTGCCGACCCGCCAGCCGCGCCGGACCACCGCCTCGACCGCCTCGACCAGCGCGTCCGGCTCCCAGATCAGCATCCCGGAGAAGGAGTGGTCACAGGCGTACGGCTCCTCGGTGGCGCCGGCCTCCAGGCCGCCGTCGAGGCCGAACTTCACGCCCCACACGGACAGGTATGGGTCGGAGTTGTCGCGCCACTCCTCCATGGTGTCGAGGAGGTCCTCCACCTGGGCCGCGCTGGTCATGCCGAGCGCCGAGATCAGTGCGCGCACCCTGATGTGCAGCGCGCCCGCCTCGCGGGCGGCTTGGAGCACCCGGTAGTCCTCGGGGGTGACCGCGCAGTCCCGCACGGTACCGATGCCGGTGGCGGCATAGTCGCGGGTGGCGATGCGGAGTCCTTCGATGCGCTCGGCCCGGTCAGGGGCTGGGACCAGGCGCTCCACCAGGTGCAGGGCGTTGTCGATCAGCCGGCCGTCCAGCTTGCCGTCGGCGTCACGGCCGATGGTGCCCCCGGGCGGTACGGGGGTGTCCTCGGTGATGCCCGCGAGGCGCAGCGCGTAGCTGTTGACGACGTCGTTGTGGCCGCCGCGCTTGACCAGAACCGGGTGCCGCTCGGTGGCCGTGTCGAGTTCGGGCGCGGTGGGCATGCGGCGCTCGGCCAGGTTGAGTTCCTGCCAGTTGGTGGTGGTGCGGATCCACTCGCCCTCGGGGGTGGCCCCGGCCCGCTGCCGGATCAGGTCGAGGAACTCGGGGATGGTGCGGGCCTGGTGGACGGGGACGTCCTGGGCGCCGAGCGCGGCGAAGATCAGGTGGGTGTGGGTGTCGTCGAAGGCGGGCAGCACGGTCGCGCCGGGCAGGTCGCGGACCTCGGTCTTCTCCGTGACCAGGTAGTCGAGGCCGTGCGGGTCGGCGGACACGGCCGCGATCCGGTCGCCGCGCACCGCCAGGGCCCGCTGCGGGACCTGGCCGGGCACCAGGGTGTGCACCGCGCCGGCGCGGATCAGCAGGTCGGCTCCGTGATCAGACATCGTCTTCTCCCTCAGCTCGCAGCGTTTCGAAGGTGTCGCTGACGAGACTGTTGTAGAAGCCGTTCGGCAATTCGCCGCCATATCTGGATCGACGGCGCAGGAAACACGCCATGCGTGCACCCTGATATGCGGATCATGCGCCAACTTCGATCGGGACGGACGCAGGAGCGCAGCCGCTCCGCTCGCATCGCCCCGTGGTCCCTGAGGCGGGGCGGTCCGGCCGGGGGCTGCGCGGACGCACCGCCGTACGTCGCGTCCGCGTCAACTGCTCACGCCAGGATCAGAAACAGCTTCTTTGCGGGTCGAGGCAGACATCGTGGGCACGGGCGTCGGGTTTGGCATATCCATCGCGGCCCAGCCCAAAGTCATCCGATCGCGAGCTGTCCGCCGCGTGCCTCGAGAACCGCGCCGGTGATGTAGCTGGCGCGGGACGAAACAAGGAACAGAACCGCTTCCGCGATTTCTTCAGGGTCTGCGACCCGCCCCAGTACGGTGGTTCGCCCGATCGCCTGGAGGGTTTCACCTCCCATCTCCTCCGTCCCGGGGGTATGGACAGGGCCCGGAGCCACGGCGTTCACGCGGACGCCCTGGGCGCCGAACTCGTCAGCCCATACTCGTGTGAGAAGTTCGAGTGCAGCTTTGGAGGCCCCGTAAGCACCCGATTCCCGCACCGGCGTAGTAGCCGCCGCTGTACTCACATTCACGATGACGCCACGCCCCCGCGCAGCCATTCCCGGAGCGAGGGCACCGACCAGGAGCATCGGCGCGCGTGAGTTGACGGCCATCTGAGCGTCGAACATCTCGGCGGTGGTGTCCGGCGTACTGGCGAACCGGTAGATACCGGCGTTGTTGATCAGAACGTCCACCTCGCCTGCTTCAGCGGCAAGACGCAGGACATCTTCAGAGCTATTCAGATCCGCAGCAACGAATCGAGCCTTCCCGCCTGCGGCAGCGATCTCTTTGACGGTCTCCGCACCCCGCTGCTCGTCCCGCCCGTGGACGATGACCGAGGCTCCCGACGCTGCCAGGCGCAGGGCCACGGCCCGGCCGATGCCGGCGGTAGCGCCGGTGACAAGAGCGGTGGATCCGTCCAGTTCTGCAGGCATGAAAAGCTCCTCCAAGCCGGGAGGAACGACATGCTGTCGGTTGTTCCTCGTGTAACTGATGATCCTGATGGTTCACGCCATGGCGACGACGGACCCACGCCGGACCGATCGTTGATCATGGTCCGGCCCGAGGCCGTGACCCACGCGGTCTTGGGAGGCCGGCGAGCTCGCCTTCGCTGATCACGTCCGCGGGCGACTGGAACGCGCCGTACTGCCGCCGGGGGGTGGAGGCGCCCCCGCTGTCCGGCGTGCCAATGCCCCGGCCCTGACTGTGACGCAGACTTCCGGGTACCCGACCGGCGAGCGTGACGGCCCCGCTCGGGCGCCTCGCACGGCTGCTCGACGTCCCGCCGGAACTCGCCCATAGCAGTCCGGCATACGGCTGTCGGGCGACGGCCATGGGGCCGGGCGGCGTGTGTGCGCACCAGGCACTCGGTGCGGCTGCGAGCCTCGCTTCACGTCCGCAGACGTCGGCGGTGCATCGGGCACGTGTCCCGTGACCATGGGGCTTCAGCTTGCCAGTGGTAAGTGGAGGAGGAATGCGCTGTGTGCTGCGGCCAGGGGGTGTCGGTGGTGGGGGTGCCGGTGCGGATGAAGCCGAGCCAGGCGGGGCACACACGGCGGCCGAGGGATTCGATGTCCTGCGGGCGGGCGCCGGCGAGCATGGGGGCGTCGGCCCAGTCGACGTCGGTGCCGAAGAGGAAGCGCAGTTCGATGCAGTGGGCGGCGCCGAAGACGGAGTCGGGGGCGGCGGCGTCGAACCGGTAGGCCCATACGCGGGCGCCCTCACTGAGCTGTACGGCCGGCTTACGGGAGGGACGGGCGAAGGCGAACTCCCTCGCGGCGTGTTCCACGCCGTCAGCGGCGAGCGCGGAGCCCGGGACGGGGACCTCGCGCACCCGGCGCGGCACCGGGTTCATGGCGTGGAAGGCGACCATCTCCCGTTCGGTGATGCCGATGGTGACGTCCAGGCCGGGTGCCCGGCGGGTGACAACTTCGGTCCAGGCTGCGCGGTCCGGGAGCGGGCCTACGCCCGCGACCGGCACGAACGGTGGACGGAGTTGAGCCCGAGCCTGACGGCGGCCTCTCGGGCGACGGCGCTCTGGGCGCCCAGGATGTCCGACACCGGGGCGTCGCGCGGATTCGTGTCGAGCCGGGAGAGGAAACGCTCGGCGGCGCGTTTGGCGTGGTCGGCCTCGCCGAGGCTCAGCCCTGCCGGGGTGCTGTTCACGATGGCACCGTGGAACAGGCCTTCGGTCCCGGGCATGCCCAGCAGGCACTGCGCGCCTTGGGCGCTCGCGGGACTGCCGGCCAGGGTGACATGGCCGGTGTGCCCCGCCGAACGAGGCGATGTCGTCCCGCACCCACCGCAGCGCCGCCAGCTGCTCGGAGACGCCGAGGTTGCCTTCGGGGATCCCCGGGGAGTGCAGACAGCCGAAGCGCCGAGCCGGTAGTCGATCGAGACGACGATCATGTGACATGGGCGAGCCCGCGCTCAGCGACCTGGGGCGACCGGGTGGGTCCGACCACGACAGTCATTCAGTCAATGCGTCGCGGTGACAGGAAGCCAGGACTTCCTGTGGGCAGACATCCGGCCTGCCGGCCGGCAGCTGCGGGCCCTCGGCGCGGAGGATGGCCGCCCTCTGAGCGTGGCCCGAGCCAGTGGTACCCGATGCACCGGGACCACTGGCTTCTCGGCCCTACCATGTCCATGGTTGTAGCGTGGCGGTGCGGTCAGAGCCGACCTGCCACGAAGTCGGCCACCTGGGTGCCGAGTTGCTGGCCCGCGTGGTTGTCGAGGGAGGTGTGCTGACCGGACCAGATCCGGCTGAGCCACGCTTCGGTGGCGGCGTCCTGGAAGCCGGCGAAGGTTCGAGTGACGCCCTTCGAGGTCACCGCGAAATGATGCCGCGCCCCGTAGAGTCCGGCGAGCGTCGTTGCCGCAGCCTGGCTGAGAGCGCCGTGAGCGCCGGGATAGGACGGATCCGGTGCGGTCGGCAGCAGAGGGGTCCAGCTGGGATCGCCGACGATGCTCGGGTTGTAGTGCGTACCGCCGAGCCGGATGGCGGTCACGGGCCGCCAGAGGTGGTAGACATACTTGGCGTCGTACATCGCGATCGCGGTGTCGGCGAGGGACAGGTCGAGCCGTGCGAAGACCTTCACCGCCTTTTCCAGGTTCGCGTTCTGGGAGGTGACGAGGTTCTGCGCGATCTGGTTCCAGACGTTCCATACGGGTGCCGCCGCCCAGAACTTCGCGGCTGCCGTCTGATCGGGAGTGCGGGTGGTGCTGGTCTTGCTCCCCAGGCTCTTGACCTCGTTCAAGGCGGTGGCGTACGCGGCGCCGCTCACAGCGAGCGGCGGTGCCGGGCGGAACTGGCGTCCGCTCGTCAGCACGAACGGCTTGAGCGAGCCCCAGTTGGTGAACACCGGTGTCGGGAAGTTGGGCGGGGTGGGCCGGTAGTCACCGGCCTTGTCGCCGGGGCGGAACCGCGGTGGCTTGGCTGAGGACCCGTCGTTGGACCGCAGGCTGATCAGTCGGCGGGCGACCTCGGCTCCCACACCAATGCCCGCCTGCTTGCCCGGGCCACTCGGAATCGCGGACAGCTGGCTGCTCAGCCGCCTGGTCCACGCCTGCGCGCTTGGCCGGGTACAGGGCGACCAGCACATCGTGGGCTGCCTGGTCCGCTGCGGCATCCGCACGAGCGCCTCCTGGCGCCGACACCGAGAACACGTAGGCGGGGCCGGCCCGGGTGATCGATACCACGGCGTCGTACTCGGCGGCCTGGAGGAGCGCGAAGCTGCGCGTGGGCTGGACGGTGGACGGCTGCGCCTTCGGATCGCTGAGGATGGTGATGAGCTCACGGTTCCACTCCACGACCGACATCCCCGACCTCGTCGCGGCCGTGCGCAGGGCTGGCGAGTGAGCGGTGGTGGACCCGAAGGCCGGGCCGGCGAGTCCGGCTGCCAGCGCGGCTCCGGCGAGTATGGCGAGTGTCTTCTGCTTTCCACCCATGTTCTGTAGCTCCTTGTCGCTGGTGGCGGGCTGTGACAACTGGCGGTCATGCGCGTGGCTCGTCTGTGTCGGCCACGCGAGCGTGATGGTGTCGGGGCGGTGCGGGCCGGCAGCCAGGACGAGATGGCGGCGGTCGTGGAGGACGAGTTGCTCGGCGGGTTCTGCGGCAGCTGCGACGGGGCCGGGGTCCTCCAGGGCCCTGCGATCCATGAGGACCTTCCGGCGTAGCAGCCAGGCGCGTTCGGCTCCGGGGGCCAGCACTTGGTGCATCTCGCGGCGCAGATCTGGCGCATGCGTATATGCCTCGTGCGGGGGCGGGGCGTCGATGCCCTTGCCGCTGTTCGGGGTGACGTCCACGCTCACACCTCCGCCGGTACGCAGGGGCCGGCGCCGCAGCGTTGACACAGCACCGTGTCGTGGTGGGGGCCGCCGCGATCGAGTGCCGATGGGCGGGCCGCGGACCGCATGGGCACCTGGGCCGGCCCCGGGCAGCCGTCGATGGGACACGGCTTGTGGGTCGCGAAGGACCACTCGGCGGGGGTGTCGGGTGGCCCTTCGCCGCGGCCGCCCCCTGTGGTCCGTCGCTGTGCTGCAGTGCCGGCCCCGGCGGGGGGTCGCAGCTCGTGCGGAGCGTCCGGCCCGGTCATGGCGAGCACCTCAGGCAGGCGCGGACTTCGCGGCCGCTGCGTGTCTGGCGAATCTCGGTCGACTGGGCAAGGAACTGGACGATGCCGGTGCCACGGCCGTGTTCGTCGGAGGCGATGCCAGGGCGATGACGCTCCACGGCCGCGCCGGAGTCGGTGACCACGATGTGCAGAGTTTCGTGGTCGAGGGCGAGCAGCAGGGTCATGCGCTCATGGCCGTACTGGGCAGCGTTGGCGGCGAGTTCGTCGACGATGAGAATGGCGGAGTCCCGCTCACCCGCGGGCACACTCCAGGTCTCCAGCAAATCGGCTGCGAAGTGACGAGCGGCGGAGACGTGCGCCTCCTGCGCCGGCAGGGTGAGCAGTGCATGGCGGCGACAGGGCCGGCCGAGCAGTGCAGTCGGGCTGGGGGAATCGGTCACGAACATGGTCTTCTGGCTCTTCTGTCGATGTGCGGAGACCGGAACGGGGTGACCGCAAGCAATTCGGGGGTGGTCGGTAGGCCGGATCCTGATCCTGCGTGGGCGCGCTCAATCAGTTCCACGGACGACACATGCCGGATGGTTCGAGCTTTTTGCCTTTTTCGTTCCGATTCCTGCGAGTCATGTCAATGTCGGCGCCTGTCTGGGCTCAGCTGCCTCTGTCCAGAGCACGCTGTTGCGCGGCCGGACTGGGCACCGGCAGCTCGGTCCCCTCGCCCGTGGTCTTCCGGACGACCCCGTGGAAGCGTCGCGCCGTAGACAGGGACGGACGTCCGTGCGTGCATTTCGGCTGGATCGCGGTCCTCCGCGTGCAGACGTGATGGATCCTCTTCTCCGGGTTGTACGGACTTCGGGAAAAGAAGAGTCGTGCGCGCCCCGTCGGCCCGCTCATGCATGAAGTCAGCTGCGGACTGGGCCGGTTCGACGGAGCGGGGGCGAGAGTGACCAGGGCCCGGAAACCGTCGGCGCGTCGCGAGAGGGGCCAGGGTGTCGGTTTTCGCCTCCTCCGGCGGAAGCGAAGATGTATGCCGCCGCCCCCCCTTTTCGCACGGCCGTGCCCGACCGTGTACGCGGCCGGCACCCAGGGGGCCCGGCGCGGGATGGCCGACCGGCCCCTGCGGAGGTCGCGTGACGGAAGCAGGCCAGTGCCCCACGACACCTCTTCCATGACCATCAGCTGGACGTCCTGTGCGCGGCCCTCCAGCTCGGTTCACCGGTCTTGAGGCGGCCCGGTGCTTGTCGAATGATCGGGGTCCCTCGCCGCGGAGCGCCCGGCCTTTCGAAGGCGACGTCGTCTTGGCCTCTTGTGCCACCAATCCTCACGCCCTGCTGCTGCCGTCATGTCACTGGGCGACCGGCCGCCCAGTGACATGACCGCCATGATCTGGCCTCACGCTCGGATGGTGACCAGCTTCTGACCGTTGCCTGCGAGGATCTCGAAGTGCTCGATGGCTCCCGGAGCCATGGCGACCGCTCCTGGGATCGTGGTGCCGGGAGGGTACTCGCCTGCCCGCCAGGTAGCGCCGTCCGTCCTGGCCCCGCCGGGCCCGACCGCCTGCAGCCGACAGGTGATTCCGGCGGGTGCCCCTCCTGCGGAGATCTGCAGGACACTGCCCCAGGCAGAGGGCGAGACCTTCACTGAGGCGGAGACGCCGGTGGTGGGATCGCTCCCGGAGAAGGTGCGCCAGACGGTCGGCGCGGTCGGCCCGGGCGGCCTCGCCTGACTGCCCACGGATCCGATGGCCGCCAGCCATGTGCCACCGGCCGCTGCCGCGATGAACGTCAGCGAGACTGCAGCGCCGGCCAGTTGCAGACGCCAAGACCTGCGGCGCCTGGCCGCAGCCTGCTGGAGCAGTCTCTCCAGCACACCCCCCTCTGGGGTCTTCGACACCGCGGGCGCGGCGGGCCGTTCGGGCAGCGGGGAGCCCTGCACGCTTTCGGCTGCCCGTGCCATCAGCCGGTCGGTCAGGTCCGATTCGGCCGCCGGCACCGTCTGGCCCGAGGCTTCGGCTTCGGTCACCGTCGCCAGCAGCGCAGGCAATCCCGCCAGCTGGGCGTGTTCGGCCCGGCATTCGGTGCATGCCGCGAGGTGGATGCGCACCTGTTCCATTTCCGCCGAGGGCAGCGTGCCCAAGACGTAACCTCCCAGCGTCAGCCGGAGGGCGTCGTGCTCCGCGGTCATGGTCGCCGCCTCCTGCCCGCCACGGTCATGGCTCGATCCCCCGTTCCTGCAGCGCCAGCCGCAGGGCGTGCAGGGCGTAGTACGTCCGCGACTTCACTGTGCCCAGCGGGATGCCCAGCACCTGTGCGGCCTCCGCCATGGTCCGGCCCCGGTAGTAGGTCTCCAGCAGGACGGCGCGATGGTCCAGGGGCAGTGACCGGACGGCTTCGGCAACCGCCCAGCTCTGGAGCGCCTGCTCGATCTCGTCCTTGCCCGGCTTCTGCTCGGCGACTCGCTCCAGCACATCGCCGCCGGCCTCGGCCGGCCTGGACTGCCGGGCCCGGTGGGCATCGATGACCAGGTGTCGAGCGACCGTACACAGCCATGCCCGGGCCGGGCCGCGTCCGGGGTCGAACGCGGCGGGATGCTGCCACGCTCGCAGCAGTGTCTCCTGTACCACGTCCTCTGCCCATTGCCAGTCTCCTGAGGTCAGTCGCAGCACGTAGTGGAACAGGGCTCCTGCGTGCTCCGCGTACAGAGCGCGCAGCAGTTCCTCATCTGCGGTCGAGAGGGTCCCTCTATCAGAGACACGGTGCGCGGAGCGATCCGGATCGGTCCTTGAACCACGCTTTCGCAGACTCCAGGGCATAAGACGATCATCAGGCATATGCGTCGCTTTGTCCTGTACGAGCAGCTCCGTGCCGGTCACACACTGTGAGTGCTACAGGCGGTACGCCCTTGCGACGTTACGGCCTCGCCATGATCAAGCATGCGCGGATCCGGGGTCGGCTGAACTGCAGCGATCCCATGAAGTCCCATAAAAGGTGCGTATCCATCGAACCGCAGGAGCCACGCCGTCCGTGGAGGCGAACAAGAACCGGCTTACGCGCAACTCCTCATCGCTTCCCCTACGGCAAGGGATGGAACAGGGGTGACCGAAATGCACCACGCGACGCACGCGCTCTCGCCACCCGCCCCGCTCCCCTGCCCCCGTGCATCGAAGCCGGTGCCGCTCTGTAGCCCCGACCGATGTCCAGCACACACCACGTCGATAGCGCTACGCACAGTGATCGGCGGCTGTGCGGCGACCAGGGCAGAGCCCCATCCGGGCCAGTGTGCGCATCACCCGTATGGGCGACGCCGACCTGCCCCGAGTCGCTCGCGGCTGCCTGCTCGAGGGAACTGCCGCGTGCCGCCTTCATCTTCGTGGCGTGGCAGGGCGGATGCGCAGCGCGGAGCACCTCGAGGCGGGCAGTCGGCACGGGGCAGCACCCAGGCTCGCTCGCTGAGTTCGTGAGGGGCGCGTGCCCATGAACGCGGCATCCACCACATCTCTGCGGTTGCGTGCGCCCGAGCCGGCGCAGTTCCCGTCTCCGCCTGATCAGTGAGGAACGGACATCATGTACGTGAACCTTCGCCCACCAACTCGGCGATCCCGTGCTGCGGCCGGGCTGGCCGTCGCCACCATCGCCACTGCCGGTGCACTGGGGCTCCTCATCTCATGCGGCCAGTCGTCGCATTCCTCGTCCGCCGGGGCCGTCGCCATCACACCCGGTCCGGGTCAGCACCAGGCGGCCGGAACGCCCGGGGCCACGGGGTCGGGGAAAACGGCGAACGCCGCTCCCGGCGCCTCCCCGATGCCCAGCATGAGCATGCCCATGAGTACCTCGAGCGCGGGCGCGGCGGCTGCGCCGGTGACCGGGAATGCCGTCGCGATCAAGAACTTCGCATTCTCCCCGACCACGCTGAAGGTCAGAGCGGGCACGACGGTGACATGGACGAACCAGGACACCGACGCCCACACCGTCACCAGCGCCGCATCGGCCGGTCCCCTGCACTCGGCCGCCCTGACCACCCACGCCACCTACAGCTACACGTTCACCAAACCCGGCACCTACGCCTACCTCTGCACCATCCATCCGTTCATGACCGCCACCGTGGAGGTGACCCGATGACCGACTACTACGACCGTCACGACGGTACACCGGCCGACGACGCCGGTCGGCCCGAAACGGAACACGGTATGACTCGGCGTCAACTCATGCGGCACGCGGGGTGGTTCGGCGGCGCGGTGGTGCTGACTGTGGCCAGCGGAGAGGTGATCAGTCACATCGCGGACTCCCGGGACACCAACGCCGGGGCTGCCGCCAGGGCCGTCGCAGTGGGAAGCGGCGCGCTGCGGTTCGTGCAGGTCTCCGACAGCCATATCGGGTTCCAGGGCCCGGCGAACATGGACGTGGCCGGTTCGTTCAACGAAGCGATCAACCAGGTCAACTCACTCGGATTCAGACCGGACTTCGTCATGCACAGCGGCGACCTGACCCACCTGTCCACGGCCGGGCAGTTCGACCAGGTCAAGCAGATGATGACCGGAATGAAGACAGACCGCGTCTTCACCGTACCGGGCGAGCACGACTCCATCGGCGATGCGGGCCGTGCCTACCGGCGGACCTTCGGCATGGGCACGCTCGGCGACGGCTGGTACAGCTTCGACACCCACGGCGTGCACTTCATCGCCCTGGTCAACACCCTGAGCCTGGAGAAACTCGGGCACCTCGGCAACGCGCAGATCGACTTCGTACGCAAGGACCTGGCGGGACTGCCATCGGACACCCCCGTCGTGGTCTTTAGCCACATCCCACTGTTCGCCATGTACCCGAAGTGGGGCTGGAGCACCGACGACGCCCTCAAGGTCATCGCACTCCTGCGCCGCTTCTCCTCCGTCACCTGTCTCAATGGGCACGTACACCAGCTGTTCACCAAGACAGAGGGCAACATCACCTTCCACTCCGCCACCACCACCGCCTACCCGCTGCCCAAGCCGGGCCGCGCCCCCGCCCCCACGCCCCAGGTCGTCCCCGCCCGGCAGCTCAGAGACGCACTCGGCATCCGCAGCGTCGGCTACCGCCAAGGCGACCGCGAACTGGCCGTCAAGGACCAGAGGCTGGCATGAGCACTCAAAGATTCCTCGCCCCCACCCTGCGGGCGGCGACCGCCGCAACGCTCGCCGCGGGCGGATACATCCACGCCCAGCTCTACATCGACGGGTACCGCTTCATCCACATCATTGGCCCCCTGTTCCTGCTCCAGGCCAGCGCGTCCTTCGCCCTCGCTGCCCTGCTGCTGATCGGGACACCGCCCCTGCTGCTGAGGATCTCCGAGGCAGGCGTCGCGCTCGGCGCCCTCGGCGGCTTCACCGCTTCGCGCACCGTTGGCGTGTTCGGATTCACCGAGCGCGGTCTGCAACCGGCACCACAAGCCGTCCTCAGCCTCCTCGCCGAAACCGGCACGCTTCTGCTCCTCGCCATCTGGCAAGTGAGCGCGACCGGACAACGCCGCGCTGCCCGACCGCCCCTCAGTACACCCATCCGGAACCGATCCATCACCCGTACACCACCCAACTGAACCACCACCACGACGGGTCACGTCCGCTTGCTCCTATGTCAAGCAGCTGCTGCCCGGTGTCTCACGACGACTCGGCCGCTGATTAGCGCCTCTGTGTGTCAAGCTGTGGTTGCGAGATGGACGCGATGGTCTCGCTTCATGATCCGGTAGACGACGTTGGAGAGGCGTCGCTTCAAGGCACGGCGAGCCTCGGCAGGCGTCTTGCCTTCTGCGATCTTGCGCAGGTAGTAGTCCTGGCCGCGGCCGGGACTGCGGATCTGGCAGACCGCGATGATGTGGAGTGCCGAGTTCAGGGCACGGTTTCCGCCGGTGTTGAGCCGGTGCCGGACGTTCTTCCCGCTGGAGGCGTCCAACGGTGCCGCCCCGACGTAGCTGGCAAAGTGGTGCTCGGTCGGGAAGCGGCCGATGTCTCCGATGTGGCCGAGGACTCTCGCGGCGAGCACGGTGCCCAGGCCTGGCAGCGAGGTCAGCGTGGTCCGGGACGCGGCCAAGGCATCGCGCATCTGAGCCTCGTTCTCCTTGACCTGCCGGTCCAGCCTACGGAGGTCGGCCAAGAGGTCGCGGGCTATGTCGCGGCGGCAGTTGTCGGTGGCGGTTATCGGGCGGATGCCCTTCATGAGCGTGGCGGCCTTGTCCGCCGACAGGCCGATTGGGGCTCCGCCGGGCAGCAGGTCGCGCAGGACGGCGTGGAGGCGGTTGGTGGTGCGGGTTCGCTCGTTGACCAGGTCGTCATGACGGTCTGTGAGCAATCGGAGGATGGTGGACTGGTCCTCCGGGATGACCTTGCGCAGGTCCTGCCGGAAGAGCGCGACCTGGGCGACGTGCAGGGCGTCGGCGGGGTCGGTCTTGCGGTCCCCTCCGGTGGCCAGCAGGCGTGCGCGAGCAGACAGGGTGGAGGGGACGTCCACGACGTCCTCGCCCGCGGCAGCCAGTTGCTGGGCGAGGGTGCGGCCCAGCCCGCTGGCGCCTTCGACGGCGAAGCGGCGCTCGGGCCACTGCTCGCACCAGCGCATCAGCTGCGTGAAGGTGCCGGCATTGACGACGAAGCGCCGCTGGCCGGTCTTGTGGCCTGCGGCATCGATGGCGACGGCGGTGTGAGAAGACTTGTGGGGGTCGATCCCGATCGTGATCACGCGCATCCCGGCCTGTACTCGAAGTGGCGAAGTATGCGGTGGGCACCCTGACTTGAAGTAGCGGTCACACACGTTCATGCCTCTGTCGAGCCACACCGCGCGGGTGCCGGACGGCGGCGGCACGCTAATCATGAGCCAGCCCACAAGGGCGGCAAGGAGCTATGCGAGCCCGTGCCGACCGGCACCCTGGACGCTACGGCTGCAGACCGTGCGTCTGGGGTCGATTCAACAAGTCAGGAGCTGCGACCGCCTTCGAGTGGATCGCTGAGTAGGACCGCGCCGGCGAGGTCGTCCGGGAGAACAGCGCATCGTGCGACCGGAGGAACTGGTGGTCCAGATCTGGGCGGGTACGGACATCGGCGAGACCCATCACCATTGCGTGGTTCTGAACGCGGAGGGCGAACGACTGCTGTCGCGGCGTGTCCTGAACCACGAGCCGGAGCTGCTGGCCCTGCTCGCCGACGTACTTGCCCTCGATGTGGATGTGGTCTTGGCGGTCGACGTCGCCGATGGCATGGCCGTCTTGTGGATCAGCGTGCTGCTCAACCACGGCCAGCGCCTCGTCTACATGCCCGGCCTGGCCGTCAACCGGGCCTCGGCCGGCTACCGGGGCATGGGCAGGACCGACGCCGAGGACGCCACCGTCATCGCCGATCAGACATACGCCCGGATGCGTCGCGACCTGACGGTCCTGCGGTCGGACGACGAACAAGCCATCGAGGGCGAAGGCGGTGGCTCGATGTCAGTCCCGCTTCATCAGCGCGCGCAGTCCCTCGGTGTCGACGAGGTGGGCGCGGGAGGGGAACACCTTGTCCAGCAGGATGCGGTGGACGTCTTGGTCGCGGTCGGCGACGCCGTCGGTCAGGACGTACACGCGGTAGTCGCGGTCGGCGGCGTCGATAAGTGTGGACAGGACGACGCCGCTGGTGCTGATGCCGGCCAGGATCAGCGTGTCGATGCCGCGGGAGGAGAGCTGTTCGTAGAGATCGGTGGTGGAGCCGGCCCCGTAGCGGATCTTGCGGACGACGATGTCGCCGTCCTCGGGGGTCAGGCGGTCGTGGATCCGGGTGATGTCGTCCTCGTGATGCATACCGCGGGCCGCGGCTACCGCGCTGAACGACTTGTTCGTTTCGGGAATCGCCGCCCAGTCCTCCTCGGTGAAGGCGACGCGGACGTGGCCGATGGTGCCGCCCGCGGCGCGGAAGTCGGCGATTGCATCTGCGACCCGGTCGACGAGCGCGTCAGCGTCGGGAGCGAGAGGAACGATGCCGTTCTGAAAGTCCATGGCCAGCAGGGCGGTCCGCTTGGCTATCGGGGCGGGGAGGACGGGGGTGGTCATGTGCGGTGCTCCTTGCGGATGTTGAGCCGGGGTTCGGGAAGGGGCGCATCGGTCAGGATGTTGTGACGCGGCGCATGAGGCGGCGGTCGAGCACGGTCAGGAGAAGGACGGCGACACCCGCCACCACCAGGACGAGGCCGAGGGAATGCAGACCCTGGTCACTTGCGCCGTCGCGGAAGACGATGCCGCCGATCACGGACGACGTGATGGTGCCGAGGTAGCCGAAGGTGCGGAACAGGCCGGAGGCGGTGCCGATCTGGTCGGCGGGCGCCGCTTGATAGAGCGCTGTCTGGTTGCCGACGGTCGTGGTCGCGCTGGTGACGCCGAAGACGAGCGAGACCAGCACGAGCGCGATGACCGGGCTGCCGGCGTCGAGCAGCATGATGCCGGCCGATCCGAGCAGCATGCTCAGTGCGGAGGCGATAACCGGTCCACGGACCAGGTTGCGGCGGGCGAGTGGCCGGGAGAGCAGGGCGGAAACGGCTCCCATCGGCAGCAGCATCAGGCCCGTCTCCAGGGTGGACAGACCGTAGGCGGCTTCCATCCACTGGGTCAGGCCGAACATCATCGAGTAGACGCCGAGCAGAGTGAGGGCCTGGCGCAGGTAGGTGCGGGCCAGGGCGCCGTTGGAGGCCAGGCCCCGCAGGTCAAAGAAGGGCGCAGAGCGGCGCAACTCCCACCAGGCGGTGAAGGCCGCGGCCACGAGGAAGACAATCAGAGCAGCCCACGTGACGTGCGGCAGGGGCATCAGGAAGACGACCAGAGAAGTCATCGTGGTGGCATAGCCGATGATGCCGAACAGGTCGATTCGCGCGGCGATCTGACGCAATCCGCTCTGCGCGGCCTCGCGCTGCGGGTCCTTGGGCAGCCACAGGACCATCACCAAGGCGATCAGCGTGACCGGGATGTTGATGAGGAAGGCCCAGCGCCAGCCGGCCGCTCCCACGAGGAGTCCGCCGATGGGCGGACCGATCGCTGCGGTGGCCATGCCGGCGATGGCGAGCCCGCCGAGCACCCCGCCCGGTGGCTGGTCCAGTCCGGCCTGTTCGGCGCGGCGCCGGATCATGACCATGGCGCAGGGAAACGCGGCCGATGTGCCCAGCCCGATCAGCACGCGGGCGACCGTGAGCATCGCCAGATTCTGGCCCAGACTGCCGATGACACCGCCGAGCAGCACGAGCACGATCCCGGCGAGGAAGACACGCCGGGCGCCGAGGACCTCGGCGAGCTTGCCGGCTGTCGGTTGGGCAACAGCGCTGGCGAGGTAGAGGGAGGAGACCAGTACGGCCGTGGCGCCCACCGCCACGTTCAGCTCGGTCGCGATGGGGACCAGCGCTGTGGCGATGATGGAGCTGTTGATCGGGTTGAGACTGGCACCCACGTACAGCGGCGTGGTGAAGGTCCAGGTAAAGGGATTGCGGATGGCACCGGTCGATATCGAGTCGACCTCGGCAGTGCCGGTTCTCATATGGCGGCCTCGTTCAAGTCGGCGTCGGCGAGCCGCTCGAGCAGCTCGATCGCCTTGTCCATGTCCTTGCGTTCGTGCGGAGCGACGACCTGGTCGATGGCGCGTGCCAGATAGGCGGCGCGCCCCGTGAGCAGCTTGTCGATCAGCTCCGTCGCGGAGTCGTCGGCGCTCATCAGCTTTTTGCGGCCGTCCTTCGGGTCCGCCTCGCTATGCACCAGGCCCGCGGCCTTCAGTACGGCGAGGCTTTGGGCGATGGCCTGCCCGCTGACGTGTTCGATCGACGAGAGTCGGGCGGCGGTGACCGGGCCCTCGCGGACCACGCTCGCCAGCACGCCGAGCTGTGTGGCGCTCAGCCCGGTCGCATACTGGCCCGACTCCGTACGCATCCGCGCACGAAGCCGCTTGATCGCGTCGTTCAGGCGCTGTGCGGTCGCGGTCGACTCCTGCGACTCGGGGCTCTTGTTCATGCCTCCACCATAAAACTACCCAAGTAACTTGTCAAAGTTACTTGGGTAGTTTTATGTGCTGCTTCGATCGCCACAAGGCAGGAGGTCGTTCACCTGCCAGCCGAACGACCGAGGAGGGGCACCACGCGGGGCTCCGTGGCGGCTCTCGTAGGCATCCACCGAGGGGGAGCGACTCACTCGCCATGCAGCGGATCGACATCGATGTCCGCCTCGGCTGGCCACCGGTGGCCAGCCTCCCTGTTCGCCGGGGGGCCAGGCGCCGAGGCGTCCGCTTCGGAGGATCCTCAGCTGCCCGTCTGCTGCATAGCGCTGATGTCGTGCCCGGTGAGCAGCGTGGTGAGGATGCCAGTCAGACGGGGTTCGACGTCGACGATGAAGTGGGACAGTTGCGTGCCCGGCCATGGCTCCCAGCGCAGGTGGACACGGGGCGTCCGGCTGGCGTGACACGGCCGCGACGCCGTCACCCGGCTTCCCGAGGTCGCCCACACCCAGCATGTCGCCAACGTGGCCAACGTCAGCAGCTACGTCACCATAGAGACGCTACCCGCCGGAATCCCGTGATCCTGCGGCAGACGTGATCAGAAGGAGTGTTCATGCCCCACAACGTTGCCGACCTGATGCGCCGCAACCTCCTCGATGTGTTCAACGAGCCGGATCCGGAGCGGCGCAGCGCGGCCATCGCCCAGACCTACGCCGAGGACGTCGTGTGGCACGAACCCGACCGTGTCGTCCGCGGCCGCGCGGCCCTCGCCGAGCGTGCGACGGAGCTGCGTGCGCAGGCCCCGGACTGGACCTTCCGCGCCGATGGCCCCGTCTCCGTCACCGACGACCTCGGCCACCTGGGCTTCCGGTACGGTCCGGCCGACCAACCGCCCGTGGTCACCGGGATGGACATCGCCCACTGCAAGGACGGTGCCATCATCGAGCTATACACCCTTGTCACCGGATCCCCTCAGCCCTCCTGAGTGCGCCTGTCAGTCCTGGAAGCACAGCGCCATCATCAGAGGAGAGCGACGGGCACGGAAGTCGTCCGGCCGGTGGGCTCCAGCTCGCCCGTCTCGGGGTCGACGGCGAACCGAGCGATGTTGTCGGCCGTGCTGTTGTTGACGTAGAGCCGTCGTCCGCCGGGGTCGATGACGAAGCTGGTCGGACCGCTCACGCCCTGGCCGGTGTGACCGACGACGGAGAGCGTCCCGGTGGGCCGGTCGATCCGGTAGCCGGTGATGGTCTGTGAGCCGCGGTTGGAGGCGTAGAGGAAGTCACCCGACGGGTGGACGGCGATCTCGGCGCCGCTGGACGGGCCCGGGTAGCCGGGTGGTGCGGTCGCGACGGTCTGCAGGATCTCCTGGACCGTCCCCGTCGTGGCGTCTTAGGCGAACACCGTGATGGTCGCGTCGAGTTCGCCGATCACGTACAGAGTGCTGCCGTCGTCGGTGAAGGCGAGGTGGCGGAGTCCGGTGCCGGGCGGCAGGGACGCCCGGCTGACCGGTTCGAGGCGGCCGTCCGTGAGCCGGAGGATCCGTACCTGGTCGATGCCGAGATCGGCGGTGGCGAGGAACCGGCCGCCCGGGTCGAAGACGACGGCGTGCGGGTGCGCCGAGTCCTGGCGTGGGTGCGGCCCGCTGCCGGTGTTCTGCAGCGGGCCGCTCACGGGACCGAGCCGCCCGTCCTCGCCGACGGGGAGCACGACGTACGCGCCGCCGTAGTAGTGCGCCACCACCACATGGCGTCCGTCCGGAGCGACCGCGAGATGGGCGCAGCCTCTGTCGTACAGCGACACCCGGTTGAGGAAGTCCAGGGTGCCGGTGCCCGGATCGATGGCGAAGGCGTCCACCGCGCCCACGCGACGCGTCTCGCCGTCCTCCAGCGAGTAACAGGCATACAGGAAGCGACGGGACGGGGCGACCGCGATCCAGACCGGGCTCGCGCCGGCGACCTGCTGCACCGGTGTCAGCGCGCCGGTGGACGCATCGACCCGGTACACGTACAGACCGATCCCGTCCGGGACGCCTTCGGCGGAACTGTTCGCGTACGAGGCGACATACGCGTACGCCGTGGATGTGCGGGCCACGTCACTCGGCCGCCTTGACGGGGGTCGGCATCAGCGCGTCCCACAACGCGGTGGCTTGGCCGCGACTGCGGGCGCTGAGCTCTTCCAAGTACCAGTCCTGGCCGAGTAGTTGCATCACGCGCGGGATGGCCTCGCCGTCGTGGCCGCTGTAGTAGTGGACCTTCTTGGTGTCGCCGTCGGTGACCATCCGGAACATCACCTCGGCGGTGAGGGCCGGGTCCGAGCGGACGAGGTTGAGCGAGGCGAAGGTGTTCCAGAAGTCGGTGTAGTCCTCGGGAACGTTCTCGGCGCGGTCGACCTTGCTGAAGATCTTGGTCTCGTGGCTGCCGCGGTGCAGCGCCTTGACCTGCACGCCGAATTCGGCGAGTTCCGCGTGCAGGCCCTCGGCGAGGGAGGCGACGGCGGCCTTGGACGCCTCGTAGACCGAGGTGTACGGCAATCCGGCGTCGGCGCTGACGGAGCTGACGTTGACGATGACGCCCGAGCGCTGTTTGCGGAAGATCGGGACGGACGTCTTGTTCAGGACGATCAGGCCGAAGACGTTGGTCCACCAGCACCTTCTCCAGGCGCGGAAACACCATTCCGAGCAGGCCCTCACACACTGCGGACGATGGCACCGCCGTGACGGTCTGTCACCTCGTCACGAAAATCTTGCGAGACCCGATTCAAGTGGCCGTCGCTCAGGTTACGCAGAGTAGCCGGGGGCCCATTCGCGTCGAGCTCCCGGTGCTGGCGTAACGCAGCGGGGCAAGTCTCATCCCGAGTGGGGGCTCTCAGCGAGCTGCGATGCCCTGGCCTTGGTGGATCTCGTCGTAGTAGTGGATCACCAGCGGGCGGGTGAGCATGGCCTCGAAGGTAGCGGTGAAGCCGTGCTCCGTGCGCCAGGTGAGGTAGTCGGTGTAGTTGTGTGCCTCGGTCCATTGGGTCAGGCCGGTCACGTGGTCGGGATCGTTCTGGTCGCGCAGGATGCGGATGTCTTCGCAGCCCTCGTGTTCAAGGCTCTCGCCCAGGATGTCCAACAGCAGCTTCGCGACGTCGTCGCCGCGGCCGGTTTGGGCGAACAGCTCGGCAGTGACCAGTGTGCTCATGGAATGTTCCTTCCACGAATGGCGACGGACTCGGCCCGGTACCGGCGAGCGCGCGGCCCGAGCACCGCGCGGAGGCGGGGGCAGCCAGGTCAGCCATCGCCGGGGAGCCGCCCTCAGTAGGGAGAGGGCTGGTTGTGCACGATGACCAGCGAGGTGATCTTGCCGTCGGCGACCGTGAGGTAATTGGTGAGCACCAGTTCGTCGGGCAGGTTCGTCTTGTCGTATTCGCCGTCATAGCGCGCCCGCACAACCATCAGGTTGCCGTGACGCGCGAACTCCGTGACCTTCATCGTGACCTTGTCACCGACGATCTCGCGGTCCAGCCAGGCTCGGATCGAGGCGGGATCGGCGAACTCGCGGCTCGCGTCGTTGATCACGGCGTCGTCGGCGAAGGTCGCCAGGACGGCGTCCGCGTCGAAGGCGTTGACCGCCTCGATATAGGCGGCGACAACATCGGGCAGAGCTGTGGCCTGGGTATTGGTGTTCATGGGAAGTCTCCTCGTAAGGCCTCGGCGCTGTGCGGCGCCTACCGCCGACCCTGGGGCCTACCTGCACGGGAGGGTCAACCGGAGATCGTCCGCTGGACCCTCCAGTTGGGGGAGGGTTGACACTGGTGCCATGCACACGGGCATGACGGTCGGCGAGTTCTCCCGCGCGACCCATCTGAGCGTCAAGACGCTGCGGCACTACCACGACGTCGCGCTGCTCCCGCCGGCCGATGTGGACCCGGTAACCGGCTATCGGTACTACTCCCCGGACCAGGTGCCCACCGCTCAGGTGATCGTGCGCCTGCGGAACCTGGACATGCCGGTGGCGGACGTGAAGGCGGTGCTGGCCGCCGAGGACGTGAGCACCCGCAACCAGCTGATCGCCGCGCATCTCGCGCGCCTGGAGAACCGGCTCGCGCAGGCGCGGAGCGCCGTCGAATCGCTGCGCGACCTACTGGCCCGGCCCGTGCACGGGTCGACCATCGAATACCGCACGGTCCGTGACCAGGCGGCCATCGGCATCCGCGAGGTCATCCACCGCCAGGACCTCGCGGGCTGGTGGCAGGGGGCGCTGGGCGAGCTGCACGGCTTCACCACCGCCCGCGGACTGCGCACCACCGGCCCGATGGGCGGTCTCTTCGCGAATGAGCTGCTTGAGGACGAGCACGGGGAGGCGCTGGTGTTCGTCCCGTTCGACGGTGAGGTTCGCCCGGTCGGCCGGATCGACGCCGTGGTCGTGCCCGGCGCGGAACTCGCGGTCGCGGTTCACCACGGGACCCTGCAGACCATAGATCTCACCTACGGCGACCTGGGCACCCATGCCGCGCGCCACGAGATCAGTGTTGACGGCCCGCTGCGCGAGTTCTATCTGCGCAGCCCCGTCGATGTGACCGTCGAGGACGAGTTGGTCACCGAGGTCGGCTGGCCCATCTTCCGCGCGAGCAACTAGCCGGGCCATTCGGACGGTACCGACACGGCGTCCTGGTCGCCGGGGACGTCGCCGCGGTCGTGGCGGAGATCCTGGCCGATCCGTCCCGGCGCACCGGCCGCATCTATGAGCTGACCGGCCCCCGCTCGGAGGACATCTCCACCATGGCTCGCCTTCACGCGGAGAATCGATACGACCGCAAGGCGGACGGCGTCGAGCAGGTCACAGGGCGGCCTCCTACCGGGGTGGCCGAATACGTCCGTGAGAACCCCAGCCTGCTCAGTCCCTGAAGCCGAATCCTCGCGGATCGGGTCGCGTAGATGTCAGAAGACGCTTCCGCGAAGTCGTACACATACTGGGCAGCTGGGGCGGTCACGACGCGTGGCCGCAACCGCTCCACGCCGCCATGGGCTTCGAGGACATCCGAGACCAGGTCGCTCATTGTCGCCTGCTGTCCCAGTGAGCCGGGTGCCGTCCAATACCACCTCACGCGTGTCTACTCGAAGCTCCGCATCTGCTCCCGCAGCGAACTGGTTGGGTCAAATCCCTCGCCCTGTTGGCGCTTTCAGCGCGACATGGCTATAGGCACGCTGGGCCCTGACGAACGTGGAGGAGTCGGCGGCGCGGGGCACCGTGTGAGTCACATCTCCGGCTCCGACCAGAAGTCGGGCGGGACGATACCGACGGAGCGGCCGTGGCGGTCCAGGAGGCGCCCCATCAGCTTGTCCTGGCGCAGGGCGATGACGCGGTCGACGATGTCGAGGCTCGGGTGGGCGGTGGCGAGCTGGGTCTCCAGGCGCAGGACGTCACTGACGGAGTGCAGGCTGGCCTGGAGGATGAGATTGTGAGGGCCGCTGACGGCGGCGCAGTTGCGGGTCTCGGGCAGACGGACGAGGGCGTGCCCGATCTCGGGGAGATCGGCGGGTGGGACTCTGGCCCAGAGTGTGACCGCAACGGGCCAGCCACCGAGGGGGCGGGCGAAGTCGCAGCGGAACCGCAGCAGGCCGCGTCGGGTGAGCTGTTCGGTGCGGCGTTTTGCGGTGTTGAGGCTGACGCCGAGGTCGCTCGCCAGAGCCTGGTAGGAGGCGCGGCCGTCGTGGGCGAGCCGGGTGATGAGGGCGCGGTCGAAGAGGGTGATCTCGCCCGGGGCGGCAGGGGTTCGGGCCGGGGGCGGGCCGGTCAGCTGGGCACGCTGGGTTGGGTCCAGGGCGGCGATGCGCCATCGGCCGCCCTCGGTGAACATGTGGGTGACGATCCGGGCCTCCACCTTGGTGATACCGGGAAGGCGCGGGAGCAGGTCCAGGGTGTAGCGGGAGAGGGCCGGCAGGTCGCGGGTGGCGACGATGGCGAGGATGTCGTGGCCGGCGGCCGCGCGCTCGATCGTGAGCATGTGGGCGTGGGCGCTCAGTGCCTGGGCGACCCCGGTGGTGGCGCCAGGAGCGCAGTCGATCACGACGAAGGCCACGCAGATCTGCTCGAACAAGCGCGGGCCGGGTGAGAATCCCACCCAGGCGGCGCCCTGCTCGGACAGGCGGCCGAAGCGGCGGGCGACGGTGACCGGGTCGACCTCCAGGGCACGCCCGAGCTCGGTCCATGAGGCCCGCGGCTGCAGCTGCAGGGCGTTGATCAGCGCCAGGTCGTCCTCTGTCAGCAGCGCTGGTGCATCATCCTGCATGACCCTCTCCTGCAAGGCATAATCCTGCGTTTGGCGGCCTTCACGCGTCACTCTCCCATTGTGGACTTCAGGGGTCCGCACCTGTCGAGCGTGAGGAGGGCCGAACCATGCCGTACGGCGACTATCAGGACGAGATCTACATGGACGGGCTGCGCGGGGTGGTGCCGCGCTTCCCGATGACATACGACGAGCTGGAGCCGCTGGCTCAGGCCGCGATGCCCGCCTCGGTGCGCTCCTACGTCATGGCCGGAGCCGGCGACGAGCGCACCCAGCGAGCCAACGTCACCGCGTTCGAACGCTGGGGCCTCGTCCCGCGGATGATGGTGGGGGCCACGGACCGGGATCTGTCCGTCGACCTGTTCGGGATGCGCCTGCCCTCACCGCTGTTCATGGCCCCGGTCGGCGTGATCGGTCTGTGCGCGCAGGACGGCCACGGCGATCTCGCCACGGCCCGTGCCGCCGCCCGCACCGGCGTGCCGATGGTCGCCTCTACCCTGACCGTCGATCCGCTGGAGGAGGTCGCCGCCGAGTTCGGCGCCACCCCGGGCTTCTTCCAGCTCTACACGCCCACAGACCGTGAGCTGGCCGAGAGCCTGGTGCACCGGGCCGAGAAGGCCGGCTTCAAGGGCATCGTGGTCACCTTGGACACCTGGATCACCGGCTGGCGCCCCCGCGACCTCGCCGTCAGCAACTTCCCCCAGCTGCGCGGAAACTGCCTGACCAACTACACCAGCGACCCCGTCTTCCGCGCCCGCCTCGCCCACAGCCCGGAGGACGACCCGGCGGCCGCGGTCGCCGAGTGGGTGCGGATCTTCGGCAACCCGCTCACCTGGGACGACTTGTCCTGGCTACGTTCGATCACCGACCTGCCGCTGATCCTGAAGGGCATCTGCCACCCCGACGACGTCCGCCGCGCCAAGGACGGCGGCGTGGACGGCATCTACTGCTCCAACCACGGCGGCCGCCAGGCCAACGGCGGCCTGCCCGCCCTCGACGTTCTGCCCGGCGTGGTCCAGGCCGCCGACGGCACGCCCGTCCTGTTCGACTCCGGTGTCCGCACGGGAGCCGACATCATCAAGGCCATCGCCCTCGGCGCCACCGCCGTCGGCATTGGCCGCCCCTACGCGTACGGCCTCGCCTACGGCGGCGAGGCCGGCGTCGTCCACGTCCTGCGGTCCCTGCTCGCCGAAGCAGACCTGATCATGGCCGTCGACGGCTATCCCACCCTCGCCGGCCTCGCCCCCGAGGCCCTCCGCCGCCTCACCTGACAGCCGCCGACCAGTCGGGGCGGACGCATCGGCGGTACCTCACTCACCGAGTGGTCGGCCATGGTCCACGTCCTCAGCGACCTGGGCTCAGCCCTCCAATCAGGCTCGTCATCGAACGGTATGCATGTCATGACAAGTACCTATTTGTGCAGCAGGATCAGACTGGCACACGCTTCCGGCACCTCACGACGCCGAAGACGGCACTCGACACCGCATGGAATAGCGCGCACCCCTCGACCAGACCCGTCGAACCAGAAACCGAGCCCCAGTAAGGAAGTCGATGGCAACCATGACTGAGAAGTCCACCGTCCGCAGCGTGACCTACGACCTGCTGCGGACCCTGAAACTCACCACGGTCTTCGGTAATCCAGGTTCCACCGAGCAGCCGTTCCTGCAGGAATTCCCCGAGGACTTCACCTACGTCCTGGCACTGCAGGAGGCTTCCGTCATCGCGATGGCCGACACCTTCGCCCAGGTCACCGGCCGACCCGCGCTGGTCAACCTGCACTCCTCGGCCGGGATGGGAAACGCGGTGGGCAACCTGGTGGCGGCCTACCACGGCAACACACCCCTGATCATCACCTCCGGCCAGCAGCACCGGGAGCTGGTGATCGGCGACCCGTATCTCGGCAACCGCGAGGCCGTCACGCTGCCCAAGCCGTGGGTGAAGTGGTCGTACGAACCGGCCCGCGCCGAAGATGTACCCGAGGCTTTCATGCGGGCCTACGCGGAGGCACTGCAGCCGCCGACGGGCCCGGTGTACCTGTCGATTCCGATGGACGACTGGAAGCGGCCCCTGTCCGGCTTCACCCGGGTGCGGACGGTCAGTGACCGCGTCGCCCCCGACACCGCGCGGCTGCGCATGTTCGCCGATCGCATCTCGGCCAGCAGTCGTCCCGCGCTGGTCTTCGGTCCGGAGGTGGACCGGGCCGGCGGCTGGGACGCGGCCATCGCGCTGGCGGACAAGCTGCGCGCGGCCGTCTACGGCGCCCCGCTGCTAGACCGGGCTTCCTTCCCCGAGGACCACCCCCTCTTCGGCGGCCCGCTCGGCATGTCGGTGAAGACGATCAGCGATCGGTTGACGGGCCACGACCTGGTGGTCGTGATCGGCGCGGAGGTGTTCCGCTACTACCCCTACGTGCCCGGGCCGTACGTGCCGGAGGGCACGGAGCTGCTGCAGATCACCGGCAACCCGGCGGTGGCCGCGGCGGCGCGGGTCGGTGACAGCCTCCTGGGCGATTCCAAGACGGCGATCGAACTGCTCCTGGACATGGTCGCTGAGGGTTCGGCGCGGACCGCGCCGGAACCGATGCCGCGGCCCCGCGAGCTCCCCCAAGCGCCGAACACCCCGCTCACCCCGCCGGAGGTGTACGCCACCCTCAGCAGGGTCCGGCCGGCCGACGCGGTCATCGTCAACGAGTCGACCTCCACGATGGCGCAGCAGATCGAGTGGCTCCCCACCAGCCGGACCGGATCGTTCTTCGCCACGGCCAGCGGAGGCATCGGCTGGGGCACCCCGGCCGCCGTCGGCGTCGCACTCGGCGACCGCGACAGGGGCACCGAACGGCCGGTGATCGGCCTGATCGGCGACGGCTCCTTCCAGTACTCCGTGCAGGCCATCTACACGGCTGCCCAGCACAACCTTCCGATCGTGTACGTGGTCATGCGCAACCAGGAGTACTCCATCCTCAAGTCGTTCGCCGAGTTGGAGGAGACCCCCGGGGTGCCGGGGCTCGACCTGCCCGGGCTCGACATCGCCTCCGTCGCCTGCGGCTTCGGATGCCGGGCGGTCGACGTGGAGACCACCGAGGACCTGGAGCGCGAGTTCAAGTCGGCCCTGGCCGCCGGCACCACCACCGTCATCGTCGTCGCCACGCAGCCCCAGAAGGCGATGTTGTAGGCCGCGCGGATCGCACGGTCGAAGAAAGAACAGCGGAGAGAGGACAACAAACATGGACTTCGGACTGAAGGACCGGGTGTACATAGTCACCGGCGGCACTCGCGGGCTGGGCATGGCCGCCGCGCGCGAGCTGGTGGCGGACGGCGCGCGGGTGGTCGTCAGCGGCCGCGACGAGAAGTCGGTCGCCGCCGCTCAAGCCGACCTCGGCGGCCCGGGGCAGGCAGTCGGCGTCGTGGCCGACAACGCCGACACCGACACTCCGCAGCGGCTGATCACCGCGGCTCGCGACACCTTCAAACGGCTGGACGGGGTGCTCATCAGCGTCGGCGGACCCCCCGCGGGCACCTCGGACACCATCGACGACGACCATTGGCGCGCCGCCTTCGAGTCGGTCTTCCTCGGCGCGGTGCGGCTCTCCCGCGCAGTCGCGGCCGAGCTGGGCGAGGGAGGTGCCATCGGCTTCGTCCTCTCCAGCTCCGTGTACGAGCCCATTCCCGGCCTCGCGATCTCCAACGCCCTGCGGCCGGGCCTGGCCGGTTACGCGAAGAACCTCGCCAACGAGCTGGGCCCCAGAGGCATCCGTGTTGTCGGCCTCGTGCCCGCCCACATCGAGACCGACCGGCTACGCGAACTCGACGCACGGCACGGTGACGCTGAGGGCGCCCGCAAACGCGCCACCGCCGGCGTCCCCCTGCGCCGCTACGGAACACCGGACGAGTTCGGCCGCAGCGCCGCCTTCCTGCTCTCGCCCGCAGCGTCGTACCTCACGGGCGTGATGCTGTCGATCGACGGCGGCGTTCGCAAAGGCTTCTAGAGTCGCCGCGGTCAAGACCTCGAATCGAGCGGGTTCACGCTGGGGCGGTCGCCGGGGAAGCGCCGAGACCGTATGGCCGCGCTTTTGCCGCAAGCGCCGTACGGCGGTGAAAACAAGCACGCCATCGGCCTGAGCAACACGCCGTGAGGTGGCCGATACGCGCGCGGTCGGCGTTGTGCCGTGCTACGAGCGGAACCTATCCTCACCACTGTGGCGACTTCCGAGAGCCGGAGGTATCCCGCGCAGCCCGCCGGTTGCGACTCTGGCGGCCTCGTGGGGCGCGCGCACGAGCTGGCGCTGATCGACTCGCTGTTCGCCGATCAGGATCGCACCGGGTACGGCCCCGTCGGCCGCGGGTTGCTGCTGCGTGGTGACCCAGGGGTAGGGAAGTCCGCTCTGCTCGATGTGGCCTCGGCCCGGTCGAGTGCCGTCGGCAGGCGTGTGCTGCGCGCCTGCGGCACGGAGTTCGAGGCCGGGATCAGTTTCGCGATGATCCACCAGATGCTCTACCCACTGCGCGCGGACGCCGATCTCCTGCCCGGCCCCCAGCGCGATGTCCTGTGCCGGCTCTTCGACCTGACGCCGGCGGCTCTCCCGGACCCGCTGACCGCAGGGACAGCCGTACTCGCCCTGCTCGGCGCGGCCGCCGCCGAATGCCCGCTGCTGCTGGTGGCCGATGACGCGCCGTGGATCGACCCGGCCAGCGCCACGGTACTGGCCTTCGCCGTGCGCCGGCTGGGCCAAGCCCCTGTGGCCCTGCTTGCGGCCGCCCGTACCGGGCTGAAAGGGTTTCTCCACCACGTCGGGCTGCCGGAACGGACGGTGCCACCCCTGGACGACCAGTCGGCGGCGGAACTTGTGGAGGCCCGGTGGCCGGGCCTGGCGCCGACCGTGCGGCGCCGGCTGCTGGCCCAGGCCGCGGGTAACCCGCTGGCCCTCCAGGAGCTACCGACGACTCTGAACGACAGGCAGCGCTCCGGCGCACAGCCGGTGCCCAGCGTGCTGCCCCTGTCCGAGCGGCTGCTGGACACCTTCGCCCCCGAGCTCGACCAGCTGCCCGACGCGACCAGAAAGGCACTCCTGCTGGCCGCACTGGCGGCCGACGACGACCTGGACACCATCAGGGCCACGACCCGATGCTCGCTGGACCTGGGAGACCTGGCCCCGGCACAGCGGGCCCGGCTGGTCCACGCCGACACCGCCTCCGGACAGGTCACCTTCAGCCATCCGCTGACCCGCTCGGCGGTTGTGTACCTGGCCCCGCCGGGCGAGCGCCGGGCCGTACACCAGGCACTCGCCGAGGTACTGGTCTTCGATCCCGAGCGGCAGGCGTGCCATCTGGCCGAGGCGAGCACCGGACCCGACGAGGCGGTGGCCCGGGCGCTGGACAAGGCGGCCCTGCTCGCGCGGCTCCGCGGCCGTGCCTCGACCGCGGTGGCCACCCTGGTGCGCGCGGCTGAACTCAGCCCGCACCCCGGAGACCGCTCCCGGCGCCTGGTCGAGGCCGCCCACCTCGCCACCATGGCCGGACAGCTCGACCAGGTCACCTGGCTGCTGGCAGACGCCGGGCAGACCCCGCAGACCCCGGATGCGCTGGTTTTCGCCGCCACCGCCCACCTGCTCACGAACGACGAAGGCGACGTTTCCGCCGCGTACCGGCTGCTGACCCGGGCGCTCGACGCCGGCGAGGATGCCGGGCCGGAATCCTGGGACAGGTACGGCATCCTCTACGCGCTGCTGCTGGTCAGCCTCTACACCCTGCGGCCGGAGCCGTGGGAGCTGCTCAGGAAGGCCATGGTCCGCTTCGAGCCCGAGCAGGTCGTCCCGTTCCAGCTGTGTTACGACGCGTACGTCGATCCCACCCGGGCCTCGGACGCCATCCGGGAGGGCCTGGCCCGCGCCTTCGCCGCGCTCCCCCCGGCCGCTGCGCCCTGGGAAGTGATTCCGCTGGCCTTCGCCGCGGTCGCGTTGGACACCCTGTCCGACTACCGCTACGCGGTCCGCGGCATGATCGAGCGGGAACGCGACGGCGGCGCCATCGCCATGGTGGTGCCCGCGCTGATGCTGCTCTGCCAGGACTCCTACGTACACGGCCGGTGGGACGAGGCCGAGAATCTCGCGCAGCAGGGGCTGGAGTTGGCGACGGGCTATGGCTACTCATTCTGGGAGCGGCAGATCCGGGCCGTGCTGGCCTCCGGTGCCGCGCTGCGCGGCGATGTGGACCTGGCCCGGGCCCGCAGCAAGGAGACCACCACCTGGGCGGCGCCCCGGGGCATGGGCGTCACCATGGGGTACGCCCGCTCGGCCAGCCATCTCGCGGCCATGGGCCAAGGCGACTTCGAGGAAGCCCACACCCAGGTGGCGCAGATCGACCCGCCCAGCGCCCCCAGCGCCGGCATCCCCAACCGGTGGGTGGTGCTCGACCTGGTCGAGGCGGCGATGCGCACCGGCCGCCGCGAGGAGGCCCGCGCACACGTCGTCGCCGCCCAGCAGGCGGGCCTCCCCCGCATCGGCACGCGCATCGCGATCATCACGGCCGGAGCCGCGGCCGTGGCCGCGGACGACGACGAGGCCGGCGCCCTGTTCGAGGCGGCCCTGGCCCTGCCCGAAGCCGCCCGCTATCCCTGGGAGCAGGCACGTATCCAGTTCGCCTACGGACAGTGGCTGCGCCGCACCCGGGACACCGCCCGCGCCCGCATCCAACTGCGTGCCGCCATGGAGACCTTCGACCGGATCGGCGCGCGAGCGATGGTGCAACGCGCCCGCAACGAACTGCGCGCGACCGGCGTGGCCGCCGCCACGCACTCCGACCCGGCAGCACCCGAACTGACCGCCCAGGAAAGGCAGATCGCCGAATTGGCCGCCACCGGGCTCACCAACAAGGAAATCGGCGCCCGCCTGTTCCTGTCCCACCGCACGGTCGGCTCCCACCTGCACCGGATCTTCCCGAAACTCGGCATCACCACCCGCGCCGCGCTGCGCGCCGCACTGGAAGCCAGCGCCCACGAAGCCCATTCCGAGGGTCAATTCCAGTCGTAGACGCGCACGGCCTACACCTCCGGTCCGACGGCTTCGTCGGCCACGAGCCGGTCCGCGGGTCGGGTGTCGTGTTTGCAGGGCGGGGAGGCGGCGTCCACCCGCGGCGGCGGAAGCGGTGGCTTGGTGAGCCGCGCCCGTAGGCGAGGCCGTGGCGGGTGTCCCGAGCGCTTCGAGTTCACAAAGGTGGGTCCGGAGGTCGGTAATCGCGGACATCGGTGCTGGTTCCCTACAGCGCTGGCGAGTGGGACATGCCGTTCCAGCGCTGTGCAGACGGCACGTGAATGTCCAACTGGTCCAGGACGCGGACGACGACATGGCTGACCGGATCCCCGATCGTCTCGGGACGGTAGTAGCAGGCGGGCATCGGCGGGACGATCCGAGCCCCCATACGCGTGAGCGCCAGCATGTTGTCCAGGTGACTCTCGCTGAGCGGGTCCCGTGCCACGAGTACCAATCGGCGCCCGGCCTTCAGCGTCACGTCGGCCGCACGGGAAATGAGCCCCTCGGCACAGCCGGTGCATATTCCGGCCAGGGTCTTCAAGCCGCACGGCGCGATGACCATGGCGTCCCCCCGGAACGACCCCGACGAGATCGGCGCGCCCTGGTCGTTCCACGCGTACGTCGCGTCCGCGAGGTCGATGACCTCGTGCGCCGACAATCCGGTCTCCCGTCGCACGGTCGACCTGGCCCACGGGGACAACACCAGATGGGTCTCCACATCCGGCTGCTGCCGCAGTCGGCGCAACAATTCGACACCGAACACGGCTCCGGTCACCCCCGTCATCCCCACGATCATTCTCCGTGGCATGGGTATCCACCGCCTCCGCACGCGATCACTTCGAGCGGAACTACCCACGCATCGTGAAGGTCCTGAGTGCGAACGAGCCGCTCGAAACTGGCTGCGACCGATTCTCACCACGCGGCGGGGCCGTTCCGCATGCGTCAGATGACTGAACAATCCGGGAGCGGTCGGGCAGGGAGGCAACCGACTGACGTGCATGCAGTCAATCGACCGAAGACGAGGCCGTGAGCCGCGACGTAGTTTCGCGCACAGTCGATGTTCTGAGTCTCGCCGTCGATGCTCCGCACAGCCGAAGGACGCCATCATGACCGAGAACTCCACTGTCCACAGCGTCACCTACGACCTGCTGCGCTCCCTGCAGCTCACCACGGTGTTCGGGAATCCCGGGTCGACCGAGCAGACCTTCCTGCAGGAGTTCCCCGAGGACTTCCAGTACGTCCTGGCCCTCCAGGAGGCGTCGGCCATCGCGATGGCCGACGCCTTCGCACAGGTCACGCGCCGCCCGGCGCTGGTCAACCTGCACTCCTCAGCGGGCCTGGGCAACGCGCTGGGCAACCTCGTCGCCGCCTACCGGGGGAACACCCCGCTCATCGTCACTTCGGGGCAGCAGCACCGGGAACTGCTGATCGGCGAGCCCTACCTGGGCAACCGCGAGGCCACCACGATGCCCCAGCCCTGGGTGAAGTGGTCGTACGAGCCCGCCCGGGCCCAGGACGTCCCCGAAGCCTTCCTGCGCGCCTACGCGATCGCGCTCCAGCCCCCGACGGGACCGGTCTACCTCTCCATCCCGATGGACGACTGGAACCAGCCCCTGGACGGCTTCACCCGGACACGCACCGTCAGCGAGCGGGTCGCCCCCGACACCGAGCGGCTGCGGCGCTTCGCCGACCGCATCTCCGCGAGCCGTAACCCCGCCCTGGTCTTCGGACCCGAGGTGGACCGCGCCGGCGGCTGGGACGCGGCGGTCGCCCTGGCCGAGAAACTGCGCGCGGCCGTCTACGGCGCCCCGCTGCTGGACCGCGCTTCCTTTCCCGAGGACCACCCCCTCTTCGGCGGCCCGCTCGGCATGTCGGTCAAGACCATCAGCGACCGGCTGACCGGACACGACCTCGTGATCGTGATCGGCGCCGAGGTCTTCCGCTACTACCCCTACGTGCCCGGGCCGTACCTGCCGGAGGGCACCGAACTGCTGCACATCACCGCCGACCCCGCCGTCGCCTCGTACGCACGCATGGGCGACAGCCTCCTCAGCGACACCAGGACAGCCATCGAACTGCTGGTGGACCTGGTCGAGGAAGGCACGGCGCGCACCGCACCCGCACCGATGCCGCGGCCCCGGCGGCTCCCGCGGACCCCCAGCAGCGGCCCGCTGTCCCCGCCTGAGGTCTACGCCGCACTGAGCAGGGTCAGGCCCGCCGACGCGGTCATCGTGAACGAGTCGACCTCCACGATGGCGCAGCAGATCGAGTGGCTCCCCACCATCCGGTCCGGATCGTTCTTCGCCACGGCCAGCGGAGGCATCGGTTGGGGCACTCCGGCGGCCGTCGGCGTTGCTCTGGGCGACCGCGCCAACGGGGTCAGCCGTCCGGTGATCGGGCTGATCGGCGACGGTTCCTTCCAGTACTCCGTGCAGGGGATCTGGACCGCGGCCCAGCACCAACTGCCGGTCGTGTACGTGGTCATGCGGAACCAGGAGTACTCCATCCTCAAGTCCTTCGCGGTACTGGAGGAGACCCCGGGCGTGCCGGGCCTGGACCTGCCCGGCATCGACATCGCCTCCCTGGCCCGCGGCTACGGCTGCCGCACCGCCGAGGTGGAGACCGCGGAAGAGCTGGAGAAGGCGTTCAACGCGGCGCTGCACGCCGACACCACCACCGTCATCGTGGTCTCCACCCAGCCCCAGAAGGCCGCGCTGTAGCGCTGGTTCAGAGCACGCCAGGGCACCCCGTCGAACGACCGTCGCCGACCCACGAAGCAAGGGACAGCAGCCATGGACTTCGGACTGAAGGACCGGGTGTGCCGCGCGCGAACTGGGGGCGGACGGCGCGAGAGTGGTCGTCAGCGGCCAAGAGCGTGTACCGAGCGGGTGTCCATGCCGGGGCGTCCCGGGAGCGCCGAACTGGGCGGCCAGTACTCGCCCGTACCAGTCCGGCGTGCCGCGGCCGGAAGCCACCACTGGTGGGGCGGCCCGACGGGGAAGCAAGGGCTTCGCGGTCTGCGGGACTGCGGCGCCGGCTTCCTGAACCAAGTCGGCGGCGTTACGGATCACGTCGAGGACAGGAGATTCGTCATGCCCGTCTACACCTGTACTGCTGCGCAGGGATCGCTGACCAGCGAGGTGAAGGCCCTGCTGGCAGCCGAGATCACCCGAATCCACTTGGATATCAACCATGTTTCACCGGCCTACGTCAACGTGGTCTTCTCCGAGCTGCCTGCAGACAGTGTCTTCGCGGGCGGGCAGCCGGCGACACCACTGATCGTCACTGGCTGGGTGCGACGGGGCCATCCGCAGAAGGAGGCGACGCGACTGGCTCTGGAGCTGTCCTCGGCGATCGCCCGGATTTCCGGCCTGGACGAGCGCCAAACCATGGTGGTACTGCAGGACGGACCTGCCGGGTCCGCCGTGGAGGGCGGTCGTGTGCTGCCCGAACCAGGTGAGGAAGAGCAGTGGCTGCGCCGGGCCGGTGGCTGAAGGGCACGTGTGTCTTTCTGCTTGTCCATGCCGGGGGCCATCGACCAGCCCGCAGGACAGCGACTCACTGTCGAGCCAGGGCGGTTCGGCATCGGCGTCGTCCAGTACCACTCGCTTCTGAACGGTGTGAGGGTGATCGCTTGATGGCGGCAGGGATCCCGTGCGGTCTCGGGATGCGCGCGCCATCGGCCGTGCGGCGCTGGACCGCGCGGACCGGTACCCGGCGCTGCCTCCTCGCATGGACAGATCGCGAGGCCCGTGCGCATCTCCCGGACGATAAGTGCGGCGGGCGCCGGACACTGATCCGCTGGCCACCGCTCACGGGGAAGCGGACCGCGTCACCCGCGGCCGGCGCGCCGGTAGTCTCGAGTCCGACCGAGCCGTGGGTCACGAACAGCTCGACAACAGGCGCCACGAAACCATCGGCTCCGCGCCCCGGCCCCGGAGACAGGGACGGCACGACACGACGCCCCTTTCCTGACTCCCTCACTACGGCTGCTGGTCGCGGCCTGCGTCTCCGAGTTCCTTGAGCAGCAGGGTCAGGGTCGCGAGCCGCTCGGGTCCGAGCAGCTCCTCGATCCAGCGGCTTGTCTCCTGTGCCTGCTGGCGGCCCAGAGCCGCTCGTTCGTGCCCGGCAGGAGTCAGGGAGACCAGTTGCCGGCGGCGGTTGCCGGGATCCGTGCTCTTGGTGATCAGGCCGCGGGCCACGAGCCGGTCGAGAAGGGGAGTGAGTGTCGACCGGTCGACCGCGGCGAGGGCGCCAAGCGTCTTCTGGTCGAGGCTTCCGCGCTCGTCCAGGACGTGAAGCACCGCGAACTGCGGAGGCGTGAGGTCACCGCTGCGCAGCTGCCACGAGGCGTTCACCGCCTGCGAGGCGCGTCGCAGCTGGTGGGCCATGCCGTCTTCCAGCGTCCCGTCGTATCGCGCTCCGGTCGTCATAAGTACAGGCTACCTCCGTATACGGTCAGTCGGTACACGGACTGTTTGCAATCGGAAGTTTCGGCAGCTACATTGTTCCGTGTACGGACTTACCGTGTACGGAAGGTGAATCCCATGTCCCGACGTGTGATCTTGGGAATGACCGGAGCGACCGGCGCCGTCTTCGGTGTCGAACTGCTTCGCCGACTGCGGGAGCAGCCGGATGTGGAGACTCATCTCGTTCTGTCCCAATGGGCCAGGGCGACCATCCATCTGGAGACCGACCTGTCGGTCCGCGAAGTCACCGACCTGGCCGACGTGACCTATACGTGGAACGACCAAGGGGCGGCAATCTCATCAGGTTCATTCCGCGTGGACGGAATGATTGTCGCGCCGTGCAGCATGAAGACACTCGCCGGAATCCGAACCGGATATGCCGACGGTCTCATCCCCCGAGCTGCCGACGTCACGCTGAAGGAGCGCCGCCCCTTGGTGCTCGTACCGAGGGAGACCCCGCTCAGCGAGATCCATCTCGAGAACATGCTGGCGCTCTCGCGCATGGGAGCGAGGATCGTGCCGCCGATGCCGGCCTTCTACAGCCGTCCGAAAACCATTCACGAGCTCGTTGAGCATGTCGTTGTCCGAGTCCTGGACCAACTCGATATCCAGGTGGCTTCGGCGCAGCGCTGGGACGGAATGCCGCGCCCCTCCGAACTGAAAGGCGTAACCAACTGATGTCTGAAATCAATGACTTCCGGTCCTACATCTCCGAGCTCGAAGAGCTGGGGGACATTCAACGGATCTCACGCGTGATCGATCCGAACCTGGAAGCGTCGGCCATCACTCGTCGGTCCACCGAGAACGGCAGGCCCGCCCCGTTCTTCGAGCACCTCAGCGGAGTCGACGAGGGGTTCCGCATGATCGGCGCCCCGGGTGCCCTGTCGAGCATTCCCGGGCATCCGCTGGCGCGGGTCTCCCTCTCTCTCGGTCTGCCGCACACGACGACCGCAGCCGAACTGGTCGAACACCTCAGGGAAGCAGGCACCAAGGAACTGCTCCCACCTCGGCGGGTGGCAGCCGACTCGGCGCCCTGCAAGCAGAACATCCTGACGGGTGACGAAGCCCGTCTCGACCGGTTCCCCATTCCACGCGTGCACCAGGACGACGGCGGCCCCTACGTCAACACCTGGGGCGTGATCATCGCCAGGACGCCGGACGGCCGATGGACGAACTGGTCCATCTCCCGAATCATGAAGATCGACGACCAGCACATGACCGGACTGGTGCTGCCGAGCCAGCACCTCGGCATGATCTGGCGCGAGTGGGAGGCCATCGGTGAGCCGATGCCCTACGCCCTCGTGCAGGGAGGCGACCCGGGCATTGCCGTCGTCGGCGGAATGACCGTCCCGACCGAGGTCGACGAGGGCGCGTATCTCGGAGCGGTGCTGGGCAAGCCGGTCGACGTCGTGAAGTGCGAGACGAACGATCTGGAGGTGCCGGCCTCCGCCGAGGTCGTCATCGAGGGACACCTGTCCGCGACCCGCGACGCCGTGGAGGGTCCGTTCGCGGAGTTCCACGGCTGGGCACTGCCCGAGACGTCGCCGCAGCCGCTTTTCAGCATCGAGGCGATCACCTACCGGGACGACCCGATCTGGCCGCTGGCCGCCGCCGGCCGGCCTGTCGACGACTCGCACGTCGCACCGGCTGCCGGCATCTCCGCAGAGGTCGTCGCGGTCCTGCGGAAGGCGGGACTGCCGATCACGACGGCATGGCTCCCGCTCGGTGCAGCCTGCTTCTGGACGGTGATCACCGTCCCGCAGAACTGGCGCGACTCGCTGCCGGGGATGGACACCGCGCGCTTCGTGCACCGCATCGGCGAGGTACTGAACGGCACCCGGGTGGGGCGGCTCTCCCCCGTCGTCTACGTCCTCGACGACGACGTGGATCCGTCGAACGACTCGGACCTGCTCTGGGCACTGGCCACCAGGGTGCACCCGTCCCTCCGCCAGGAGCAGTGGCACGGACCGATCATGCCGTGGTACCCGTGCTTCACCGAGGAGGAACTGCACAACGGCTGGGGAGCCATCGTCGTGCACGACGCCCTGCTCCCGGCGGTGGGAAGCGGACGCGTACCGCCCGCAACGTTCGACGGCGTCTTCCCGGCAGATGTGCGCGCCAAGGTCCTCGCCGCCGAATCCGAGTCGGCAGGCGACACCGGCTCTGCCGCATCGCGCTGACGCCTGGGTGCCGCGGATCGCGGGACGTATCCACCAGGTGGCCGTCTCCCGACCGGCATGCTCGGCCGTCGGCCTCGAGGGACCCTCCGCTCGGGGCCGGCGGCTGCCACCACCCGGGTGAATGAGTCATCACGACAAGCCGCCGGCCGAGTGACCCATGGGATTTGGCGCTCACCTCGCGAGGTACCGATCAGCGTGCGTGTCGGACCGACGCGGACAGCGGTCCTCAACGACGGCCTCGAGACCTCCATTCGTCAGGCACGAGAAGGTGCGGTCGCCAGCCCGATGCGTCAGGAAGGGGACAGACGTGACCCAGCAGAATGTGACAGTTGCTGTCACGGGAGCAGGCGGCACCGGAGTGGCCAAAGCCTTGCTCGCCTCACTTCAGAGAGACGACCGGGTCGGCCACGTCAACCTTCTGGTGTCGGCCAACGGGCGCAAGCTGGTGGCTTTCGAATTCCAGACCGGCGAAGATCCGGACTCGGTGGTCCAGGCCCTGGAGGCCACGTCGACGAAAGTCCGCTTCCTCGATCCGGCCGACATGTCAGGACCGGTGACCAGCGGCAGCTACCCCACCGACGCCATGATCATCCTGCCGTGTGCCGCTGGCGTACTCGGACGCATCGCTCACGGCCAGACCGAGAGCCTCATCGAGCGAGCCGCGGACGTGATGCTGAAGCAACGGCGCAAACTCGTCCTCTGTCTCCGCGAAGCACCGCTGAACCTCATCCACCTGCGCAACATGGTCGCTGTCACGGAGGCGGGAGCCACCGTGTACCCGATGATCCCGACGTACTACAACGTGCCGGAGACACTCGCGCAACTGCGGGACGAGTTCGTCGAACGCGTCCTGCAGTTCCTGGGCCTGCCCGGCACCGATCGCTACCAGTGGGACGGCACCGACACCACAGCGCGACGCGAGCACACTCAGGCGCGGTAGCGGACCGTGACCGGCAGCTTCGGGCACGTTTGCCTCCCGTTGCTACTCACCAACGGTCCTGGGTTCGCTGATACGGCGGGCGGCCTCAACGACCGCCGCGCGGTGCAGGGCCAGCCGCTGTGCCGACCAGGACTGGCCGGCCTCCTTGGGGTCGACGCCCTCGGCGGCCCAGAACCATGCCTGGGCGGCGGCGAGAACCATGGTCAGGAGATCGGCAGGCTCCATCTCCCGGGCGAGGTCACCACGCTGCTGCGCGTCGGCCACTTCGGCCGTTTTGTGACCGAAGGCCTCGGCCTCGGGTCCGGTGGCGGTGGGGCGCTCCAGCAGTTTCCATAGTCGCAGGCGCATCAGATCCGGCCGGGCGACGAGGTGGTCGAAGATGGCGCCGGCGTATCCGGGCAGGTCCTCGACGTTGAACGGCACAGACTCGGCACCCGCGGTCAGCGCACGCCGCAAGACCTCGTCGAACAGCTGCTCCTTGTTACCGAAATAGACGTAGATCAGCCGCTTGTTCACCCCCGCGGTCTCGGCGATGCGGTCCACTCGGGCACCGGCGATGCCGTACGCGGCGAATTCGGTGAAGGCGGCGTCGAGCAGCCGGGCCTTTGTGGCGCTGGAGTCCCGTGACATGCCCGCCACACTAGCAAGTAACTATCTAGTTATTGACACGCGCGGATCACAGGTCTACGGTCGTGTATCTATCCAGTTAGTTACCTCTGTCGATAGAACGGGAACCCTCATGGAACACCGCGCACTGGGCAGCCAGAGTCTGATCGTCGGCGCGCAAGGCCTCGGCTGCATGGGCATGAGCGCCTTCTACGGCGCCACCGATGAGACCGAGTCGCTGGCCACCATCGACCGCGCGCTGGAACTCGGTGTCACCCTGCTGGACACCGCCGAGAGCTACGGCCCCTTCATCAATGAGCAGCTGCTCGGCAAGGCGCTGGCGGGGCGGCGGGATGCCGCGGTGGTCGCCACCAAGACCGGCGCGGAGATCACCGACGACGGCAGCATGCTCGGCCTCAACGGAAGGCCCGAGTACGTCCGGCGGGCTCTCGAACGCTCGCTGCGGCACCTGGGCACTGACCACATCGACCTTTACTACCTGCACCGCATCGACCCCAAGGTGCCGATCGAGGAAACCGTCGGCGCCCTGGCCGAGCTGGTCGCCGAGGGCAAGGTGCGGCACATCGGGCTGTGCGAAGCCTCGGCGCAGACCATCCGGCGGGCACACGCCGTGCACCCGCTCACCGCCGTCCAGACCGAGTACTCACTCTTCGAGCGCGGCATTGAACAGGACGGGCTACGCGACACGCTGCGGGAGCTGGGGATCGGCCTGGTCGCCTACTCCCCGCTGGGACGCGGCTTCCTCTCCGGCGCGATCACCAGCCCCGACGACTTCGCCGAGGACGACTGGCGCCGTACCGACCCCCGGTTCCAGGGCGAGAACTTCGCCCGCAACCTGGACGTCGTCCGCGAGGTCCGCCGCATCGCGTCCGACAAGAACGTCACGCCTTCGCAGCTGGCGCTCGCCTGGGTCCAGCACCAGGGCGCCGTGGCCATCCCCGGCACCAAGCGCCGCCGCTACCTCAAGGAAAACGTCGCCGCGACCGAGGTGACTCTGACGTCCGACGACATCGCTGCGATCGAGGCCGTCGCCCCGCACGGCGTCGTCACCGGCGACCGCTACGCACCCGAGCTGATGGGAACGCTCAACGGCTGACAGCCGACCGGCCCGTCACAAGATTCATTGCGAGGCCACGCCCCCCTGGCCCCCGATACAGAGCGCCAGGCCCCCACGTCTTAAGCAGCTCCCGTGCCACCAGCCGGCCATACGGTCCCGGATCAGCGTGGACTCCCATCGGCCGTTCTCCGTCTTCCCGGTGACCCGGCCAGACCCCGTCCCGGCGGTCCGGCATCGCCTTTCGACCGACCCCCATTGCCGAGGCCGCCGAACGCAATCGGCAACCATGCCGCACGCGTTGAGGCCCTCGGTGTTCTCAGATCAGGAGACTCGACTCATGTCAGTGCCTCAGACACCCCCCACGTTCGGGGCAAGCACAACCGCCGCCGACGTGATCGACGGCGCCGACCTTCACGGCCGCCGGGCCGTGGTGACCGGAGCCAGTTCCGGAATCGGCGTGGAGACAGCTCGGACGCTCGCAGCGGCAGGAGCCGACGTCACCTTGGCAGTGCGTGACACTGACGCGGGAGCGCGCGTGGTGGCACGCCTGGAGGCCGAACTTCCCCCGAAATCGGGGAAGTTGACCGTGGGGCGACTCGACCTGGCCGACCGCTCGACGGTCGCGGCGTTCGTGTCCGCCTGGACGGGACCGCTGCACATCCTTGTGGGCAATGCCGGGGTGATGGCCCTGCCGGAACTCACCCACACCCCTGACGGCAGGGAAACCCAGTTCGCCGTCAACCACCTGGGGCACTTCGCCCTCGCCGTCGGCCTCCGCCCGGCTCTCGCGGCGGCGGGCGGCGCTCGGATCGTCTCGGTGAGTTCCATCGGCCACCTCTTCTCACCGGTGGTCTTCGACGACCTGGACTACCGCTTCCGCCCCTACGACCCCTGGACCTCCTACGGTCAGTCGAAGACCGCCAACATCCTGTTCGCCGTCGGTGCCGCGGAACGATGGGCCGACGACGGCATCACCGCCAATGCGCTGATGCCGGGCAACATCGGCGACACCTCCCTGGCCCGGCACATGGACATGCAGCAGGTGGCAGACTTCATCGCCTCGGGCGCCATCGCGCTGCCGCCGCAGAAGACGGTGGAGCAGGGCGCCGCGACTTCGGTGCTGCTGGCAGCCTCGCCGACGGTGGAGGGCATCACCGGCCGCTATTTCGAGGACTGTGCCGAGGCCGAGCCAGTCGCCGAGCGGGCCGGTGCGGTCGCCGGTGTAGCGCCCTACGCCCTGGACCGGGAGAACGCGGCCCGGTTGTGGGCCGTGTCCGAGGATCTCGCCCGCTAGCGACCTACGCTGCCGGCATGACGTCGCGACACGAGCAGTGGACCCGGCTGCGCAGCCAGTTGTGGCGCCCGCCGCGTGCCCATGGTGAGCAGCCGCGCGAGCGGGTGGTCGGCCCACCCGAACTGTTCTACGACCTCGTCGTGGTGGTACTGGTCGCCCAGGCCGCCCACCGCTTGGCCGGGCATCTGACCTGGCGCGGGCTGGGTGAGTTCGCGGTGGTTCGAGCTGGTGGACAACGGCTGGTTCAACGGCAGCCTCCACCACGAACTGCACGGGCACGAGGATGCCCGCGGCCCGAGCATGTTCCTGCTGCAGATCCCGCTACTGGTCCCACTGGGTACATTCATCCCCGAGGCGGGCGGCGCCCGAGGAGTCGCGTCTGCCGTGGACGCGGGGGTGTTGTTCGCGGTGCTGGCGGTGCTGTGTCTACTCGCCGGACGCGGTAACAGCGCCGAATTCCGCCGTCCCAGCAGGGTGTTCGTGACCGGGACGGCCGTGTGCGCGGTCGTCCTGGCCGCGAGCGCCGCCCTGCCTGCGGGTCTCCGCATGCTGACGTGGGGTCTGCTGGCGGTCGCGTACCTGGCGTGGCTTGCTGTGATGCTGGGGTGGGCCTTCCCGGAACGGTCGGTCACGCTCAGCGTGACCGACGCGCTCACCGAACGGTTCGGGCTGTTCATCATCATGCTGGGCGAGACCGTCACAGGAGTGGTCGACGGACTGGCCCACGAGCACACCAGCGCGCTCACCCTCGCCGTCGGGCTGATCGCCGTGGTTGTCGGCTTCGGCGCCTGGTGGACATACTTCGACTTCACCGGCCACCGGCTGCCGAAGGCCACCCGCGCGAGCACCGTGCTGTGGATGCTGGTGCACCTGCCGCTCACGGCGGCCCCCATGGCGGCCATGGGGGCCGGCCATGGTCGGTTTCGTCGAGCATGCCCACGAGAAGGACGTGCAACGCAACGCCCAGACACCGGTTGCCCCCTACGATGTCAGGGCGCTCCGGCGTCCCTCTCACCGCGCCGCTTGGCTGGCCAGAGCTGGACGAACCGGGCCTCACCGCGAAATAGTGGACGATCGCAGCGATCGGCGACCGCCTCGGGCACGCCCTGTGCCGGGGCCGCTCACTCGCGCCCGCCGGACGTCCGCCTGGCCGCGCTGCACGACGGTGGCCGATCTCAGCTGGACTGCCGCGGCGACCCGCAGCGCCGCGATCCCAACCACCGACGTCTCCGGACAGCCACCCCGACCGCGCATCCTGCCCGGCACGGGCAGCAGCAGCCGGATGGCCGCCCAATTCGCGTCCGTCATGCGCGTCGGGCAGCACGGCTGCCGGGACCAGTTGTCGGCAGCGTTTGCGAACCGGTGGGCCAGGCAGTCACACGCCAGGGCGACGGAGTTGAACCATCCGGTCGGCGTCGCGGAACACTGCGGCATCGGGGACTCCCACTTGACGGGTATGTCACAAGATCGGAAAGACAGCAGATACGGAGAACTGAGGGAGCCGCCCCATGTCGGAACACCGGACCCCGGACGACTACGTGTCGTTCGCCCTGGTCGACGTCTTCGCCGACACGCCACTGACCGGCAACCCGTTGGCCGTCGTCGACGTGAGCCACCTCGACGACGACCCGCCCGTCGCATGGATGCAAAAGGTGGCGCGTGAGTTCAACCAGGCCGAGACCACGTTCGTCCTGCGTCCGAAAGCCGCTGCGGGCCGGAATGCGGCGGCCCGGCTGCGTTCCTTCACCGCAGGCGGGACCGAGGTCTTCGGTGCCGGCCACAACGCGTTGGGAGCGTGGTGGTGGCTCTTCGAGACCGGCCGTGTGACACGACCGGACGACGGTGGCCGTATCTCGCAGCAGATCGGCGACCGGCAGTCGGACGTCCTCGTCCTCGAAGACACGCTCGGGATGGTGCAGGAGCCGGCACGCATCGGCCGGCTGGCGGAGCCGGCAGCTGTAGTCGACGCGCTGCGGCTGAGCCTTGAGGATCTCGACCTCTCGCTGACCCCACGGAGTGTCGACACCGGCGCCAGTCATCTCCTTGTCGCGATCAACGACACCGCGGCGCTGGCACGATGTGCGCCCGAGAAGGCCGCGTTGGTCCGGGTGACACGCACGTGCCAGGCACAGGGTCTCTACGCGGTGTCCATCGGAGACGAACGCCCCGTGACCAGCGTGTCGGCACGATTCTTCAACCCCGGCTCCGGGCTCGACGAGGACCCAGCCACTGGAAGCGCCGCCGGGCCGCTGTGCGCGTACCTGGACCACCTCGGCCTGCTCAGCGTCTCCAAGCGACTGGCCATCGCACAGGGCGAGTCCATGGCCCGTCCCAGCGTCATCAACATCCATCTCGATGACCGTTCCCGGCCAGTCGTCACAGGCCGATGCGCCATCTCCGCCGAAGGCCGGTTGAGCGGAGGAGAGTTCAATGTGGTGAGGTGATCGGCCTCCCCACCCATCACGGCGCAGTCCTGCCAACAGAGCGGACCATGGTCTCGTCAACACTCAGGCTCCAGTCACCGGCCGGGGCACCTCCCAAGCACCGGGGCGGCGATGCGCCGTTTCCGAACCGGTGAGTCAAGGAACGCCACGGCCAGCCAATCGGACTCCCGTTCGACACGCACGCCTGCAACCTCGTTCTGGATCCCTTGCGTGCGCAGCAGATACCTGCCGCCCTCCGATAGTCACGCACCCCCGATTTCGACAGCCAAGCTTGCAAGCTTTCCTCTCGAAGTCTTGTGGTTGCTTCATGCGCTGTTCCGAGTCCGAGCCCGAACCGCTCTCGCATCATGCGCTCACGGAGGCGGCCCACGAGCTGCGTTCGGCCATGCATCACCTGCTACGCGTTATGAGCGTGGAAGAGGCCGACGGCGATCCGGGCAGCCAGCTCACACCGTGCAGTCCTCGCTGCTCAAGCGGGTCCGCAGTGCCGGTCCCAGCACTCCGGCCGATCTGGCCAGGGCAGAGTTGGTGCGGCCGCAGTCGGTGTTGGCCACGCTCAAGCCCCTGGTTGAGGCGAGCCTAGTTGAACGGTACCCGCACCCGACGGACGGGCGGCAGATCCTGATCGTCCTGTCCGAGCGGGGCCGTGACCTGCTCGCCGAGCGGGACACCACCCGCAGTGATGTGCTGGCGTTGATGATCGCCGAACGGCTGAACCCGGCCGAGCAGCGCACCGTCGCCGAGGCCGCCACCCTGCTGCGGCGCCTGGGCGATCACTGAGCCCGGGCAGCACACGGCGCCACCGCCTCCGCGACGGAGCGGGCGCCACCAACGCTCTCTCGTATATGGCAAGGGCACACCCATGAGCCTCACCCTCTTCGACGACAAGACCGCCCTGGTCCTGAGTTCGCCGAGCTGGCCGACGGCCTGGCCAAGGACAGCGACATCCTGATCACCAAACGGCACTGGGGTGTTAGCCAGGAAGACCACCCGGAACCCCGCACTCCGGCTCACGACGGGGCGCGCGAGGCCACGATCAACGTGGTGGTCAACTCGATGTGCGCAGCCAGCGCGGCAACGGCGGCGTCGGCGTCGCCGTCGATCGCGTGCTGAAAGATGGTGGCGTGCTCCTGGGCCGGATCGCGCGCGGCGTCGGACGGGTCGATCGCTTCCGACCAGCGGCGGTAGAGGCAGGCGCTGTCCCGCAGTGCCGTCGCGATCGCGTAGAGCCGAGGGCTGCCACTCCCGGAGACCAGGGCGTCGTGGAAGTTCGCGTGGGCGGCTTCCCATGCCGGGGTGACGCGGGTTGGAGCGGACGCGTCGCGGCGAGGCGTGTCGGCAAGGATGAAATGGGTCGCAACGAGCTGGCTACGCCAGGCCATGTCGCCCCGCTCCATGCCACGCCGCAAGGCCAGGCACTCGATGTCCGTCCGCGTCCGGGTCAGATCGAGCAGGTCGTCGACGGAGATCGGCGTGACCTGGAAACCAGCCTGCGGGTTGGCCAGCACCAGTCCCTGCTCGGCCAGCCGGCTGAGCACCTCCCGGATCAGCCCGACGCTTGCGTCGTAGGCCTGACACAGCGGCGTGAACTTGAGCCGCTCGCCCGGCGCGAAGCGCCCGCCGAGGATGTCGGCCCGCAGCCGAGCGTGCACCTCGTCCGTGCGGGTCTTCGCGCTGGTTGACATGGACGGCAGGATACACAACTTCGAAGAGACTTTAGATGTTCGAAAATCTATTGACTCCTCGAATATATGAAGTCGAGACTTCTGGCCCATGACCTCTTCGATGAAACGCAGCGTCGTCATCACCGGTGGCGGGACGGGCATCGGCGCCGCCACCGCAGAACTGTTCGCCAGGACCGGGCACGACGTCACGATCACAGGCCGACGTAGTAACGTGCTGGCCACCACCGCCAAGCGGTTGGGGGTGACCCACACCGCGTTCGACGCCTCCGACCCGGCCGCCGTTCAGACGGCGCTCGACCAGATGCCGGCCACCATCGACGTGTTGGTCAACAACGCCGGCGGCAACACCGACCGTCGCCGTCCGACCGTCGCCGCAGGCGACCTTGCCGGCGTGGCCGACGCGTGGCGGGCCAACTTCGAGGCCAACGTGCTCACCACGGTCCTAGTCACCGAGGCGCTCAAGCCGAGGTTGGCGGACGGAGCACGCATAGTCACCGTCGGGTCGGTGGCTGCCAAGCAGGGATCCGGTTCGTACGGCGCGGCCAAGGCTGCCCTGGAGGCGTGGAACGTCGAGATCGCGAGGACACTGGGTTCCCGCAGGATCACTGCCAACGTCGTGGCACCGGGGGTCACCCTGGACACCGAGTTCTTCGCCGGCACGGTGTCCGAGGAATGGGTCGCGGCACGGGTGTCCGCCGCGTTCAACCGGCGGCCCGGCACCCCGAACGAGATCGCAGAGGCGATCTTCTTCCTCTGCCGGCCCGATTCCGGCCACCTGACCGGCCAGGTGATCCACGTCAACGGCGGCGCCTACGCGGCGCGGTGACCACTTGCTGAACCGGGCTTTCGTGCGGGCCGTCGGCAGCAGGAATGTCCGCCCTCTGCCGCCACGAGACCGCGGGTGGTCTCGGGAAGCCTAAACCGGGCGTCCTCCGCGGCGACGATGAGATCGCAGGCGAGTACCATCTCGAAGCCTCCGCCGAGCGCCCAGCCCTCGACCGCGGCGATCAGCGGCTTGCGCAACGCCGTGCGGGTGAACCCCCCGAATCCTCGGCCGGGGAGGACCGGCAGCTCCCCCTTCGTGAAGGCTTTCAGGTCCATGCCGACGCTGAACACCCCGCCCGCGCCCGTGAGGTCCGCGTCGAGCAGATCCACGGCCGCCGCGAGTTGTACCGCGACCTCCTGGTCGACGGCGTTCTTCTGCGCCGGGCGGTTGATGGTGAGGGTCAGCACTCCGCCGCGGCGCTCGTGCAGCACCATGGCGGCCGCTTCGGACGCCGTGCTCATCGCGGCGCCTACGCTTGCGTCGGGCCGGGAATCGCTCCCTGGGCGCGCAGTTCGGCGATGTCGGCAGGGCCGAATCCCAGCTCAGCGAGGATTCCGTCGTTGTGCTCACCCAGGTCCGGGGCCCGCTTCGCCGGGACCTTCTCGACGCCTCGCACAGTGACCGGGCTGTTGATGGTGTACTCCAGCCCGCTGACCCCGGCCAGCGGCACGACGATGTCGTTCGCGCGCAGTTGTGGGTCCTGCGCTGCCTCCTCCGGTGTCTGGATGAGGCTGTAGGTGACGCGTTCCCGGGTCAGGGCGTCCTTCCAGTGGGCGAACGACCGTGAGCGGAACTCGGCGTCGAGCAGTTCCGTCAGCGCGGCGGAGTTCTTGACGAAGCCCTCGATGCCGGCGAAACGGGGGTCCTCAAGGAGCTCGGGATGCCCGATGGCCCGCGTGAGTCCCGGCCAATGCGGGGGCGAGGCGACGAGCATGAACCACTCGTCGTCCGCGGTGCGGTAGGGGTTGATCAGCGGATTCGCCGGTGCCTTCCGATCATGCAGCTCGAACGGCGTGCCGCCGGCAAGCGCGCCAGCCACGAGTGTTCCCGTGGCCCACACGCCTGAGGCGAGCAGCGACGTCCCGACACTGGCCCCTTGTCCTGTCCGTTCCCGCCGGTACAGGGCGGTCACGATCGCGGCGTAGATCACGATCGCCGACATGTAGTCGCCGCTGCCCCAGACCGGCACCGTCGGCGGCGCTCCCGCGTCCCGGGTGGAGGCCAGCAGCCCACTGCGCGACCAAGCGGCGGTCAGGTCGAAGCCCGGCAGTCCGGCGTCGGGACCGGCGTCCCCGAAGCCCGTGATGTCGGCGTAGACGACTCTCGAGTTCCAACCCGAGACCTCTTCGTAGCCGAGGTGCAGCTTCTCGCGCGTGCCGTGCGGGAAATTGGTGATCACCACGTCGGCCCACTGGACGAGCCGCTTGAGAACCTCGGTGGCCGCCGGTGACTTCAGGTTGAGCACCATGCCGCGCTTGTTGCGGTTGGCGAGGTGCCAGCTGTAGTTCGACTCGGCCCGGGGGCTGGGCGGCACGGAGCTGAGCCGCCGCTGGGGGTCTCCCTTCCCCGGCGGCTCGATCTTGATGACGTCCGCTCCGAAGTCGGACAGCACGGTGGCCGCGGCCGGTCCCGCGATGAAGCTCGACGCATCGAGGACCCTCAAGTCGGTGAAGACGGAATCGGTTGTCATGGTCGTCACCTCACGAAGGCGCTCAGGCCGCCGGTCACGGCACGTCCGACGATGAGGGTCTGGATCTCCCGTGTGCCTTCGTACGAATAAATGGCCTCCGCGTCGGCGACGAAGCGGCCGATCTTGTAGTCGAGTACGATCCCGTTTCCGGCCATCAGCTCCCGCGCCCACCCGACGTTCTCGCGCATCCGCACGGTGCAGTGGGCCTTCGCCAGCGCGGACTGCTCGTCCCGGTAGACCCCGGCGTCCTGCAACTGGGCCAGTCGCGTCACCATCCCGCACGCGGCCGTGGCGTTGCCAAGCATCTTCACCAGCAGGTCCTGCACGAGCTGGAAGCCTCCGATGGGACGCCCGAACTGCTCGCGCTGTTTCGCGTAACTCAGGGCGATCTCGTAGGCGCCGAACATCACTCCCACCGCCTGCCACGCCACGCCGCTGCGCGTCTGACGCAGGATCTTGGCCGTGTCCTTGAAGGACTTCGCATTCTGGAGCCGGTTGGACTCCGGGACGCGGCAGCCGTCGAGCACGATGTCGGCGTTCTGCACGATCCGCAGCGCCATCTTGTTCTCGATCTTCGACGCGGTGAACCCCGGGGTGTCCTTCTCCACGACGAATCCCAGCACATGCTGCGTCTCGACATCGCGAGCCCAGATGACGACCAGATCGGCGAACGTCGCGTTGCCGATCCATCGCTTGGCTCCGTCGAGAATCCATCCGTCGCCGTCACGTCGCGCGATCGTCCGCAGGCCGCCCGCCACGTCGGATCCGCCGTGCGGCTCGGTCAGCCCGAAGGCGCCGATCTTCTCGAAGCGGCTCATTGCCGGCAGCCATCGCCGCTTCTGTTCGTCGGAGCCGCAGGCGAGGATGGTGCCCATGGCCAGCCCCGTGTGCACGCCGAAGAACGTCGCCAAGGACGCGTCGAAGTGTGCGAGCTCCAGCGCGGTGAAGCCCGAGAAGAGGTTGCTCGGCTTGGATTCTGGGGAGTCGGGGTCGGCCCATTCCATCAAGCCCAGCTTCCCGAAGCCCTCCACCAGCTGGAAGGGGAACTCGGCCCGGCCCCAGTAGTCGTCGACGAGCGGAGCGGCCTGCGTGCGCAGGAAATCGCGCAGGGTTGCGATCTTCCCCCGTTCCTTCTCCGACAGCAGTTCCTCATGGGCGTAGAAGTCGGCGGGCAGCATCCCTGCGTCCAGGTAGGGACCAGACGGTGTCGGCAAGGTCGTCGTACCGCTCATGGCAATCTCCCTCAAACGCAGCGGGCACGGCTCGCAGGTCCGCGCCCTGGAGCCCACTTCTGCGCGGCGATTCGGTTCTCTGCCGCGATTGAACGAGGAGTCGTGGCCACTTCCCCGGACCCGCGCCGCCACGGGGTGCCTTTGCCACCGCGTATCACCCCAGTGGCCCGCCGCAGCCCGGCGAGACAGAGGCGCTGGAAGAGTCAGCGCGCTCATCGGGGGCCCGAGTGCGGTTGGCCCGCGCATGCGCACCGAGAGACGGCCTCGGCTGCTCGAACGGCACGCGTCGCGGACTCGTCGTGGCGTGGTACGCACAGCAACAGCCCATCGGGTCTGTACAACATGCGCCCAGGACCCACTACGGCGGCTTCTGGCATGGTCTCGCGAAATGCCGCGCCAGGCCCGGCCCACGTCCCCTCCTCGGCTGCCTGGTGGGAGCCGGCCGCCGTGCCGGCGCAGGTGTTCGTCCCAGGAGGCCAGCAGGAACGTCTCGAGGCAGTGATCGGGATGCGCCCGTCCCGGCAGAGGTTCCCGTGTCGGCACGGTCCTGGCCGTGGGTGCGGACATCACCGACGTCCGCCCCGGCGACACGGTCCTGCTTCCCTTCGGCACCTTCGCCTGGTCCGAAAAGGTCCTGGCGGAGGCCGCGAAGCTGACGGTCGTCGACAAGTCCATCAGCCTCGACCAGGCCGCGATGCTCACCATTAATCCCATCACCGGAGCGCTCCTTGTGGAGTCGCGTGACCTGCCCGCTGGCTCGTGGGTGGTGCAGAACGCGGCGGACAGTGGGGTCAGCCGTTCCGTCATCGCTTTCGCCAAGGAGCGCGGACTTCGCACGATCAACATCGTCCGCCGAGAGAAGCTGGTCACCGAGATCGAGGAACTGGGCGCTGACATCGTGCTTGCCGATCATCCGGACGTGGCCGCGCGGGTACGTGCGATCACCGGCGACGATCCGGTGTTGCTGGGACTCCACGGCGTCAGCGGAGAGGCCACCTCACTGCTGCTGGACGCGTTGACCGAGGGACACCTGCTCCGGGCGGCGGTGTGACTGGTCAGTTTTTCCGTGCCGCGTCGAGGACCTGGCCCGGCTGGGCGTCCGGCGAGACGGTGATACTCGCGGGGCGCACTCGGTTCCTCGCGCCAGCCGGCCAGTGGCCGGCCGCCGACCACCGGCCACTCCCAGGCTGTCACCGACCGTGACGGGGCAGTTGCCCCAGACACTCCGCAATCTGCCGACCACCCATGTCCACTCTGTACCCATTCCTCCTACAGGGCGTACCGTGTGGGCAGCTGTTGCTCCACGAGGTGCGACGATCGTGCTCGTGCCTCGTCCGGCGGGGCCTCAACCGCCACGACACCGGACCGGAGGACGTCATGTCCGGGATCTCTGGCCCACCGGCCTGTCACAAGTCACTCGACGACGCGCTCGATGTGGGGTTGGCCGACATCGTTCGCCACACCGGCGCTTCCACGGGTGTCCTCTACCTGATCGAGGAGGAGGAACCGGCGATGCGTCTGGTGGCGCTGTGCGGCCTGCCCCTCGAATTTACTGCCCCATGGCACCGTGTGTCGCTCACCGCTTCCCTGCCGCTCACCGACGCGATCCGTGAGGACAGGTTCGTCTGGGTCGGCTGTCAGGACGACTTGGCCCACCGCTACCCACGCACCGCCGCCGTTCTGCCTTATCGGATCGCGTTCGCCGCGATCCCGCTGACCGGGGTGCGCCGCTGCTGGGGCGGGATCGTGCTGATGTGGCCCGCTGATGTCCCACGTGAGGCCACGCCCCGTGAACGCGGCTACATCACCTCCAGTGCCCGCCGCTTGGCCCGTCTCCTGGACGACGCACCTCACCCGCCGACCCTGCCGGACCGGCCGCACGTCGTCCCTGCCAACGCTCCGGTTCGGCCCGTTCTGCCAGGACTGGCCGCCGCCGAATACCTCGAACGCCTCCCCGAGGGCGCTCTGTCCCTCGACCTGGAGGGCCGGATCACCTACATCACCACCACTGCCGCCCGCCTGCTCGGGCGCAGTGCGGACCAGCTGCTCGGGACCCGGCCCTGGCAGGCGCTGCCCTGGCTCGACGACCCCGTGTACGAGGACCGGTACCGCACTGCGGTCATCAGCCGGGCTCCGCTGTCCTTCACTGCCGTGCGTCCGCCGGATCACCGGCTGAAGTTCCGGTTCTATCCGGACGTTAGCGGCATCAGCGTTCGCATCACCTCACACGCGGAACAGACCCCGCCTGGCCCGCGGGAAGCAACCGTGCACCGGGCCCCGGTGGCGCGGACCGGCCGGATGTACCAGCTGACCCATCTGTCCGCCGCGCTCACCGAAACCGTGAGCGTGCGCGATCTCGTCGATCTGGTCGCCCGGGAGATCCTGCCCGCCTTCGGCGCCCAGGGCCTGACGCTGTGGGCTGCCGAGGCCGGCCGTCTGAAGGTAATCGGCTTTCACGGCTACCCGGCCGATGCCATCGCACGCATCGACGGGCTGCCCCTGCACACCGATCTCACACCGGCCGGCCAGGTCCTGGCCAGCGGCACCCCCGCCTTCTTCTCCAGCCCGGCCGAGATGGCCGCACGCCACCCCGAGGCGCCCCAGATCAGCGGCAAACAGGCCTGGGCCATCCTCCCGCTGACCATCAGAGGAAGAGCGGTGGGCTGCTGCGTCCTGTCCTACAACCGACCTCACACCTTCACGGCCGATGAACGGGCCGTCCTGACCGCTCTGGCGGGTCTGATCGCCCAGGCACTCGACCGCGCCCGCATGTACGACGCCCAGCAGCACCTCGCTCACGGCCTCCAGAAGGCACTTCTGCCGCGCGCTCTACCCGCCGTGGCCGGCCTCGACATCGCCGCCCGCTACCTGCCGGCGAGCCACGGCATCGAGGTCGGCGGCGACTTCTACGATCTGCTGCGGCTCGACGACACCAGCGCCGTCGCGGTCATCGGCGACGTCGAGGGCCACAGCATCGCCGCAGCCGCACTCATGGGCCAAGTACGCACCGCCATCCACGCCCACGTCACCGCCGGAGCAACGCCGGACCAGGTCCTGGCCCGCACCAACCGGCTCCTGGCCGAACTCGACTCCGACCTGCTTGTCTCCTGCCTCTACGCTCACCTCGACCTGGCTGCCCGCGAAATCGCCCTCGCCAGCGCCGGACACGTCCCCCCGTTGCTGCGCCTAGCCCGCCATCACGCCCGGGTCCTGGACGACATCGAGCCCGGGCCGCTGCTGGGCATCGACGCCCTCGCCCACTACCCCGTCACCATGGTCTCCCTACCCGCGGACGCGACCCTGGCCTTGTACACCGATGGTCTCGTGGAGGTCGCGGGTACCGACACCACACAAGTCACCGCCAGCCTAGTCGGACATCTGGCCGGCACGGACGACACTGACCTGGAGGGCCTGATCGACGGCCTGGTCCACCACACCTGGCCCACGGGCCGGCACACCGACGACATCGCGGTGCTTCTTCTGCGAGCCAGCTGACACAGCCGCAAGCAGAACGACGGTACGTGCCACCACGGCGCCGCCTTCAACCACGGTCCGCCGACGCCTTCTTGAGTGCTATTAACACCGTGTCCTACATAGTCAGTTTGATGAGGCGTTTGTAGCAGCAGAGCGTCGCGGCGAGGCCGAGAAAGGCCAGGTAGTTGCGGGGATGCCGCTTGTAGCGGGGTGACAGGCGGCGGTAGCCGGTCAGCCAGGAAGATGGGTCGGCCGCGCGGTGAGGTGCCTGCCGTGGCAGGTCCAGTTCCGCGCGGCCTCCCGCCGAGCCGGACATGACGGTTTCCCGGTCATCCGGCTCTCCAGTGAGGTTTGTCTTAGCGATGATCACCGCCGATCTTGTATGCGGAGGAGGATCGGGCAAGGCGGCGGTCTACGCTCGCGCCATGACGATCACGTATGAGTGGCGGGGAGACTTCGACAACGCAGCCGTCAATGAGCTGCATGCAGAGGGTTTCAACTATCAGGCCCTGCAAGCCGACTGGCTGACCCGGGTGCAACGCCACAGCCTCGGCTGGGTCTGTGCACGGCATGACGGCAACCTCATCGGCTTTGTCAACGTCGTGTGGGACGGCGGTGTGCATGCGTTCGTTCTGGACACTGTGGTCGCAGAGAGCTACCGCCGCTCGGGGACCGGAGCCGAACTCATCGCGGAGGCCACCCGGCAAGCCCGGCAAGCCGGATGCGCATGGCTACACGTCGACTTCGAGGACGATCTGCGGTCGTTCTATTTCGACGCCTGCGGGTTCAAGCCGACGGCCGCGGGTCTCATCGCGCTCTGAGCGGACCTCGCCGCGTGGCGCCCCCGGCCAGGAACACCCGTGAAGCCCCTGGTAGGACAGGTCTCACCACAAGATCATGTCCGCTGAACCAGAGGCCTCACGTTGGTCACCTATGTTGCCACGCTCGACGTCCCGCGCCACGCCGTCGAGTTCCTCGCCCGGCTGCTGTCCGCCCACCGGCGGCGGATCGGCACGCCGAAGGGCTCTCGCGCGCTCGGGCCGTTCCGGCAGCGGTGCTGGTACTGCGCTGGTTCCGCGAGCGCGGCTGCGTGCACTGCCTGGCCCGTGACGCGGGCGTCTCCCAGGCCACCGGCTACCGCTACTTGCACGAAGGCATCGACGTCCTCTCCGACCAGGCCCCCGACCTGCACGAAGTCCTCGCCCGCTGCCAACGCGAGGGCATGACACGCGTGATCCTGGACGGCACGCTGATCGAGTCCGACCGCCTCGCTGGCGTCCGGGACAACGGGATCGACCTGTGGTTCAGAGCTCGCGCAGATAGGCGGTGTTGGGAACCCCCGGCAGCGAAGCGGGCACAGGCTCCGGTGATCACGGAGGTGCGACGCTCTGTGATCACTGGGGAACCTGTGCCCGTGCTGCCATCATGGCTGACTGACCCGCTCTGGGACCAATTCGTCGTCCTGCTGCCCGAGAGGCCGGCGGTCGATCCGTCCCACCCGCTGGGTTGCCACCGGCGCCGCGTCAGCGACCGGATCGTGTTCGACAAGCTGCTGCAGCTCCTGCGGTTCGGCTGCTCCTACCAGGCGATCGCCGACACGACCTGCTCGGCGACCACCATCCGCAACCGCCGCGACGAGTGGATCCGGATCGGCTTGTTCGCCCAGCTCAAGCAGATCGCCCTGGAGTCCTACGACCGGATCGTCGGGCTCGTGCTCGACCAGATCGCCATCGACGGTTCCATCACCAAGGCCCCCGGCGGCGGCGCGGTCGCCGGGCGCTCACCGGTCGACCGCGGCAAACAGGGCCTGAAACGTTCGGGCATGACGGACGGTTACGGAATTCCGCTGGGCCGTGTCCTGGCCGGGGCGAACCGCCACGACTCGCCACTTCTCGCGCCGACGCTGGACCTGCTGGACGAGCTCGGGCCGCTGCCCGACGACGTCACGGTGCACTTGGACGCCGGCTACGACTCGGACAAGACCCGCACCGAACTCGCCGCCCGCAACCTGCACGGCCGCATCGCGCACAAGGGCGAGAAGGCACCGATCCAAGCGAGCCGGCGGTGGGCATGTCGAGCGCACACACGCCTGGCAGAACGCCTTCCACCGCCTCGCCCGCTGCTACGAGCGCCGCACCGCCGTGATCAACGCCTTCTTCGACCTCGCCGACACGATCATCACCGTTCGTAGCCTGATCCGACGAGCCTGGACCACCCACCGCTGGGACGACCGCCCCCGACAGCGGCCATGACTGATCACCAGGGTACGGGCGTTGCGTCCCAGGAGAAGAAGCCACCGGTTGGGCCGTCGTCCGGCAGCAGGGCCAGGTGTAGGGCACCGTGGGCGGCCTCGGCCGGGTCGCCGCCGGCAGCGGCGGCGCCGGGGGTGAGATCAGTGGCCCGCGCGCCGGGGGCGAGCGCGTTGACCTTGAAGCCTTCCTCGGCCAGCGTTTGGGCGTAGAAGACAGTGAGGGCGTTGAGGGCGGCCTTGGAGGACCGGTAGGCGGCGGCGCGACCGCTTCCCGGGGTGAACTGGGGGTTGGGGTTCTGGCTCCAGGTCAGCGATGCCGTGCCGCTGGAGATGTTGACGATGCGAGGGTGCGGGGACCGGCGTAGGGCGGGTAGGAAGGCGTTGGTCACTGCGACCGTTCCGAACACGTTGGTCTCGTAGGTGCGCTGGAACTCCTCGACGCCGGTTTCAGCGGGCGGGGCGAGGGAGAGTGCGACCCCAGCGTTGTTGACCAGTACTCCAGGTGGTCCAGCTGGGCCGCGGCCTTCGCGATGCTGTCCGGATCTGTCACGTCGAGGACCAGCGGGCGGGCGCCGGCGCCGATCTCCTCGACGGCCCGCTGCCCGCGGCCTGCGTCGCGGGAGCCCACGTACACGGTGAAGCCCTGCGCGGCGAGCAGCCGGGCGATGTGCTTGCCGATGCCCTTGTTGGCGCCGGTGACCAGTGCTGTGCGATCGTTCATGGCAACTACGGTTCCCTGGTTGGTGGTACCCCTGCCAGGGACAGCCTGTACCAGGCAGTGGGAGGAGGCGGGATTGCGCGGCAGGAGCTGGCCCACTACCTGCGGGACCGCCGGGAGGGCCTGCGTCCGCCCCAGGTTGGCCTGACCGAGACGGGCACCACTCGCCGTACACCGGGCCTGCGCCGCGAAGAGGTGGCCGAGCTCGCCCACATGTCGGTCGACTACTACACACGGCTGGAGCAGGCCCGCGGACCGCGGCCATCGCCCGGAATCCTGGACGCGCTGGCCCAAGCACTGCGGCTCACCCAGGCCGAGCGCATCCACCTATTCCGCCTGGCGGGATCGAGCGCGCCGCCCGCCACCAGCGCTGTGCGACAGGTACGCCCGCACGTGGCCCGGATGCTGGACCGGCTGCCGCAGACCGCTGCCATCGTCACCGATGCCGCTTATGGCGTCATCGCCTGGAACCCCCTGGCCCAGACACTGCTCGGCGACGACCCCGCAGACGGGACCACGAACCTCGCCCGGCGCCGCTTCCTGGGACAGGGCCCGATGCATGAGAGCTCCAGCACCGAGGAGTTCGGACGCATCGTGGTGGCACGGCTACGCCGGGCCGCCGACCGCTACCCGCACGACCCGCAGTTGACCACCCTGCTGGCCGAACTGCACGCCAGCAGCAAGGAGTTCCGGCAGATCTGGGCAACGCGCCCCATCCACGCCCCCGGCCACCGCACCAAGACCCTCCACCACCCCCAGACCGGCACACTGCGGTTGAACTGCGACGTCCTGCTCATACCCGAGGACGATCAGGAAGTCGTCCTGATCACGGCCGACCCCGGATCACCTACCGCACGAAGCCTGCACAGGCTGGCCAGGCAGACGGCCTGAAACAGAGGACTGGCGCGGCTCTCTCCAGCGCTCACAGAGCGTGGCAGCGGCGTAATCACCCGGACCTGTGTAGGCCGATGAGCTCGACCGCGGCCTGGACGCCGAGCTCACCGCCATGGACCCGTTGTGGTGCCTGGACTCCGACTGGAACCGCTCCTACCGCCGGATGCTCGGCTACCTCGCCGCCGGCGGCACCGTCGCCGGCCCGGTCAACCGCACCGGCCTGGGCGACGACGTGTCCTTCCGGCCCGGCGCGTGGCTGCGCAAGCAGGCGAAGGCCCGCACCGAAGGGAAGCTGACCGAGCAGCAGACTGCGCTCCTGGACGCACTTCACGCTGCCGAGGGCGCCGCCGGCTGATGGCGCCGGTCCGGGGCGGGATCTGCCGTCACGGCGAGGTGGGGCGTACTGTGGCGTCAGGACGTGATGTCCACCAGGACCTTGCCGACTGTGCCGCTCTCGACCGCTCGGTGCGCGTCGGCGGTGCGGTGGAGCGGAAAGCGGGTCAGTGGCAGGCCGTGTTCCTCGCCGACCGGCAGGGCGCCGTCGCGTACTGCGGCGGCGATGTCCTCGGCGGCCGCGGCGCGTGCCTGCGGACCGGCCGTGTAGAGCACCAGGAACTGGAGGCGTGTGTTGAGCACCAGATGGCGCGTCACGTCCAGTTCGACCGGCTTGCCGCCGTCGTTGGCGTAGGTAGCGATCGTGCCGCGCGCTCGCAGTACGGCCAGGTCCAGTGCGATGTTTGCGCCGAGCGCCACTTCGGCGACGATGTCGACGCCGTCCGGGGCGATCCTGCGGATCTCGGCGGCCGGGTCGCCCTCGCGGTAGTTGATCACGTGGTGGGCGCCGGCGGCGGTGGCCAGCCGGGCTTTCTCCGGGCTGCTGATCGTGCTGATCACGGTCGCGCCGGCCCAGCGGGCGAGCTGGATCACGGCGTGCCCGACCGCTCCGGCCCCGCCTGCGGCGAGCACCACCTTCCCGTCGAGTGTCCCGGGGCGCAGCCGACGCGGCCCGTCCTCGGCGACGGTGAGCGCGCGGTGCGCGGTCAGCGCGGGGACTCCGAGTGCGGCGCCGACGTCGAAGCTGACCTCATCGGGCAGCGGCACGGCCTGTTCGGCGGGCACGACGGTGAACTCGGCGGCGGTGCCGGTCGGCCGCCCGGCGGCGGCCATGAACAGCCAGACCCGCTGGCCGACCCGGCTCTGGTCGACTCCCGCACCGACGGCGTCGATTGTGCCGGCGCCGTCGAGGTGCGGGGTGACCTCGGAGAAGTGCTTGGGGTGGCCGGCGCCGGAGCGGGCCTGCAGGTCGGTCGGGTTGATCCCGGACACGGCTACCCGGACGCGGACCTCGCCGGGGCCGGGCACGGGCAGGTCGCGGTCGACGAGCCGGAGAACGTCGGGGCCGCCGTTGTCGCGGTAGACGATGGCTTTCATGATTCCGTTCTGGTCGGGGGGCTGGTCAGCCGATGGGGACTTCGGCGGAGCGGGACTCAATGGCGTCGAGGGTGGCCAGGGTGGCGGCGTCTAGAGTGATCCCGCCGACGGCCGTGTTGGCCTCCAGGTGAGCGGGGTCGGCGGTGCCGGGGATGAGCAGCACGTTGGGGGCGCGGTGCAGTAGCCAGGCGAGGCCGACCTGGGAGGGTGTGACGCCCAGGGATTCCGCGACGGCGTGCACCACCGGTTCGTCGGTCGCCTTGGGCAGGCCCGGGAAGGACCCGCCGAGGGGGAAGAACGGCACCCAGGCGAGGCCCTCGGCCGCGCACAGCCGCAGCATGTCCTCGTCGTCGCGTGAGACGAGGCTGTACGCGTTCTGCACGCAGGCGATACCGGCCGGCAGGGCACGGCGAAGGCCGTCGAGGGTGACGCTGCTCAGACCGATCGCGCCGATCTTGCCCTCGTCGCGCAGGGCGGTCATCACTTCGAGCTGGTCGTCGAGGTCGACCACCTGGTCGCCGTGCGGGCGCAGGCCGGGGCCGGAGTCGAGGCGGCGGAGGTTGACCACCGGGAGCCGGTCGACGCCGAGGCTGCGCAGGTTGTCCTCGACGCTGGCGCGAAGCTGTTCGGGACGCTGTGCGAGACGCAGTGGCAGAGGCCCGCCCGGGTCGGGGTCGGCACCGACCTTGGTGACGACCAGGACGCCGTCCTCGGAGCGCAGCGCCTCGCGGATGACCTGGTTGGCGAACCCGAAGCCGTAGAACTGGGCGGTATCCACGTGGTCGACGCCCAGCTCGACCGCGCGGCGCAGCAGGGCGACGGCCTCGCCGCGGCTGTGGTACAGGCCTTCGAGTTGCAGGGCGCCGTAGCCGACCCGGAAAACGGTGCGGCCGGCGAACGGAGCGGTCAGGGTGGTCATGGCGCGGTCTCCTCGGCCGGTGACTGCAGGGCGGTATACAGCAGTTGGGCCAGGTAGAGGCTCTGCACCCGGTGGGCGATCGGGGTGGCGCGCTCCTGAGCCTCGGCCGCCTCGAGGTGTTCGACCTTGACCAGCCAGGCGGTGACGCTGTCGTGCACCATCGCGCGCATCCGATCGATCGTGTCGACGACGATGCCGTGGATGGCCGGGTTGTTGGTCGCCTCGCCCCAGGTCTGCACGCCGACCCGGGCTTCGACCGGGTCGATGCCGGCGATCAGGCGGGCGAGCAGTTCGTCGGGGTCGGGCGGGGTGTCGCTCCCGGCGTACTCGCCGAGGACCTCCGCGCGCTTGGCGAGCACCGCGTGGGCCGAGGCCTGAACCAACTCGGCCTTGTTGCGGTAGTGGGCGTAGATCGAGCCCGTCGACAGGCCGGACTCGGCCGTGATGTCCGCGATCGAGGTCCGCTCCAGGCCGTTGCGGCTGAAGCAGCGTACGGCGGCCTCGGTGATCTGGGCGCGCCGGAGTTCCTTGCGTGCGTCGGTGAGTCGAGGCACCACACCTCCTGCAAAAAGAATCACGGTTCTGCTTGTGGCCTCACTATACAGAACCTCTGTTCTGTTTGCTGCGCGGCGGATGGCGGGGATCATGTTTCGGAGAAGACCTGCGGCCCGGCCCGGGCGTCCAGGGGGCGTGAGATCAGTCAGAGTGGCGCATCGTGAGGTTGCTGGTCACGGGTCCTGACATGGGGGCCGGAAGAGCTACTCGCGCTGGTTGTCGGCCAGTGTCCACGGCGAAGATCGTCTGACACGGCGTTCGGGGGCGTCCTCTGGTTCTGCTGCGCTTGCCGCGGCACCGCTTCTGCGATCCGCCACCGGGCAGGTACCGCCCGGAGAGCGGGGAGGGCGGCGTGGGGATGCGGGAGCTGGAGCGGATCACGGCTGCCGGAGTGAACTGGACACGCTCGCTGCGGAGTTGGCTATGCAGCTGCAGGAGGTCCAGGCCGAGCGAGAGTCGCTCGTGATCGCCGAGCGGGTCCTGAATCGGCTGGCCGAGCTGCCCTAGGAGGAAGGCTTGGGGCCGTCGTCGTGGCTCGGCCCGTACTCCTCGCACCACCGCGACCTGCGGACTCACACGATCACCGGGACTTTGAAATGCCCCTGACCTGTGCCCACCTTTCGCTAAGAACTCCCCACGCCGCCTATCTGCGCGAACTCTAACTCTCCGGTCACCGTGTCGATCGCGCACGCCACCACGCTGCGGGCATGCGCATCCAACCCGACGCTCGTACGCTCAGAAAACACCGGGCCTCCCGCAAATGTAGGCACTACCGGCCAGGCTGCGCCCGGTCGGCAACCCACGACAACTTGCGAGCGAGGCCCGGCCCACGACCGGCACCTACATACCGTCTAGCCCGAAGGATCAGGGATGGGTGAGGGTCAGGACCGCGGGGCCCGGGCCCAGGGCGGTGAGCCCGGGGGGATTCAGGCACTGCAGGGTGGTCGGCGTCACGAATGTCACCTGTTCGAGGGCGGTGTCGCCTGCGAACTCGCCGCTGGTGATGTCGCCTGTGAGGGTGACCGTGGTTTGGCCGGCGACGTTGTTGAGCGCGCGGTTGAAGGTGAAGGTGCTGGTCTGTCCGTTGCTCCAGTGGAAGACCCTGGCTCCAGTCCTCGGCGCCAGCAGGGTGGCGCAGGAAAGGGATGTGCTGAAGCTCTCCTGGTAGTTGCCGGTGGTGAGGCCCCTGTCGGAGGAGCTGCATGGTGCCAGGATGCCGGTGACATCGCCGTGGACGGTCTGCGGGATCAAGAGCAGTCCGGGGTCGTATCGGACGGTCTCGGTACCGGCACAGGTCACGTCCACCGTCGCGGCGTGCGCGGCCGGTGCGATCAGCGTGGCACTGGCAAGGCCGACAACCACGGCCGTGACGAGGGGGAGCTTGCGCATGAGCCATCCCTTTCGGTGAAGAGATGATGACACTGGGTTACCCTCCCCCGCTCTGGGCGTGGTCAATCCGCGGTGGGGCGTCAGCGCACTGTCTTGGGGGTCGTAGACCGCGATCGGCATGTTCACCGACCGGACCGGCACTCATCACGTCCGCCCGCCCGCACCCCGCCGACCGTCCACCGATACAACCGCTGGGCACCAGAGCACACGATCGTCGCCGCTGACCAGGCAGTTCGCTCAACTACCCCAGATAACCCGCGGGCCCAGGTCGTTGAGGACCCGCAAGCGACCACGACGGTCAGGCCACCGGCCGCGCCGTAGGCCCTGTGGTGGGGCGTTGACCGGCGTAGTAACGCGAACGAGGACCGATAATACCTAAGACCCGCCCACGACCCGACGTACGGCTACGACGACGACACGCGGACCGTGCGTGTCGGTCACCATGATCTGGCGCGGCTGCTGTTGATGTTCCGCTCGCTGATGCGCGACCAGAAACCGGGCTCGTGGGAGCACATGAGGGACTACGACCTGTCCTTCGAGCGCCTCGCGGACGCGGTCGACGCTGGTTCGCAGATCCGGCACGGCACGCGCTGGACGGGGCCTGCTCTGCGGATGCGCTGCACGACGACCGAGCCGGTCTACGACTGGCCCGACGGCGCCCCGTACGACGGGGAGGTGACGTTCAGCTGGAACGTGCCGGGCCACGGCTGGCAGGCCAGCGAGGACGACCAGGTCCAGCCGTACTCGAACACGGCGCTGTGCGGGTTCAACCGGGCGAAGGGCGACAGGCCGCGCCGGGTGGAGGGTCTGCCGGACTGTCCCGAGTGCCGGCGTGAGGTCCAGCTCGGTGCCGAACGGCCCCGCGGCCGGTGGTGACTACCGCGCGGCTAAGAACCTCTACCGAGATGATCTTCGAGATGGGGTGCCTCCGGCCTCATTGAGAGGGTGCTGACGGGTGTTGGTGCCCCGATGCGGACACGAGGTGGCCTAAACGGGTTCTACGGTGACCTCCAGATGTGCGCACAGTAACGAATCTGCCCACTCTCGTTACTTAGAGCAACTGCACGTATCGGCCTGCTCAGCGCGCTGCGGTAACCATCGAGGCCGGGCTCTCCACCACGGGCCGGTGCACAGGAGAAGGGCTGTGAGTACGACGACACTGATCACCGGGGCGAACAAGGGGCTGGGCTTCGAAACTGCCCGTCAACTCATCGCCGTCGGCCACACGGTCTGGGCCGGGGCCCGTACCCAGGAGAAGGCCGAGCAGGCCGCCAAGGAACTGGGTGCTCGCCCGCTGGTGGTGACGTCACCGACGATGCCTCCGTGCGCGCGGCGGCCGAGCTCGTCGAGAAGGAGTCCGGAGCCCTGGACGTGCTGGTGAACAACGCCGGGATCGCCGATCCGTCCGACGACGAAGAAGGGCTGACCGGCCCCGACACGACGGCCGTCCTGGACACCAATGTGGTCGGCGTCGTCCGGATGATGCACGCCTTCGTGCCCCTGCTGCAGCGTGGGCGCGGCATCGTGGTCAACGTCGGCAGTGGCCTCGGCTCGTTCGGCCGCACCACCGACCCCGAACGGATGGAGGGCCAGTTCGCCTCGCCCGCCTACCACGCCTCCAAGGCGGCGGTGTCAATGCTCACCGTCCAGTACGCCCGGCAGTACCCCGAATTGCGGGTCAACGTCGTCGATCCCGGCTTCACCGCCACCGACCTCAACGGCCACACCGGCATCCAGACCGTCGCCGAGGGAGCCGAGGCCATCGTGCGCGCCGCCCAGCTAACTCCGGACGGCCCCACCGCCACCTTCACCGACCGGCACGGCAGCGTCCCCTGGTAGGCGTCCACAGCAACAGTTCGCGCAGGCGGCCTCACCACGGGGCCGCCATCGCAACCGGGGCATTCCGCCGGGCGGCAACCAGCCGCCTCCAGCAGATGAGCGCGCATCCAAGGGTGAGGAATGCTGCATGGATGTCGTCACGGATCTCCCATCGAATCCGCAGGCGACGGAACCAGTGCAGATGAGCGAAGGCCCGTTCCCGGCCGTGGCTACGATACGAAACGCCCTGACCCCGGCAGTTGCGATGCCGGGATCAGGGCTCCTGCACCGGTGGCTATCCGAGCCAGGTGATGGTGAGGACGGACAGGCGGCGCAGGGGCCGGTTCACCCAGTAGGTGAGGGAGAGCTGGCCGACGGAGGCGTGGCGGACGTCTTCGCCCTCGGGGTCCTCCGCGTGCCACTGCCGAAAGCCCCACGGGTCGCCGGCGGCGGCGTCCAGGACGTCCCACACCATGTCTTCGACGTGCTCGGGCAGGGTGTCGAGGACCTTCGCGGCCAGGGCGGAGAAGCGGACCGCGTACGGCTGTTCGGTCACCGGCGCCGCCCGCGAAGCTCCGCCATCTCGATGAACTCGCTGTCGTCGTAGCCGGAGGCGACGAACGCGTCGACCGCCGGGGCGGAGGCAAGGCGGCCCTGCCACTCCTGGACGACCGCGTACAGCCCACCGAGGGAGAACGTGCGCCGCGATTCCTCGAGCGCGGCCGCCCACTCCCGCTCGAAAGCCGGCACCCACGTGCCCGCGCGCCGGTCGGCGCGCAGCTGCGCGAGCAGCTCGGCCGGCGCCCCGGGCGCGGGGGCGTACGGCGTGACGGGGGCGTGGTCGGGCTGCGCGCTCATCTGGTCCTCCCGGCGGGTCCTCCCCTCACGGTACGCGCGCCGGGTCGCCCTGGATGCGCGCATGGGGCAGATCCCTTCTACTGGGTCATGGAGCGGGCGACGGCCTGGACGTCCCGCTGCGCGAGCACGTCCAGGCCATTCCGCGTGGCAGTGACGTAGTCGAGCAGACCAGCCACCGCGCGGCCCCGGTCGCTCGCCTCCCGGCGGGGCAGCTCGCGGAAGCGTACGCGGATCCGGATCTTGGTGCGTTTGACCTGAGGTTTCTGGAGGACGGCGTAGAGGTTCGGCGGTCGCTTGCAGCCTGCTGGGGCGTGCGTTTCGAGTGTGCGGCACCGGTGCGTCCGTTCCGGTGACCCAAGGGCGGGGAGAGCTTCGCGGGCTGGTACTTCTGTGCGACGACCGGCGGGGACATCGGCTACGAGTCGCGGCTGGAGCGGGACCGGCTGATCCTCTGATCCTTCGGGACGCCGATCCGCAGGTGACGAGGATCGCGTCGCAGCCGTTCAGGTGGTGCGGTCCGGGCTGGGGGTGAGGTCGACCTGCTACGTCGCCTCCTCGACACCAGCCGCGACCTCGGGATGGACGGTTCGTGCCAGGAAGGCGAGCAGCACCTCGTCCGGTCCGTCGGAGAGCTCCAACCGAGAATCCTCGAAGATCCAGTCGTCGGGCAGGTCGTAGTTGTTAATCCGGTGCTGCTGGATGTCAGCGCGGACAGTCGGGAGCCGACCGTTCTCGGACGTAGGTTGGTCCAGGTCATAGAGGTCCTCCAGGAACGTGACCTCGTCCAATCTCCCCCACCAGGGGCTCGATATCCCGCGCAGGCAGTTGAAGATCTCGTACCGCGTCACCGCTGTGATCGATGGCTGCGGGTGTGTCGGGGCGGGGTCACTGGACGTCATGTTTCCAGGATGAAGGGCAGGGCGGCCACGTACCGGCCGACCGGGACTTTCCCCTCCCAGACGAGACATCAGGCAGAGAGCCGCGCAGGATCACCGCCCGCGAGACACCACCACCGCGCCGGCGAGGACGGCCCGCTCGTACGGCAACGGGACACGGGGTATCTCCCACTCCTCCGGCTCCGGGTACGAAGGCCGGGGGCGCGGCCGACGTGCCCAGTCGGCCAGGGGCTGCCGGTCACGGTCCGGTGCGGCGGTCGGCGAACGTCGCGCGGTGGCCGCTACGCCGTGGTGTGGCGGCGCCTGCGGACGACGTACACACCGAGCGCGGTGAGGACCAGCAGGCCACCGGACACGCCGAGCCAGCCGGTGCCTGGGCCCGCGGTGACGCTGCGCTTGGCGACCGGACGACCAGCGACGATCAACTGGCCGGTCCTCTTCACCCGGCCGTGGTGCGCGACCACGGTGACCGGATACGTGCCGGGCGTTAGACCGGTGCGAACGGTGGCCATGGCGTAGTAGCGCGGGTCGTCGCCGTCCGCGGCCTTGGTGTCATCGCGCCTGAGGTTGACCGGTCGGGTGAACGCCGGGGAGGTGGCGGAAAGCCGGTTCTCCTCGCCGGGGTCCGGGTACGTGTCCTTCCACAGCACGTAGACCCTTCCTCCGGCGCGGACCCGGTAGCCGTGCTCGCGGGCGGTGTCGAGGTCGAACGTCGGGGAGAAGACCGGACCGCGGGCCTTGCCCAGATAGTCGCTGTCACCCGGCCGTGCCGCCCGTACCGTGAGGGACTTCTCGGCGACCCGGCGGCCATCCGGTCCGTACAGGTCGAAGGCGTACGTACCGTCCTTCACGTCCGGGCGGAGGTACGGCCGGCCGGTGAACAGGCGGGGGGTGTAGTGGTCGTACTGGTTGTCGTGAACGAGCCGGACCGGATCGGCCAGTGCGGTGGAACGCACGGTGAAGCCGGTACCGGACTCTCCCGGGTACAGGTCGTCGAACTCCGTGTCGATCTGCTCCCCCGGCCGGGCGGCTGTGCCGTAGAGAGCCTGCACCTCGAACGACGGACGCTGGGACGGCAGGACCCGTATCTTGTTCCGGGCCACGACACGGTCACCAATCTTCGCGACGAGCGGATACACACCCGGCTTGGCGGACATGGCCAGCGTGGCCACCGCGTCGAAGCCACCGTGGTCGTCGGACCACTTCAAGGCGACCGGGCCGGAGAACGCCGACGAGATGGCGGTCACGGCCTTCGATCCCCGCGGCACCCACTCCAGGGACAGATCCACGACTTGCCCGGGGCGGGCCCAGTCGCTGCCGAACATCTCCACGTCGAGCTTCGGACCGGAAGCGGCGAACGCGGTCCCCGTCGAGACACAGCCACTCAGCAGGATCCCCGACACCAGCGCGGCCACCCGCCTGGACCACCCCATCGCGCTCCCCTGCTCGTCGTGACGGCTCCGGCTCCCCGCCGACGGCCCGTCGAACACGTAGACGTATATACGGGACAGTTGGTTGTCCGCCGGACACAGCAGGCGCACAGTCCGTGGCCCGCAGCCTCAGTGAGGCGGCGGGCCACAACGGATACGGCGAACCGGGCGGTCAGTCCACCAGGTCGACCGCGCAGGCCGAGATGGCGCCGATCTCCTCGGCGATCTCGGCCAGCACCGGCTGTGGGATGCAGTCGTCCACGATCAGTGGGGCCAGCCCGGCTGCCTCGCCGTCGCCGCGAGCGCACCGTACAAGTGATGGATGGGTTGCCGGGCTACGGGCGGGTGGATGCGTGCGTCACCTCGTGCCGTGCTCCTGTGGCCACTGTCCGGTGATCTTGCCGTCGGGCGTCAGGGTGAACCGGGTTCCGTCCATATCCGTCGTGGCACTGGCTCTCGTGCCGTACGCCTTCATGGTGAAGTCCTCCGCTTTGCCCATGTACACGTGTGTCGGCGGCGGCTGAACGCAGGGTTCGGCCGTCGTCGAGACACGTGCGCCTCAGCGGCGTTGCTCCACGAGTTGGCCCTCTCGACGACGGCCGAACCCTGACCCTCTGACGGCTGGGCTACGCGATGGGTGAGCTGCACGATGCCGCGCTGGTCAGCGCCGCCCTGCAGATGGCGATCGCGACCCGAGGCGGCCAGGTGGACGGCGTCATCTTCCACACGGACCGCGGCAGCGAAGGCCGAATACACATCTGGGGCGTTCCAGCAGCTGTGCGGCCGCCGGGGCGTGGTGCAGTCGATGGGGCGGGTCGGGTCGGCCCTGGACAATGCCGCTGCGGAGTCGTTCCACTCAGCGTCACGCCGCGGTCCACGCCCTGTTCAGCAAAGGAGACTCGGCGGCGAGATTGTCGGCGACCTCGCCGGTGCCGTCGGGTGAGTTGTCGTCGACCACGAGCAGATGAAGGTTCGGCACCGGCAGGTCCGCGAGCAGGCCGGCCAAGACGGGCAGGTTGTCCCGCTCGTTGTAGGTCGGCACGACGACAACGACCTTCGGGAACACGGCGGTCATCGGCAACTCCTGGGTCAGGGGTCGGGAACGGTTCAGCGGTTACCGGCGCTCGGCGGTCGCGGAGCGCTGATCGCACTCCAATGGCTGGGGTCTACGCCCTCTTGTGCCGTAGGTCGTGGCCGGTGCTGATGGCCGTGGCGGCCAGGAGGCCCAGTGCCGTGCTCTCGGCCAGGGACCCTGGATGAGGAGCGGTCCGGACCATGGCGAGGAGGTTCTGGCTCGCGGCGAGGGTCAGTCCGGTTCCGATGTGCAGCAGGGCCGTGGACAGCCGGCGTGTGGTCGGCAGGGCGGCGGTTCGGGCGACGCGGGCGACGAGGACGCATAGGCGGAGTGCGACGAATCCGAGCGTGAGCCAGTAGGAGGTGACCGCGGCTGTGTCGGCGAAGCCGGTGAGGTGTTCGGCCATGCCGCTCCATGCCGTCAGGCACAGGGCGACGACCGCGGCGGGACGACGTCCTTGCCTCACCCTCGTAGACCGCCTCCTGGCCACGATCCTGTACCAGAGGTACAAGCTCCCCCAGATCGTCATCGCCCCGCTCTTCACCGTGACACCCGTGACCCTCAGCCGGGCCATCGGCCAAACCCGCCGGCTCCTCCACGACATCGGACACGCCATCGAACCCGCCGAGACGCAACTGACCACCCTCGACGACCTCACCGACCTCACAACACACCTCGGCATCCCCAAACCGGAGATCAAGACGGCGAGTTATTGATCGGCAAGCCCTAAAATACCCAGCCTTGGGGCATGGCCCGTACTGACGGTGGCCGGGTCGATGTTTGGGTTGGCGTCGGAGCCGAACGTCCGCGGCAGTGCGGGCAGACCTGGCGTTGTGTCAGGCCAGGTTGGCGTTGTGGGTGAGGATCGCCACCTGGGTGCGGTTGGCGGCGTCGAGTTTGGTCATGATGCGGCCGATGTGGACTTTCACCGTGGACTGGCTCATATAGAGGTGGCGCGCGATCTCCGCGTTGCTCATGCCCTGGGCGACCGCCACTGCGACCTCGCGTTCACGTGGGGTGAGGGCCTCCAGCCGGGACCTCGCCGCCTGGGCGGGGGCGCGGGAGGAGAACTCGGTGAGCAGCTTGGTGGTGATCTTCGGCGAGAGCATTGCCTCGCCCTGCGCCAGGACGTGGACTGCGCGGGCGAGTTCGCGGGGTGGGGTGTCCTTGAGTAGAAAACCCGCCGCGCCGTTCTGCAGGGCGGTGTAGACGTACTCGTCGAGGTCGAAGGTGGTGAGGACGGCCACGGCCGGGGCTTCGGGCAGCGCGGTGATACGCCGGGTCACCTCTAGTCCGTCGACGCGGGGCATCTGGATGTCGGTGAGCACCACATCCGGGCGGTGGCGGGCGACGAGGTCCGTGACGGCCGATCCATCGCCGCTCTCGGCGACGACCTCGATCTCCGGGTCCGCGTCCAGGATGAGCCGGATGCCTTCGCGTACCAGCTCCTCGTCGTCCAGCAGAACCACCTTGACGCTCACGCCGCAACCTCATCCGCACCCAGGGGGAATACCGCCCGGACACGGTACCCGCCGTCGTCGGTCCCGCCCGTGTGCAGTGTTCCCCCGGCCAGGGTGACGCGCTCCCGCATACCGATCAGCCCGTAACCGGATCCCGGGACGGCGAAGGTGTGGCTGCCGGCCCCGCGCCGGTTGGTGACGGTGACCTCGAGTCGGTCCTCCGCCACGTTGAGCGTGACGCGTATCGCCGCGTGCGGGGCGTGCTTGGTGGCATTGGTCAGGGCCTCCTGGACCACGCGGTAGGCGGCCCGGCCCACGGCTCCGGAGACCTCCGGGAGCGGATCGGGTAGGTCCGCCTGGAGGTTCGCACCTGCCGCGGCGGTGTCCTCCACCAGCGTGGCGATGCCGTCCAGGGTGGGCGACCCTGAACCGGAGTCCATGGGTTGGTGGACCCTCAGAACCTTGAGCGCCTCACGGAGTTCGGACAGAGCGCTGGCGCTGGTACGGCGGATCACCTCGGCGATCTGTGCCGTCCGATCGTCCGGAGCGCTCACCGATAGGCCGCCGGCCTGCAGGGAGATCACGCTGACCCGGTGCGCGACCACATCGTGCATCTCCCTTGCTATACGACGCCGTTCCGCCTCGACCGCGCGTTCGGCGAGCAGATCCCGCTCGCGTTCCGCCTGCTCGGCCCGGTCCCGCAGACTGGCGAGCAGTGCACCCCGCTGGAACACCCACAGTCCCAGCAGCACCGAGGCTGCCACGGCGAGCAGTGGGATGACCACGACGTACGCGAGCCGGTCCGCACTTCCGGCGCCCTCTCTGTCAGCCTTGGGTGAGACGTCCCGCTTCGTCGGGTTAGCCTGAGAGGGCACGACAGGAGAACCACCCCCTCATGACCAGAACCACC
>NZ_JBHJYK010000031.1:0-97208 GCF_042269865.1 Streptomyces sp. NPDC055966
AGCGCCGCCGCGGTGGCGCGCTTCAGGCGGCCCAGGGACGGTGGACGATGGCGACACCACCCGGGGCCGCCCCCGACGACGCCGGACGGACGGCGCTCGAGCGGTTCGCCGAGGACATCGAGATCTCCCTCAACGAGATCCACCAGAGCCTCACCGACGAGGACACCGCGGCCGTGTTCGTCCGGACCCTTCAGATCTGCGCGCGGGCGCTTGAGGGTTCGCGCGCGACCGGGCTGATCGACCAGGCTCAGCTAGAGGAGTTGCTGGCGGTCATACACGGTATGGAGCAGGCTCCGCGGCTGCTGGCCTGAACAAGTTGTCTGCATATGCCGGGGGTTCTTGTCGTTTGCTCGATCCAGCTCGGTCAATCTTCACACACAGACAGTTGATCGTTTCTTACAGCCCGTTCACCGGGGGCCACTTGCGTGCCATCATGGGGCGTCCGGATTCACCCGGAGTGACATCATCCGGCCTCCGGCGCGCGCCCCTGCACCATGAGTGAGGACGTCCCGCGCCCAGGGGCCGCCTAGGGGACGGGGACACGCCCATGGGCAACACGGACGACACCGACGGCGATGGCGCAGCAGCCCGCCTCCACCACCTCCAGCAGTACTACCGCGAGCACCCCGTCACAGGCCCCGCCGAAGGGCATCGGACGACCGTTCACTCGGGAGCCCCGCTCAGCCTCGCCACCCTCGACCACGTCACCGCCTCCGTCCGCGAGGTGGCCGAGCACACGTACGCCGTGAATCCCGGCGCCGGCCCGATCCCCGAGTCGGTCGCCGCGGTGTACGACTGGTGCCACGCGCATACCGAGCACGCCCCCGAGACCGTGCGGGCGCGAGGGGAGGTGATCGAGTTCCGGCAGTTTCTCGAGCACGCCATCCGGGCCGGTGACCACGCCGTCGTCCGCAAGCAGCGCTGCCCGAAGTGCCGTACGTGGGGGCTGATGTGGCAGCAGCAGATGCAGCGCGCGGTGTGCACCAACACCGACTGTGTCGACAGGGACGGCTTCTCCCGGACGTTCGACCTGGCGCGGCTGGCATACGAGCACGTGGCGGCTCGTAAAAATCTTCGTCAGGCGAGTGCAACCTGATGCGTCACGCGAGAGTCGTACATATCATCACCTACAACTGAACACACTTTCACCACAAGTGGACCACTAGTGATCCACCCCGTCTCGGCCGCCGGAGCTGCGAACGATGGCCGCCGATCTGGGAGGCCAGCGTTGGCCGCAAGTCTCATCAGCCCGATCGTTCCGTTCAACGAGATCAGTCTCGGTGACGCGTCCGCGCTCTTCGCGGAGACCGATCACCCCATCGCTGTGCGCACTCTCCAGCGCCAGTGCAAGGCGCGTGGCGTGCCCCTCACCCGGCATGGCCGCGCCGACCACGCGTCGTGGACGGATCTGCTGAAGGTCCACGCCGCCTGGGTCGACGGGCGCTGACCGCCGGCATGTAGGCCCCACCGCCTCTTAGGGAGCAGGCGGGAGGGGCCCTTTTCATGCCCGGACTCGCAGAAGCATTGCAATGCAATGTGTTCAGGGGTACGGTGGAACACAGATAAGGCAACCAGCCCCTCACCAGGGCTAGTTCCACCTCTCATCCCTTCCCGGAGCCCGCCATGGCCGTGATGACGCACGCCTACAACCAGGCCGAAGCCGACTACCGCAGCCTCAACCAGGCCGACCAAGAGCGCTTCGACCGCGTCATGGAACTCGCCGACGACAACCGGGACAACGGCGAATACCTCGCCCTGATGCTCGCCGCAGCCGCCATCGCCGGTCTGCGCATCCCCTACGGCGGCCACATCCGCAAGTGCGCCTGCTCCTGCTGGTGCCCCGTCATCTTCGACCCGGAGCACCCGGACGCCCACGTCATCGAGGAGTCCGACGGCTTCAACCTCGGCCGCCACCAGTGCCCGACCTGCGCCGACCGGCACCGCGAAACCGCCTAACCCATCACAAGCCTCCCGGGCCTCGCATGACAACCGCACTGCGTGGCCCGGGTGTTCAACCCCAGGGGAGAACTCGATGCGCAACCCCATCAGCACCCTCCAGGACGCGGCCGCCGTCATCAACACCGACGGCCTCTACCGCGGCGGCCTCTGCTGGCGAGGCGATCTCGATCACCTCACCATCGCCGCCCACATCTACGCCCGCGCCGAGTGGGGCCTGCCCGACGAGTTCTTCACCGACCCGGATGCGGCCCTGCGCCTCATCCAGTGCAGCGCCGGGACCATGGCCGCGATCCGCGCTCTCTCCGACTCCCTCTACACCACGGCGCCGGAGGTGGAGATCGTCCCGGGCCTGTACGTCGCGGACCACATCCGGCACGTCACCAAGTGGGCCGCCGACACGACCACCACCAGTGAGGTCATCGGCCGGCTCCTGTCCGCCGCCAATGCCCTCGCCATCCAGACCCCCATCGCCCCCGCCGCCTGAAAGGGCAACGCTATGAGCCTCAAGACTTACGAAGCGCCTGCGTCCAGCCCGTTCGCGAAGAACCCCTTCTACGCTCTCGGCGTCGCCGACGCCTACGACGAGCACCAGAACGGCGAGAACGTCCACAACCTGGTGCGCCGCGCCGACGAGATGCTGGACGCCGCTCCCACCGGCCTTGTCCCCGCGAACCTCTACGTCTGCGGCTACGCCAACACTGTCCACGGCATCCTCAACGGCCACATCGCGCAGATCAACGCCCAGTCCGAGGTCGCCCACCAGTGGCTCGACCACGCCCAGGGGAGGGCACCGGTAGCCGTCCCCGTTGCCGCGCCGACGCTTGATCTCACGAGGTCGGACAGCGAGACCACGCACGTCTTCTGCTGCAACCCCGACCTCGCGCTTTGCGGCTCCGACGTCAGCGACACCCCCGTCGTACCGGCCGGTGTCGGCGACGACTGCGTCGTCTGCCTCGACCTTGAGCAGCAGCCGTGCCCCCACTGCGAGTTCAACCCCGACGAGGCGACCGAGTGACCTGGCCCGACGGCATCGCCATCGCCGTCGGCGTCACCACCCTCTACCTCCTCACCCACACCCCCCACCCCACACGGAGCACCACCCAGACCCAACCCAGGACGGAGGCCGACCATGGCCACCACCCGCACCGCCAAGAAGACCACCCCGCCCCAGCGCGACGCCGCCGCCAAGAAGACGGCACCGGCACCCGGCAAGGCCCCCGCGAAGAAGACAGCGGCCCGCAAGCCGGCCGCTAAGAAGGCGCTCTCCGTCAAGCCCGAGCAGGTCAACCGGCAGACCGCCGTCGACCTTCGCAAGCCCCTCCCCGTCCGCCGGCGGGTGTTCGTAGGCCCCATGGGCGCCACCGAGCAGGCCGCCATACGCGCCGCCCTCGCCGCCGCCAAGGCCCAACTCCCGGTCCCCGTCCGCTCCTGGGAAGGGCCCATCGCCCGCCTGGCCGACGGCACCGTCCTCACCCACAGCCCGGCCCACGCCACCACCGACCAGCAACCGACCTTCCACGCCGCGATCCGCTGCCCCCACGGTGCCGTCCACGTCCGCACCATCCACACCGCCCGGGAACTGGACCACGCCCGCGCCCTCACCGCCCAGTGCAAGCAGCGCACCGACAAGGCGCCCGAACTGGCAGCCCCAAACCCGGCCGTACGCGCCCTCGGCGACGCCCTCACCCACGCCACCAGCGCGACCGACGACACCCAGCCGATCCCCGTCCTCCCCGCCCGCGCCGACGACGAAGAAGCGAAGGAGCACCCCGAGCCGTGACCACCGATCAGGCCAGCAGCCTCACTGACGTTGCAGTCGGCGCCCTCAACCAGCTCTGCCCGGCCGCCGCCATGGCGATCGCCCTCCAGGGCGACCCGGAGGAGATCCTCCAGCACGTCATCGAAGCCGTCCTTGCTGAAGCCGCCGCGCAGCAGCAGAAGAAGACAGACGCCCGCGTCGCCGAGCTGGAATCGATCGTTGGGAACGCCTACAAGCTCACCAGCGCATGGCTCCGAACTGCCGGACGACACCACTCCGTCAGCTCCCTCGAAACCGTCAAGAACGACCCGCTGAAGGCTGGCATCCAAGAGGGCTGCGCCAACCAGTACAGCGACTGTGCCAACGAACTGCGGGACGTCCTGAACGGCGAGGACCCGAACAACTTCGACCACAGCGTCGGCAGCGAGGTGGGCGTCGATGCCTGAGAACGACCAGGCCTACGTCGACACGCTCGCCGGTCAGCTGTGCACCCGGCACACCGCGCTGCTGGCCACCGCCGAGAGCGACCTCGCCGTCCTGCGAAGCCAGATCGCCCTCACGGTCGCGTTCATCCACGACCCGGCCTACGACCGTGACGCCCGCATCGCCCTCGCACAGCGCCTCGGCCTCCCCGAACCCACCCCGCCCCGCGGACAGACGTGAACAGCTACCTCCGCGCCTGCCACGGCAAAACCCGCTTCTCCACCCGATCCCTCGCACGGCGAAGAGCCCGCCAGATACGCCGTATCGGCGGGCCACGACTCCACCCCTACACCTGCGAATTCTGTGGCCTCACCCATCTCGGCCACGCACCCGGCAACGCCACCCACCTCCGACGCGGCCGCTTCGGCCCCATACCCGTCCAGGAGTACCCCGCATGAGCATCACCGCCCCCGCCGCCCTACAGGCGTATGAGTGGGAGGACGCGCCCCGGCTCACCGTCGCCGTACACGGCCTCCCGGGACCGCAGGGCAGCAAGTCCCCTGTGGGATGGGGACGCAGCCGCAAGACCGGCAAGGCCATCCCCCTCATGCGGGAATCCTCCAAGAAGGTCAAGCCGTGGCGCGACAAGGTCTCCGAGGCGATCACCGCAGCGATCCTCCGCGGCGACGCCCAGGCCCTCGCCGGCCCCGTCCGAGCCGACGTCACCTTCACCCTTCCCAAGCCCGGCAACGCCCCCAAGCGCCGCCGCACCTACCCGGCCGTCAGCCCGGACATCGACAAGCTCGAACGCTCGACCTACGACGCCATCAGCACCGCCAGGGCCTGGGAGGACGACGGCCGCGTCATCGAGTCCCACAGCCGCAAGGTCTACCCCGGCGAGCACCCCGAAGCCCTCTCCGAGCCCGGCGCGATCATCCGCCTCTACACCCTCACCGGAGCCACCTCATGACCACCGCTATCCGCCGCGCCCCGACACGGGCCGCGCACACCGAGGACTGGCGGGCGTACGCCGCGTGCGCGACCGTCGACCCCGACCTTCACTTCCCGATCCCGCACACGAACGGCTGGAAGAAGCAGACCACACAGGCCAAGGCCATCTGCGCGCGCTGCCCGTCCAGGACGGCCTGCCTGGAGTGGGCAATCGCTACCGCGGAGCCGGAGGGGATCTGGGGCGGCAAGTCCGTGGCCGAGCGCCGGAAGCTCCGCGATCAGCCGGAGTCGCAGACGGAACGCTGCATGAACCAGCAGGCGTGGATCGAGAAGCAGGTGGCGGCTGGTATGCCGCAGCGGGAGATCGCGCGCCGTCTGGGTGTGGAGCGGGCGACGTTGTGCCGTGCGCTGGCCCGGTTCGAGGCGGAGCGGGTGGCCGCGGAAGGGGTGCGGGCGTCATGAGCAATCTTACTGCACAGCAGCGCGGCGACCTTGCCGAGCAGATGCTTCCCGTGGCCGCCCATCTGGCGGTCCTCGTCCACGGTGACGGGGGCCCCGAGGACGTCGCCGACGTCCTGGCGGGCCTCGACGGCAAGCAGAAGGACGCCCTGCTGGTCGTCCTGGCCGGCCTCGTCGACCCGGAGCAGCCGGTGGGAAAAGCACTGGGCTGGCTTGACTTCAACGAGCACGGCAGCCTGACGGTGCCGTCGTGGTCCGAGCAGCGTTCGGTACGCGACCTCGCCCCCGAACCCGCCGACGGCCTGGATGACGACTACGTGGACCAGGTCGCCGTCACCAAGTTCGTCCGCGGCTTCCGCGTCGACAGCCTCACCGATGCCGAGTTCCTGGCCGCGGTACAGCAGTGCGTCGTCCAGGGGATGACGCTGTCGGATGTTGACGTGCTGAGGAAGTGGCCGCGCCGCACGGCCGAGAACTGGGTGAACCGGCTGAGGAAGCAGTACCAGCGCAGCGGCCGAGCCTTCCCGTCCCTGGCCAAGCCGACCATGAAGCAGTTCACCGAGGCCGACATCGTTGCGATCCGGGAGCGGTCGGCCGAGGGGGCTACCGACCTTGAGCTGGCGATGTCGTTCGACACGAACCGGGAGACGGTCCGGGCGATCTGCCGTGGGCAGCGGTACACGCAGTACGGGGGCCCGATCCGGGAGAAGCGCAGCGCGAAGGGCCTGCAGGCGTCCCGGGAGCACATGTGCGGTCATGCCGACAACTCGCAGGCTGGCCGACGCAATCTGACGATGGAGGAAGCGGCATGAGTCTGCCGACCTTGAACGGAACTGCCCGACTCATCGACACTCCTGAGCTGCGTTTTTCAGCGCAGGGTACTGCGGTCGTGAAGGTGCGCCTGGCGTTCAACGCCCGCAAGAAGGACGACAGTGGCCAGTGGGTCGACGGCGACTCCTTCTTCGTCGACGGCAAGGCGTTCGACAAGCACGCCGAGCGAATCGCGGAGTCGCTGGAGAAGGGGATGGAGGTGGTCGTGTCGGGCCGGCTGAAAACCGATCAATGGACGAACCGCGAGGGGGAGAAGCGGTCGGGGCCGTCGCTGCTGATCGACTCGATAGGGCCGTCGCTCCGCTTCGCTACGGCCCGGGTGGAGAAGGCCGGGGCGGGTGGTGGCCAGCAGGCGTATCAGCAGGCGCGTGCCCAGTCGTCGCGTGAGGGTCGGGAAGACCCGTGGGCGACGTCGGGCGCGGCGGCTGGCGGGCAGGCAGCAGGGGCGTGGGACTCAGAACCTCCTTTCTGACGTGCTCTGCTGCGGGGTTGAGGGGTCTGGCCTGGTGGCTGGGCCCCTTTTCTCATCCCGCCACCGCGAACGCATTGCAATGCAATGCTTTGACGGGTACGGTGAATACATCAAGCCCCACCACCTCGCTTCAGGGGGACACCCATGTTCGAACTCCGCCTCCTCGACCCCAACGGCTACAGCGTCCCCGGCGGGACCCGCATCGCGGACTACGCCGTCCAGATCCCCGGCATCAAGGCGCAGCTGCTCAACGAGGACGCCCCCCGGCACGCGGCCACGACCGGTGTCGGCTACGACCCCCGCGCTTACGAGGTGAAGGAAGGCCCCGCCCCGCAGCGCGCCGCCACCGTCGACGACATCGTCACCCGGCTCACCGGCACCAGCTACGACTGGACGGCCGTGGACGCGCTCGGTTGGGGCATGGGCCTCGCGCAGCTGAACATCGACGAGGCCGTGCAGGAAGCCGAGGAGGAGGGCCGGATCGTCTCCGAGGTCCGCCGCGGCAAGAAGATGGTCCGCCTCGCGCCGACGTACACCCTCGCCTATGACACGGAGCGAGGGTGCCAGAAGCGCACCGAGCTGCGAGCTCGCCAGGTGGAGACCATCGGCCGGGTGGTGTTCAGCCTGGCCAACCGCGGCAAGGCCTGGGACATCGCCGTCCTCGACGAGAACGGCCAGGACGTAACCGACGAGTTCACCTGCTTCCAGGACTGACCGCCAGGCCTCTTCACCCCCTTCGGGGAGGCCTCCCCGGGGCCGTGCAGCCGTCGCCCCCTTGACCGCTGCACGGCCCCACCCCATCCCGCACTGTGAGGAAGCCCCATGGCAAACCTGGCCCTGCACCCTGACGCGCTCACCGCGAAGTGTCTGACGCTGAAGCACTGGCTTGCCTGCAGTGCCGATCGGCCCGAGAAGCTGCGGAACTGGCAGACCACCCGCGGTGAGGACGGCCGGCTGTACCTGTCCGCCGAACTGCGCGGCCCGAACCCGGCCGGCGCCTTGCGGGCGTTCATGGGTCGGCAGGCGCTGTTCCTGTCCTTGCGGGTGGAGCCGTCTGTGGAGTCGTCCGCGGACGACGCGATGCCGTACCTGGACTTTTCGACGCCGGGCCGTACGGCGGGGGTGTGGCGGCTGTCCGGGGTGTGGGTGGAGGTCTGGTACCCGGAGACTCCCGACGCCGCTCCCCGGCCCGTACAGCGGCCGCCGCAGGCCGTCACCGTGCCGTCCCGGCAAGGGCTCGGCGCCCGACTCCCGCAAGGCCGACGCAACAAGACCCTGAAGGAGACCAACCCCGCATGACCATCCGTAACGTGTACCTGGACTGCGAGTTCCTGCCCGCCGACCCGACTACCGCGGGTCTCGTCTCCATCGGTCTCACCGACGACCGGGGCGTGGAGTTTTACGGCGTGAACGCCGAGATGGACATCGCCGCGGTGACCGCGGTGCCGTGGATGGTCGAGAACGTGTGGTCGTCCCTGCCGACCGTGCACGCCCCGGGCGCCTTCCAGGCGCTCAACCTCCTCCACGAGGACGTTCTCACCATCGCGGGCATCCGGGCTGGCGTGGCCCGCTACTTCGCGGACACGGACGCTGACACCACGCACCTGTGGGCCTGGTACGGCGGACAGGACATCTGCCGTCTGCACTCCCTGTGGGACAACGACTGGTCGGTCATGCCGGACCAGATCCCGCGCTGGTTCAACGAGCTGGAGACGCTGCGCTGGCAGGCCGGGAACCCGGAGATGCCGGAGCAGCCGGCCGGGCTGCACAACGCGCTGGCCGACGCCCGGCACAACCGGACCATGCACCAGTTCCTGCTGGGACGCACCGCATGACCGCCCCGGTTCAGGTGGGCCCGTCGCCTCAAGGTGGCGGGCCTGTCCCGTCCGCGCACCACATGCGTGTCTATCCGCGCACCCTGGCCGCGCCGCCGCGGACCAGCCTCACGGGCCGGCAGATACAGATCCTGCGCCTCGCTGCGAACGGCAACACCAACCGGGCCATCGGTAGGGAGTTGGGGATCAGCGAGGAGTCGGTGAAGACCCACATGCAGGGCATCCTGCGGAAGCTGCGGGTGGGGGATCGGGCGCAGGCGGTGGCTGTGGCGCTCCGTCTCGAGGTGTTGAAGCTCGAGGAGATCGCCATCCCGAGGGGTGCGAACTACGACTGCCGTCACGATGCGTAGCCGACTTCTGTGTTGGGTCTCCTCCCACAGCGGGGTGGAGACCCCTACCGGCCGGTAGAACACGTCGTCTCGTCACTCCTCGTCACATCACGCCCGGGAGGGCCAATGCTCCGCACCTACCTGTCTCTCATCGTCTCCGCTGCCCTGTACACCGTGCTCGGGGTCGGCCTCGGTCTGCTGTGGTGGGCGGTGACGGGCCGGACGGACATGCCGTTGTGGCTGCTCGTCGTCCTCGTCGGTGTCGTCACGGGGATATCCAGCGTGGCCGAGCACGTCCTGCACACCCGTCGGGTCCGGCGTCGGAGGCAGGCGGCGCTGGCCCGGCACGGGAAGCCGGCCGAGCGATGACGATCCGTATCAACTGCCCCGTATGCGACCAGCGGGTGGCGATGTCCGCCAACGGGCGTCTGTCCCGGCACGGAAGCCCACCCTGCGTGAAGTCGGGCAAGCCGGTGGGCCGGATCTGGCCCAGATGGTTCAGGGGCCGCCGGGTGCGCGTCATCGGCGGCCCCGACACCTGGAACCCCAACACCCTTGAAGGAGTGACATGAGCGAAGCCGCAGTGCCGCGTGTGGAGGCATTCACGCGCTTTTTGCTGGACTGCGTGAAGAACACGCCGAACGTGACTCGGGTGCAGACGCTGCAGGAAGCTGGCGTTGCCTGCTACCCGTACGGTCTCGCCATCCAGTTGGCGGATTCGGAGGTTCGGTGGCAGGTCACCTGGCAGCTGGCGGACGGTGAGAGGCACGGTCATCCCGCCGCCGAGGTTGATGGGGAGCCTGCTGCGTGGGAGGAGACGGATGTTCAGGATGGCGGGGAGGAGTGGCTGGCTGCGGTGATCGGCCGGTCCCGGTCGCCGCGGGTTGCGCGGGTGGATCGGTGGTCGACGCGGGATGCGGACAGGCCTGATCGGGTGGGTGTGACTGTGTTCTTCCATAACGGTGCGCGTGCGTTCGTACGGTTCCTCGGCTATTCCGGTGGTGCACGGTGAGCGCCGCGGGCGGGTCGGCGGCCCGGTGGGGTCAAGAGCAGCGTGCAGCCACGCGCAAGGGCCTGTGGCGGCGTCTCACCGCGGCCCTCGGCGTGAACCCGGCGGCGCGACGCGCGGACGCCAGGGCGGCCGACTGTGACGCCGGCGCGGTCGGCGAGCAGCGCACCGCCGCTCTGTTACGGCCCCTCGAGGAAGCGGGCTGGTTGGTGTTACATGACCGGTCGATTCCCGGTGCCCGGTCCGCGAACGCCGACCACGTCGGGGTGTCTCCCGGCGCCCAGGTCTTCCTGGTGGAGTCGAAGTTGTGGTCGGCGAAGTGGCCGGTGTACGAGCGGGGCGGGACGCTGTGGCACGGGAACGCCGACCGCAGCCAGTCGGTACGCAGCGTGCTGTACGAGACGGATCTTGTGGCCCGCGCGGTCGGGGCGCCGGTGCAGCCGGTGATCGTCATGCACAACGCCCCAGTGCCCGGGAAAGGGTTCTTCGTGCGGGGCGTGCCGGTGGTGCCGGCCGGTCGGCTGGTGGAGGTGCTGGTGGGGAACGACGGGCCGCAAGACCCGGTTTCCGCATCGGCGCTTGCTCGGAGGGCTGCCGCCGTACTCTTGCCGCATTGACCCGCGAAGGGGATGGGCCCGCTACCTGGTGCGATGCCGGGTGGCGGGCCCTTTTCTCATGCCCGTAGACTCGCAAATATGTTCGATGACCTGCCTCCCGATCTTGAGCGTCTGGAGACGCTGCGTACCTGGCATGCCATGTGGGTGGAGCGGATCGACGCGCGGATCCGGCAGGTGCGGGAGCGGGAGGAGCAGCAGACGCGGGCGGCGGCCGCCACGGAGGAGCGGGCCCCGGACTGGCTGATCGAGTACGGGCTGAACAGGGACGCCGTCCCGAACGCTGTGCACGTTGGCGGGTGCCGGATGGCGGGGAAGCGGTCGAAGCCGACGGACTCGGACACAGCACGGCGCGCGCTCGCGGGCGGGGTGCCGGCGTGCTCGTTCTGCCGGCCGGACACCGAGCTGGGTTACCTGGACGGCTGACGTGCGACCGCCCTCATCTCGACGGGGGATGCGGGACAAGGGCGGACAACGCCAGTGTGGCACGAGGCGCCGACAAGATCCCGGTGGCGTGCCGTCTGGGCTGGGCTGCTTCCCCTTGAGCCGCGACCAGACGGCACGCGGTCAGGGTGTCAGCCCCAGGCGGTGTCCGTCAGGGGCACGGAGCTGGTGATGCTGTCGACGGTGGAGGAGGCGGGGAGGCTGCCCCATCCGGTGTCGCCGGCGGGTGCGCCCCATCCGGTGTCGTCTTGTGGGGTGGCAACGATGTCCGTGGCGGTGAGGCCGGCGGTGGCGATGGCGGCGGTGAGTGTGAGGCCGGCGAGGAGCCGTCGCAGCGGCGTCTTCATGGGCGGGTCTCCCTCTGAGTTTGTTCTGAATTCGGGCATGCGTGTGGGGCGTCTCCCGATTCTCGTTACTGCGGCTCCTGCTGCGAATCCCTTGGCCCTTGCAAGTTCATGGTGCTGGCAGTTGTTGCATGGGGTGGGGGAGGAGCGTTGGTACGAGCGTCGGGGGACGCCCCGGACTCACCTTGTCGTACGCTCGTTGATGTCTCAATGGCTTGTGTCTGCGGGTGCTCGCGGTGCGGGAAACCGCAGTTGATCTAAGGGTTGTTGACGGGGGATCTGATCGTTGGCCATACATTTGACTGAGGGTGATAGCGGGGAGTGCTTGTCGGCTGCTGCAACCCGGCTGTATGGGGCAATCGCCCGCCAGGAATGGGATGTCGCCGACCAGCTTCAAGCCCAGCATCCGGCCGCGCGAGAGGAATTGACGGCATGGGGTCTGATCACCTCCGACGCGAGTGGCCGGCCGGTCGCGTGCGACCCGGACAAAGCCCTGCAGCGCAAGCTCGAAGAGGAACTGGAGACCGCCCGCCGGCGCGTTGACCGCATGTCCCGGATGCCGGGCCTCTCCCGGGACCTCGGCCGTGACTTCCACGCCGCCCAGCTCCGCATCCCGGGCGGCACGTCCGTCTACATGGACGACCCGGTCATCGTGAACGCCCGGCTCCAGGAGGTTGTAGGTGACGCGCGCAGGGAGATCCTTGCCGCGCAGCCCGGCGGCCCCCGCTCGCGGGAGATCCTGGAGACAGCCGTCACCCGGGATGCCGCCGCCCTCGACCGGGGCGTCGCACTGCGCACCATCTACCGGGACACGGTCCGGGACCACACGGTGACCGGCGAGTACGCGCGCACCATGTCCGCCCGCACGACGGGCCGGCCCGCGCAGTACCGGACGCTGGTCGGCGCGTTCGAGCGGATGATCCTGGTGGACCGCCAGTACGCGTTCGTCTCCGACCACATCGTCGCCGGATCGCCGGCCCACTCCGCGTGGCTGGTCACCGACCCGGCGGTCGTCGCGATGCTGGCCGGCGTGTACGAGGTGATGTGGCGGCGCGCCCAGCCCTGGTCGGGCGAACTGCGGCCATCGCGGGGGCGGCAGGCCCGGGAGACCGTGGCCGACGACGGCGTCCGCACCACCGTGCAGCAGCGCGAGGTGATGCGCATGCTGTGCTCCGGGGTCTCGCAGGCGGTGACCGCCCGGAAGATCGGCGTCTCGAAGCGAAAGCTGGAAGAGCAGATCGCCGCGTTGAAGGCGCTGTGGGGGGTGCGGACGCTGAACGAGCTGATCTTCCAGTACGCGTTGTCCCCGGACCGCATGGTCGACGACAGCGCCAGCACGGACACCGCAGTGCAGCACCCGGCTGCATAGCCGCTGCACGGCGCCCAGAGAAGCGCTTCAGCCCTCCAGCGACGTGGTTCGCGCTGGAGGGCTGTTCGTGTCTGTCGCGGCCGTGCAGCCGCCCTCTCGGCCCCGCCACGCCCCCGCCACGCCCCGGCCGCCCGCACGCAGCAGCCGGGGCAGACGGGTCAGGCTGACGGTGGCGCTTCGGTCGGTGTCTCCCACACCACGCGGCTGCCGTTCGGCATCACCTCGGCGAGGTGCTTGTCGGCGTGCAGCCATTCGTGGTTCGGCGGCAGCACGCACGAGTGCTGGCCGTCCGGGGACGGCATGGCGCAGCGCGGTTGGCGCTCGTGGACGCATTCGCCGTCGTGCGGGATCGGGAGAACGCAGCGGCCGTAGATGATGTCGGTGTGGGCGCAGCGGCTCGTCTCCTCGCCGTCGGCTGCCGCGGCCTGCTGCTCGGCGGCGCTGGTGCGGGCACGGCGGAGCAGCTCGTCGAGCGCGCCCCTCGTGCCCGGGTAGCCCTTGGCGATGACGAAGTTCCGCAGGTGCTCGGTCGGCATCTCGGTCTCGCAGGTGATCCCGCAGTACGTGTGGTCACCGCGGGCGTGGTCGCGTTCGGTCGCCTCGCGGTCGGCGCGTTCCTCATCGGTCTCGGCTGCCGCGGCCTGCTGCACCACAGGGGCGGGCACGTGCGGGTCATCGCTGCCAGGCGGCCTGTGCCCGGCGGGCTTGGCGCATCGACCGCCGCCCTCGAACTCCACGTCACACTGCGGGGCCCCGCTCGGGTTCCAGCCGTCCAGCGCCGCCGCGATCCGCTTGGCCACCGCACCACGGGTGATCGAGTCGTCAGGCGAGGTGAGGTCCGTCTCCTCGGCAAGCCGGTCGTGCAACTGCCGGACGCGTTCGATAGCCGCCTCGGCCTGCTCGACGCGTTCGAAGTGCTTGAGGTGGCGGACGGTGCCGAGAATGTCCACGCCACACGCCTTGCCGATCACGCGGAGGCTGGAGTGCGGGATGTACGTGCCGCGCTCGCTGACCTCCCACTGGCCGACGGCGCGGCGGTAGGCGGCGAGTTCGGACTCCAGGCGCTGCTTCTCGTAGTTGAGGCGCTGGTTCGTAGCCCGCGCGGTGGCCAGGTCGTCGGGCGCCTCGGGCTGCTGTGTCCCGGTGTCGTGCGCCTCGACGGCCAGACGGCGCAGCGAGTCGAGTGCGGCCTGATCTTCGTGGGTGAACCCGTCGTCGACCCAGATCCGTTCCTGCGCCTGGTCGAGGGCGTAGGTCAGCATCGTGCGCTCGGCTTCGGTCAGGACGGCGGCTCGGTCCGTCGGCGGGGACACCACGGCAGCCACCACGGCGGCGATGTTCCGCGGGTCGTCGACGGTGACGCTCGCGCACTCGTCGGTGCCGCAGCCCTCCCACACGGCGTGGGCGATGGCTTCCATCAGCGGGTCGCCGTCGATCCACACGGCCTGATGGACGGGCGGCCGCGGGCTGACGTCGTGGCCGAGCGCCTCGCGGATCTCCCGCATGGTCATCGCACGACCGGTGCGCTCAGGGTCGCTCTGGTTCATGGTCACTCCAGGTGTGAAAGGGTTCGGGGTGCCCGGCCGGCCTCCTGGCTCCAACAGGAGGCCGGCCGCGGCGTTGGTGGTCACGCGCGGCGGCTTAGTGCCGCGTCACGGGCGTCGTCGTGGGCGGGGTCCGAGGCGGTGCAGGCGATACGTCCGCGTCCGAGGTCGGTCCACTCGTTGTCGTCGACGGCCGCCTGGGCGTCCCGCCGGGTGCCGTAGTTCGGCGTGTACTCGATCTCGCTGTCGGTGCCGAACCGCATCGGCTGCTGGCAGACGTCGCAGACGGCGATGTAGCGGTGGATCTTCTTGATGGGCATCGGGGTCTCCTTCAGGTTGGGTTGGTGGACGGCCGATTCAGGCGGCCAGCCGTGGCGTTGGAGGTCACGGGGTCAGACAGCGGGCTCGCGGAGCGCCGCTTCGAGGTCGGCGCGGCTGATACGCCCGGGCGTGGCGAGCAGCCCGCGGATCCGCTTGTGCCGGTCGTCCATCTCGCGGATCGCTTGGAGTGGCGGCATTTGCCGAGTGCTCGCCTGCAGCTCCTCGGCTTGCCGCTGGTACTCGGCCGCGTTCCACTCGGCCAGCCGCAGGCGGCGCATCAGCTCCCGCAGGGGGACGCCTGCGTAGTTGGCCGCGTAGAACCGCAGCTCGTCGTCGCTGGCCTGAGTGAGGGACGTGTCGCCTGCGGGGAAGTCGGCGTCCTCTGGTTCGGGCCACAGGACGATCCGGGACCTGGCCGTCGGGGTGGGCTGGTCAGTTGTCACGGCTGGCTCCTCAGACGGCGGCGGACCGGGCGGCGGGGTTGAGCGCGCGCCGGACTTCGGCGACCCACTCGGGGACCGGGAGCGGGTGCTCCCAGCGGGTGGCCTGCTTCTCGGCGGCGTCGCACAGAGCTGTGACGCCGGCCATCTGCTGCCGGAGCTTGTCGACCTTGGCTGCCGGGGTGATCAGGTCGAGGGCGTTCTCCCACGGGCAGTTCATCGAGGAGTGCTCGCCGATGACCTCCTCCGGGGCGACCGCGTAGGCGAGCTTGTCGGCCATGTCGTGCAGGCGGTCGCGGTCGTCGATGGTCTCGCCGTGCCGGTGCTCTTCCTTGGCCAGTTCGGCGCGGAGGCGGCGGACTTCGGCGACGAGCGCGGCGGCGGTGCCCGGGTCGATGTCGGCGCCGATCGCGGCGGCGTTGCGGACGACGGCTTCGATGGCGTCAAGGTCGAGCTGGTCGGTGCTGGTCATGGGGTCCTCCGGTGTGGTGGCAGGGATGTGGCGGCGGTCACGCGGTGGGCTGGGTGAGGGCGCGGGCGACGGTCTCGGCGTGGTTGCTGCCACACCAGGCGCATTCGCCTCCGCTGCGTTCGGCGGGTTCGTGCATGGCGAGGCAGCCGAGCCAGTCAGCGAGAGCGAGGCCGACGGTGGGCGGGAGAACAGCGACGTAGTCGGAGCTGACGCCGCCAAAGCCGTTGACGTGGCCGTCCCGCCAGGCGCGGGCAGGCTCGTAGGGCTTCCAGTAGTCGGCGGTCTCCAGATCGTGCTGCGCGGTCTCAGCGAGGGCGCGGAGCTTCTCGGCTGCTTCAGCGAGGGCGGCGGTGTCGGTCATGTGGTGTCTCCGTGGTTAGGCGGCTGTGCGGCTGGGGGGTGGGCGCTCAGAGTCCGGCGATGACGCGGGCGGCGTCGTGGTCGGAGGCGTGGCCGTGCTCTCCGGCCCAGTCGGCGACGTCGAGGGGCCAGCGCTTGTCGTGGTAGCCGATGACGACGACCGCGCCTTCCTGGCGGACGGTGTGGACGGTGTCGCCGGGGCGGGTGGCTTCTTCGATGACGGCGGCGGCGTGGGTTTCGTCGAGGCAGACGAGTCGGGTTTCGGGCACGGGGTGCTCCTGTGGGTCAGATTGAGTCGAGCGAGGGCTGGTGGAAGAAGAGATCGAGCTCTGTCTGTCCGGGCAGTGCGTCGGCTGCGGGCGGCACCTTGGCGGGCTTGGACCGGCGGCCGACCGTGCTGCGGCGTGGCTTGCCCGGGGTGAGGCCGCGCTTGCGGGCGCAGGTCGGGCCGTACCCGGTGGGGGACGGGCGTTTCAGGGCCCGGTGGCAGCCCAGGCACTCCAGGCCTGCGGCTGGGGTCATCGGTGTCTCCGTGGTCAGGCGGCTTCGTCGTAGTCGTACGGCTCCGTGTGAGCCCATGAGGGCACGTGCCGGCGGGCGGGGGCGGTCGGTCGTCGGATGCCGCGGCGGGTGGTAGGGGCGAACAGCGGGGCTGCGGCGAGTCCGACCACGGCGACGGTGAATGCGAGGGCGAAGGCGAGCATCTCCACCCACGCGAACGCGGCGGTGATGATGCTGGTGAACGTGGTGGCGGCGTCGTGGAGGATCACGCGGGGCTCCAGATGGTGAGTTGGCCGTCCATGGGCATCAGACGTTCACCCGGTCTGCGATCTTCGCGAGCTTGGCGTCCAGGAAGGTGTCGGGCTTGTCCGTGATGGAGGTGAGGGCGACCGCTGCGGTGACGATGACGTCGACCAGTTCTTCGGCGACCTGGTCGAGGGTGTGGGTGGTGCCCTTGCGAGGGTTCTGCCCGGTGTAGCCGATCCAGGCCTGGGCGACTTCACCGTTCTCCTCACTGAGCTTGAGGAGGCGCAGGCCGATCTCCTGTTGGCTGCGGCCGTTTTGCCGGTCGAGCCAGGAGACGAGGCGGTGGATGGTGGCCCATTGGTCGTTGCTCAGCATGGTCAGGACTCCTTCGGTTGCCAGAGGGGGCAGTGCAGGACGGGGAACCGGTACTCCTCGTATTCGGGTCCGTCGGGGTGGATGCAGGATTCGTCGTCGTACGGGCCGGCGTCGTGGTGGTGGGTGCAGGTCTTGCAGCAGCGCAGGCCGGGGTTTTGCCAGCAGCGGGTCATGTGGTCGGTGACCTGGCGGGCGTCGGCGCGGGTGAAGCGGCGGCACAGCGGGCACTGGTGCCGGCTGACGATGACGGGCGCGGGCAGGTCGACCAGGGGGCGTTCGTGGTCGGCGGGCTTGCGGGTGATCCGGTAGGCCTCGTGCAGGTTGCCCGCGGCCTGCACGGTGTCGACGGGCCCGAACGGGCCGCTGGTGCTGGGTGTGGAGGCGATGCAGTCGGCGATCTGGTGCGGGTTGTTGAGGCTGTTCCCCTCCTTCGCCGTGAGGTCGAAGACGCTGAGGAGGAGCCGGGCGGTGTCGTAGTCGTTGCGGATCTCGGGTCCGACCTGCTCGGTGAGCCAGTTGGTGAGTTCGGCTTCGGTGAGAATCGCCTGCACGGCGGTCATGGGCGGTGGCCTCCCGGGTGGGTTGGGGGCGTGGGTGTTCAGACTGCCGCTGTTTTGCGGTGGTGTTCCCTCGGCCTCGGGGGCGGGGACTTCAACCCTTCCACCGTACCCGTAGAGACATTGCAATGCAATGCGTTCACGTGGTCAGGGTGCACCCGGGCATGCGAAAGGGCGGGCACCACACGGCACCCGCCCCGGCCCCAACCCCGTCAGGCGGCCACTACACCTCCGCCTCATCCTCCCCGTCCGGAAGGTAGCCGCCCAGGTGAGACAAGGAACCCGTCGCTTCCCGCAACGCCCCCTGAATAACAGTGAGGGCCTGCTGCGCGTTCAACAGGGCCCGCAACGCGGCACCGACGCGCTTCGCCACATCAGTGCCGTCGTCCGTACGGACGGCCCCCTTCTCCTCCAGCATCCGCAACCCAGCTCCGAGCTGCTTCAACGCCTGCGGGAGCCGGTCGACGATGAGCGCCACGTTGTGGGCGGTGTCAGAGATCTGCGCGGGCTGCGTCCAGTCGGCCTTGAACGGATGCGTGACGTGGCAGAGCGCCCGGACCTCCTCCGCGGCAGCGTCGGCGATCTGCGCGGGCGTGCGGTTCAGGTCCACGGTGTCCTCCCGGGTGTTGTCGGCGCCGCCCAGTCTTGCAGCAGGCACTGACAGGCGGTCGTTACTCGCCGAACTCCTGCCGCTTCTTGGTCACGTAGTCGGCGAGCAGGTCGTATGCCTCGTACATGGCCTCCGACTCCTTGATGACCTCGGTCTCGTCGAATGTGGAGGACCCGACACCCACCGAGATCTCCGAGGCTGCGGCGAACGCGTGCGCCGCCGTCCGGAGCGCGGCCGCCGCCACGGACATCTGCTGTGAAGCGTGCGGCACCTGCATGATGCCCTGCCGGGCAAACTCCGACAGATCACGCACCTGAGACGCGGTGTTCGCAAGCATCGACGGCAGGTTCCGCTCGTAACCGCCGAACCATCCCTTCTGCACGTCCGTCTGCAGAGGGCCACCGCGCAGGCCCTCCTCCATCTGCGCAACGATCGCCTTCAGCAGACCCACGTACTGAGCGGCGTAACCACGGTCGCCCATGGGGTGCTGCGCTCCGGGCGGCTTGGTGGCCTCAATGCCGACATCGAGGCTATTGATGGCTCGTTTGACCTGTCGGGCCTGAGGGAGCGGGATGGCGTGGGTTCGGGCGCCAGTGGGCTCGCTGTTGTTCATGTCCGGCACGCTACCGCTGGCCACCGACAGGCAGGGCACGAATCCACCCGATGGATGTAGGGACGCTGGTGGGGCTGTTGGCCGGTGTTGAGGCCCGGTGCCGGACGTGAGCGCCCGTGCGCCCACCACGCCCTCTCCACGACCACCGCCCCCACACCGCACCGTCGACCACGTGGGGGATACCTGGGTGCAGGAGTGTGCGGGCCGCGGCGACGGCAGCGGATGCCCGCACGGGGCCGTACTGACCATCGACGCCGGGATCCCGGTGTACCGGTGCGACGACTGCCGGGGCTACTGGGAGCTGGACGAGACGGAACCCGGCCGCCGGCAGGGCGATGATGCTGCGCTGACCCGGCCCATGGGGGACCCGAGAGAGGCCGGGCCGGGAACAGCCGCGTAGACCTACCCCAATGTGTCGTACCGGCGGCCAGGCTCCCGATCTGACGGCCACGGGGCTTTCATCTCGTCCCGCTCGAGATGCCGGCGCCCGGCATCCTGCCGCCGTGTGTGCATCAGCTGTAGCGGGTCCGGCGTGACCGGCGGCCGGCCGACCTTCTCCCGGTCAGCGTTGAAGCTGTCGCTGGCGGCCTGCTTGCGGGGCGCGTTGCAGGGTTCGCCGGGGTCGGCGCCGCAGGCGGGGCAGCGGTGAGCGAGGGCGTACACGTGCAAGGGAGGGAGCGGGCTCTTGTCGGTCATCGGGTCTCCATGGGTTGAGTCGGCCGTGGAGCGTGCCGGGCGGCAGTGTGCACCCGATCCCGGTTCTCACCAAACGGCGTGGTCGTCACCGTCGTCCGCCCCTGCTATCAAGGTGAAAGCGGACAGACTGGGGGAGGCGGCGTGGACTTCGTGTTCGTGTGCGGCTGGTGCGACACCGAATGCGTCGTGTGGGGCGAACCCATCGCCTCCTGGTGGACCCAGAAGTACAGGGTGCCGGATGACTTCGAATGCTGGTGGTGCGGTGGTATCAGCACCAGCCCGGCCCCGCCGTGGACGCCGGCCGACGACTGACGCGCCCCCAGACCCGAAGGCCCAGGGGCGCAGCGTGGTCGGTCAGGTCTGCGCCATGTCGACGAAGCGTCCGTAGTGGAGCTGGTGCGCAACCGTCACCGTGGCCGTGGGCCCGTTCCTGTGCTTGGCCAGGATGAGATCCGCCTCGCCAGCCCGCGGGGATTCCAGATCGTAGGCGTCCTCCCGGTGCAGCATGATCAGAACGTCAGCTGCGAACGTGATGGCGCCCGACTCGCGGAGGTCGTCCAACCTCGGCTTCTTGTCCCACCGCTGTTCGGGGCCGCGGTTCAGGTGGCTGGTGGCCACGATCGGCACGTTCAGCGCGCGGGCGAGGGCCTTCAGATCCCGGACGATGTCCCCCACCTCGCGCTCGCGGAGGTCGCTGCGCTTTTCCGGCCGGATGTCCTGGATGCCGTCGACCGCGACCAGGCGGACACCGTGCTCCTGGACCAGCTCGGTTACCTCGCTCTCGAGCTGCCGCATCGTCAGGCTCGCAGGCGACTTGATCCACAGAGGCGCGGCCGCGATGACGGGGGTGACCCGGGCGAGCCGGGTCCACTCCTCCTCGCGCATCGTGCCGGCGTGCAAGTGCTGCCGGGGCAGACGGCCTTCCGAGGACTTGATGCGGGTGATGAAGTGGGCGCGGCTCTCCTCAAGGGTGTAGGCAGCCGTAGGGACCTGAAGCTTGATCGCTGCGTGCCGACAGAAGTCGGTCAGCAACGTGGTCCTGCCCATTCCCGGCCGTGATGCGATGACCGTGAGCCTGCCACCGATGTGGCCGCCGGTCGCCGAGTCGAGGTCCCTGAAGCCTGTGGAGATGCCCCGAAGACTGTTCGACTGCTGCGGCTTTTCCTGGGACCCGACTGCTTCGACGTCGCCTAGGACTTCGTCGATCAGATCCCGGATCAGGCCCTCGCTGGCGGCCTGGCTGGTGCGCTCGTTGTTGCTCATGGTCCCCCTCATCGGTGTCGGTGCTGGCCGACGGTCATTGCGCGGATGGCACGGTATTCGTTGTTGGGCGGTGCCCATTCGCCCCCGGGGCCGCCAGCGGGCTGGGCGGGCACCCTAGCGGGCTTGGTGGGCGTCTGCGGCCTGGGAGTGACAGGAGACTCCGGAACAGCCTCCCGTGCGGCTTCCTGGGCGCGCTCGGCCCGCTTGTCCACGCCTCGCTGCTCGCAGGAGATGCACGGCAGGCCAGTGTCGACATTCGTCCGCTCGTCGCACCGCGGATCACTGCACTCGGCATCCCGCCGCAGCATGGCCACCAGGACGCCGACCGGCTTCTCGATCGGGCCGGCCTGCTCCAGCGAGCCGTAGTACCGATCCCACTTCGGCGTCAGCCGGTACTCGACCAGCTGTTGCACCGTGCGCCCCGCCGGGCTCTCGAGGTCCGTCGCGGTCAGCACCGCGTTCACCAGCTCCCTAGGAAGCCCCCTCGGCACCAAAGCGGCCAGCGGAGCGGGCAGCGCCTGCACGAAGGCGTCGTACTGACGACGCTGCTCTCGGGAGAAGGCTGGTTTCGTCTTGCCGGACGCGGCGGAGCCGCCACCACGCGAACCCCTACTACCGGAAGAGGCCTGACGGCCGTCCGGAGTCTTCTCCCCACCATTCTCTTCTTCTACTTCTCTCTCATCTTTTACCGCCGCACCCATGCGGCCAGGGGTAGCCGCACTGACGCGGCCAGGGGTAGCCGCATCCATGCGGCCACCCCCCTGAGCTGCCGAACCGCCCCCACGAGCCGCCCGGGCTGCCGCACGCTCAGCTGCCCGCTGGTCCCACAGATGGTGATCCAGCAGCTCGTACTCGCTGGGAAGGCTCAGCTTCGGGTTGTCGGGATCTTCCTGCCGATGAACAAGCAGCAGCCCCCGTTCCTCCAGGCGCTTCGTGGCCCGGTCCACGGTGTCCAAGGACCGCCCGATGCAGGTCGCCAGACGTTTGCGCGTCGGCACGTCCCTTGGGATCCCGTTCAGGTCCACATCAACGACCTCCGGCGACTCCCGAGTGTCCATGTCCACGAAGGACGCGATGGCTGCGTACAGGGCCTTGTCTGTCGGGTCGACGCTGCCGTCCCGGGCCAGATCGAAGTCGAACTTCACCCAGTCCAGACGGCTCCCTCGGCGCGTAGCGCGCGGGACGATCGTCACCGGAAAGCCTCCGCCGTGCGGAGGAACTCACAGGGGCCACCTGTCGGCATGCCCAGGGCTACCGGTACAGTCCTCATAGGAGAACCAATCCAATCCATGCGGATCTTCTGAAGCCAGCGGACGCCAATCCACTGGTGTGCGATACGGCCGGTAGGGGTGCTGCGACCTCTAGCCGGCCGTTTTGCGTTTCCGGGGCCGTGGCTGCGAACACGGCTGGTCGGAACGCGACCGTTACTGCTGGGCTGAGGCCTTACTCCGCCGTCCCGGTTCCTTGTCCGGACCGCGCCCCACGATCGGGTGGTCCCGGAAGAACTCCAGGAACGGTTCGGTCTCCATCACCTCGGCGTTCGCCAGCAGCCAGTACGGGTGCGGGCGGTCCGGTCCGAACGGCCAGTCCGGGTGCTTGGAGATACGGCGGACGCCTTCCCGGGTCATGTTCTTCACCAGGTTGAGGCGGACCAGGAGGTCGGCGCCGGTGGCGAAGGTGACGACGGGCGGGACGGCTTCGAGGGTTCTGGGGTCGGGCTGCTTCAACTGTCACCCCGGGTGTTGATCGAGACCGGGGGCAGCGCGAGAGATACGCCAACAAGTACCATCGCGGTGACTGCCTTCTCTGTACTGGGTCGGTTGGTCACGGCCGCATACGACTTCGCAGGTCAGCGGCCAAACAGGGAGGTCGGGGGTTGTGGTGACCGCCGGCCTCCCGCCTTTCTGTCTACGGCGGGCTATGCATCATCCGTCGCCTTCCTTCCGTTATGCCGCCAAGGCATTGATCGCCTCGACGGTCTCCACAGCCGTGCTGCTACCGGCGTACCGAGGCGCGGAGAGCATCCCCGCCACCCGGTCCATCCGCTTCACGATCCACGAAATCTGGTCCTCCACCGGCAACGACAGAACCGGCTGGAGGGCATCGGCCGCACCCTCGACGTCGTCGAGCTGCACCCGGGCCGTGGCCAGGTAGATGTGGGCCAACCGCTCATCGTCCAGCGACCGTTCCTCGACCGGCCCGGACTGCCACAAGCCGATCGCCTCGAGGGCCTCCCGCTGCGCGCGTTCCGCATCGTGACCGCCCTCCAACCAGATCAGCGAGGACCCGGCGTAGTACGACTGCTTGGCCCGTGAGAACCCGAACAGGCCCTCGAGCGAGTCGGGCCGGCGGATCCGCTCCCGAGCCTGCTCCGCGGAGTCCAGCGCGGCATTCGCCGCCCGGCTGTCACCGAGGTTCGCCAGGCACTGGGCCTCGCCACAGCGCAACCGGGCCTCCCCGGTCCCCTGACCGTGACCCACCCACTGGTAGCCGTCCCGGACGTACTCCAGCGCACGCCCGTAATCACCCTGGAACCGGGCGATCAGCGACTTCGTCCCGGCCACCCATGCGGCCAGCTCGGCGTCACCCGCGAACTCAGCGCACCGGCCCGCCGCCGTGGCGTGCTCCAGCGCCTCCTCCGCATCACCCATGTCCAACAGCGCGTACGACAGCACCCCAGACAACCGGCCCGCGGCCACGTACAGGTCCGAACGGTCCTGCGGCCGGTGATGCCCCGAACGCAACCGCTCGAAGGCCTCGCCGCGCAGCAGATGCGCACGGTCCATCATCGGACCCGGGGGAGACGCCAGATAGTCGACCGCGGTAGCCGACACCCCGTCCTGCAACTCGCTGATGTCCAGGTCCGCCAGAGCAGTCAGATCCCGCGACATCGCGAGCGCGGCGGCACGAGTCCGGTGTACGGCCGCAGCCTCCCGGCGTGCTCTGTCCTCCCGCTGCCACTGCTCCACCAGCGCACCATTCGCGCCCGTCGCCTCATCCGCGGCCTCCGCCACGGACAGAGGAGTCGGCCGGCGGCCGGTCTCAAAGTTGTGCAGCGAAGTCCGGTCGTAGCGGACGCGCTGCGCCAGGTCCGCCAGGGACATGTGGGCAGCCAGGCGCCACTCACGGAGCAGTTCCGGGAAGGTCGTCATGACGCTGAGTCTTCCTCCTCTCACCTCTCGTCGGGAGGGCTAGCCGCCCTGTTCGCCGTCTTTGTCTGTTGGCAATTCACGATCTCGTCGATTGCCAACAGCAGCTTCAACTCCGGTGCAGTCGAGCGGTGCTGGCATGGAGTCAGCAGTGATCGCCGACTCCGGAGAAGCCCATGCAGACGACTCGTCAGTCCTTGTCGCCAGCGTCGGGCTTCTCCTGTCTGCGCCTCGCCTCCAGGTCGGTCCGCCGGCCCGGTCGAACGATCCGGTTGGCGAAGAACTCCGCCACCTTGTCGGCCGGGTACTTCGCCCGCGTGCTCCCTGGCGCGATCACGGGGGAGGGGAACTCCGGGTCCGACTTGGCGATCCGGTGGACCAGCTGGCGACTGATGCCACGGTCCGCAGCGATCTCCGGGATGGTCATCAAGCGGGGCTCCTCCTTTTCCTCGTCGGTCAACGCGTCTCCTCCATCATGCCGCACCTTGTTGACAAAGTCCATGAGGTGCGGGACTCTCGTATCAGCACAACGAAACGACCCCGGCCAGCAAGAGCCGGACCGGGGTCGCGTGTCCAAAGCAGCGCTCGCAACGCCGCCAAGGACTGTGAACCGTCCTACCTGCCACAACAGGAGGTCGATCCTCATGCAGCAGGATCGCACAGCACGTAGTGCATTGGCACCGCACCCCAGCGACAACGTCACACAGGTCGCCCCCTCCGCCCAGTACGACACCGAGCCCCTGGCCGCCGCCGCTGCCGATGCTGTGGCGCGTCTGGAGCGGGCGTTCGCGCCCCGCACCGAGAAGGCGGTGGCGTGATGGAGAGCTTCGAGAACACGCCCGAGGAGATGGCCGCGCTGGAGCTGTACCACCAGCTGTGCAACCTCAGCCCCGAAGGCGAGCGCGCCATCCACATCACCCTGCGGATGCCGAACTGCCGCTACGTCGGCGACGTCTGGCTCGGCCTGGAGGACATGAAGCGTCTCGCGGACTCCTGCATGGGCCTGGGGTTGGTCCGGGAGACCGCCGAGGCCGCCGCCCCGCTCCCCGTGGACGACAAGACGGTCACGGAGAAGGACGTCACGGACGTCATCGCCGGCTTCGAGAACCTCCTCGGCGGCGAGTGATGAACGGCCCGAACCACGTCCACACCGCCGCGAACGCTGTGCCCCCGCTCGACGACGAACTCGCCGGCCGCCTGGAGGACCTGGACGGCATTCACGCCGGGATCGATCTGATCCGCGACGGGATCCGGCTCCTCGCCCTGGACCGGCACACGATCGACCGCACGCAGACCGTCATCGCCGGACTCGCCGGTGGAGCCGACGGCACCAACCTCGTCGCCACCATCGGCTACCTGATCGCCCGCCTCGCCAATTCCGACAGCAACCCGGCCCTCCGCACCCTCCCGCTCGACCAGCAGAAGGACGTCCAGCAGGCCGGAGAAGACGCCTGCCGGATGCTCACCGACCCGTACGTCCACCAGCCCGCCGCCGAAGTCTGCGGCGCCATCGACGGCATCTGAGGAAGGCCAGCCCATGTCGCTCCTCGCCTGGCTGAAGAGCCGCCGCGCCCCCCAGCCCAGCAACCGGCACACCGACATGTGGAAGGGCAAGCCCCTCCCCGAGCGGAACCGCGCCTTCACCCAACTCCACTACCGGCTCTACGACCGCCGCACCGGCAACCTGCTCGGCTACGGCTCGACGAACTCCCTCACCAACATCGGCGCCGACATCCTGCGCACCCAGCAGAACCACCCCAACGCCCAGGTCTACGCCGTCGAGTACGACGGCCCCGCCTACACCGACTGACCACCACCCACCGGGGGCCGGCCGCCGAAGCCTCCTACCGCATCGACCCGACCACCTGACCCGGAAGGAACCCCGACCGTGACCATCGCCCCGAGCATCCTCGCCACGTACACCGACAACATCGCCTTCGTCGCCGAGACCAGCCCGGCACAGACCCCCGACGAGTTCGTCAACCAGCTAGAGACGGCAGCCCGCAACCTCACCGCAGCCCGCATCAACGGCGCCGAGGACCTCGAAACCGCCGCCACCTACCTGATCGACGCCATCCACGCCAAGGGCACCGAACGCCAGGTCCTCACCAAGCAGGCCGTCAGCTACCTCGCCAACACCCGCGACATGGTCGACGAGTACCGGGCCATGGTCGGCGACTGACCACCCACCCCGCGGGGGCCGGCCGCCGAGCCGACACGACGACCGGCCCCCACCCCGACCAGACCGAAAGGAGCCCGCCGTGGCCCGCAACAAGCTCAAGGCCAACGCCGTGTACGCGTTCGCCGAAACCCTCCTCATCGCCGCCACCCTCGCCGGCGGCATCGTCGCCTACGAGCTGCTGGCCAACATCCCCACCCTCCTGGCCGTCATCGGCGCGATCGCCGCCGCGTTCGTCACCGACGTCTTCGTCGCCCCGATGATCGGCGACGTTTTCAACCCGGCCATCGACCGCCTCCGCGGCCTCGAGCCCGAGGGAGCCGACCAGTCATGACCGCCACCACCCAGGACCTTCAGCGCGCCGCCCGCGAGTACCGCGAGATCGCCGACCGGCACGAAGCCAACGGCCGCCACAACCTCGCCCGCAACTTCCGCGCCCACGCCGCCGACTGCGACCAGCGCGCCGAGGAGATCCGCCCGAAGACCGGCGCCGAGTTCGCCGCCGCCCACGGCGACTCCAGCACCTGGACTGCCGCCGACTTCGACAGCGAGTTCGTCTACGCCGAGAACGACGCCCACCGCGCCGCCAACCACGGCCTCGCCGCCTAACCCCGAAAGGACCCAGCCGTCGTGAGCACCACCACCGAACTGATCAGCCGCGCGATCCGACTCCTCGACTCCAACGAGCCCCAGGACCGCGACGTGAACAAGGCCAACGCCGCCGCCCGCGTCGCGACCGCCCGAGCACTCTCCGACCTCGCCGAAGCCGCCCGCACCGACACCAACCGGCCCGCCTTCCCCACCCAGAACGCGTGGCCGGCAGGAGTCACCGCCCGGATCCTCACCCGCGCCGGCATCCTCCTTCGCAACCCGAACGCGACCGTCGACATCCACGACAACCACCGCTCCACCGCGATCTGCCAGACCTGCGGCCGCAGCAAGAACCACGGCATCGAATACCGCGACGAGGTCCTCGACTGGGCCCACGACCACGCCTCCACCTGCACCGCCCTCCCCAACCCCGCCGCCTGACACTCCGACTCCGAACCGAGAGGACACCGATCCCCGTGCTCGCCTTCCTCACCCGCCGCGCCCGGCAGGAGACCCCGACTCCCGAGCCGGTCACCGCTGCCGAGACCGACGTCCCGCAGGACGACGACAACGTCCTCATGCGGTTCATCACCCAGGGCGGCGCCACCGTCGAACTCCACCCCACGCGCTTCACCGCCAAGTTCGACTACCGAGGCGCCCCCTACGCCGTGAGCGAGCCCTACAAGGTCGACGGATTCAACTGGCGCTGCACCGGATGCGCCGCGTTCGGACGCGAAGACGAGACCTACTACGAACTCGGCTTCCGCACGCGCGGCGAGGCCCGCGACGAGGCAAACGAGCACGCCACCGCCTGCCGCTCCATGCCCAAAAACGCCGCCTGACCCCTGCCCCTGCACGCCCGCCCAGGAAGGAAACCGATCCCCGTGAACACCACCCCGGCCGGCAACGAGCCGCACCGCCCCGGCGGACCCCTCGCGCCCACCGCGCCGGGGAACACCCCCACGGCCACCCTCCAGCCCCTCACCCGCGCCCAGAAGACCATCGCCGCCTTCGTCGGCACCGGCACCGCATTCATCGCCGCCCTCGGCTTCGCCGGCTCCTACTCCTCCGTCACCGTCAAAGCCCACGCCCTCGGCTTCGGCTGGTTCGCCAACTGGATCACCATCGGCGTCGACGCCGGCATCGGCATCTTCCTCGCCCTCGACCTCCTCCTCACCTGGCTGCGGATGCCCTACCCGCTCCTCCGCCACATCGCCTGGCTCCTCACCGCAGCCACCATCACCTTCAACGCCTCCGCCTCCTGGCCCAACCCCCTCGGCGTCGGCATGCACGCCGTCATCCCCGTCCTCTTCATCGCCGCCACCGAAGCCGCCCGCCACGCCATCGGCCGCATCGCCGACATCACCGCCGACAAGCACATGGAAGGACCGCCCCCGTCCCGCTGGTTCCTCAACCCGGCCAGCACGTTCATCCTGTGGCGCCGCCAGCGGCTGTGGGGCATCCGCCTGTGGGACACCGTCCTCGAGCTGGAGCGGGAGCGCCGCATCTACATCGGCCAGCTCCGCCGCGAACACGGCCGCGGATGGCGGCGCGCTGCGAACGCCGACCAGCTCCTCGTCCTCCGGCTCGCCAAGGACGGCATGAGCATCCAGGACGCCATCGACCTCCCCAAGCGCGAGGCGGGCAAGCTCGCCGCGGCCGCAGCGAAGCGAGCAGCCGAAGCCCGCACCAAGGCCGAAGCCGAAGCCGAAGCGAAGCACCAGGCCGAACTTCGAAGCGCCGAAGCCGAAGCGAAGAGGCGAGCCGAAATCGCCGAAGCCGAAGCAGCCGAAGCGCGCGCCCGAGCCGAAGCCGAAGCGGCGGCCGAAGCAGCCCGACTCGAAGTCGAAGCGAAGCGCGTAGCCGAAACCGAAGCAGCCCGACTCCTCGTAGCCGAAACCGAAGCGAAGCTCGCTCGGCTCGCCCGCCAGGAGAGGGACGCCGAAGCCGAAGCCGAACTGAACCGGCAGCGTCGAGTCGCTGAGCAGGACCGACTTCGGGTCGAAGCCGCACGTCGTGCCCGCGAGGAGGAAGCCGCTGAGGCTCAGCGGCGCAGGGAACAGGAGCTTCGGGAACGCGCCCAGCGCATCGTTGCCCAGGCATCCACTGCTTCGGCTTCGACTTCGGGAAGTACTTCGGGTTCCGCCTCGAAGCCGGCCTCCACTTCGGCTTCGACTTCGGGTTCGGTCTCCGCTCTCGGTGGCCGCGGCGCCAAGAAGCAAGCCGAAGTCGAAGCGGTCCTCGCCCGCATGGTCGAAGCGAACGACCCCGAAGCGGTCTCCCTGAAGTGGATCCAGGAGCACTTCGACCTGAAGCAGACCACCGCCTGGGACCGGCTCGTCACCGCCCAGCAGCTGTACGCCGAAGCCCAGAACCCGAAGTCCGAGAAGACCGCCTGAAAGGAGGTGTAGAAGGTGAGCGCAGAGACCATCCCGACGTTCCAGCTTGACCCTTCGACGACGTCCCCGGACGTTACGGGGAGTGACATCGGTGGCGGCGGGGCGGGGCGGGGCGGGGTCGGAAACGGCTCAGGAAGCCCTCTCGTGGTCGTTCAGCAGCCTCGCGCCGCTGCCCCGCCCCGCCCCGCCCCGAGGCGTTCTCGGGACGACAGCGACAATTCCCTTCGAAACGGGTACGCCGCGATCTCACACAGCGTGAGCGGCCAGACGGCGGCGGTCGGCCTCGGATTCCTCGTCGGCGGCCCGGTCGGCGCCGTCATCGGCGGCGTCGCAGCGCCGGTTGCCCTTGCGGCCGTGATGTGGCGCAGCCGGAGGGCCGAGCACGACGAGGCCGCCAACCAGAACGGTGCGGGCACCGGGAACACCAGCCGAGACTCGTCAGGTTCCGGACGCGGAAACGGCAGTGGGAACGGCGGCGGCCGGAACAACGGCGGAGCCGGCCGCCACGACAGTCCGGGCGGCGGCCGCCACCGGTCCCCGAACGGCCACGGGAACGGGAACGGGAACGGCGGGACCGGGAACCACCGGAACCAGAAGCCGAAGGTGAAGGACCCGGTCGCGGACAAGCTCACCCGGCTCGGCAAGGACCTCGCCGACAAGTTCAAGAACCGGGACAGGGCGGACAAGGCCCCGAAGAACGGCAAGCACGACGGCACCGGCCCGAACGGCAACAAGGTCAAGGACCCGAAGGCCCCGAAGGACAGCGCCGGCAAGGGCCGCAAGTGGCTGAAGGACCGCGGCCCGCAGCCGGACAGCACGAAGCCGTGGGCAGACCGCGGCGAGAAGCCGAAGAAGGACAAGAAGGCCAAGGACAAGACCGGCAAGGACAACGGCCGAGGCCGCGACGCTGGCGACGTCACCGCCGAGAGCGCCCCCGACGGCCTGCCGCCCGGCCCCCACGAGGACCGCATCGCCCTCGTCCGAGGCAAGCGCGAGAAGGAAGCCCGACGGAAGGCGATCACCGCCGCGCGCAAGGCAGCCGAACAGGCGGCCCGCGCCGGCAACCTCGGCGACCCGCACGAGGTGAGGCTCGAAGTCATCCGCGAGACCAACCGCCGCATCGACCTGGAACTTCAGTACGAGAACCAGTTGCTGGCCCTCACGGCGGCAGCCGAGACACCGAGGAGCACCCCCGTGAACTACCCCGCGATCCAGGCCGCCCCGGTCGGCACCCACACTGCCGGCACCGCCATCGCCCGGCAGGTCGACTTCCGCGGTTCAGAGGCGTTCGCGATCCTCCGCGCGATGGCTGACCAGCTCGCGCACGGCCTGTACAGCGACGATGACGCCGACATGGCCGACCACATCGTCGAGTTGTCCGGCATCCCGAGCATGTGCAAGAACCTGTCGATCGCCGTGCAGGAAGCCGCCCGCGCCCTGGCCCGGACCGCACCCCTGCACCCCTCGGTCATCAAGCACCTCAACAACGCGGCCGTCGCCGCCCGCAGTGCCGGCGTCATGGCCGACAACATCATGATCGTGTTCGTGCAGGCCCACCGCGAGGACATCATCCGCGTCCTCGACCCCCGCATCGGCGAGGAACGCTGGAACCTGCGCAACAGCCCCGGCACCCTCGACGCCGCTAAACTCCGCGCCGCCATCGCCACAGCACACTCCGCGCGCCTCGCCCTCCCCGCCGGCAGCTCACCCGCCGGCGGCACCAGCAGCGGCGGCAGCAAGCTCGTGCCGGCTTCCGACGGCAGCACCAAGAAGCTCATCAACCTCATGAAGGACTTCACCCGCGGCCACATGGTCAACGTCCTCTCCGAAGTCGCAGGCTCGGCCGCCGGCGTCGAAGTCGTCGCCGACTCGGTCACCAAGCTGTACCGCCGCATGGCCAGGACCTGGCCGACCGAGGGAGTCGTCGACGAAACGGTCCGCGCGACCGCCGCGAAGGTACACGCGATCTCGGACGAGCTGAAGAAGGCGATCAAGGCGGCGCAGCGTGCGCACCAGCGCGAGCTCCGCCTGAACGAAAAGCCCCGCAAGAACGCCCGGGCGGAGTCCAAGTGGGATGTCGCCGGCCGCCGTCCGTCCAGCTGACCGAGCCGATCCGAAGGGAGACCAGCCATGACCACCACAGAACTGCCAGTGACGATCACCGACAAGCCGAAGAAGTGGGACTTCAGCAGGGACGCCGTCACCCACGGCCGGCTCGTCGCATGGGGCGCCGAACTCGGCGTCGCCACCGCCCTGATCGCTCCGCTCGCCGACATTCCGTGGGAAGCCGGCGCCGGCGCCGGCGTCATCTGCACCGGCGCAGCCGTCCTCTACGAGCACGCCCGCGGATCCTGGCGACGCGTCATGATCGCTAGGGCCGCCGCATGGCTCACCACCACCGGATGGCTCTCCTACACCCTCGCCGAAGGCCCCACCCTCCTCAAGATGACGTTCGGCGGCGCTATCTGGGCCACCGGAGCCGCCGTCAACATCGGCATGGACAAGTGGGGCGAGGAAACCCGCGAAGCAGAGAAGGAGCTCGACCGCCGCCTCGAAACCGGCGAGACCATCAAGGCCGCCCAGGACGGCTGGTCACGCCTCCTCGAGAACATCTGCGGCATCGAAGGCGCCACCGCTGACCCCGTCGTCGACCGCTGGCGCAGCGGCGCCGGCTACACCGTGAAGATCACCCTCCCCGCCCACATGAACGTCGACGCCCTCCGCGGCTACGAAGCCGCCCTCGCCGGCGCCCTCCACCTCCCCAAGGGCGGCGGCGTCAGCTTCAACGCGGGCGGCCCCGACACCCCCCGCAACGTCGTCTTCATCGCCGTCACCGAGCGGAACATGATGAGCGGCGCCATCCCGTACCCGAAGCTGACCCCGACCACGATCAACAAGCCGATCGGTTTCGGCGTGGTCGGCAACGGCGACGAAGCCGGCCTCAACTTGAAAGACGAGGGGTTCATCGCCATCGGCGCCCAGGGCTCCGGCAAGACGGCCCTGATGAAGACGCTCGGCCTGGGCCTCGTCCGCTGCATCGACGCGATCATCATCGACCTCGACACCTCAGCGAAGATGTCCGCCGTCTTCGTGAACCCGTGGCTCCGGTACGGCATCGGCCGGCCGCTCGTCGACTGGCCGTGCACCACCGACGACGAATGCCTCCTCGCCGTCCGCGCAGCCCGGGACGCGATCGCCGCACGGAAAACGGAGTACGCCGACCTCCTCGAGGACGAAGACCTCGACAACCTCCCGGCGCGCCCCGACCTGCCGGCGATCCACATCCGGGTCGACGAGACAAAGTCCATGTCCGACGAAGTCCTTCAGGGCATCGACTTCATTATCGAAGAAGGCCGCAGCGTCAACGTCCGCGTGAGCAACACCGGCCTGCGCGCAACCCGCGACTACATCACCGCCGCTATGGATGAGCTCACCCCCGGCCGCATCGGACTGCGAACGAACAACTCCAGCGAACTCGACATGCTGTACCCCGGACACGGCGCCCCCGACATGGCGATCTTCACCGACCCGGGAACCGTCGTATACATGTCCGCCACGAAGGGCCCGTACCAGCCCGTACCGGCAAAGGCGTACGCCACCATGGCCGAAGCCTTCACCGAGGGCAGCGACGACCACGCCCGCATGTCGACACTGTTCATGGACGCGGCACGACAGCTCTCCGACATCCGACCCGACATGGACCCGATCACCGCAAAGGCCATGGGCCTCGCCTGGTCGCAGCGCTGGGCCCGCTGCATCCCGAACCTCCGCGGCGACTCACACGGCAACGTCACCCCGGACCGCATGCACGAGTCGGTATGGGAGCTGTACCAGTCATGGGGCCAGCCCGCCTCATACGACCTGCTCCTCGGCCGGCTCACCGACGACGACGGATACACCCGCACCGCACCCTCCACCGGGGCCGCCGCCGAAATCCCCCGCCTCACCGAAACCATCCTCGACGACGCCGAACTCGACCGGCTCGCCGCACAAGAAGCCGCCATCGAACTCGCCAAGACCTCCCCCAAACCGAAGTCCAACGACGACCTCGCCGTCGAGCTGTTCGCCTCCAAAGGCCAGCCCGTCAAACCGTCCGAGATCTACCCACTCATGGTCCGCGCCGGATACACCCTGTCCGAGCGCACCTTCCGCGACCTCGTCGCAAAACTCGGCCTACAAGACAAGCTGGTCAAGGGCCATGATGGAACCTACGCGGCAGCAGCACACGAATGCGGTGAGGTTCCCAATGGACGAGTTCGCGGAGTTGAAGATGACCCCCATGGAGGAGGCGATGCTCCACATGGCTGAGCTGATCTCCGCCCTGAAGAAGGCCGGCCTCAGCGAACACAGCGCCGTCCGCTTCGCAGCGATCTACTTCAACGAACAGTCGAGCAACATCGACGACACCGACGACGACTGATCACACCACACGACCAGGAAAGCCCCCGGGTCGTACCCGGGGGCTTTCTGTATCCACACCCACCGACAAAGGAAACCCATCCCCGTGAACCTCCTGCCCGACCCCACCGCGCGGCAGCCCCACGCCACCCAGGCCGGGCAGCCCACCCCCACCACCGACCAGACCAACCAGATCTGGAACGACTACGACCGCGCCATCCTCGAAGGACGCCCCTACAACATCCCGACCTCCTACAAGGACTCCACCCCCGTCCCCGCCTACGGCCTCAACCCGCCCGTGCCCCAGCCCGGCCGGCCCCCCATGAGCCAGCGAGCCGTCGACCTCAACACCACGATCCTCACCAGCAGCGTCCTCACCGTCGCCCTCGGAGGCACCGCCACCGGCATCATCTGGGCCTCCGGCCACGCCAACCCCACCGTCGTCGGCCTCATCATCGCCGCCCCCGCAGCCCTCGCCGTCCCGATCCTCGCCCTGTCCCGCCTCGTCAAGCGTGCCAAGGAAGTCGTGGAAGCCGCGCCGACCACGCACCACCACCACTACAACGGCAACGTCATCCAGGACCACCGCACCGTGAACAGCAACACCCGCGGGATCTGGGCCAGCACCCGCAACCACCTTCCAGCCGGGACGGAGGAGATCTGATGAACCCGAGAGCGTGCATCGTGCCCGACTGCGAGGAACAGTCCTTCATCACGAACCCGATCCCCCTATGCAGCGAGCACGCCCTCACTATCTCGCTCAACGTCACAGACCTCCTCCACGCCAACGCCCGAACCGCTCTGGCCACCGACAGAGCAGACGTAGAACGAACCCGGGTCGCCCCCAACAGCGTGTGGCAGCAGGCCTCCCACCCATCGGTGGTCTACTTCCTCACCAACGGCGACAGAGTGAAGATCGGCACCAGCACCAACATCACCGCACGAGTAGGCGCACTAGCTCTCCGTAAGGCCAATGCAGCTCTCCTCCTGCAAGGTGGAAGCAACCTCGAGAACGCTCTGCACGACCACTTCGCAGACGACCGCATCGGCAACACCGAGTGGTTCATCCTCTCCCCACGCGTTCAGGAGTACATCGCCCGCCGGAAGGAAGCAGACAGTGCTCTACGGCAGCCTCTTCTGCCACCCGATGAAGCCGAGCCAGTCACCATCCCCGCACCACGCATGCACGTCGAACGGCCACCTATTGCGGTGGAGAAGATCCTCGAAATCTTGAAGGCGTTTCAGGACTCGGAACAACCCGTTTACCTGCACAAGGACGACATCTGCCGACTCGCCGACTTGAAGGAAACCACCCTCAACGGCGCCCTCACCCGCCTCAAGAAGACCGGGCAGATCCACTCCGGCCCGGACCGCGGCACCTACGGACTCGGCCCCGGCACCGAACCGGGGGAGTAGCCAGGGGGGAAGCACCTCGGACAAACCCCCGCCCATACGCCAGCATCAAAACGACCGCCCGGGGACCCGGCCCGTCCCACCCGACCCCAGGCACCACGGCCCCCGCCGCCCAACTCCCCCCGGGCAGCGGGGGCCGACCCACACCCGGAGGAACCATGGCCCCCACCCCACTCCGCTGGATCCCCGACCCCCAATCCGCCAACATCCTCGCCGCCTACCGACGCACCCGCGAACCCCTCCGCAGCGTCCTCCGCCGAGCCCTCCACCACCTCGCCACAGCCGACGGCATCCTCGACCCCAGCGGCCGCATCCGAACCACCCCCCGACCCGGCAACCAACCCACCCCAGGACCACGCCCATGACCGCCATCTGCTGGGCCCTCGCCGCCCTCTTCGCCTACCTCGTCCTCGCACCAGCCCCGCAATACGACCTCCAGCAGACCCCGACCGCCCACCCCATGAGCCCTCACCACGCCCCGACAACCCCATGAACCAGCGAGGATGGACCCCATGAGCGCACGCGACAGACTGCTCGCCTACCTGCAACAGACCGGACTGAGCACACCGCGAGCCGAAGCCAACCTCGACGCCTTCGCAAATGAGCTGGCGGAGAAGCTCCGTGCGTGGGGCCAGGACGGCGAAAAGCGCCTCGCTGGAGAACCCTCGCCGTTCTACATGTGGGAAGACGCCGACCGCGCCGCCGACCTCATCGCCCCGCGCCCGACGAACAGCGCGGGCCCGGCCCGCCCGGACGAGGAGCCCACCCCATGAGCGCATACGACGACCTCGTCAACGACATCCGGTTCTGGGACCAGATCCAAGGCGACGCCAAACGCACCGTCATCTGCGAACCTCACCGCGCCGCCGAAGTCCGCGCACTCATCGACCAACGCGGCTACGACCACGTCACCGTGCTCGCCAGCCTTGCCTGCCCGGAAGGCCAGTTCCTCGTCATCGACGAACAAGCACTGGAAGCCGCCAACCGGCAGATGATGCAGCAGGCCACACGAGACTTCCGCCTGCAGACCCCGCCGCATGACGACGGCCCTGCGTGAGGGGAAGCGTTTCTGACAGGTCGGATCATGCGCGGCAGCATCACCGTGGACACACCCTCACGTCCCGGAAGGCCCGCCGTGCCCGACACCCACAACTTTCAGGACCAAGGCGACCCCGCCCGACGTGCCGCCGGAATCGACGGCACAGCAGGAGACGCCCAAGACATCCGCCACCGCTTTGTTCGGGATGATGTAACCGGCGCCTGCCTGCTCTGCGGACTCGCCGAGACCTACCGCAAGCACATCGACCGACTACTCGACTGCGGCCTCTGCTACGAGGAGCAAGGCGAGGAAGTTCACCCCCACCCCGAATGCACGGTCGGGAGGAATGGCGTACTGCGCCAGAACCCTGACGGAACCTGGGGTCCCGTCAAGCCTCTGCCGCTGACCGGCGACTTCGACGTCGAGGTGTACGGCACCGGCCCGTGGCGCTGGGAGGCATGGGCCGGCCTCGATCGCGTAGCCACCGGAAACGCCCGCACCCGGTTCGGGCTGAAGATCGCGATCCTGCGTGCCCGGCGCCAGCATTCAAGGAGGAGCCGTGGCTGACACCCCGCAGGACCCCATCACCGCACTCGCCGAAGGCGCCACCCAACTCCACGAACTGTTCGTAGCCCACATGGAAGCCGGCTTCACTGAGGCCCAGGCCCTCCAGATCATCATCGCCATCATCACCGTCGGCGCCCGGGGCAACGGATGACCAGCCCCATCGTCCAAGGCCGCTGCCCCGCCTGCGGCACCACATCCCTGCTCGTCGGCGACGGCGGGCACGTCACCTGTTCCCTCGACGTCTGCCCCAACCCATCCGCCGTTGACGAGCTGCTCCACGGCGATATCGCCACCAGAAGCACGAACACGCTCCTCGACCGCCGCATGGTGGCGTCCGCAGCCCTGTACAACAGCACCCTGGTACGGGCACTCAACGCCGAGGGCGCCGTCGACAGCGTCCGCGAGTACGCGGCCACAAGCGACGACGACGGCCGCCGCACCCGGGAGGCCATCCTCCGCATCGTCGGCAACTGGCCCGGACCCGGAACTTCGCCCGCCCGGGTGCCAGCGACCCAAGCGACCGAAGCCGACGATCTGATCCGCGAGCGCTGCCCGCACTGCCCCGAGACACTGCCCCGCAACCGGGTCGACGACCACGTGACCACCGCCCACGCCGACCTCTCGCCGTGCACTGCCAGCATTCACGTCCGGACCAACGACACCACCTACCGGTGTGCGTTCCGCGTCGGCCACAACGGCGAGTACGGAGCCCTCCACGCCAGTGCCTACGCCAAACGCGGCGGCCGGTACGTGTGGGACGACGAACACGACGGCGCGATACCCCACCGCGACGCCGGGCCCGCCGCACCGGGCTGGTCACGGAAGGCCGACGGCACCTGGACGCTGCTCGTCGACGGCGGCACCGTCACGGTGCCCGCGCACTTCACCCCGCTCGACTCGGACCGCGCCGACACCGGCTGGAAGCAAAACAGCCAGCCCGCCCCCTGCGCGGACTGCATCGCTGGCGCGCACGACCCGAACTACCACCGCAGGCGCAGAGGCCTGCCACCACCTCCCCCTTCCACCGAGGAACAGATCGTGGGCGCCCTGCACGAACTCGCCAGCTCCGTTCGCGACCTTGTCTCGGCGCTCCGCCTGGAAACCGCAGACCGCTCCAACTGCGCGACCGCCCACGACATCAAGGGGGACTAGTGACCGCCGCGCCTACCTGCTGCCCGGGTCCGTGCAACAACGCCTGGCGTCTCGCCGAAGCCCAGCTCGCCACCGACGGCACCGAGCACGACATCCCCGTCACCTGGGGCCAGCCCGTCCACTGCCCCCGCTGCACCAGCCGCACCCACGCCCAACTCGCCGAACTGCCTGAGCTGATCGTGGCGATAGGGCTGGAGGCGCTGCACGGCACCGCACCCAAGACGACCGGCACCATCGGCCGGGCCGCCGTCGCATCCTGGCCCGGACAAGCCTCCCGGCTCCTGACGGACCACATCGTCGGTGGGCTCCTGGAGCTGGAGGACGACATCCGCGAACTCCGCCACCTCCGGCACCGGCCCAGCCGCGGCACCGAAGCCCGCAACGCCGCCGGCGCCGTCACCTTCCTGGGAGCCCACCTCGACTGGGCCCTCGCCCAACACCCCGCCGCCCACGAAATCCACGACCGGCTGTCCGCCAACCCGGCCGCCCAGATCCACGGCTGGCACCGCACCGCCCAACGCTTTACCCGCCGCGACTCGCGCCTCGAGCACCACCGCATTCCCTGCCCGCGGTGCGAGCTGCTCACCCTGTACCGGGCCGACGGCGATGACTACATCGAATGCCGCAACATCAACTGCCAACTCCTCCTCACGCCGGGGGAGTACCACGAGCACACCCGCCGACTCGCCGACCAAACCCGCATGGCCCGAGCCGCCTGACGGTGACGGTCGCGGCCCCATCGCGTCCAATCCATGCCGTTCTTCCCAGTCGTGTCACGAATCTCCCGCATCGCCTTTACGCCGTCCTCACACCCACTACATTCACCCATCACGGAATTCAGCACAGGGGGGCCACGTGAGCCAGCACCAGCCCGGATGGGCAAACCAGCCGCAACAACCGTCGCAGTCGCAGTGGAACGCACAGACCCAACCCATGTGGGGCGCACCCCCGCCGCCGACGCCGAAGAAGCGCCGCGCAGGGAAAGTCGTGGGCCTCGGCTGCCTCGGCATCGTCGGCCTGTTCATCATCATGGGGATCGTCGCCGGCGCAGTCAGCAGCGGCAGCAAGAACGACAGCACGACCAGCAACTCGCACAGCACCAGCAAGGGAGCCGCACCCGCGAAGGCTGGGACCCCAGCGCAAACCGGCAGCCCCGCGCAAATGCTCGCCGACCTCGACGGCGACAAACGAGACCCCAGCAGCTACCAGACCGCCCTCGACGCACTCACACCGAAGTGCAAGCAGACACCGAAGGAGATAGCGGCCATCGCGAACGCCATGGTCGAACTCCTCCGGAAGAACGGCGTAGACGACGAGACGGACTACAGCGCGCTTGTCCACCTCAACCAGTCCATCCCGGCCGGGTCCCCCAAAATGGACTGCCAGGACATTGCCGGCGTCTACGTAACGATGCGAGAAGGCGGAACGTCGTAGCGGCACCGGCCACATACTGGCGGGATGAACGACGAGTTCCCCGCCAGCAACGGTGACGCGGTTTTGGCGGAAGCCGACCAGTACTTCCTTGCGGACCCGGGCGCGCCCGTCGAGCCCCGGCCAGTCGCCGCGGGCTACCTGACGCGCGAGACGCTGGAGGCAGCATTCGCCCGGCTCGAACACCACGAACTGCGGGCCGATCCGATGCAGGTACATTCCCCCGCCAGCCAGACCTTGACGTCCGCCGATCCCGAGCCGCCAGTGGGCACCATCGTGCGCACGGCGGCTGGCACCCTGTGGAGCAGGTACGAGGACAGGCCGGTGGCGTGGGAGCCCGCCGACAGCGACATGCGGGAGTGGGCCGACGCCGAGTCGTGGACGAAGGTCGCCGGGAACTACGGGCCCGTCACCGTGATCGAGTGGGGTGAGGAACGGTGACACTGGCACCCCTGGAAGACCCGACTTACCAGCCGAAGAACCCACCGGTTGACGGCCGCGTCCCCGACGTAGTGGCCAAGTGGGGGCCACGATCCCAGGTGCGCTGGTTCAGGCGGTTCCGTGACCAGCTCACCGTCCACTGGAACTCCGACGACTACTACTCAGAGACCGAGCACCACCGTGGCAGCCACTGCGACTCCTGCACGCAGGACGCCGCAGCGGGCTATCAGGACCTACCCCACGTCTGCTGCTGCGTTGCCTTGCACGAAGAGGAGCAGCGGTGACGGACACGGACCAGATGGTGACGTGGCTACGTGCGGCCATGGACGAAGCCGAACGGATCTCCAAGGCGGCGGCCACGCCAGGCCCGTGGACCGCGCACAAATACACGTGGGGCGACGACTTCGAAGCCTCCATCGGCACGTACGACGAAACCAACGTGGTCGGCCACGGCTACGAGGGCGGAGGCGTCGTCTGGTGGACCGACGCGGTGTTCATCGCCGCGAACAACCCGGCCGCCGTGCTGCGCCGGATCGCCGTCGACCGGCAGCTGCTCGACGACCTCCTCACCGAGCAGCACAACGTCGTCGAAGACCCCGCCTACACCTGCCCCGCCGCCACTGCCGAACGAGACGGCGGTCGGAACTACCATCCCGGCGCCTGCAATTGCGGCCGAGACGAACGCGTCCAGCGGCGAGTCCGTCTGTTCGCCGAGGGCTACGGCTGGACCGAGGAAATGACGAGTTCGGGGCATTGACTTGACAATGATCAAGTCGGCATGTCAGATTTGCGACGGATACCTATGCCTCCGAAAGGGCCCCGGACACGTTCCGGGGCCCTTTCGCGTTCCCGAAGGAGGCGGCATGTACCTCGAAGGAAGCCTCGACCACACCCTCTGGACAACCGCCGAAGCAGCCGAGGCTGCAGGCGTCACCCCGAGCGTGATCTACCAGTGGAAGAAGCGCGGCAAGCTCAAGCCCGTCAACCGCACCGGCTGGCCCCGCTACCGCGCCCTCGACGTCCTCCGCGTCGAGCAGGCCACCCGGCAGCGCGCGGGCCGCACCCACGCAGCCGCCTGACCCACCCCAGCCGTCCGCCGCCGCCCCTGTGCTGAGGGTCGCAGCCGGCGGCGGACTCCCCGTCCCGCCGCCCGTTGGGCCCCCGCCACGAGCGGCGGGACTTCAACCCTTGGGGAGGTGTCCATGCTGCGTCGCCTCGCCCTCGTCTCCGCCGCAGCCCTCGCGCTCCTCGGCGTCAACGCCGCCCCAGCCCGAGCGGCCGCGCCCGGCTTCCGCTACCTGTGGTCCGACTCGTTCAACCAGCGCGTCTTCCTCGGCGGATTCAGCGAATGCAACCACAACACGGACACCGCACAGGCCTACTGCGGTGGCCTCACCGGGACGACACGGGCGAACTGGTGGGCGTACCCCAACGACTGGCCGGACACCGCGAAGAGCGGCCAGCTCGGCGTCTACAAGGTCGGCGGTACCTACCACCCCGAGGACACCGTCTGGGTAGCGCCCAGCGCCTGGGGTGACGGGCAGATGCATATCCGCATGTACCGGCCGAATACCGGTGGCGACGTGCACTCCGCCACCGTCGTACCGAAGCACGCGATGGGCCTCCGCTACGGCCGGTACCTGATCCGTGAGCGCGTCTCCCACGTCGGGCGCGGCTTCAAGAGCGCACAGTTGCTGTGGCCCGTCGACAACAACGCAGGCGGATGCAGCGAGATCGACTTCCCGGAGAACAGCCACGACGTAGCCCCATCCGCGTACGACCACCCCGCGAACTGCGGGGGACAGGACGCATACGGCTCCCGGGCGTCGTGGAGCAACTGGCACACCTACACGACGTCCTGGACGCCGACGTCCGTGACCTTCGCGATCGACGGCCACACGGTCGGCGTCAGCCGGCACAGCCCGAGCGTGGCCATGGACTGGGACGTGCAGAACGAATCGTCGCTGGACGGCGAGCAGGCCGCCCCCGGCACCTGGGACCAGATCGACATCACCTACGTCGAGGTCGACACCTGGTCCTGATCTCCACTGCATTCCGCACCACCACAACCCTCAACAAGGAGAACCGTCATGTCCGTACTCACCGGCCGTTTCCACGACCTCGTCACCCAGCTCCAGAACGAGGGACACCACCTCGCCGACGAAGCCCGCAGCCTCCTCAACCACTACGAGAAGGTGGAGGCGGCCCTCGTCGAAGGCGTGAAGCCCGTCCTGGCCGACCTCCGCACCGGCATCACGGCCGACTTCAAGGACGCTGCGACCCGTGTCGAGACCGCCGTCACCACGGACCTCAAGGACGGCGTCGCCCGCATCGAAGCAGCGGTCGCGAAGGTCGAGGCCCTCGTCAAGCAGCCGCCCGCCGCGAGCTGATTCCGATGCTCGAGGTCTTCTGCTACACGATCGCGTTCGTGCTCTTCGGCTTTGCCGCCGTCGTCCCCGCGGCAGTGCCGTACCGGGACCGCATGGTCTACGCGGGCCTCGGCCTCTGGCTCCTGCCCGCCACCGTCCACGTACTGCAGGCCCACTGACTGGTCGGGGGTGACGCGGTGCCAGTCCTCCCCAACCAGGTCCAGGCGAATGCATCGGCCGGTGGTCAGTGGGTGGAGACGTACACGCTGCAGAACGACGACGGCACCTTGATGAACATCAACGGCAAGTCGTTCGAGTTCGTCGTACGGCCCTCGGTCACCGACACAACCGAGCCCGCCAAGGTCGCCGTCACCTCCACCGCGGCGAACGCGCAGGGCTACATCACGGTGACAGCCAACACGAGCACGGTGCAGGTCGTCCTCTCACCGACCGCCACCGCCCTCCTCGGCAAGTCGGCCTACCCGTACGCGCTGTGGATGGACCCGGGCCTGCCCGACGCAACACCGGTCGTCGCCGGCACCTTCTTCACCAGCCTCGTCGCCGCAGCCTGAGAGGAGCCCCGGTGAACGTCATCGTCCAGTCCGGCGGCACCTCCGGCCCCCGCGGCAACTCGGTCCTCAACGGAACCGGCGCGCCCACCTCGACGGTCGGGATCGACGGCGACTGGTACATCGACACCGCCGCCAACAAGCTCTACGGGCCCCGCGCCGCCGGCGTCTGGCCGTCCACCGGCCTACCCATGACTGCACAGGCGGCCGGCGCTCTCCTCGCAGCGAACAACCTCTCCGACCTGAACAACGCTGGCACCGCCCGCACCAACCTTGGCCTCGGTGGCGCCGCGACCTTGAGCGTCGGCACGACCGCAGGCACGGTGGCCGCGGGTAACGACTCCCGCATCACTGGTGCGATCCAGAGCGGCGCTGCGGCGGGCGGCGACCTGTCCGGCACGCTGCCGAACCCCACGGTCGCAAAGCTCCAGGGCACGCCGATCGCAGTCTCACCGGCGACGACGACCCAGTACCTGCGGGCGGACGGAACCTGGGTCAACCCCGGCGCCCCGGTCATCAACGTCCGGGACTACGGTGCCAAGGGCGACGGCGTCAGCAACGACACCACGGCGATCAACAACGCCCTCACCGCCCTGGGAACGGCTGGCGGCGGAACGCTGTACGTTCCGCCCGGCACCTATGTGACGACGGGCCTCGTCGTACAGAACCTGTCTGGCTGGACGATCCGCGGCGAACGCGGGTCGATCCTCACCCTCGCCGGGAACACCGTGGCCGCCCCGAACCAGGGCTCGGCGAACGTGCTTACGGTGGCGGACTGCACCGACTTCGCGATCGAAGGCCTGTCGATCGACGGCCGCAGGGACAGCCTGTTCCCCCTCACCCCGCTCGCCGCGAACGCTGCGACCGCGCAGAACACCGTGCAAGTCGCCCACGGCGCGAGCGCAGCCTACGTTGTGGGCCAGCGCCTCAACCTGCTCGGCGGGCTCACCGCCAACTCGGGCAACGAGGCGAACCAGCAGGACAAAGACCTCGTCATCGCGTCGATCACGCCCGGGTCTGGGGCAGCCAACGACATCATCACCTTCACGGCGAACCTGGCCAACGGCTACACCTCCGGCGCCGGAACGCTCAGCGACGGGTACGGCCCGTATGCGGCGCCGGGCGCTTACCTCACCCCGTGGCAGACCGTGCCGCTCGGCGCCGGCAACACCGTGGCTGGCCGCGTCCTGTCGGAGGAGGACCAGCAGAACGGCATCCACCTCCTCAACTGCAAGCGATTCCGGATCTCCGGCTGCAACATCCACGGCGTATGGGAGTCACCTATCCGCTGCGGCAGCCACATCCTGACCGGCGGCGCGCAGACAGACGGCTGCTCGTACGGCACGATCCAGGGCAACGTCATCTGGCACGGCTACGACCAGGGCATCGGCCTGTGGTGCTCCAGCAACATCACTGTCACCGGCAACACGATCACCGCCGCCGGATGGGCCGGTGTCTGCCTGACCCTCTCCGACGACTGCACGGTCACCGGCAACGTCAGCAGCGACAACGTCCAGCGCATCCCGAACGACATCAAAGCCGGGTACGGGATCGCGGTAGAGGGTGGCGCTCGGGACACGATCTCGGCGAACAAGTGCAACGCCAACTACGGCTCCGCCGTCTACCTCACCGCTGGCGGCACGCTCCCCTTCGGCGGCCCCGCCCAGGTGGCCACTACGGTTGCCTCCGGGTCCAACGCGGTGCCGCTGCCCGTCGCCACGGTGAACGTGGGCTCCACCGCGGGGTTCGCGACGGCCGGCCAGTTCACGGTGCTCTCCAGCGCTGGGGCGCAGCAGATCACCTACACCGGGATCACCGGCACATCGTTCACGGGCTGCACGGGCGGCGTCGGCACCCTCTACACCGGGCAGAAGCTCACCCAGTACCCGGTCTTCACCAACAACGGCGCCGCGCTGGCCATCGCTTCCACCACGACCACGGTCACCGACGGCACGAAATTCCAGGTCGGCGGCCGATACACACTGGTCGACGGGCCGAAGACCGAGCGGATCGACGTCACCGCCATCAACGGCAACGTCATCACCCTGGCCAAGGCGACCGCGTTCCAGCACGCCGACAGGGTGCAGGTCTCGCAGGCGGTGTGTGAGGACAACACCATCGTCGGCAACTCGCTGTCCGGCGGTACCGACATCGGGATCCGGCTGCTCGGCGCGGTCCGCACCACCATCTACGGCAACGTCATCAACCGGGCGGGCCTGCGCGGCATCGACCTGATCGCCTGGAGTTTCGGTGGCCTCCAGCCGCCCTACGGAACCGTCGTCGCAGGTAACACCATCACCGCGCCGGACAACACCGGCGACGGCTCCTCCTACCAGGCCATCGCCGCAGGCCAATGCAGCGACCTCCAGATCGTGAACAACCGGTGCTCCGGCGCCCCCTCCACTCAGGGCTACTTCACCGCCCTGTTCCTCCAGGCGGTCACCGACAGCGTCGTCTCCGGCAACGTCATCGCCGACGCCTACGCGATCGGCATGCGCCTCGACGTCGTCAACGAGGCCGTCTGCAAGCGGGTCCTCCTCTCCAACAACGAGGTACTCCGCTGCTACGGCGAAGGCGTCATCCTCTGGGGTGGCGACAGCCTGAACGTCAAGAACAACATCATCGTCGGCTGCGCCAGCAACAACGGGCCCGGCGGCTTCGGCGGCGCGTTGGACATCCGCGGCGTCACCAACAGCCAGATCAGCGACAACACCGTGGTCAACAACGGCCATGGCGGCATCGGGCTGGACTCGGCGACGATCCAGGGCAACACCGTCAACTGCGTCGGCAACATCCTCGCCGGGAACATCGCCCGGGACGACGGCCAGAACTACGACGCATTCTCCGGCGCCCACACCCAGCAGGGATCGGGCATCAAGGAACTGTCCGGCGGGCAGGGCCCCAACACCTACCTCAACAACCTGGTCAGCGGCAACATCACCAACTGGGGAATCAGCAGCAGCGGAAACGTCCTGCGCGGAAACCAGAACTACAACCCCGTCGGACGCTTCACCGCCCAGCCCCCGGTCCCAGCCAGCGGCACCCCGTACGCCAACACGCTGAACGCGGACGCCATGGTCACCATCGTCGGCGGCACCGTCAGCGCCATAGCTGTCGGCGGGCAGCCCACCGGCCTCACCACCACCCCGGCCACCGTCCGCGTCCCCGCCGGGCAGACCATCACCCTCACCTACACAGTCGCCCCCACCTGGACCTGGTTCGGCGACTGACCCTCGGAGACCCTCATGCCCGACACTCCCGACCTTGAGGAGCACACCCCAGACGGCAAGAACCGCCGCTGCCAACGCCGCTCCAAAAACCGCGACGGCGCCCAGTGCGGCGGTATCGCCATGCGTGGCCAGGACGTCTGCCACTTCCACGGCGGATCTTCCCCCCAAGCCAAGGCCAAGGCCAAGGAACGCCTCGTCGAGGAGAAGGCGAGGAAGGCCGTGGCGACATACGGCGGCAAGATCGAAACCACCGCGACCGAAGCCCTCCTCGACGAGGTCCAGTGGACAGCCGGGCACGTCGCCTGGCTCCGTGAACGCGTCCAGGAGATCGAGGACACAGCCACCGGAACGGACGGCCAGCACCCGCTCGTGTGGGGCAAGACCCGGGAGAAGACCGGCGGCCAGGACTGGGGCCAGACCGAGGAAGCCACCCCCAACATCTGGCTGCGCCTCTACCAAGAAGAACGCGACCACCTCGTCAAGGTCTCCACCGCCGCCATCAAGGCCGGCATCGAGGAACGCCGCGTCCGCCTGGCCGAGCAGCAGGGCCAGTTGGTCGCTCAGGCCATCCGGGCGATCCTCGACGACCTCGGCTTGACCGTCGAGCAGCAGGCCAAGGTGCCGGAGATCGTCCCCCGTCACCTGCGAGCCCTCGCGTCCTGACCCGGGGAGGCGGCCGATGACCACCGCACCCGACTGGCTCGAGCACGCGGCCGCCGCGTTCGATAAGCCTTTCCACCCGAAGTGGCGGGACATCGCCCGGCCCGAGCAACTCCCACCCGCCGGCGCGTGGCTCACCTGGGCGTTCGTCGCCGGCCGCGGCGCCGGGAAAACCCGCTCCGCAGCCGAATGGGTTCAGGAGCGGGCCATGGCCGAACCCGGCTGCCGGATCGCCCTCGTCGGCCGCACCCCTGCGGACGTCCGCGACGTCATGATCGAAGGCGAGTCCGGGATCCTCGCTGTCGCCCACGAAGACGCCCCCCTCTACCAGTCCACCAAACGGCGCCTCACATGGTCCAACGGGTCCATGGCGCAGACGTACTCAGCTGAGGTGCCCTCCCAGCTTCGTGGCCCGCAGCACCACTACGCGTGGGCGGACGAGGCCGCAGCCTGGACCGACGCCCCCAAAGGCGACGTGCTCGACACGGCGTGGAACAACCTGATGCTCGGCCTCCGCCTCGGCGACGCCCCCCGCTGCGTCGTCACGACCACGCCGAAGCCGAACGCTCTCACCCGCATCATCCTCGAACGGCCTTCCACGGTCGTCACCCGCGGCTCCACGTACGACAACCTCGGCAACCTCGCAGCCTCGTTCCGCGAGCAGGTCCTTGCCGCCTACGAAGGCACCCGCATCGGCCGGCAGGAACTCCTCGGCGAACTCCTCGACGACGTCGAAGGCGCACTGTGGACCATCGGCCTCCTGGACGAGACCCGCGTCGAGCATGCCCCTGAGCTACGGCGCGTCATCGTCGCCGTGGACCCGTCCGGCGGGACAGGGCCGAACGCCGACGAGCAGGGCATCGTCGTCGCCGGGCAGGGCATTGACGGCGACCTGTACGTCCTCGCCGACCGCTCGTGCTCCCTGTCTCCGCACGGCTGGGCATCCCGGGCAGTGGCCGCCTGGCGGGAGTTCGGCGCCGACCGGATCGTCGCCGAACGCAACTACGGCGGCGACATGGTGGAGTCCACGATCCGCCAGGTCCAAACCGACATCCCGATCAAGGTCATCACCGCGTCCCGGGGCAAACTCCAGCGCGCCGAACCCGTCGCCGCCCTGTACGAGCAGCACCGCGTCCACCACGTCGGACCGCTGGCGCAGCTCGAAGACCAGATGACCACGTGGACCCCGCAGTCCGGGACCAGCCCGGACCGGATGGACGCCCTCGTGTGGGCGCTCACCGAACTCGCCGACGGGTTCTCAGCCCAGTCCTGGATCGACTACATGCGCCGCAAGTCCGAGGCCGGACAGACGCCGTCCGGGTCCGAGGAACCCGCTGTGCCGACGCCTGCACCCGACGTCGTGGACCCGGTGGAAGCGCGCCGCCGCGCACGCAACGCCGCCTTCCAGCACCAGTACCGCACGTAGCCGAGCCGAGAGGGGGCCGCATCCATGGGCGTCCGTGACCGCCTCGCACTCCTCCGCAAGGCCTTCGGCACGCAGGCGGCACCCGCCCAGATGCAGGAAGCCGGCGAAGCGGTCGGCCTGGGCCCCACCAAGCCGTTCGCCCCGGGCGAGCCGATCGGCCCCTACGACGGCTACTCCCGCACCCCCCGCAGCCGCGACTTCACCACCGGCTACAACATCGCGACGCGGCCGCGCACCCACGAACGGGTCGCGTTCGACACGCTCAAGGGCCTGATCGAGTCCTACGACATCGCCAGCATGTGCATCTGGCACCGGATCGACTCCATCCGCGCCCTGGAATGGAGCCTCGTCCCGGCCCGCGGATTCAGTGGCGACGCGGACGCGGCCATCGAAGCCGGCCTGCAAGTCCTGGAGAAGCCGGACGGCCAGACACCGTTCGCCGCATGGTTGGCGAAGTACCTGTACGACATCCTGGCTTACGATGCGGGATGCCTGTATCGGCTGCGGAACCGGCGCGGTGACTGCATCGGCCTGTCCGTCGTCGACGGCACGACCATCGCGCCGCTGCTCGACTACTGGGGCCGCACCCCCCAGGCCCCGGCCGAGGGATTCGTGCAGTATGCCCAGGGTTTGCCTTGGAACTGGCTGACCACGAACGACCTGATCTACGAGCCGTTCAGGCCGCGCCCCAACAGCCCTTACGGGACCGCGCCGCTCGAAACGATCCTCCTCAACGCCAACACCGACCTCAGGTTCCAGGCGTACTTCCTGCAGCGATTCACCGAGGGAAACATCCCGCACGCCTTGGCCTCCGCACCGGAGACGTGGACGCCGCAGCAGATCGAGAACTTCCAGGAAACCTGGGACGCCATGATGCTCGGCGACCAGGCCGTCAAGAACCAGATCCGATGGCTCCCCGGCGGCAGCAAGGTCGAATGGTCGAACGAGAAGGACTTCACCGACGCCTTCAGCCTCTTCCTGATGAGGAAGACTGCCGCCGCGTTCCACGTCGTGCCCGCTGATCTCGGGTTCACCGAGAACGTCAACAAGAGCAGCGGCGAATCCCAAGGCGACGTGCAGCACCGGGTAGGCGACCTGCCGCTCGTCGCCCACATCGCGGGAATCCTCACGCACTTCCTCCGCGACGACCTCCATCTTCCGATCGAATTCTCCTTCGACACCGGCCAGGAGAAGGACGACCGCCTGCAGGAAGCGCAGGCCTGGAAGATCTACATCGAGTCCGGCATGGCCAGCGCCGACGAAGGCCGCGAGAAGCTCCTCGGCCTGCCCGGCGACCCGCGCCGACCGACGCCGCGGTTCTTCTCCACGACCCGGCTGGGCCCGGTGCCGCTCCTGTCCATCGAGGGCGTCGCCGGCAAGGTCGACCCGGAGACCTTCGGGCCGGCAGAGGACCAGCAGGTCCTGGACCAGCCGTTTGTCCCGCCGCCCGGTGTGGTCCCGGAGGCGGGCACCACCGACGCCAAGCAGTCACTGGCCGCGCTGGACGCCTACCAGGTGTACAGCCGCCACGAACTCGAGTCCTCGGACGCGGCGCAGTCTGTCGCCAAGGACGGCGAGGCCGGCGGCGCCACAGCCGGTATCACGGCCGAGACCGGGATCACCTCCTACGACCTCGTCGGCCACCACGGTGACGAGGACGACGAAGGGCCGGACGAGGACCAGGAGCAGCTCGTCAAGAGCGAGCTGGCCGCGTTCCGATCCTTCCGCAAGGCTCGCCGGCGGGACGGACGTTGGCGGGACTTCGCGTTCCGGCACGTCGACCCGGTCCAGGCCCACCGGCTCAACGACGGCGGCCGGCTCGCCATCCGCAAGGCCGCGGGCGAAGTGGCGGTTGCCGGGCTCGCAGTCCGTGCCGCGGACACCGGCCGGGTCCTCATGCTCCAGCGCGCGCTGGACGACGAAGACCCGGCAGCCGGCTTCTGGGAATTCCCCGGCGGCCATCTTGAAGGGGACGAGACCCCGCTCCAGGGCGCCTGGCGGGAGTGGGCTGAGGAGACCGGCTGCATCCCCCCACCTGGGGAGAAGACCGGCACCTGGACCAGCCCGAACGGCATCTACCAGGGCATCGTCTGGACCGTCCCGGACGAAAGCTGCGTGCTCACGAACGGCTGCCGCGACACCGTCAGCAACCCTGACGACCCCGACGGCGACCAGGTCGAATCGATCGCCTGGTGGGATCCGGCCCAGCTCCCCGGCAACCCGGCGGTACGGCCCGAACTCCTCGAGGCCATCGAGGACGTGATGACCGCACTCGGCTGCCAGCCGGTAGAGAAGGCCACCGAGCGGCACCGGTGGGTTCCCGACGACAGTGCGTGCGACGTGTGCGACGCCAACGCCGCAGCCGGCTACATCCCCGTCACCAAGGCCTTCCCCAGCGGGCACGACGCCCCGCCGGCCCATCCGAACTGCGGCTGCCGCCTCACGGTCGAAGGAGGGTCGCATGGCTGATGAGCAGCGGTACGTCCTTGGCATCGCGTATCAGGCGGGCCCGGACCCGCGGATCAAGCGCGGTGCCGATGGCGGACGCGACTACTTCACCGAGGCCGAGCTGGAGAAAGCCGCCTGGGGATTCCTCCAGAAGGGCGCCCAGGTCGGCCTGTTCCACGGCCCCGACCAGACTGTCGGGGCCGCCACGGTTGTGGAGTCGTACATCTGGCGCGGCGACGACTGGGACCTCGGCAACGGCACGGTCGTCCGCAAAGGCGACTGGCTCATCGGCGCGATCCTCGACGAGCGCTCCTGGCAGCTCTACAAGTCCGGCCGGATCACCGGCTTCTCGCCGCAGGGACAAGCGCGGCGCATCACCCGACGGAGCAGCGAATGACCTCCCCTGCAGAGGACGAGTTCACCGAGCTCGTCGACGCCGACATCCCGCGCGTGGACCTTGTCGACAAGGCCGCGAACGGCACCACTTTCCTTATCGCCAAGCAGGCCGCCGACGGACAGGCTGGCCTGCTGGAACCCTCCTTCGTCCGCGACCTGATCGGCAAGCCCGAGCCCGTCGAGAAGGCCGAGGAGACGGTGACCATGACCGGCAGTCCCGGCGCCATCGCCCGGATGATCCATGAGGCCGCCGTCCGCAAGACATCCGTCGAAGACACGGTCGTGCGGACAAGCCCGTGGCTCCCGACCGGTGTCCAGGTGCGGTACTTCGATGAGCCGGTCGAGAAGGCGAAGCACGACACCGCCGACCGCAAGCGCATGGCCTCCTCGGGCGCGGCGATGAGCGACGGCTCATACCCGATCGCCGACCGGGCCGACCTCGAGAACGCCATCCACGCCGTGGGTCGCGGGGGAGCCGACCACGACGCCATCCGAAGGCACATCGTCGCCCGAGCCAAGGCCCTGGGCGCGACCAGCATGATCCCCGACAACTGGGCGGCCAACGGCAGCCTGAAGAAGGAGCGCGCCGTGGCCGACGAGGACATGGACCCGATGACCATCATGGCCGACCCCGAGGACGGCGCCCCGGGCAACCCGACCACGCCCGGTTCGCCTGCGTGGGAGGCGATCGACGCGGCCACCGCCCGGAAGTGGACCGGCATCCTCGCCCGAGCGCGGGCGGCGATCGATGTCCTCTCGGACCGGGAGATGATGGAAGCCGCGTCCGGCGCCGACCCCGACGACGAGTACCAGGCGTACGACCTCCAGGACGCCTGCTGCGCCATCGACTACGCCATCAGCGTCCTCGCCCCGTTCGCGGTCGCCGAGCAGGCCGAAGCGGACTGCGGCGAAGAGATGGCCGCCGTCGGTAAGGCCCTCGCCGACTTCGACCCGACCGAGCTCGACACCATCGAGGCCTTCGGCGCGGTCGCCAAGGCCGGGCGCGTGCTGTCCTCCGCGAACGAGGCCGCCATCCGCGGCGCCGTCGACTCCCTCCAGAAGGTCCTCGCGTCCCTGCCCACCGCACCCACCACCGACGAGGAGAGCGGCCGGCCGGTCGCCAAGACCGCCCACGAGGAGGCCGACATGCCCCAGCCGACCCCGTCCGAAGACGTGACCCGCCAGTCCGGAGAGGAGCCCGCCATGGGCGCCCAGCAGGACGAGCCGAAGCCGGTCGCCGGACTGCCCGTCACCGACATGGCCAAGGCGGACGGCGAGAAGGAGATGGTCGCCGTCTACGACCAGAAGGGCCGCCTCGTCGGCATCGTCGACCCGGAGAAGATCACCCGCATCGCCGGTGCCGAATCCGACGACGACGGTGACGACAGCGACGGCGAGGACGCCCCGACGGACGACGACACCGACGGCGCCGACGACGGCGCCCCCGAGACTTCCGACATGGATCCCGCACCCGCGGACCAGGTCGGGACCCCCGCCGACGCCGCACCCAGCGACGACGACGTCACCAAGACCGAACCCACCGAGAAGACCGACAACGCCACCTCGGACGACGTACTCAAGAGCAGCATCACGGATCTGGTCAAGGCGGCACTCGACGCCCACAGCGCCACCCAGACGGAACAGGTCACCAAGGTTGGTGACGCCGTTCTGGAGTTGGCGGAACTCGTCGAGACGCTGAAGGGCCGCATCGGGACGCTGGAAGAGCAGCCCGCCGAGCCGAAGGTGTTCACCAACGGAGCCGTCCCGCCGCGTGACCAACTGCGTGGCCAGGACCGAGGCGCGAACGCGAACGTCGACGTGACCAAGGCAGCCGAGCTGCGCAAGCAGCTGTACGGCGGCACCGCCGCCGAGCAGAACCAGGCCGCCACGGAGATGAACAGCCGCGCCATCGAAGCGCTCCAGGCGATCCACCAGCGGCGATAGCCGCCCTCTCTCTTCCAGACCCAAGCCCCCGAGACGCTGATGCGCCGGGGGCTTTCGCATGCCCAGGAGGCATCCGTGAGTAACCCGCTCGAAAACGTCACCAAGGACACCCTGTCCGCCATCGCCAAGGCGCAGACCAGCGGCATCCTCGAGACGACTGGCATCTACAGTTACGACCTCTCCGAGCTCGTCACCCTCATTCCGGTCGTCACCCCCTTCCGTGACATCGTCGCCCGCAAGGCGTCCCCCGACGGCAACCCCTACGCCGTGTGGCGCGCCATCCTCGACATCACCAAGTCCCAGCCCGACCCGGCCGTCGCGTTCGACTACGCCGCGAACGAAGTGTCGTTCAACGAGCAGGACTTCCAGGCCCGCTACAAGCCCCTCGCCTACGCCGGCCTCGTCACCCAGGACGCCTACGACCTGGCCAAGGGCTACGCCGACCCCTACGCCGTCGCCACGTTCAACGTGCTGAACCAGCTGCTGATCGCCGAGGACCGCAAGCTCCTCGGCGCCCAGAGCTTCGCGCTCGCCGCCCCGGCCGCCCCGGTCGTCACCCAGCACGCCACCGGCGGCACCATCGGCGCCGTCAGCCTGTACGTCGGCGTCGCCGCCCGCACCGGCTCCGGCTACTACTACGGCTCCGGCAACTCCCAGGGCACCAGCAGCGTCATCAGCACCTTCGGTTCCGGCTCGACCAACTCGGTCACCGCCACCGTCACCGCCGTCCGCGGCGCCGTCGCCTACGACTGGTTCTACAGCGCGAACGGCTCGACCTGGTACTACTACACCACCACGTCGACCAACAGCGTCACCATCACGCAGACGATCGCCTCCAACCAGGCCCTGCCGACGAACCTGCCGGACCTCTCCACCAACTGGAAGGGCAGCGCCGGCGTCCCGACCATCAACACCTCCGCCGACAACGGCTCCGCGAACGCCGCCGACTACGACGGCTTCATGGCGAGCTTGACGGGCGACTACAACGGCTCCGGCCAGTGGGTCCAGCCCGGCACCGGCACCGCCAACCCGTCCATCTTCAAGAGCCTCGACGGCGCGGCGCTCACCCTCACCGGCGGCACCATCACCGAGATCGAAGCCAACCTGTTCCTCCCGCTGTGGAACCAGGTCAAGACCAGCCCCACCGCCATCATGGTCAACGCGGCGCAGGCACAGGAGATCGCCAACCTGATCCTCGGATCCTCCTCGGCGACCACCTACCTCAACACCGACACCAGCGGCCGTGTCTCCGTGACCGCCGGCGGCCGGGTCGGTGAGATCGTCAACGCCCCCGCCGGCGGCGTGACCGTGCCCATCGAGGTCCACACCTCCCTCCCCCCGGGCACCATCATCGCCCGCACCGACAGGGTCCCGTTCCCCCAGGCCAACATCAGCTCCGTCCTCGAGTGCCGCACCCTCCGCGACACCGCCCAGTTCGACTACGGGATCAACCGCAACCCCGGCGTCGCAGGCGGAGGCCCTCGAAAAGAATTCGAGCTCAGAACTGTCAGCGCTTTCCTTAATAGGGCTCCCGTAGCGATGGCGGTCATGAGTAACGTCGCCTAGTTAGAGGGTGCTCTGAGCTGCATAAATGCTCTGAGCGACAGTGTATTTGACGGGCAATCACTGGTACCCTGTAGAGAGTCGATTCTCTCTACAGGGGGCCAGCATGACCGTCCGCACCGGCGGCGTGTGCACAGTCAAAGACTGCGAAAAACCGAAGTTCGGGCGTGGCTGGTGCCAGATGCACTACGCCCGCTGGCAGGACCATGGCGACCCGCTGCACCCCGTCCAGCGGTACGTTCGGCAAGGCGCAACATGCAGCGTCGATGGCTGCGACAGCAAGCCCAGAAGCCTCGGTATGTGCGGCACGCACGGAGACCGCTTTCGCCGATACGGCGAGACAACGGAACCGCGCGAGCGCCGGTTCTGGGCGAAGGTCGACAAGGATGGCCCCATACCGGAGCAGCGTCCCGACCTCGGACCCTGTTGGGTCTGGACTGGGTACATTAACTCGGTCACCGGCTACGGCAACTTCGGCGGCCGTAAGGCCGGAACGCAGCTCGTCCACCGGATCGCCTACCAGTACCTGGTGGGCCCGATCCCGGCGGGGAAGCACCTCGACCACTTGTGCAGGCGACGCGAGTGCCTTCGGCCGAGCCACTTGGAGCCCGTGACCCCGCGCGAGAACATCCGACGCGGTGACCAAGGAGCCTTCTGGGGGTACGTGCACGAGGCACCGCCTCCACCACCGAAGGCACCCCGCCCCGACCGGTGTACGGAGTGTGGCGGTGACAAGCCGATCTACAAGCGGACGTTGTGTCGTCCGTGCTACCGCAGGTGGCTCAAGGACCCGAGTGTGGAGCGGCCGTCGAAGCGGACGGCAGAGCAGCGGTTCTGGGAGAAGGTTGAGAAGACCGACTCCTGTTGGTTGTGGATAGCGGGGATCAACCGGCATACCGGCTATGGGCGGTTTGGCTTGAGGCACGGCCAAATGGTTGACGCGCATCGGTACGCCTACGAGATTGCCAACGGCCCGATACCCGAGAAGCACGACGTGCATCACACCTGTCACGTTCGGCACTGCGTGAACCCGTCTCATCTTGAGGCAGTCACCCGCTCCGAGAACCTGCGTCTGCGCAAGGTGCGCCGCGCCTGACCGAACCAAGACCACTGAAGGCCGAGGGCTCCGATGCTCTCGGCCTTTCGCATTCCCTGACACCCTCAAGGAGCACGCTATGCGCCTCTACTCGCGCACGGGCGCGACCGCGCTCGACGACCCCACCTACGGCCACATCGAAGCCAACGCCGACGGCGGCTTCGACTTCCCCAACGAACTCTCCGACCAGCTCCACGGCTTCTGCGTCAACGGTCAGCCGCTGTGGGAGACCGACGTCGAACGCCAGCACCGCCTCATCAACGAGGAGCTGGAGCGGCGCAAGGACCCGGCGACGCTGCTTGGTGCCGTTGAGCAGCTTGTGAAGGCGGCGCAGGCCACGAAGGCGCTCGCAGATCCGGCTGAGTCCAAGCCAGCCCCGGCCAAGCGCGCCTCGAAGCGCACCGCACCACCGCCCAAGACCGCCGAGTAGCCGGAAGCACTGAGTAGCTTGGCCGTGAGGGGGTGAAGGCATGACCCTCGGAACGCCGTACGTGACCCCGCAGATGCTGATGAACGCCCCTACAGGCGTCTCGTGGTCGCTTATTCCGCAGCCCAAGTCTGGTGGGACTCCGGAGCAAATGGCGGAAGTCACCTCGATCTGCTGGCGTGCCACGTCCATCGTGGACGCGTACTGCAACCAGGTGCTTCGGTCCACGGTCGACAATGAGTACCTACAGGGGCCGGGCGCGCCGCGGGTCGGGATCCAACAGGGCACGGGCAACGGGCTGCTGGTGATGCGGCGCTGGCCGGTGACGCAGGTCCTGGCGATTCAGACGTCGTCAAACCGCACCTTCCCGAGGGCGTGGTCAACGGTTCCTGCGGGCCAGTACGACATCCTGCACCCGCTGATCAATCAGTACACCGACAGCGCTTCGGCCACGATGCCGGACGGCGGGTCGTCGATCCTGGTCGCGCCTGGGTACATCGTGGACTGGTACGGCCGTAACGGGCAGCGGATCCTGGTCAGCTACACCAACGGTTGGCCGCACAGCAGCCTCACGGCCAGCGCTGCGGCCGGGGCCACCACGATCAGCGTGGACGATGTGACCGGTTGGGCCGGAGCGGCCGGCTTCGTCTACGACGGCGCATCCACGGAGCCGGTCTCGGTCACCTCGGTTGCCGCGACGACACCGATGCAGCTCCCCAACGGCGCTGGCACCGCGCAGACGGGCCCAGGCACCGTCACTCTCTCTGCGCCCCTGTCCGCTGCGCACACGGCCGGGACGGTGGTCTCCGCGCTACCGGCCAGCGTCCTGTGGGCCACGGTGCTGGCCGCCGCGGCACAGGCGCTGGAGTCCGGGATCACATCGGTGTCGATCCAGAACATCCCCGGGTCGGAGACGACCGGTGGCAAGGGCGTCGAGGACCTGATCACCGAGTACGAAGTGTTGCTCGAGCCATTTCGCAGAATTGTATGAGAGGTATTCCTCCACCATTGCTACAATTCTCTCATGGCGATGTGTACCGTCAACGACTGCGAAGAGCCCGTAACCGGCCACGGATTCTGTTCGAAGCACTACCAGCGGTGGAGGTCGCACGGCGACCCATCGATCGTGCTCAAGCCGTATGGGCGTCGACTCAAGCCGACGTGCAACGTCGAGGGCTGCGACCGAACAACCGTCGCTCGTGGAATGTGCGGGAAGCACTACCAGCGGTGGGCCAAGTATGGCGACGCACTTTCCATCAAGCAGGACCGCGACCAGACCCCACAGGAACGCTTCTGGTCGAGGGTTGACAAGAACGGCCCTATCCCAGAGCACTGCCCAGAACTCGGCCCCTGCTGGGTATGGACAGGTGGATTGGCCGAGGGCTACGGGGCGTTCTGGCTAGACGGCCGCCAGGAGCGAGCACACATCGTCGCCTACACCTGGGCCAAAGGCGAGATCGCCGAAGGGCACGAACGGGATCATCTCTGCCGCAACCGAGCGTGTGTGCGCCCGGATCACCTTGAAGCCGTCGAGCACTGGACCAACGTCGCTCGCGGCATTTCTCCTCACGGAGTGAACGCCGCCAAGACGCACTGCAATCAAGGCCACCCATTCGACACGGCCAACACCTATATCAATCCCAAGGGCGCGAGAGTTTGCCGAGCCTGTGCGCGTGCGCGACACGATCGCTGGGCGGCCAAGAAACGTGCAGCGAAGAAGCAACTGGCGAGTTAGAGGCTGTCACTTCGCATGACGGCCTCCACGAGAAGGAGCATGTCATGGCACGTCATTGGGGTCACCGTCGGTCCGCCCACGCCGCGAAGAAGGCCATCGTCCACAAGTCCCGTACGAAGAGGGCGAAGGACTTCCATGTCGGCCGTAAGGGCGGTACTCACGTGCGGACCGTCAACGCCCCGAAGACCTGGTGACGTGCTGTGCCGCTCAACTCCGTGCAGCGGTACCTTCAGGGCTTGCTCGACGGTACGCCGGTGCCGAGCCCTACGGGTGGCTCGCAGACGCTGACGGCGTGGGTGACCCCACCAACGGTCGAGGATCTCGATGGGCCCCGCGCGTACGTGTGGGGCGGCAGACAGCATGGGCACCGGCAGACGATGCCGCGGGCCAAGCCCAACGAGCCGGAGACGGGCGGCTACCGGTGGATCGACCACACGATCGACATCTACCTCGTCTACCTCGCGAACCCGGACGACACCGAGCTTGACCAGGAGTTCCCGCTACTGATCGACGCGGTGCTGGCCCAGCTATGGAACGCCGAGATGCCGACGAAGATCCAGGACTCGACCACGGGTGTGGTCTCCCAGGTGCTGCTGGTCGGCGAGGACTGGGAGATCGAGTACCCGCCCGTGCACGCTCCGGCGACGCAGCGGATGGTCTATTACTCCTGCCGCATCGCGATGGACGTCCGTGAGGCGGTGCAAGGGTGAGTATCCAGGTCAAGGTGTCGCGGCCGAAGCGTGGACTGGCCGGCCCGTACCGGTTCAAGACGATCGCCGCGGCCTGGGGTGCTGAGGTCACCCCGCTCGTGGAGCGTGCGCTCAAGGACAAGGCGCCGGTCGCCAAGGAGAACGGTGGCCGGCTGCGGGAGTCCATCAAGCACAAGCAGCTCAACGCGTCGGGCCTGACGGTCACCTTTTACACGGAAGTGCCGTACGCCAAGTACGTGCTCGACGGGACGCGCCCGCACGAGATCCGGCCGCGCACGGCAAAGGCTCTGCACTGGAAGGGCGCAGGCGGCGACGTGTTCGCCCAGGTCGTCAACCACCCGGGCACGAAGGCCAACAAGTTCCCCGAGCGGGCCATCAAGCCGCTCTTGCCGGCGCTGAAGGGCCGGTTCAGGCAGATCTCCATCGAAGCCCTAGGAGGCGAATAGCCGTGAGGCTGCGCTACATCGGCGCCGGGCCGGTCACTTTCGTCGAGGCGGGTGAGCTGGAGCCGGGCGACGAGTTCACCGTGTCCGACGACCTGGCCGACGGCTGGCTGCGTCGCGCCGACATCGAGGAAGCACCGTCCGAGCCCGAGCCGGAGCCTGCGCCGGTGAGGTCGCGGAAGGCGTCGAAGACTACCGAGCCCGCCGCTGACGCGGCCCCCGAGGAGTAGGCCATGCCGTACCCCACGATCCAAGAGCAGTCGGGTGCGCGCTCCGCAACCGGCATGGCCAAGGAGCCCGGCTTCGGCCAGGCGACGACCCCCACCACCTTCCTGCCGGTGTCCGCCAACACGATGGAGGTCGACCCGGGCTGGTTCTCCCCGACGCTGATGCAGGGCTTCAGGGACAAGCAGATCTACAACCTCCAGGGTGAGCAGAAGCTCGCCGGAGCGATCACCGGGCCGATCTTTCCGTCCAATGCGATGGCGTTGATGGTCGCTTCCATCGGTGCGGATGCGGCGCCCGGGGCTGGGGTTACAGGCACTGTCGGGTCTGGGTCCACCACGCTGAGCGGTACCGTCTCGGCCGGTGCTACGTCCATCACTGTGGCGTCCGCCTCCGGGTTCATTACCGGGCAGGTCGTGCAGATCGACGTGAACTCGGGGACGACGACGACCTCCGAGTGCCGCAAGATCACCGTGAGTGGTACGACGTTCACCCTGGACTCTTCGCTGACTTACGGTCACATCTCAGGTGTGGCTGTGATCGGTGTGGTCGCCCCGTACACGCACACGATCAGCCAGGCCAACACGCTTCCGTCACTGACCATCGAAAAGAACTTGGGTGGCTTCCAGAGCCTCCAGTTCGCGGGCTGCCGCGCGAACAAGTTCGACATCAAGGCGCCGGTCGGCAACAGCCCCGTGGAGATCACGGCGGACATGATGGCCCAGTCCGTGGCGATCCTGAACAACCCGACCCCGATCTCGGTGGTGAATGAGGCGCCGTTCGTCTTCGCCGAGGCGGCACTGACCATCTACGGATCGTCCCGTGCTGAGGCCAGCAACGTCGCCATCTCCGTGGAGAACGGCATCAAGGAGACGTACACCTTCGGCAACCACGGGCCCGCGTTCCTCACGCCGGTGAACTTGCACGTCAACGGCACGATCGACCTGGTGTGGTCGAGCTTGAACGACGCGACCTACGGCGACTTCAACCGGATGCAGAACAACACCCTCGGGGCGCTCACGTTCTCGCTGACGCACCCGTCGAGCGGCGGCACGATCACGATCAACCTGCCGCAGATCGCGCTTAGCAAGTACGCCAACGACCTCAAGGCCGAGGACGTGATCATGTCGTCGCTGACCTACGAGGCTTCCCGGCCCCTGTCCGGTGCCTCGCAGTACACGATCTCGGCGACGGTCGTGAACTCGGTCTATACGGCGTACTGAGCCACCTTCCATCCCGACGCCCTGAGCCGCCCTGGCCGGGGCCTTTTTCATGCCCGCACCCTCAGGAGCACCCTCATGGGCTTTCTGTCCGCCTACTCGGACACCCGCAAGATCGATCTCGGCGGCGGGTACTGGGTCGAGATCAAAGAGTGCCTCTCCATCGTGGAGAAGCAGCGTGCCGAGAAGGCCCTCTCGTCGGGGCCGGTGTTCGACCAGAACGGCCGCGGCAGCGCGCAGATGGACATGCCCGCGTTCCACACCGAGATGGTCGTGGCCTCGATCACGGCCTGGAACCTCGACGAGGACGACGGCACCGTCTGGCCGCTGACCCCCGAGCCGGTGAAGCGCAAGAACGTTGCCCGGTTGCCCGCATCGGTGTTCGACCAGATCTTCAAGGAGGTCGACGAGTTGAACGGGCCGAAGCCGGCCCGGGAGCGGGCCCAGTTTCCTGAGCCGGGCCTCGGGGGCGATCCGGATGGGCACGGAGGGGCCACCGAGCCTGGGGACGTTCTGGGCGGAGCAGCAGCTGTGGCAGCGCCTGGGGCTGCGCCGTCAGGACCTGGAGACCCGTCCGTGGCGTGAGGTCGAGGACTACCTCCTCTACATCCAGCTGATCACCCGCGAAGAGCAGGCGCAGCAGAGGAGGGCGAACAGTGGCCGGGGCTGAGATGTTCACCGTCCTTGCGGTACTGGAGGCACGCGACCGGATCTCCGGGCAGCTGGAGAAGGCCGAGGGCGCGGTCGGCAGGTTCTCCGAGTCGCTCCAGCGCATGGCGGGGACGGCGGAGGAGGCTGGCGCCAGGACGGACGAGGCTCTCCTGCAGACCGCGTCTGGTACAGACGCGGTGGAGCTTGCCGACGCCCGCCTGGCTGCGGCCCGGGACAAGTTGACTGCGGCGACCGAGCGGCAGGCCGAGGCGGAGCGGGCGCTCCTCGAGGCACAGGGCTCGATCGCGAGCGAGGAATCGCTGGCGGCGGCGGCCGACAAGGTGGCCGGTGCCGAGGAGCGTGCGGCTGCGGCGGCGCAGCAGTTGAAAGTCGCGCAGGACGAGCTGGCGGCGGCGAAGGAGGCCGAAGCTACCGAGGCGGAGTTGGGCCGGGCGGCCGAGGCTGTCCAGATGGCCGACGAGCGGGCCGCGCTCGCCGTGAAGGAACTCACGGCCGCGCAGAAGGAGCAGGCAGCTCTTGTCACGCGCGCGGACGTGGTCATGGCCGCTGATGCGCTGGCAGTGGCGGAGAAGCGGGCGGCTGTAGCGTCCGGGGAGCTGACCGACGCGGAGAGGGTGCAGGCGGACACGGCGGCGGCATCGGCGGCGAAGACCGATGAGGCCGCAGCCGCGCAGGGCCGGTTCAGCGGGGTGATGGCCAAAGGCAAAGCCGTGATGGCCGGCGTCCAGAAGGCGGCCATGTACTCAGGTGTCGCGGTGGCGGCGATCGGCTACGAGTCGATCAAAGCGGCAAGGACCTATGAGTCGTCGACAACCCGCCTAGTCACGTCTGCCGGTGAGACGAACGACAAGCTGAACATGGTCCGTCAGGGCATGGTGGAGATGGCTGGGCAGGTAGGTGTCTCGGCGGACGACCTGTCGAAGGCTATGTACTACGTGGAGGCGGCCGGCTACCACGCCGCCGATGGTCTGACGGTGCTGAAGGCGGCGGCGCAGGGTGCGGCGGCGGAAGGCGCGGACACGACGACCGTGGCGCAAGCGCTGACGGACGTCCTGAAGGACTACCACATGAAGGCGTCGGCGGCGGCCGACGTCACCTCCAAAATGATCACAGCTGTGGCGCACGGCAAGACCAATTTGCAAGATTTCTCCGCTGCGTTCGCGTCGATCGTTCCCGCCGCATCCGGAGCCGGCATCTCTTTCAATGACGTTGGAGCCGCGCTCGCCAACATGACGAACCATGGCTTCACCGCCTCGAGGGCGAGCCAGAATCTCGCGCAGGCGCTGCGAAGCCTGCTCAACCCGACGACGCCGATGAAGAAGGCGTTTGACGAGTTTGGGGTCTCGGCGGACACGTTGAAGTCCAAGCTGCACGGCCCGAACGGCTTGACGGACGCTATGCAGTACCTGTCCGAGGCGGCGTCGAAGGCGGGCAAGGAGGGTACGCCTGAGTTCGCTGCGGCGCTCAAGAGGCTGATGGGTACGGCGCCGGGAGCGAACGCGGCGCTCTCCACGGTCGGCGCGAATATGAAGGACACCAACGACACGATCAAAGCGATGTCCAAGTCCACGGCTGACGCTCACGGCAAGGTCAAGGGCTTCGCCGAGGTGCAGCAGACCTTGGGCTTCAAGATGGCTTCGGCCAAGGCCGCGATTCAGAGCACGGGTATCGCGATCGGCACGGCGTTGCTGCCGATGGTCACCAAGATTTTCACCGAGGTCAACAAAATCCTCCTGCCGCTGGCTGAATGGGCTCAGAAGCATCAGAAATTGGTGATGCTGATCTTCGCGGGTGTGGGTGCGTTCGTCGCCATCGCAGGCGCGATCAAACTGATGAGCATCGCGATGGGCATTCTCAACACGGTGATGGAAGCAAACCCCATCGCGCTGATCATCATCGCAATAGCGGCCCTGGTCGGGGCGTTTATCTATTGCTGGGACCACTTCAAGTCGTTCCGGGACTTCTGGAAGGGCGCCTGGAAGGACATCCAGGGTGCTGCCGAGGCTGGCTTGCACTTCATCGAACACGCGTTCGCAAGTATCGTCGGGCGGGTCGAGTCGGCCTGGGCGATGGTCCGGGCCATATCGACCGGGCTCTGGCACTGGTTCGTCAGCTTCGTCGCGTCCCAGGTCAGATCGATCGAGGCTCGAATCGCCTGGTTTGGCCACCTGGGCTCGATGTTCGCAGGCTGGATGTCGTCCGTCAGTCACGCCGTTTCATCCGGAATTAGCACGGTTGTCCGATTCTTCGAGAACCTGCCGCACACCATCCTCAGCCTGCTGTCCGGAGCCGGATCGTGGCTGGTCGGTGTCGGCGTCAACCTCGTCGAAGGGCTGTGGAACGGCATCGCCTCAATGGGCTCATGGCTGTACAGCCAGATCTCGGGCTGGATCAAGTCCGTGGTCCCCGGCCCTGTCCTGAAGGTGCTTGGGATCTCCTCGCCGTCGAAGTGGGCGCACTGGGCCGGTCAGATGGTCGGCCAGGGCCTCGCCAACGGTGTCCTCGGCTCGCAGAGCACGGTGGCGACCGCAGCCAACCAGTTGGCCAAGGCAGTCACCGGCACGGCCGCAGGCACCCTCTCGGCCGGGCTGACGGTCACCGGCACCGCAGTGCCAGCATTCACGGGCACACCGGGCCTGGTCGGAGGCAGTGCTGCGGGTGGGGGCGCGCCGTCGGTCGTCATCGACATCCACGGCAACTACATCCTGTCTGACGCCGACACGAAGAAGCTCGCCGACCGGATTAGCCAGCAGATTCCACACGCCCTTGCGGCGGCCGGCGTCAGGATCCGCGGGTGAGTGACCAGCCGCGGGGTTCATCGCACGCGCACAGGGGCGGGGGTGACGTGTGGTCGCCACCCCCAACCTGACGTTTACGATCACACCGCCGGGCGGGTCGTCCACGGACTACACCCAGTACCTGGCCTGGTCCGGGGCCCAGGCTCAGATGACGATCACGCAGAACTTCGGCCGGCAGGGCGACACCGCGATCTTCCCGCTTGTCGACGAGTTCGTGTCGACGCCGCACTTCTGGATCCCGGTGTTTTCGCAGGTGAAGCTGGTCGACAACGCGATCGGGCAGACGCTGTTCGCCGGGGTCGTCACGAAGCCGGTGCAGGATGCGACGTCGCCGACGCGGAACGAATGGACTCTGTACTGCACGGACTACACGTTCTATGCCGACAACGCCATCGTCCACGGCACGTACGTCGGGCAGACGGTGGACCAGATCATCGTGTCGCTCACGGCGCAGGCGAACTGCGGCATCTCCGCCAAGCAGCTATCGCACGGCGGCTACGTGGCCCCGGGCCCGCAGCTCGCATCCTTCGTCCTCAACTACACCACGCTGTCGGATGCGTGGCGGCGGCTGGCGACGTTGGCCGGGCAGGTCACACCGTATGGCTGGTATGTCGATGAGAACCGTCGTGTGCACTTCTACGACGCCACCACCGCGCTCTCCTCAGGGGTGACCTTCACGACGATCCCGACCGCGACCAACGGTTCGACGACCGAGGGCCACATCTACTCGGAGAACCAGTTCGGCTACGAATGGGACGGCACCTCGGTCAGGAACCGGATCCTGGTTCAGGGCGCCAACCAGTCCATCACCTACGGCTCCGTGGCCCACAGCAAACCGACGGACACGTGGGTCGGCAACGGCTACCAGACGGCGTGGCCGCTCCGGTACACGGTCACGAACCAGCCGGTGCTGTACGTGGGCGGCGTGTCCAAGTCTGTGACCACCGTGAACGCGGGCGCGTCGAGCAATGCGACGTGGCAGGTCATTCAGGACTCGATCGGGAAGTGGTCGTTGGTCACCACCGGGGCTGCACCGGGCCCGGGTGTCGTGCTCAAGATTTGGTACGACTACCTCGTTCCCGTCACTGCCGCAGCCAACGACTACGCCTCCCAGCACAAGTACACGGGCCCGAACGGCGGGGTCTTCACCGAGTACATCAACGACACCTCGCTGACCACCGTGCCGATGGCCCTCGCCCGTGCGATGCGGCAGCGCACCGAGTACGCCGACGCGGTCGAGCGGATCACGTTCACCTGCGGCGAGGACTTCCTTGGCTGGGTCCGCTCCGGCCAGACGTGCTCGATCCGCAACACGTTGGTCCGGGACGTGCAGAACAATCAGTGGGGCGTCTGGGACCAGTTCATCGTCATCGGCAACACCGTGACCTTCGTCGCCGGCGGCTACCGGCAGTGCCAGATCACCGCCGTCCGACTCTGAGGAGGCATCGTGCCTGGCGTGTTCCGGCCCATGAACCTCGTCGACGTGCTGGGAACGCTGAACCAGCAGAACGGCCAGCAGCAGGACCAGACCGTGAACGGCCTCGGGAACTTCGGCGAGACCGACGAGACCCTCGGCGCCATCGACACCGTGACGGCCACGCTCAACGTCACTGCAGCGACGTACGACTCGGGACAGTGGGGGCAGTTCACTTGGGGATGACCAGGCCGAACGGCGGCGGATTCAACATCCACGGCCGCCTGTCCGTCACCACGGTCCGGCCCGACGGCACCGTCCGAGAGCGCCGCGAAGGCGACAACATCACCTGCACGAACGGGCTCACCGCGTTCGCCGCGGCCCTCGTCTGGGCCGGCATCCAGGACCAGGCCGCGAACCTCGGCGTCACCTCGCCGACGTTCCTGACGCCGCTGTTCGGAGCGATCGGCACCGGCAACGGCACCGTCGCAGCGTCGGATACGGCCCTGTTCTCGGAATACGCCCGGCAGACCGTCGGCGCTGGCGGCTCCACCCCGGCCACGGCATCGCTGAACGCGCAGACGACGTGGCTCTTCTATTTCCCATCGCCGACGAGCACGCTGACGATCACTGAGGCCGGGCTGTTCTCCGGCGCGACCAGCGTCCTCGGCTCTGGCGTCATGCTCGATCACTGGGCGTTCAGCCCTGTGCTGACGTTCCTGACCACGGACACTTTGATCTTGCAGGCTAGCTTCGCCATCTCGGGGAGCTGAGGCCATGTCGCAGATCCCCGCCTACGCCGCGGCCGTCAGCGGCCAGCCCGGGAACGCCGGCCAGGTCAACCAGCTGCTGGGCGCCCACACGTCTCTCGTGGCCTACGGTGCGGGGACGGTGCAGGCGTCACAGACCACCGCGAGCACGAGTTACCAGACGACGGCTGGGCAGTGGCTGGCGCAGCAGTTCATGACCGGCGGCGCCCAGACCGCGATCGGTCAGGTACGGATCCAGCTCAGTACGGTCGGCGGTTCGCCGACGTCCGCTGTGATCCCGCCTCTGACGCTGAGCCTGTACGCGGACCTGGGGGGCTTGCCAACGGGCAGCGCGCTGGCGAGCGTGATCGTGAATGAGGAGTGGATCTACTCGGCGCCCTACTGGGTGACGCTGCCCCTCATGGCCACCGGGCTGACGCCCGGCACGTTCTACCAGCTGGTGATCTCACCGGTGGGGACGTCCTCCCAGTACTACGTGTGGCACCAGTCGAATCAGATCGCCGGTTCGTCGACGTCCTCGGACGGGGTCACCTGGACGGCCTCCTCCTACGGGCTGGTCTACCAGGTGTACGACAACGCCGGGTCGGGGGTGCTGCCGACGATGCTCGTGGACGACACCGGGCAGCGGTGGACGCAGTTCACCTACAACGCGCAGGGCCTGCCCGCCACGATCACCGAGTTCACGGCAGCACAGAACGGCTCATCAAGCTACCTGTACTCGAACCGCTCTCTGACGTACAGCGGCGGCCTACTGACGGGGGTGAACTGACGTGCCCTACCTGGTCGGCTACGCCACGCCCTACGACTATGGGGCCACGGGCAACGGAACGACGGACGACACCACCGCGCTTCAGAACGCGATCAACGGCGTGTCGGCTGCGGGTGGCGGCACGCTGTTCTTCCCCGCAGGCACATTCAAGATCAGTGCTGCGCTGACGCTACCCAACGGGGTGAGCCTCCTCGGCGTCGGCCAGAACGTCAGCGTCATCAACCAGACGTCGACGACCGCCAACGCGATCACGTACAACCCGAGCACCCTGAACTACATGTCGATCGAGAACCTTTCGATCACCGGGCCCGGCTCGGGCTCAGGCATCGGCGTCCTGATCGAAGCCAACAGCGGGTCGACGAACGTCAACTCCTGCTCCTTCCAGGACGTCACCATCTCCGGCTTCGGATCCCATGGATTCGAGCTGGTCACCGGTGTCGGCTGCAGCCTGAACACCGTCAACGTGAGCAGCGTCGGCGGCCACGGCATTTTCCTCAGCGGTGGCACTGGCAACACGCTGACGAACTGCTTCATCACCGGTGGGGCGTCTACGCAGCAGGGCTTCCAGCTCACCAACGTCAACTACACCACCCTCAACGGCTGCAAGGCCTTCAGCTGCGGCGGCGGCTACACGATCAGCGGTGGGTCGGCGAACGCCATCACTGGCTGCGGCGCGGACACGATCGTCGCCGCGAACGGGCAGGACGGCAGCGGCTTCAAAATCTCCGGCGGCACGGTCCACACGATCGACTCCTGCTACAGCAACATCAACAAGGCCAAGGCGTTCTACGCCACCGGGTCGACCGTCGCCGCGACGATCGAGAGCATCCAGGAGAACGCCCCCGGGGCCGGTGCCACTGCGTCCATCCAGGTCGACTCCGGCTCCACAGCCGTCGTCCTCGAAAGCTCCACGGTGACGGCCACCTCTTACGCTGCTGGCACGACCACCGTCATCACGGGTGGAACCGTCACTCTTGTCGGCCCGGTGACACTGCAGCCGACCGCGGCCGGCAACACCATCCTGGCCGGCAACGTGAGCGGCACGGACGCCTTCGACCGCATCCGGATCCTGGGCTCCGGCACTGTGTCCATCGGCCCTGGCACTACCAACCGGGACGTTCAGCTGGCCCGGACCGCGGTCGGCACCCTGTCTGTGACCAACCCGCTCACTGCGCATGCCGCAGTTGAAATCCTCGATGGAAACCTCGTCGTCGGCGGCACAGCCGTCCTCGGCGACAACGGCGTCGGGGAACTCCAGCTCACCAACATCACCACCGCCCCGACCACCAACCCGACCGGCGGCACGGTGGTCTACGCGGTGAACGGCACCTCGCCGCTGCAGCGGGACACCGCAGGGCACCTGACGAACCTGGCCTGGGCGGACAACCCGTTCCAGTCGAACGGCCTCATCACGTGGAATTTCGACCCCAACGTCATCAACTCGAACTATCCGGTGGCGTCGGGCACGATCAACCTGCACAAGATCTACTTGCCGACCACTGCCACGGTCTCCAACGTGCTCGTCGCCGTGCAGGCGGCGGGCAGCGGGCTGACGAGCGGTGACAACCTCATCGGCCTGTACAACGCGGCTGGCACGCGTGTCGCCGTCACCGCGGACCAGACCACTACGTGGGGGTCCACCGGGGTCAAGACGGCCGCCTTCACCAGCGCCTTCACACCGACCTCTCCCGGCGTGTACTTCGTGGCGGTCCTCTCCGTGGGAACCACTCCCGTGACCCTGTACGGTTCGCCGGGTTCCGGTGCGGTCTACAACGCCAACACGACGGGCGCCACCCTCGTCCACGCGACCGGGCCGACCGGGCAGACCACGATGCCGGCGACCATCACCATGTCCGGCCTCACGTCGTCGTCGCTGTCGATCTGGGCCGGGCTCAGCTGATGACGGGGACCCCCGCCTGGCAGTCCGCCACCGCCGGGCAGGCACCGCTCGCGGCGCACGTCAACCAGTACCTCGGCACTCACGCGATGCAGGTGCTCTACACCGGCACGCAGCGGGCCGTACAGTCCACGGTCGGGTCGGGGAACGTGTCCACGAACGGCACGTGGCTCGCCCAGTCGTTCACAACGGCTGTGGGGCAGACCGCAATCGGCTACGTGGTCATCCAACTGGCCGCGAACATCAGCGCGGGCGCGAACCTGGGCCCGACCACGGTGAGCATTCAGGCGAACGCTTCCGGGGCCCCGTCGGGCACCGCGCTGGTGTCGGCCACGGTCACCGCCGAGTACGTGTTCAACGCGCCGACGCTCATCGTCGTCCCCACGCCGGTAACCGGGCTCTCGGCGTCCACGACGTACTGGATTGTGGTGGCGTCGGCCGGGAACGCGACGTACTCCTACAACTGGGCCAAGAGCAACCAGACCTCTGGAGCCTCCACGTCCGCGAACGGCACGTCGTGGACGGCTCAGACCTATGGCCTGATCTTCCAGGTGTACGACCAGACGGTCACCGGTCAGCAGACGGCGACCTGGGAGGACTCGGGGGCCCGGTGGACGTGGACCGGCCGCAGCTCCACCGGCCTGGTCAATGCCTACGCCGCATACACCTCGGGCCAGACTGCGTCCGGCTACGTCCAGACGTACCGCGGCTTTTCCTCGGCCAACGGCCTTGTCACGTCGATCAACTAAGGAGAGGTGACCGGCTGTGGCCTCCACTCTGGAAGTCCTCACCGCCGCGCAGACAGCGTTCCTGATGAACAAGCCGGGCGCGTTCCTCTACCAGAACGCCTCACAATCCGTCGGGAGCGGCGCCTACACGCCACTGACGTTCAACGTGGCGGTCGGGGATGTCTGGGGAGGCTGGTCCAGCGGAAACTCCAGCCGGTACACCGTCCAGGTCGCTGGCACGTACGAGATCAGCTGGTTCACCGCCTGGTCGTCCAACAACACGGGCTCTCGGCAGCACTACGCTCAGCAGAACGGCTCCCAGATCAACGGCACCAAGCAGGAGCTTCCGGCGATGACGACCACGATGGGTGTCGCCTCTCCGGTGTTCCAGGTGCCGGCGAATGTCGGCGACTACTTCCAGGTGCAGATCTACCAGGACACCAGCAACCCCCTGAACACCTACGCCACGGCCCCGTTCTTCAGCTCGATGACCGTCAAGTGGCTGCATCTCTGAGGGGGTGAACCGGGGTGGCGTATAACCCGACGTGGAAGGCCGCCGAGAACGGTCTGCCCGGCAACCTGGAGGCCACGAACCACGCCGCGCAGATCGATCAGTTCCTCGCCGTTCACGGGGTCACCCCCGTCTATCAGGGGAACCTGATCGTCGCCCCGGGCGCGCTCACCAGCACCTACGGCACAGCCTTCTTCTGGGTGCAGAACGTCGGCGGCGGCTCGACGCTCGACGTCTATGACGTCGACTGGCCGTTCACTTTGCCCGGCGGTTCCACGGCGATCGGGCATGTCCAGGTGGCCCTGGCGCCCGTCGGCAATGGCGCGGACCTGGAGGTCACCCTCTACCCGGACAGCGGAGGCTTCCCGAATCTGTCCAGCCCGCTCTCCTCCGCAGTGGTGCCGGCATCACAGATTGCGAACCTGGGGGCGTCAGGTGGGCTCCCCAGCGCGGGAGCACTGGCCACCCCGGCGAACAACACGCTCCAGACGAGCCCGTACACAAACGCGCCCTGGGGGACTACGTCCTCCTCGGCCGCTGGCCTGCTGACCTCGACATCGACCGCCTCATACGGCCAGTACCTGCTGATGTTCGGCGGCACGGACTCCAGCACCGGCAACTCGACCCCGTACGTCTACACCATCCAGCTCAGTGCCACCGGCCCCGCCGCCGCAATGCCCCAGCCCTCACTGCCACAGGGCCTGCTCGGGGCAGGCGTCGCTGCCAGCGTGGACACGGTTGTCGTCGCCGGCGGCTACACCGGATCCTCCTTCGTGAACACGGTCTACACGGCCAGCTGGGACAGCAACACCGGGGTCATCTCCGCCTGGTCTGCGCAGGCCACCTTGCCCGCAGGGCTTGACCTTGCAGCGGTGGAGATCTGGAACGACAGCACGGTGTACGTCATCGGCGGCAACACCGCCTCCGGTGCTGGGTCGCCCGTGTCGACGGTGAGCTACGCCTCGATATCGAACGGGCAGATCCAGAGCTGGCAGACCGGGCCGGCGCTCCCCACCGCCCTGTTCGCCGCCGGATCGGCAATCATCGGGAACACCCTGATCGTCATCGGCGGCCACACATCCGGCACCAGCCCAGGTCTCACCAGCGTCTACTGGGCCAACATCGCCGCCGACGGCAGCCTCGGAACCTGGCAGACCGGACCGTCCCTCCCTGTGGGGGTCGGCGGCATCGAAAACAGCACGTTCGCCACCGACTCCGGCGTGTTCATCATGGGCGGCAACTCGGTGAACGGGACGCCGCCGACGTTCACCCGGGCTATGCAGTCCCTCACCGTCACAGCGGATGGGCTGGGGGCGTGGCAGCAGCAGCTCATCAACGGCAACTCGGGCAACCTGCCCACCGGCGGATTCTCCAACGGTGACGGCACCTACACCATGATCAGCCTGGGGCTGACCGCGGCCGGCTTCAGCAACACGCAGACGCTCAACACGGTGCCCCTCATTCCCGTACCGCTCCCGGCGAGCGGACTGACAGGCGGCGGCACCTACCACCTGCTGTTCCACCAGATCGGCGGCGACGCCAACAACTACGTGAAGCTAGGCGAGGTGCTGTGCAGCTCGTCCAACTGGCAGTACGGGGCCCGCTACACCGGCCCACCATGGACGGTGCGAGGCGGCCTCGCCATCCTGGCGAACATCTACGACCAAACCACAGGCGGCCAGCCCATCTGCACCTGGGAAGACCCGGGCGGCAGCAACAGCACCAGCATCAACCGCGCCGCGAGAACGTCCACGATGGTCTACGACTACCGCGGACGGCTACTGGGAGTGTGTGAGGGAACCCAGCTTCCCCAGGACCCGCTGAACAGCAACCCGACATTCACCAGCGGAATCTCGCCGTGGACAGCGAGCGGCGGCACATTCACCCAGTCCAACGCGCAGACCCACGGCGGCTTCTCCTTCTCCGGCCTGCTCACGCCCGATGGTGTGAGCAGCCAGGCAGCGGCCTTCTCCGAAAGCGTTCCCGCCACGGGCGGTCAGTGGTACACGGCGAACGCCTGGTACTACTCGCCCGTCGGCTACGCCCAAGCATGGCTGGCGATCAACTTCATCGACGCCCAGCACAACCAGATCACCTACTACTACTGGCAGCCCGCCCTTCCTGCCAACACCTGGACGAACGTGACCCGTATCGCCCAGGCGCCTGCCGGGACCGCCTACGCCAACGTCTCCGTTGCCGAACAAGGCACCCCGCCGGGCAGCGCTCTGTTGTACGTGTCGAACTGTTTCCTCACGCCGTCCGACCCGACAACGCTCGCCTCCGTCGCCGCCGTCACTTACCCGACGGGCACGGCATGGCCGCCTTCGGGCGTGTCGCAACTGAACTGACCCGAAGACCCCAGGCCCCTGCGTGTGGGTGGGGATCGCCTTCGCCGAGATAGGGGAGGCTCGCATGCGCGCCCGCTGGATCGCTGTCGCCCTCGCGCTTGTGGCCCTCGATGTCTACCTGCTGCTGGAGCACTGGAACGACGTCGCCGGGAATGTCGAGGCGCAGTTCATCATCGTCACCCCCGCTTTCCTCATCCAACACCTGGCGCTGCGACGGCACGTCGACCGTCGGCACGCCGAGACCGAGCAGCGCCTGGGCAAGAAGGTCGCCGAGACCCACGCCCAGGTCGCCGAGTTGCACGCCCTCCATGTTGAGGGCCAGCTACCGGACCGCTTTAAGCCCTGACCTGCACCACCCCTACAACCCCCGTACCGCCTGGTCGGGGGCTTTCTCATGCCCTCGGAGCCCTCATGCCCCGCAACCTCGTCTTCAAGGGCGGCCGCCTGCCGGCCGAGCCCGCTCGACCTCACCTGAAGTTCGGCGCCTACCTGGCCCCGGAACTTCCGGCCCCGCCCGCGTCCTCGGACTGGCTCACCCCTGTCCCGGCCGGGAACTGGGGGATGCTCGCCAACGATCAGTGGGGTGACTGCACGTGCGCCGGGGTTGGCCACAAGCGCATCGGTGACGTCTACATCAACCAGCGCACAGCCCTCACGGTCACGGATCAGGACGCTCTTGCCCTGTACTCGGCGGTCACCGGGTTCGACCCGAACGCCGGCCCGAGCGGGAACAACCCGACGGACCAGGGTGCCCTGTGCCAGGACGTGCTCTCGTACTGGCAGAAGAACGGCTTCCTCGGCGAGAAGATCGTAGCGTTCGCCAAGGTCGACATCAGCAACGTCACCGAGGTCAAGCAGGCCATCAACCTGTTCGGGCAGATCTACACCGGGTTCAACTTTCCCGGCTCGGCGATGGATCAGTTCAACAACTCTGAGACCTGGGACGTGGTGAGGGGCGCCCAGATCGAGGGTGGCCACTGCGTCACCATCGGCGCCTACGACGCGACCGGCCTGGAGTGCGTCACTTGGGGTGCCGTACAGCGGATGACGTGGGCGTTCTTCAAGAAGTACTTCGACGAGGCGTGGGTCATCGTCACCTCCGACATGATTGACCCCAGGTCCGGCAAGGACGTCCAGGGCTTCGACTTCTACACCCTGGGCCAGGACTTCTCCGGGCTCACCGGCCGGCCCAACCCTGTGCCCCAGCCGAGCCCGCAGCCGACGCCGGTGCCGACCCCTCCTCCGTCGCCCACTCCTTCTCCGGCTCCTGGACTGGATCCTGACGTGGTTCAGGCGTGGAAGTCGATGAAGGCGTGGGCCGCCAAGAACGGGGTGCAGTGACATGGCGCTCAACGACCTGACCGTGCTGGACCAGTACAAGACCGGCGGCTACCCGCCCGGCTATCCGGCCAACCTGCGCACCCTGTACTCCCCGGTCGACGACGTGCACGGCGCGTTGCTCGACCTCGTCCGCTCCGCCACCCAGAGCCTGATCCTGGCGCAGTACGGCTTCGACGACGACGAGCTCGCCGACCTGCTGAAGCAGAAGCTGCTCGACGAGTCCGTCGTCGTGCAGCTCACTCTGGACAGCTCACAGGCTGGCGGCGCGCACGAGCGGGGGATCCTCGCCCGCGAGGCGTACCCGGCCAGCTCGATCGCGATCGGCAGGTCGGAGCGGGGCGCGATCCAGCACATGAAGCTGCTGATCGTCGACGGCATCGACGTCGTCACCGGGTCCACCAACTGGTCCACCAGCGGCGAGACGCTCCAGGACAACCAGTGCACGATCGTCCGGGACCCCTATGTCGCCGCCGAGGCCCGTGCCCGCGTCGATGCGATTCACCACCACATGCTGCAGGCCGCGGCCAGGAAGAAGGCCGTCGCATGACCGTGTGGCGCTGGTACTGGCTGCTGTGGCTGGGGGCCTTCGTCGTCCCCGAGACGATCGCCCTGATTCGCGACCCGCGGAACACGCTGTCCTACGCGGTGTGGACGTGGTTCGGGGTCAAGGCTGGGGTGCCGATCAGCCACTGGACGTTCCTGCACATCGTCCTACTTCTGTTCATGATCTGGCTCGCGGGCCACTTCGCCTTCGGTATCTGGCGCTGAGGAGGCCGTGATGCTCAAAGGGATCGACGTCTCCTCGTACCAGTCGTCCTCGTACTCGACCGCGGGCCTGTCCTTCGTCGGCATCAAGGTCACTGAGGGCCTCAGCTACGTCAACTCCAAGTGGGTGGCGCAGCGCGCGACGGCTCGGGCCGCCGGGCTGGTGACGATCTTCTACCACTACCCGCACGTGGCCAACAGCCCGGCAGCGGAAGCCGACTACTTCCTCTCACAGATCAACCTGGCCGCGGGTGACGTGCTCTGCCTCGACTGGGAGTGGTACGGGCAGACGGCCACCGACCAGCAGGCCCGCGACTACAAAGACGTGTGGCTCGCCCGAGTGAAGGCCAAGGCGCCCGGCCACAAGGTCGGCGTCTACGCCGACACCAGCAGTTGGAAGAATGTCGACACGAACTCCAACTGTGGCGACTTCCTGTGGATCGCCGACTACACCACCGCGGGCCAGCCGCGGGTATCGCACCCGTGGACGTTCCACCAGTACTCGGACTCACCCGTGGACGAGGACGTCGCGAACTTCGCCAGCATGGCGGATCTGAAGGCGTGGGCTGGTGTAGGCGGAAGTTCCGGCGGGGGTGGCAGCACCACGGGCGCCGAGATCTACCCGGGCGCCTCGAAGGCCCACTGGTACAGCACCGCGTACCCGGGCGATCCGATGACGACGAACACGATCGTCTGGCACTCCACCGAGACGAGCGTGCTGCCGGACTACTCGGGCGGGTCGATCGCCCCGAACCTGACCGCGGTTCCGGACTTCAAGGCGCAGAAGTTGGTCTGGTACCAGCACTTCGGGTTCGACGAGTCCTCGAGGGCCCTCGTTCACGCGGCCGGGCAGATCGGCACCAACACGCTGAACTGCGCCCAGGTGGAGATCGTCGGCACGTGCGACCCGACCACCCACGCCACGTGGTCGAAGGCCGGTGTCCAGCATCTGTACATGCCGGAGCTCCCGGACTGGGCGGTCCGCGACCTGAGCGCGTTCGCCCACTGGGCGCACGACGCCCACGGCGTGCCGCTGACGTCCGGCTTGACCTGGAAGCCGTACCCGGCCTCCTACGGCAACAACGGCGTCCGCATGACCAACACCCAGTGGTCCGCGTTCAAGGGCCACTGCGGCCACGAACACGTCCCGCAAAACGACCATGGAGATCCCGGGCAGTTCCCGATCTCGGCAATCCTCGCAGCTCAGCCCACCCCCACCCCGGCTCCTTCGGAGGAAGACATGCCCCAGTGGACTTCCGGCACTGTGGTGCCGGGCCCGCAGCCGACCGTTGCGCTCCCGCCGCACGGCAGCGCCTGGCAGACCGCGGGCAACCGCAAGCTGCACCTCGGCATGGACCAGATCCTTGCCACGCCGCCCAAGGCGACCGTCCGTGTCGCCATCCACGACGGCACCGCGTGGCGGCTCACCACGGTCAACCTGACCGCGGCCGGCGGCACCGTCGACGTTCCGATGACCGCGGCCGACCAGAAGGTCAGCATGCAGACGACCGACGCCGGCGTCGCCTACGCCATAGAGAGCTGGTGACCACCATGACGAAGGCCTACTGGCTGGACATGGCGGAGCGCGTCGGCGCGACCGCCGCCGAGGCTGTCCTCGGTCTCACCATCACGGAGTTCAGCAGTTTGCCTGTGTGGTGGGCGGCGCTCCTCGTGCCCGTCCTGTCCGCGGCGAAGGGCTTCCTGGCCCGGTATGTGGGGAGCCCTTCCTCGGCGTCGCTGCTGCGGCGGCCGGCCGTATCCCCGGTGCCCGACCCGCCGGGCGCGGTGGAGTAGTGGGCGGCTTACCAGCCGCGCCATGTCCATGTACGACCCTGAGGGGTGACGGTGGCTGATGAGGTCTCCGCTGGAGAAGTGGACCGTCGCCTCGACGCGCACGAGCGCCACACCGACCGAACCCACGATGAACTTGCCAGCCGTATCACCAACCTCGCCAAGGACACCGTCCCGCTCGGCGAGTGGCAGCGAGCGGAGCGAGTTCGGGATGCGGAGATGGCCCGGATGAACCGCGAGCATGACGAGGACTTGGCGGAGTTGAAGGACAACGTCATCAAGCCCCTCGTTGGCCGCGTTGAGAAGCTGGAGGGGCGGCCCGGGGTGGCGTGGGGATGGGTTGTCGCGGGCGGCACGCTCCTCGTTGCCGTCTTGGGCGTGCTCATTCAGGCGTGGGCTGCGGCGAAGGGAGCTAAGTGACAGGGCACTCCGTCCCGCCGTCGGGGATACGGCGGCATCTGCCGACCAGCGCCAGGGCCGTCGTCGTGGTGCTGGTTTTCCTGGCCCTTGCCGGGATCGCGCTGGCGGTGAACACGCTCGAGGCGTCGAACCGATCGTTGCAGCGTGGTCAGCAGGCCCAGGCCACGGTCATCTCGCAGCTGGCTTCCGGTCTGGACACCACTCGTCAGCAGTTGAAAGCGCACGGTGTGAAGCCGTCCGCGCCTGCAGCGTCCAGCATTGTCCGCGGAGTGCAGGGCGTGCCCGGGGTTCCGGGGCCGGCGGGGCCGTCCGGGAGTCCCGGGGTCGCGGGCAGTCCCGGGCCGTCGGGAGCTCCGGGGGCGCCGGGCAGGAACGGTTCCAACGGCAGTAACGGTTCTCCAGGTGCTGCGGGATCGCCGGGCCCGGCCGGGCCGTCGGGCGCTCCAGGCGTCGGTGCGACCGGGCCAGCCGGCCAGGCCGGGGCCACCGGCCCGCAGGGGCCGGCCGGACCGCAAGGCCCCCAGGGTGATACGGGTTCGCAGGGGCCGAAGGGCGACACAGGCGCGACCGGGCCGGCGCCGTCGGGCTGGACGTTCACGTACCCGCCTGGTGCCCTCGGCGTCACTTACAACTGCACCCCGGACAGCGACGGGTCCACCCACTACACGTGCACGCCTGCATCCGGGCCGGCGCCGCTGGAGAAGAACAGCCCGGCGAAGGGCGCGCTGTCCGTGACCGGCCTGCTCGCCACGGCCGCCTACCGGCGTCTCGACCCTGCCGGCCGCCGCGCCGACTGACCACACACGAACGCGTCCCCGTTCCTTCCGCCACGCGGCGGGGGAGCGGGGACGCTTTTCGCGTTCGAACGTACGATGGAGCCGTGAGCAGCACCGCGCCTTCCGACAGACCTGTCCCGCCTCTGCCGACGTGCCCGCCGTCCCAGGTGGGTCCGTGCGCGGGGTGCGGGCATCCCACGCACCGGTACGGGGCGGGCGGGAATCCGCTCTGCGTGCTCTGCCGCGCCGAGGTGGAGGCCAAGCGGACGAAGTAGGGGCATCTTCTGCCCCGGATACGGGTCTGCCCCGCAGACGACAACGCGTCTGCGGGGCCTTCCTGCATGGTTCCGGCGTCTACCAGTGGCGTGTCTGGAACCAGATGATGACCAGGCTGACGGCACCGCTGCCGAGACGGGATGCCGCACCGCGAATCATCTCATCGTTGACTTTGCGCATGTTGCGTTTCGTCCAACGGTGAATCTGATCAGCGATTCGGTGGACAGGACTGTCTTCGGGTTCGGACTCCTTGTTATGGTGCTTCATGGTGTTCCTTTCGCTGCCTTTGACTTCCTTGGTGGACGGGACATCACGCAGGGAGCCCTCCTGACGCTGGGCGTAGGAAACTTCGCGTCGGGGCCGGGCTCCTTCTGCTTGCGAGCCAGTCTAGGGCTCCCTGGTAGAGCCGGGGCGACGGTGCGCGGCAACCTCGCCTGCTGCACACGTCATGTGACTGACCGTCATAGGGTGGCGCTCGCCTGATCTCAACTAGTCCTACTCAATCCCGCTCGGTACCAACTGAACCCAGCCGAACGCCATCCTCCGTGACCTCACTATGCGTTCCGTCACATTTGACCGCACTGACCGCCTGCGCCGGAATGACGTACACGGTAGGGGAACGGATCAGCCACCGCGCGAAGCTGATTGCGCTCTCGGCCACATCGCCCGTCAGTGCAGGTAGGGGCGTGAGTACACCTGCCCACAGATGAGTACTGGCAAGGTATTGGCGATCATTGGAAGGCATTGGGGAGCGTAAGAAAGCCACTTCTGGCCTGCGGTTTTGCTGGTTGGCCGATTCTCGCCGCCAGCCGGTACCGTGCATGACGAGGCCCCCGCCTGCTTCCTTCAGGCGGGGGCCTCACTGTGGTCGAGCGCGTCACTGATCGGTGGGCGGTCCAAGCCTGCGGAACAAGCGGTCCAGACCGTCGTCCACGGACGCTGCCGCCAGCTGGTCGACCTCGGCGTGGAGGACGCTTTCCGGCTCCCGGTTGGCGCACAGGGCGGCGTCCTGCCGTGCCATCGCCGCACGGACGGGCTGGTAGATGTCAGGGGTGTCGGGCCGGTGGGCGTGGAGAAGTTCGCGGAGTTCGTTCACCCGGTCTGTGCTCATGGTCGGTGTCCTCACTTCTCGGTGGTCAGGGTCTGCATGGCAAGGTCCACGCCCCGGGTGGGCAGCGGGTAGTCGGCCTCCGCCCCTCCGGTGAGGAGGGCCAGGGTCCATACGGTCACGACGTGTTCGAAGTCCTGCCGTGTCTGGTGGTAGTCGTCGGCCATCGCCCGGATGAACCGCGCAGCGGCCGTGCTGTACCGGGTTGCCTCGCTGGTGCAGGTGAGGATGTTTCCGAGCAGTGCGTCGAGCGCCAGGTACCAGATGTTCAGCATCTTGGCGTGCTCGCGGAGCATGTCCCGGGTGGCGTCCTGCCCGTACTCGGTTTCGTGCCAGCGGATGTGCTCGATGGTGAAGAGGTCGAAGCAGTCGCGCAGGCCGCTGCCGTGGACGGCTGCCTGGTAGTCCCAGATGGCCCGCGTCTCGGCTGGGGTGAAGGGGGCGGTGTCGTGCTCGTAGACGTCCAGGTCGGCCACGGTCGTTCTCCTCACTTTTCGGTGGCGCGGTTGGCGGCGGTGTTGTGCTCGGGGCAGGCGGTGCCGCCGTTCAGGTCGGTCCAGCCCAGCTCCTTCCGGGCGTCCTCGGCGTCCTCACGGGTCTCGTAACGCCCGTCCATGAAGCCCCAGCAGACGTCGCACTGCACCTCATAGGTGGTGGTGATCGGCATGTTCGGTGTCCTCCCTAGCCGTGCTTCTTCAGGTGGGTTCGGACGCTGGCGGGGGCGCCGACGTACTCGCACTTCGGGCACTTCTCCCAGGCTCCCGCGTCCACGGCGGCCTGGGTGACGGAGTGACCGGCGCCGTAGCCGTGCTTGTGGAGGAGCTGGGCGACGGACGATCCGTACTCGACGGCGAGTAGGGCGGCTTCGGCGGTCTTGTCGTGGCCGCGGGCGAAGAAGGAGCCGATGCTGACTTCGGTGCCGCAGCCGCACCAGCAGGTGCCGGTCGGGATGAGGCGGGGCAGGTTCTTGGACATGACTCCAAGATAGCGCGTCAAGAACAGTCGGCAAGTAGGTTTACCAAGATTGTCGAAAGTGGGTCACGGCGCTCCGGTCGGAGTCGAGAGCCGGGACGGCCTGAGCGCAGAATCGCTCCTGACGAAGAAACTGACGGATCGTCATATGCGATAAGCTCACTGGTCCCAAGACAAGATCCGGACGGGGGTGGCCGGTGTACGCGAGTCCCGACGACGAGGCCACCGCGCACCTGCTAGTGGTGGCCGCCTTCCACGAGGCAGCGGTCAAGGCCGAGGAGCAGGGCGACCTCTCGATCCTCAGGTTCTCCCAGGCCGTCCTCCAGCACTTCGACGAGCACGGCGAACTGCAGGGCCGGCTGTACGACGTCGTCCGCGGCTACGCCGACAAGCACGCCTCCCTCGAGGAACAGGCCGCCCTGGACCGGTGGATCGCGGAGAAGACGCGCGAGTGACGTACGGTCGCTCGAGGGATCAGTGCGCCTGGCTCTATGTAATGTCCCTTCTGTAGAGGGATCACATCGAGCAGGGGAGCGCAGCGTGGAAGACAGCCAGACGCCCACATACGCATGGTGCTTGGACCACGGACGACTGCACCACTTCACCCAGAAGGAAGGAGCCTGGTGCTCTGCGCTCTGGGTGGCACTGAGCGGAGATAACGAGCCGTCCGCACTCGCCGACAAGCAGACCCGGTTCGGTGACGCCCAGTTCTTCGACCAGCTGCCGCAGACGGTGCAGGTCGAGCTAGTGGAGTCGAGGGCGTGAGCGAGCACGACCTGGAGGTGGTTGACGCCGAGCTGGTCGACGACCACCTCCCCGCACTCCGCGAAGACCGAACACCCGCCGTAACCACCCCAGATGACGACCCCGACGCCTGGCTGTCCCCCGAAGCCCAGGAGGACGTCAAAGCCGGGATCGCCGACGGCACCCGCGACGGCTACAAGGGCGACATGGACCGCTTCGCCGACTGGTGCGCCACAGTCGGCCGCCGCCCCATGCCCGCCGCCCCCCAGACCGTCACCGAATACCTCTCCCATCTGAAGCGGACCCCGCGGCCGCGCACCGGCCGCCCCTACGGCCCGAACTCCCTGCACCGCATCATCGCTTCCATCCGCTCCGCCCACCGGGCCGCCGGCCACCAGCCCCCGGACACCATGGGCGCCCGCAAGGTCGTCGTCGGCTACGAGAAGGAACTCGCCGAACGCAAGGACCCTGCGGCCAAGCCGCTCAAGGCCAGCCCCGCCGACCGCGACGTCCTGCGCATCGCCCTGGGCGAGCTGGACCGCACCACCCTGGCCGGGAAACGAGACGCCGCCCTGATGCTCCTCGGGCACGCCATCGCCTCCCGCGGCAGCGAACTCGTTCCCCTGGACTGGCCGGCCAGCTTCACCGAACTCCCCGACGCAGGCCTGCGCGTGGCGGTGTACCGCAAGAAGCGCAAGCTGTGGCAGGACGTCGACATGACCCTGGATCCCGAACCCGACCTGTGCGCGGTACGCGCGGTGCGCGCCCTGGTCGCGGCACTCGCCGATAACGGCCACACCGAGGGCGCCCTGTTCCTGCGCATGGACCGCTGGGGCTACCTCGCCCCGCCGATGCAGCGCCGCGGCAAGCCGATCGGCGACCCAGACGGCCGGATGACGATCGAGGCGGCCTCCGACATCGTCCAGCGGTCCATCGAACGCACCGGGCTGCCCGGCCGCTGGCGGTCGCACTCCACCCGGCGCGGCTTCGTGAAGTCCGCGCGTAAGGCGAAGGTGGACATGGTCCGGATCGGCCGGCACGGCGGCTGGATGGACGGATCCAAGGCGCTGGTCGGCTACGTCGACGAGGAAGACGCCGCTGGCGAGATGAACCCGCTCACGCAGATCGGGCGTGCGGCCGTGGAAGACGACGAGTAGGTCCTCCGGCAATCCTTGGTAGCAGCCCCCTGCCCGGCCGACTTCGCCCTGCTCACGGGCGGGTTGGCCGGGCTTTCCCGTGCCCGCGTACGGCCTGGCGGCCCCGCGGGAGCCGGGGCAGCCGGATCATCGGCCGCAAAAACAACGGATAAGCCGTCGCCACAGCACAAACCCGCAGTACAGGCGTCGTCCCTGTCCCCAGCGGGCTGAGGCCTCGGAAGAGACGGAAACACTTCCGAGTGCGAGGAGAACCGCGCGATGCCGATGCACGATCTGATCCACGACACCGAGACCGTCCTGCACTGGTACGACCTGGTCCGCGTGTTCGGGGGCGACCTGGTGCAGGTGGTCCGGTGGGTGCTGCGCCCGGGTACCGGCCGGCACCGGCGGCCGCGCCGCTAGCCCTCGGCCGGGAGGCCCTCCCGCAGGTGGGTGGGGAGGGCCTGGCGGACAGCTGGGTCGGCGATCCAGCCGTCCGCGGCCAGCTGGTCGGCGGTGACGATACAAGGCCCGCCGGTGTCCGTGTAGGCGAGGCCGCGGAACGTTTCCCCGCCGCGGGGCGGCTTCGCGGTGAGATGGACGGCCAGGACGGCGCGGGCCAGGTCCGCAGGCGTTGCGGTGGTGGTGGCCCGGCCGTACGCCTTGCAGATCCACACACGGCTGAACGGCTCGTGTAACTGGACTTCCCAGGTGAGGCGGACAGGATTGTCTTCGCAGGTCATGACCGCATCCTGTCGCGAACAGGCGTCCAGCGATGCCGATACTGGTGGGTCACTTCCCTGGGGGTGTGTCCCAGTATCCGGTGTGGGCGATGGCGTCCGCGGTCACCGGTGGGTTGCGCTGGGCGAGGAGCGGGTGGGTGGCGCAGATCTGCTGCACGATCATGTTGGGGTAGCCGGACGTGATCGGGTTCCCGCCTTGTCCGAGGATGAGGGCGTGGACGCCGTCCGCGGGTCGGATCCGGTAGGGCAGGTAGGCCTTGACGGCGGCTGCGGTCAGCGGCTCGAGGGTGAACTGCTTGCCGACGGCCTCGAACTCGTAGTCGGGGGCGCGGACCTGGTAGGTGCCGTCGGGGAGGTCGTAGAGGTGGCGGATGTCGACGCGGGTGACCTCGGCGGGGCGCAGGCCTTCGAGGAGGAGGTAGGCGATGAGCCGGTCGCGGAGGTAGTGGCGGGCGTGGTCCTTGCCCCACATGCCGATGCAGGTGAGCAGGACGGCGCGTTCTTGGGGGGTGAGGCGGCGGGGTGGGTTGGCGTCGCGGTCGACACCGGAGCGGAGCATCGTCAGGTCGGGGGCCAGGCGGATGGCGCCGCGGTCCTTGCAGGCTTCGTAGTACTGGGTGAGGGCGGTGATCCGGCGGTCGTGGGTCATGGCTGCGGCGGGGTGGTGTTCGGCGATGTGGGCGAGGGCGTCGGGTCCGTTGAAGAGGCGTCCGTCGAGCTGGTCGGTGAGGTAGCCGGCGCACCAGGCGGCGATGTCCTCGATGCCGGTGTCCCACGGGTTGACGGGGGGATGCTGGGTGGCGCACCAGGTGAGCCAGCGGGTGACCTCACGCTCGTACTCGATGCGGCTGGAGGAGCGCAGGGGCGCGGTGTCGAGCCAGTCGGTCAGGAGTGTGAGCGGGTCCATGGGCTCATTGTGCCCGCACCCCACACAAGATCAATACTTTACATAAAACCTCGGACCCACCACCCACTAGGGGATGTCGCGGGGGCGAGGGGACGGGGGGATCCGGCGTGTACCACAACGGGCTGCCCGGGGGGTGGGGGGATCCCGAGGTTTTACTGAAAGATCAGATAGGGGGTGGGACGGGGGTCCGGAGTGGCTTTCTCGATCGTGCTGAGAGCACGCTACGGGGGATACGGGGACGTGTCCGAAGCGCTTCCCCCGCGGCGTGTCAGTCCTCCGCCGGCTCGCCTCCGAGGACCATGCGCAGCCGGCGGTGGGCCTGGAACGTCTCGCCGGGCGCCGGCCAGTCATCGGCGCACAGCCCGTACCGCGGCGGCTCCCAGAACTTCCCCGCGTAATGCCGGTAGACCTTCTCCCAGTCGGCCTTGAAGTAGCAGGGCAGCAGGCCGCCCGTGTTCGGCACGGGTTCCGGCGCCGCCTCGTTCTGCTCGCGTACCTGCTCGGCGACACGGTCGGCGTGGTCGGCGTGCCGCTTGCAGAACCAGTGGGCGATCACCCATCCCGTGCGCGGGTCCTTCTCCTCGACGCACCGGTAGGAGTTGGCGCCGCAGACGCCGTCCTCGGTCCGCCAGTCGCGTGGCGGCGTGTAGGTGGCCATCGCCTCTTCCTTCAGCGCGGCCAGCTCGGGCGGCAGCTCATAGGGGCGGATCGGGACCGGCGCATCGGGGTCGGGCTCGTACGGCTTGCCGGGACGCGGCCGGTAGGGGCGCAGCCGGGGAGCCTCGCACGGCGACAGGTGGGCGTGCTGTTCCACCGCACGGGGCGGCGCGTACCTCGGCGCGTCGGCCGCGACCAGGTCGTCGTACCGCGGCCGACCGATCGAGTTCCGGCCCAGCACACGCCGGGCCTCCCGTAGCGGGCTGACGCCGTCCTCGGTCTTGCCCAGGTAGACGGCGTAGGCCACGGCCAGTAGGAGTTCACGCGCCTTGTGACCGGCCCGCGGGTCGTTGTAGATCGCCCGCACAATCTCCTCGTACGTCCGCGGCGACCTACGCCCCGGCGGCTGCTGAACCACGGAAAGAGGCCGTGTTCCCATCAGGCTGTTCTCCCAGTTCACTTGAGGGCCTTGAGGCGTGACGAGTTCCTCGGCTACGCTGCGCGTGCGCCATCTGTGTGAATCCAGGCCACCAACCCCATTGCGGGGCGGTGGCCTTCGTCGTGTCACCAGCCGAGGTGCTGTGACTCGGCGTAGTTCGCCTCCTCCTCGGCCATCTCCGCTTCGAACTCCTCCTGGGTGCACTCAGGGCACGGCCACGGGGAGACGATGCGGCCCACCCTGGCGAATCCCTGGCCCTGGGTCTCGGGGGTGACTTCGACAATCTTGATGCCGTGCTGGCAGAAGGCTCCCCAGCAGGCGTCGCAGACCTCGGCGAGCACGCCGTTGGGGTACTTCTTGCACTCGTCGCAGGGTGCCCAGACGGTGGTGCCGTCATCCGTGAGCTTGATGGGCATGTGGGGCTCCTTATGCAGCGAGATCGGTCTGAGTCTGCGTGAGCCGGACGCGAGGCCGATAGTCGGCGTCGTCCTTGTCGCGGGCCAGCTCGTAGAAGTACAGCGCCTGCGCGTCGTCGGCCGGCTGCGGCTCGGGCCGCTCGTAGGTGGTGGGCTCGGGCCGGGTGAGGACGTAGCCGATCCGGTGGAGCGTGTAGGCGGAGACGCCTTCGAGGGACAGCTTCCGTTCGGCTTGGCGGAGGCGGCACATGACGATCAGTTCGATGCCGCCGCCGTCGGTGGTGCGGATCTCGTGCAGCTCGACCGTGCGGACCGTGGTCTCGCCCTTCTCGTCCATGTACGTGAGGGTCACGGCGTGCCGGTTGCCGAGGGCCTTGAACAGGTCGGTGAGCGTCCGGGTCTGGGTCTGGCGTGCGGTCAGCTTCATCGTGGCCCCCTTGGTGCGGTGTGGTTCCACCATAGAGGATTCCCCATTGCTATGCAATGGCCTATCGCGTATCGTTGGGGTTGTTGGGGCGCCGCCCCGGCCGCCATCCGGCATGGCGTTGCAATGACATTTGGAGGAGACTGGCGTGGACAAGACCCCCACGCGTCCACCCGGCCGGCCTCGGTTCGGGGGGCGCCCGCCGAGAGGACCTCGCCCCGTGCCGATCAGCCGTCACGACCAGGAACGTGTCGACCACCTGAAGAAGGCCGCCGCGCACCTGCGCCAGACCGGCGCCCCGGAGGAGTTGGCGGAGACCGTCGAATTCGTTCTCACCGATGAGGGAGCGAACTTCGTGAACCGACTGCGGTGGTCGGGTGCCGCGCAGGAGAACCCGAACCTGGCGCTGTCGATGCCGACTGTGCTGCGGGATCAGATCAAAGCGGGTGCCAAGGCCGCGGGGAAGAGTCTGCCGGCGCAGGCCGTGGTGGCGTTGAACTCGTTCCTGGACGGCACGTACATGCCGTTCGATCCTCGCGAGGAGAACCTGTTCCGTGCTTCCGGCCGTACCCGTTCAAATCTGAACGTGCGGGTGAATGCGGATCTGCGGCAGCGGGTTGATGCGCATGGCCAGCAGCTCAAGGAGGACGGTGTCTTGGACTGGGCGCCGTCGACGCCTCAAGTGCTGAAGGCGTGGTTCGCGGAGAAGTTCGCCTCGCCGATGCCGAAGAAGCAGTAACTCGGCGGGCGGGCCGGCCTGGGACGCCGACAACTCGGGCCGGGTACCGCCTCACATCACACTGCATAACCCCTTAGGAGAGACCTCATGGCGAATGCCATTGAGGCCCCCGCCAGCACGACGGCGGAGGGCCCGACCCCTCACACCCAAAACCAGGCCGCACCCAGCGTTCACGAGCTGATGAGCCGCGTCATGCGGGACGTCCGCGACGTCGGGAAGAACGGCGAGAACAAGTCGCAGAACTACAAGTTCCGTGGCGTGGACGACGCCATCGGCGCCCTGGCGCAGCCGCTGCGTGACCACGGGGTGTTCATGACCCCGGAGGTCCTGGACTTCAAGACCGAGCTTCGTGGCCGTATGAACGCGGTGATGATGCGGGTGGCGTTCCACTTCTACGGTCCGGCCGGTGACCACGTCACCGCGATCACGATGGGTGAGGCGTCGGACGTGGCGGACAAGGCGTCGAACAAGGCGATGTCCGCGGCGCTGAAGTACGCGCTGATCCACACGTTCATGATTCCGGTCGACTCGAAGTCGCTGGACGACGGCGACCGCGACCACCCGGAGGGCCAGCGGTCTGCTGCGGACGCCTACATGGAGCGGCTGAGGAAGCCGATGGTGTGGAACAACGTGAATGCCCTGACCGCGTTGCATGCGGAGGTCAAGGCGGACGGTCTGCTGGGCGAGACGGTGTACGGGCCGGACGGTGACACGACGCTGGAGACGCTGATCGTGGGCCGTGGGAAGCAGTTGCGGGCCGAGGCCGAGGAGCGGGAGGCCCGTAAGGCGGCGGAGGCTGGCGAGGTGGCCGCTCAGGTCGCCGCGGAGACTGGCGCGGCCCAGGAGAGCCAAGCGTCTGCGGCGGACGGTGTTGACCATCTCGCCCGGCTGCGTGGCCAGGCTGTGGACTGCTGGGACAAGCCGCTGTCGCTGGCGCAGATCGTCCTGGACGCGGAGAAGCACGGCGTCGCCGACTTGGAGGTGCCGCTGAGGAACGGCGGCGCGCTGATGTTCCGTGAGTTGCTGAACGCTCGCATCATCGAGCTGGAGCAGCAGGCCGGGGCGGCTGCCTGATGGCCCCGTTGCGGATCGGCAGCCTGTTCACCGGTACCGGCGCGCTGGACCTGGCCGTGATGGACGTCTTCGACGCCGAGGTGGTCTGGCACTCGCAGTACGAGCCGCCCGGCAAGGACGGGAAGGAGGACAAGAACCAGTACGCCGCCCGCATCCTGGCCCGTCATTGGCCAGCGGTGCCGAACCTGGGCGACATCACGAAAGTCGACTGGCAGGCCGTCCTGGACGCGTACGGGCCCGTGGACATCCTCACGGGCGGTTTTCCTTGCCAGGACGTGTCCACGGCCGGGAAGCGTGCTGGTCTGACGGCGGATTCCCGGTCCGGTCTGTGGACTCACATGGCTCGCGCGATACACGAACTACGACCCCGATTGGTGGTGATCGAGAATGTCGAAGGGCTCCTCTCGGCGGAAGCTGACCGTGGCTTGGAATCCGGAGCTGAGATTGTGGACGAGGGTTCCGGATCAGGAGGGGTTCTTCGAGCTGTTGGAGCCGTTCTCGGAGACTTGGCCACCCTCGGGTTCGATGCGGAGTGGGCGCGCGTGGCAGCGTCGGAGGTCGGCGCTCCCCATGGTCGGAAGCGGGTGTTCGTCTACGCCTGGCCGGCTGATGCCGACCCCGCGGACCTCGGACACGAACGGTGCGGGTTCGCATGGGGACGGGGGGATGGATCTGCGGACGGCGGTGTCGCTGTTGCCGACGCCGAACGCGTCGGACTACAAGGGGAGCGGTGCGACGCAGGGTCGGATGCGGGACGGGAAGCCGCGCCCGTTGTCGGATGCGGATCTTCCCGAGGCGGTGAAGCTACTACCGACGCCGATGGCGGGCGATGCGACGGGGACGCGGAACGCGACGGCGGGCAGGTCGAATCCGGACTCGGAGCATCATGCGGGGTGGACGCTGTCGGACGTGGTGTTCAGCGGTCAGCTCCTGCCGACGCCCAGGGCGTCGGACAGGGCGAAGGGCGGCCCGAACCAGCGGGGCAGCAAGGGCGACTTGATGCTCCCGTCGGCGGTGGCGCAGTTGCTGCCGACGCCGACGGCTTCGGACTCCGATCGGACGTCCTCAACCTACGGTCGGGGGAACCTGACGTTGAGTGGGGCGATTTCGAGCCCGCCGTCCGACGCTGGGAGCACGTCCTCGGACGTCCCGCCCCGTGGCCCACTGACACTCTGGGACGTCTGAGCGCGGTCTTCACGGAGTGGATGATGGGCCTGCCCGACGGGTGGGTCACCGCGACGCCCGGTCTGCCGCGGGCGGCCATGTTGAAGGCCCTTGGTAACGGCGTGGTGCGTCTTCAGGCCGCCACCGCGTTGACGTTGTTGCACCGTCGCGCTGTCGACGACGAGCAACCGGCGAACGTCCGCGCCGCCTGAACGACCCGGGCCCGCCCCCGTGCGGGCCCCTGGGAGGACCGTCTCCCCTGAAGTCCCCACCTGGGGCACCCACCTCATCCATCCCGGCCGTCGCCGATCGGAGTTCCGTCATGCCCGCATTCGTCCACTGGCTGGCCGATAACCCGGTCCGCTGGCTGATCCCGGCCACGTTCCTGTCGTGTGTGGTCGGTATCCCGTTGATGTTGTGGTGGGAGCGTCGTCGCCCGTCGAAGCCGGTGCGCCGGCCGTATGCCGCGGAGGCGTGGCGAGGGTTGCCGGCCGTGGTGCAGGCCGCGCACGACCGGGCGGCCTTGGGTGCCGTTGAGGCTGCCGCGCTGCGGATCGTGCGTGATGAGGATGCCCGGGTGGCGCATCTGTACGTTCCCCCGTCGTCGGTGTCTGCCGACTGACTTCTTGGAGGTGAGTCCGCCGTGGCGGCTCGCGTTGTGCCGGCCGCCGCGGTTCTCACTGCGGCGGTTGTTGTTTTCGCCCTTGTTCAGTCCCGTCGGTCCCGTCGTGTGCGGCGGGAGTTGGAGCGGGAGTTGGCGTCGCACCGGCTGATGGCTGGCTGTATGGCCCGGGATCTCGAGGTGTTCCGGTGCCGGTTGAACCGGGCTTCGGCTCAGGACGCTGTGGCTCAGGCCGCGGTCCTGGTGCTGGATGAGGCCCTTGCTCGTTCCGATCGTTCTGACCCGCCGTCGAAGGGAGGCCCGCGATGACACAGACCGCGGAGAAGTCTTCAGAGCAGTTGCGCCGTGAGTGGGTGGAGCATTCGTACTTCCGGTACCGGCAGTGCGCGCCGGATCCGGATCAGCCGTTGCGGATGGTGGGTAACCCGGAGCTGCATGTGGGTGCGCACAACGGGCCGGACGCGTGGGCGCCGGAGGGTCAGCGGGAGCGGCGGGCCCGGGAGGAACTGGCGATCGAGGTCTGCCTGACCTGTCCGGTGATGGTGCAGTGCGATGCGTATGCCTCGTCGGTGACGCCGGATGGTCGGTTGGCGGAGCCGGAGGGGGTGTGGGGTGGCCGGCGGTCGTTGGAGCGGCATCGTGCGCTGATCGCGGCTCGGCATGCGGTTGCGGCGGCCCCGGACCGGCGGTTTCACACGGCGCAGAAGCGGGCGGTCCTCAAGGCGCTGGCTGGGTGCTGGGATCCGTTCGAGGTGGCGGCCGCCGCTGGGGTGGACGTGCGGACGGCGAACTGGCAGCGGTCCAGCTTGGTGCGGCTGTTGGGTCTGCCAAAAACGGTCACTCGGATGCGGGCTCTCGCGGTCGCCCGGGAGCGTGGGCTCCTCGAGGACGTGGCCCTGGTGCTGGATGACGGCACGGTGCCGGCGGTCCCGCCGCCGACGCGGATCCCCACCCCGGCTGTTCCGGTGCAGCTGTCGTTCGACGACGCCCTCGCCCCTGTCACGTCCCTGTTCTCGTCTCGCCCGATGGAGGCCGCAGCATGACCCAGATCCCTGCCACCGAGTCCCCTGTCCCTTCCGACCACGAGGACGATGCCGGGTTCGAGGCGATGCGCCGTGATGCAGTCCTGGGCGGTCGGGCGATGTCGTCGGGTGCGTTCCTGGCGGGGCTGATTGCGTCCGCGGAGCTGGAGACGGTGGGCCGCCCGGACAAGCTGGCCGCGGACCTGTTCCCGGACGCGGATCCGGCGACGGTGCAAGCGGTGTGGGATCGGGCGTTGGCGGTCGGCTTCCATGCGGGCCGTCTGTCGTCGGCGCCCCGGCTGTTCCGGGACCAGATGGACCGGGTGGCGGGGGCGTTCGAACAGGCGGGGTTCCATGCGATGGCGGGCCTGGTGCGCCGATCGCGGGCGTTGGTGGCGCCGGAGGTGGATGGGCTGGCGGCCGATTCGGAGATAGCCCGGGAGCACTGACAGACCGTCATGGTTTGTGTGATTAGCGGCTGGTGCGACACGAGAGGGAAGGACGGGGGACAGATGACGGCTCAAACTAGTAGGCTGGTGCCTGCGCCAGACGACTCCTCAGTTGCGAACGTGGGGGTCTCTGGCCGTCAGACAACATGGAACGGCCCCGCAGTGGTCCTGGTGCTGGTAACACCGGGTGCGGGGCCGGGCCGACACACAACTCCGACGAAGGTGCCGACGATGGCCAAGAGTACCCGGGGATCAGACCCCGTAGACAGGGTGACCCGCATTTCCGGCGTGAAGATCACACCGCCGACGCTTGCGGCCCCTGTCCCTTCTACCCTCACAATCGCGTGACCGCCCAGGGCGAGGACATCCTCGCCTGGCTGGACACTGCGATCACTCGCCGTGAGGAAGCCGCCAGGGACGCCGCGCGTTCCTACGGTGCCCGATGGGTCCGCCCTGTCGGCACGGACGTGGTTCGTATCTCTGAGGACGGCATCTGGTTCCAGGCCCTCAGCGACGAAATCGCCGAGCACGTGGTCTGCAACGATCCCCAGTCGGTGCTGCGTCGCTGCGCCGCCGACCGGAAGCTCATCTACGAAGTCCGTCGAACTGCGGAGAATGCCAAGAACAATCCGTGGGACCGAATGCACGGCTACGGCCCATACGCCGACGCGATGCTGGCCGCCGTCAAGGTCATCGCTGAGGGCTACGGCTGGACGGGGGGCGAGCGATGAGCGTTCACCGTCTCTGCCCGCGCTGCAACAAGGTCGTGCGTGTCCGTGTCCGTGACGGCGCCTATGGCGTTCACCGTCGTGGCGTCTACAACTGCACGGCCTCCGGCCTCACTCCCGAAGAGGTCCGCCAGGGCGTGACGGCTCTGGGTAAGCGGACCGCCGAATACCTCGCCTCGAAGGCGAAGGAGCAGACCCCACCCACTGAGGGAGATCAAGTGACTTAGCCAGTTTCTGGCGGGAGGTCCTTCGCCTCTACCGCCTGGCCGCTTCCCGGTTGGTGCGCCAACACCCTCCGGGCCTCTGCGGCCCTCGTACCACGGATCGGACGCCAATCCGATCTAAGGCCCTCCGGGCGCCAACCCGGTGAGCGAAATCAGGTTCCTCCAGAACCCCGAAGCACCGAACCCGGGCTTCGTCGTACCCCAACGAGTACGGAGTACATAGTGCAGTACGCACACCCCTCTTGTCAGCTTGGCTATCCCGAGCCTGGCGATTCGCGGCTTATCTCCCCCCGCACGGGCGATCTCGAAATCGAACGCACTAGCGATTACAGTGCTGGTCAGACCGGTCTCGTACGCGGCGCCTGCCAGGAGGTGGCCCACACCAAGTCGCGCAGGACCGGCCCGCGGCGGTGGCGTCGCGCGGTGGGATGGCTGATCGCAGCCGGCCTGCACCCCCGCGCGAACGCCACCACGCTGCGCATCGCCGAAGACCTCGCCGACCGCATGGACTACTCGACGGGGCACGCCCGGTACTGCCTGGACGAGATGGCCGCCCGCCTAGACGTCTCCCGGGCCACCGTGAAGCGGCACATCGGCTACCTCCGGGAGCTGGGCGCCCTCGCCTGGGTCCAGCACGGCACCCGGGTCAACATCCGACGTGCGATGGGGCTCAAGGGCTACGCCGCGACCGCCACCGTGTACGCCGCGGTCATCCCGCCGGCTTACGACCACGCCATGGGGCACACGATCGTCGGCTCCGGGTACACGGCGCGGATCGTCATCGACCAGCGCGGGCAGACCCCGGTTCAAAACCGGGTTTTGAAGCAGCCCCTGATCCCGGCCCAGTCCCGGAAGCCTGTGGATAACCCGCCTGTGGACAACCCCGCTCCGGAGGGCCTTGAGCCCCCTTCCCTTACCTGGGTAGAGGAAGAGGGAAAGCTGAAGGTAGTGGGGGGTAGTAACTACACCTCGCAGGCTCGGCCGCCGAAGACGCGAATCCCCCACCAGAGCAGCCAGATCGACGGACGCCGTCGCACCGCGGGTGACGTGAAGAAGGCCAGCGAGACGACCCGGTTGGTGCGGGCCCTCGTCAACTGGACCCAGGCGGTGCCGCTGCGGCCCCTCGAGTACGTGCTGCGGCCGTGGACCGACCAGGGCCAGGACGCCTACCAGATCGCCGCCGACCTCAACGGCATGTGCCTCGGTCTCCGCTGGAAGCCGAAGAACCCCATTGCGTTCATCCGCGCCCGCCTCGCCGCGGACGTCGAGCAGCGGCAGGAGATGCAGGCCGCGCAGGAGGCTGCCGCCCGCTGGGAGCAGGAGAACCCGCTCGAGGGCGCCTTCACTGCCAGCACCAGCCAGCAGCTCGACGTCATGGCCGCTCTCCGGCAGGGCCAGCAGCGTCTGCAGGCGACCAGCCGGGCCCGCGGCTGGCAGGACCTGTCCGGCGCCGACGACACCGCCTGGGATGCCGAAGCCGACATCCTCGCCTTCCTCAACGGGAGCTCCTCATGACCAACACCCGCAGCAAGTGGCCCGCCGCCCGGCACCTTCAGCAGGCCGCCGACCAACTCCGTGAGGTCGCCCCCAACCTCTCTGCTCCGATCCAGGGCTACGCCGACCCTGTTGCCGATTGGCTGGACAAGGCAGCCAACGAGATGGCGTGGCTGGCCCCGTTCCGTGAGCACGAGGGCGGCTATCGGCCGTGGGGCGTCGCCACCCGCGTCGCTCACGGCGTGCTTGGCCTGCCTGACCCCGACATCTGCACCACCTGCCATACCCACGCTTGGGAGCGGAAGGCGGCCCAGTCATGACTGACACCCAGCCTTCCGGGATCGACCTCGCCCGCGCCGCTCTTCTCGCCGCTCGGGCCAGCGCGAAGACCCGACCCGCCCAGCAGCAGAAGAAGACCCGCACCACCCGCCGGTCCAGCGACCGCCGCGCCGGCGACCCCATGGGGCTCGGCCTGGCGATCGACCGGATGATGACCGAACGCGGCTGGGACCCCCCGGAAGCTGGCGGGAGCATCCTCGACCAGTGGCCCACCATCGCCCCGGAGCTCGCCGGCAAGGTGGCCGCGGTCCGGTTCGAGCACGACACCGGCGTCCTGCACCTGCGGCCCGCGTCCCCGGCGTACGCCACCCAGCTGCGGCTGTTCCAGGCCCAGACACTGCGCCGCATCCACGAGAAGACCGGCGGCAGGGCCGTCCGTGCGCTGCGCATCCTGCCGCCCGGCGCCGGAGCTGCCGTGGACGACTCCCCGCCCGAACAACCCGCAACACCTGCCGCAGAGGCGCCCGTACGGACCCGGGCCGATGGCTGCACCGGCTACCAGGACGCGCTCGCCGTAGCCCTCGAGCACAAGCCCGGCCCGCCGCCCGTCAACCCGTACGTGGAGCAGGCCATGCGCCGCCAGGAGGCCGCGCTGCGCGCCAACCGGCTCCCGGAAGACGAGCATCGGGAAGCCGGCTGGGTTGAGGAGGAGGCCATACGGAAGGCCGGGCCGGTCCCGGGAAGCATGGAAGCCTCCGAGGCCGCGGCTCGTGCCTACGCCCGCAGTCAGGCCGCCGGCCGGACACCCCGCCGCGCGTTCGACGCCGCCTGAGAGGGGACTGCCGTGCCTCTTGCCCTCATCGGCCTGACCGGAAGCCGCAAATGGAGGGACGTGCCCCTGCTCGAGACCATGCTGTACCTCGTGTGGCACGACGCTCTCGAGGACGGATACGACGGCATCGAGCTGATCCACGGTGACGCCCGGGACGGAGCTGACGCCATGGGCGACGCCTGGGCCGTCGCCAACGGCGTGCCTCGCCGGCGGCTCCCGGCGGACTGGGAAGGCCCGTGCGGGCCCGAGTGCCAGCCTGGACACCGCAAGCCCAAGAGGAACGGCCGCACCTACTGCCCGCTCGCCGGGCATCGCCGGAATCAGGAGATCGTCGACGCACGGCCGCTGCTGCTCGTGGCTGCTCAGGTGAACAGCAGCAACGGCACAGCGGACTGCATGCGCCGGGCCAAGGCGGCTGGCGTGCCGGTGTACCGGATCTCCGTGTGAGCGGAGGGAACGGATCTCCGGTTGTGGTGCACGGTGTACGCGATCACCGCACGAGGAGGCCGCGCATGCCCCAACCCACCGCCCACCGGTACCCCGACGCCTGGCACAACGCTGAGGACGCGCAGGAACAGGCGTGGCTGGATGACTGGATCCGCGGCCGCATCTGCGTCGTCACCCTCGACGTCTGCCCCGCCCGGCAGCCGTCGGCGGCCGCCGATCCTGCCCTGACATCCACTGGGAGCTGCTGATGCCCGTCACTACCGTGCCGCCCAAGCCGAAGCTGGTGTACCCGCGGCCGCCGGTCGCCGTCCTCCACGCCGAGCTGTTCAGGGAGGCGACGTACGAGGACGGCCGACCCTACGGGGAACCGGACGACGAAGAAGTCGAAGTCACTGACGCGGCGTGAGGGCCAAGCCGGTTTACCGCGGTAAACCACAGTGCCGCTGTCGCGGGGCCTACGGGCCGGGAACGGACGCTGGTTTACCGCGGTAAACCAGCAGCAGGCCACCGCATGGGCGAATTGCCGGAGTCGGTGCCAGTCGCCAGGCCTCCGTCTGGAAAGATGCTGCACGCCCGAAGTACCGGAACCCGCGGGAAGCATACGGAGCGCGCAATGCCACCTGCCGTTTACGTCGTGTCCATCGACCCCCAGGCCTCAACCGTCTGGTGGGCGAACAGGATCACCGACCTGCCCTTCAACTTCTCCCAAGAGCACGAAACCCCGGAGAACCTGGCCATCCTCAAGGACGCCGGGGCCGAGGTCCACGTCATCGCCAACCAGAAGGGCGGCGTCGGCAAGACCACCGCCACCCTCAACCTGGGAGCCGTCGCAGCCGACGTCCTCAGCCACTCCGACCGGCTGATGCACGTCTTCATCGACACACCAGGAAGCCTGCAAGACGAGAACCTCCTCCTCGAGGCCCTGAAGTACGCCAAAGACGTGATCGTCCCGATGCCTCCCGAGGGCCTCGCGTTCGACCCGACCGCCCGCACCATCGAGCAAGTCATCCAACCCACGGGCCTGCCGTTCAAGGTCGTCATCAACAACTGGGACCCCCGCGACGGCACCGCCGACCTCCTCGACACCGAGGCCTACATCGACGCCCAAGGCTGGCCCCGCGCCCGCACCGTCATCCGGCGCTACAAGGTCCACACCCGCGCCTCCGTCGAAGGCCGCGTCGTCACCCAGTACCCGAAGAACCGCGTGGCGATGGAAGCCCGCGAGGACTTCTTCCGCCTCGCCCTGGAGCTGGGTTACGGAGGGGGTAAGTGATGTCTGGCGGAAGGCGCACCAGCCTCGTCTCGCTTGCCAACCAGAAAGTCGAAGACGTCCCCGGCCGCAGCGACGCCATCCTGCTGTCGCTGCCGCTGGAGAAGCTGCACTGCACCCGGTTCAACCCGCGCCGCAACTTCGGAACCGACGACGAACTGAAAGAGTTCGGGGAGAAGCTGAAGAAGGAACAGCTTCAGCCCGCGGTCGTTGTCTCCCGCGCCGGCTACCTCAAGCTGTGGCCCGACGAGGCCGACCGCGTGGGCCAGGCCGCGTACGTCATCGCCAACGGGGAGCGCCGCTACCGCGCCTCCCAGCTCGCCGGCCGGACGGTCCTCGAGGTCATCCACCGCGAAGACGTGGCCAAGTCCCGGGCCCACTTCCTCGACGCAGTGCAGTCGGAGAACAACGACCGGCAGGACCTCGACCCCATCGAGCGGGCCATCGCCATCGAGACGATGGTCACCGAACTGGAGGGCGCCGACCGGGTGGCCGCCTACTACGGCAAGACGAAGGGCTGGGTCAGTCAGCAGCGCAAGCTCCTCAAGCTTGCTCCCGAGCTACAGGAGCTCGTCAGCGCAGGCGAGATGCCGGTCCGGGTCGCCCGGGACATCGCCGGTCTCCCGGCCGACGTCCAGGCCGCGGCGTGGGATGAGCACCTCGAGCGGCGCCGTCTGGAGAAGGAGGCGGGGGCCCGGCTGCGTGAACAGGCCGCTAACCAGCCTGCGCCCGCGACAACACCCGCTCCGGCACCTGCTTCGCCTGACCCCGAACAGCCTCCCCGGTTTACCGCGGTAAACCAGACGCCGGCGCGGGAGTCCCCCGAGCCGGCCGAGGAGCCGACGAGGGGGGTTCGGTTTACCGCGGTAAACCCGCAGCCCGAGCCGCGCCCAACCCAAAACCCAGTGCCGGACGACGCCGTGCCGACCGAGGGTAAGGAGCCGCGGGCGGACGTCATCCCCGAGCCGCGCGAGGCCCTGGGTGAGCCGGCCGAGCTGACGTCGTTGAAGCGGTTCCCCTACGACAACGGCACGGAGGCGGGGATGCTCCTGCTGCACAAGATGCCGCCGGAGGACCGCGCCACGGTGTACGAGATGCTGGGCAAGGACCCGGAGACGCAGGCAGCCTGCTGCCGTTGACGCTGTACCAGTGGGCCCCGCTCCCTGTCTTCGGGCAGGTGGGCGGGGCCCTTTTCCGTGTGCCCGGACCAGACCATTGAACATTGGTCAGTATGTGGTGGCTTGCCGGGGTTTCCGATCACCCGTTCGAGTGATCGCATGTCGAGGGTCTTCCCCCTGCATATATCCGCTTGATCTGGTGGAGGGGCTGGCCCCCCACGGGATGGGTGGCCGGCCGCCAGGCCGCTGCGGGGGCCTGCGTGGTTCGCAGCCCACCGGGCTACCGGCTGCGGCCCATGGCGGCCAGGCCACCACCCACACACCCAGGCACCGTCCGACAGCTGGTTCACAGGTCGGGGAAGACGTCTATCTCCGTGACGAGTTCCGCGGCTAGACTCTCGTCTACCAGACGGCTACGCCCACCGGGCACCGTGAGGTCTCACAGCCCCTGCACCACCCCCGGGTCGTTGTCGGCAACACCGTCCCCAATGGAGCAGGGGCTGACCCATACCACCCCAACAGCATTACCAGCGGTAGCAGTTCCAGCCACCTGCGTAACCAGATCCGGTCACGGCAGCGTTAAAACCGACCCTGGTATCCACCACTGACAAGAATCAGTGCCACAGTGACAACCCCAGCGTGTGGACTGGCAGCCGCACACCGGGGGGACGGCCGGCCCCGACCAGCCGGGCGTGTTTCGAGGACCCTTTCTGCCGGAGGATCGGAGCCGGACCATGTCCGCAGCAGAGCCGGCCGACCCCGCACCGCCCGAGATGAACACGAGCGGGCCCGGGGCCGTAATCGATATCACCAAGCGCCGCCGCGGTGGCGCGCTTCAGGCGGCCCAGGGACGGTGGACGATGGCGACACCACCCGGGGCCGCCCCCGACGACGCCGGACGGACGGCG